>JBGCEZ010000099.1:0-59695 GCA_045106735.1 Phycisphaerales bacterium | reverse complement strand
CTCGGCGGCGACCCCGTGAGCCAGGACCTCCGCCGCATCATCACGCGGCACCTCGACCGCCGGTTCGACATCGCCCCGCCCGTCCCAAGCGAGTTCGACCCGCCGCCTGGAAGCCCGATTGGCAGCGGCCGGATTGGAAGCACGACGTTCGGACACACCGGGGCCACTTACGGGTTGGGCACGCCCGATCTCCGGTGCGGGTGCGGGGGACACTGAACCCACGGATCGAGTCTCGGACGCGACCGCGGCCCGCACCCCTCGCTTCGCCCGCACTCGGCACTCCGCACTTCGCACTCCGCCCTCACTCCGCCCGCACGTCCAACCGGTACGCCGTGCTGGCTTGCGGCGTGGCGGATTCGATGTGGACGTACACCGGGCCGGCACTGAGGTCGGCCGTGAGCTCCACCGCGCCGCCGTCGTCGTCGACCGCGATCGCGAGGATCTCCGTCACTTCAAGGATGCCGTCGCCGTCGTCATCGCGCCGCAGCGACAGCCGCACGCCGTCTGACCGTTCATCGCAGCGCACGACCACCGAACTCGCGCTGGCCACATCCACCCGGTAGGCATCGATCCGGTCGTACGGGCCAACGATCTCTCGTTCCACGAGCGCGGCGCCGCCGAGGATGCCCATTGGCCAGGCCGAGAGCACGGCCGGACCAGGATCGCTCGTCGGCGTGATCTCGAGCGGGGTCGGACTTGCGGTCAGCCGGTAGCGAGAGGCGGACCCGGCGGACTCCGGTCCCACCCGGACCCACCACGTGCCAGGGCCCAGGTCCACGGTCTCCGTGATCGTTCCGATGCCGGCCGACGAGCGCGTGCGCAGTTCCTCGCTCGGCTCGGCCATTCCGTCGCCATCGACATCGGCCAATACATCGAATCGGCCACCGTCGGTTCGGCCCGAGAGCTCGAGGCTGACGCGGCGCGCGGCGTCCACCGTGAATCGCACCACGTCGGCTCGGTCGTAGGCCCCGTAGACCTCGTCGATGAAGAGCGGGGCACCGCCCGCCACGCCAAGATCTGCCGCCGTGGCGAGCGTGTCGCCCGGATCTTCGGGCACGCTGATCGGCAGGGGGGTGGCCGAGAGCGTGGCGGTGAAGCCGGTGCCGTCGAGCGTCGAGAATCGGTTCAGAAGCAGCCAGTACCGGCCCGGGACCAGGTCGACCGTGCCGCCGATGTCGCCCACGCCCGCGGCGTAGATCATCGCCTCGTCTGAAGCCACCGCCCCGTTGCCGATGATCGCACCACTGCCATCAATGTCCGCCCCGACCGCACACCGGATCGCGTCGGTCAGCCCGATCACGTCCGCCGCGAGCTCGAGCGGAGCAATGACGTCGAAGGCCACAATGTCCCGGGCGTCGTACGGGCCGACGGCGTGGGAGAGCGTGCGCGGGCCATCGTCCACCGGCCCAAGCTCGATCGCGCCGGCAAGCTGGCCGCCGGGATCCGCGGGGGTCGTCACCGGCAACGCGGCCGACGTCACGGCGAGCGTATACGTGGTCGGACCGTGTGCCTCTTCGAGCCGAATCCAGTACGTCCCTGGCGTCAGGTCCTTCTCGAACGTGATGTTGGCGGCACCGGGCTCGTCGACGGACACATATGCATCCCCAGCGCCGTAGATGCCGTCCCCGTTGACGTCGGCCACGAGCTGCACGCGTGCGCCCCCGTCGCGGTCATCCACGAGCACGGAGATCCGGCGTTCCACCGCCACTTCCAATGCAAACACGTCCACATCGCCAGCCGTCAGCCGAGCGCATCCTCCGACCGGGCCGTCGCCGAGCACGCCCAGGTCGGTGGCCCCGGCCAAGGTCTCGCCCGGATCGGTTTGCGAACCCGGGCATGCCCCCCAATCGCTGAGGACGAGAATGAGGTCGACGATGCCGACGTTGCAGTCGCCGTTGATGTCCGAGTCGCACGCCGCGCACTCACGCGTGCACGCACCAAAGTCGCTGAGCACCGTGGTGACGTCGACAAAGTCCACCGTTCCATCGCCGGTGACGTCGGACGGGCAACTGCAAGTGCCGCCGAGGGCCGCGGCGGGCGTGGCGACGGCGGCGGTGATGCCGAGGGTGAAGATGAACGCCGCGGCCGTGGTCCACGGGCCGCGTGGGACGGACGATGTCCACCCCGCAACCACTCCACTTCTTGTTGGGCTCTTCGCTCGGCTCGAAACAAAGTTCTTGTACTGCATCATGCTCGACTCCACTCGTCCCGACCCAAGGCTCTTCGGCCGCCGCGCAGACGGTGCGCACATGGCCACAGACGCTCACGCGTCCAAGAAACCTGATCGTCCAACCGGCCGAAAAAGCTTCGAGAACGCTCGCCCGATGATCCTGATGATCCTGATGATCCTGGCAATCCCGCGGGCCATCCCGAATCCGAGGGAAGTAGATCCCATCGTGAGCGATTCACTGCCTGAAACCCGATCCACCGGGCAATTTCGGCTCGCTCATGACCGATGATGGGCCCCGAAGAACAGCCCACCCGCGGTCGATCCAACGGCGGCGAACCAGGAGTCCAGAGGCATGCAGAGCGCGCACGAAATCGGGCGGTCGTGCTCCCCGTGGCACGACCGCCCGATCGGCGAACCGTTTCCCGCCATTGACGGCAAACGTTGTTTTCATTGTCGACGGCCGCGGCGCCGGACTCCAGCGTCGGCCTCGGACAGCCGGCGCCACGGAGTTCGCTTCAGCGAACACGGTTCACGACTGCTGGCCTGGTTCCTCAGGCTCCTCGGGGCAGTAGATCGTGACTTCCGTTTCCGTGCGCTCTTCGATCCATTCCCACGGGCCGTAGGCCACCAACGTTCCACAGACGATGCCTTCACACGGACCGGTCGGGTCAACGTTCTCGTAGGTATAGGTTGTCATCACTCGTCGCTTGACGAAGTAGGTCTTGATCACGGTGCTGCGAACGCCCATTTGTCCGTCCGGACACAGGTAGTCCTCGTGACGAGTTTCGCGATCGATCTCGGTGCCACCCGATTCAAACTCCCACTCCGTGCCGACAAGCGCGCAGCATTCATCTCGGAAGTCTTCCCAGCAATACTCACCGGCAGTCTGGAGCACCGATGAACTGACCAGCTCCCAATAGCAGTATCGCTCGACCACCGGCAAGCAATCCGTTCCATCGGGACTTTCCATGAACTTGGTCGTGGTTCGGCACATGAGGGCAGTCACATACTCGGTCTGCATGTAACGATAGATCAAAGTGCCATCCTCACACACGTCTGTCACCCAAGATGATGACACGTCTGTTGTTCTCATCACCTCGGTCAGTTGGCTGGACTCTTCCCCGGTGAATTGACAGTCCAATGACTGCGCGTGGGCCTGGGCCACGAGCGTGAACATCATCAAGAATGCAGCGACGGCCTGATAGAACACGTTCATGCGGAGCGATCGGAAGGGGCTCATTGAGCAAATCTCCAAGAGGGTGAATCGTTGACGCGAAGAGCGTCGGTGAACCCCGGCACATCGTTCGTGTCATGTCGATGCCGGCTGCCGCGACATTCCTTGAGAAATCCAAACTCGCACGTCCGCGGCCTTTGACGAGACTTCGGTTCCGAAGTGGTCCTCGATGGTCGCAATGCGACCGCGCGCGTTCGATGCAGACGCACGGACCTGTGCGGTCGCAGGAAGACCAGCAAGACACACCTCCCGGAATCGACTGCCTGGCCTTCGCCTCGGACTGAGCCTCATGCAGTCAGGTCAGACGCGCCCCTGACGTACCGGACCGCTTGGGCTGCTCTCTCGACGCGGGTGCTTGTCTCCGCCCGTACGAAGGTTCGTCGGCCAGTCGAGTCGCCCGTCGAGTCGCCCGTCAAGTCGCCAGTCGAGTCGCCAATCGAATCGACCGCCCGATGACAGAGCGCCGACCCCGCGCGACCTCGGCGACCTCTACCGCCACCACCACGGCCACCCCCACCGCAACCGCAACCGCCACCTCCGCCGCACCCCTGCTACCCTTCCGCCTTGATGGCCACTGAGAAGGGACCGCGTACCAGCGGCGACAGCAGGCGGTTCGGGACCTTCGGCGGCGTCTTCACGCCATGCGTCCTGACGATCCTCGGCGTGATCATGTTCCTCCGCTTTGGCGAGGTCGTGGGCAACGCCGGAATTGTGCGCGCGATCATCATCGTGCTCGCGGCCAAACTCATCACGCTGCTCACCACGCTCTCGCTCTCGGCCATCGCCACGAATACGCGCACCGAGGCCGGCGGGGCGTACTTTCTGATCAGCCGCAGCCTGGGCGTCGAGTTCGGCGGCACGATCGGCCTGGTGTTCTTCGTCGCGCAAGCGATCAGCGTCGCGCTCTACGTCATCGGCTTCAGCGAAGCGGTCCGGGCCACGGTCGACGTGGGCCTCTCGCTCGCGGCCATCGCCACGATCACCAATCTTGTGGTCTTCGTCTGCGTCTTCATCGGCGCCGGCTGGGCCATCAAGGTGCAGTACGGCATTCTGGCCGTGCTCGTGGCCAGCCTGATCTCGTTCACCATCGGTGCGGCCCAACAATTCGACCCGCCCACGTGGACGGCCAACCTCGACGCCAGCTACGCCGACGACATGACGTGGGTGACGATGTTCGCCCTCTTCTTCCCGGCGGTGACCGGCATCATGGCCGGGGCCAACATGTCCGGCGATCTGCGCGATCCGGCCAAGTCCATTCCGCGCGGGACGCTGCTTGCCGTCCTGTTCACCGGCGTCATCTACCTGGGCCTGGCCCTGCTGATCGGCGGCGTGCGAAAGCGCGAGGTGCTGCAAGAAGAAGCCCTGGTCATGGCCGACGTGGCCGTCGTCCCGTGGCTCATCACCGCCGGCGTCTTTGCTGCGACGCTGAGTTCGGCCCTCGGCAGCATGATGGGGGCCCCGCGGATCCTGCAGGCCTTTGCCCGCGACAACGTGCTGCCGGCACTGCGCCCGTTCGCCAAGGGCAGTGGCCCGGCGTCCGAGCCGCGGCGGGCGACGGTGGTCACCGCGATCATCGCCCAGGGCTGCATCCTGCTCGGCAGCCTCGACGCCATCGCCCCGGTGATCACGATGGCCTTCATGATCACGTACGGCACGCTGAATCTGGCCACGTTCTACGAAGCCTTCATTCAGAATCCGAGCTACCGGCCGCGTTTCCGCTTCGTCCATTGGACCGTCTCACTCGCCGGCACCGTCCTCTGCGTGGCCGTGATGTTCATGATCAGTTGGTCGTGGGCGCTGCTGTCCATTGCCGGCATGACCTGCCTCTACTACCTGATCAGCCAGCGCGAAATCGAAGCGGGCTGGGGCGACCTGCGAAGTGGCCTGGCCTTTGAGCGGGTCCGCCGCAATCTGATGCGTTTGGAAGAAGAGCTCTACCACCCCAAGAACTGGCGGCCGATGCTGCTGACCCTGGGCGGGGCGAGCGACACGCGTCGGCACTTGGCCGTCTACGGGCACTGGATCACGGCCAGCACCGGACTGCAGACCGTCGGCCTGGTCATTGAGGGCGACGTCCGCGACCTGCTCCAGCGGCGGGCGAACCAGCGCGATGTGCTCCTGCGCTACATCCGCGAGCAAGAAGTCTCGGCCTTCCCGGCGGTGGTCGTGTCGGATTCCGTCCGCGACGGCATCGTGTCGCTGGTGCAGGCCCACGGCCTTGGCGGCCTCGAACCGAACACGGTGCTGATCGGCTGGCCGCAGTCTCGCGAGCGGCTGCACCGATTCTGCGGGCTGCTGCGGACACTCTCGGCCCTCGACCGGAGTGTGCTGATCGTCAAGTCGACGACGGGGGACGAGACGGCCTGGAAGCCGCCGCGCGGCACCATCGACGTGTGGTGGCGGGGGCGGTCGAACGGCGAACTCATGCTGTTGCTCGCGCACCTGCTCACCCGAAACCCGGGCTGGCGCGGACGACGCGTGCGGCTGATGCGGGTGGTCCAAAATGAGGCGGCCCGCGAAGAGGTGATGAAACACCTCGGCGAATTGATCAAGACGTCGCGAATCGATGCGACACCGGCGATGTTCGTCGGCGATGATCCGGTTGCGGTGATCCGCCGCGAGTCGCGGCGGGCGGCCATTGTGCTGCTGGGCTACGAACCCCCGGCCACGGCCGAGGACGATTCGGGCTTTGCCGAGGGCATCGACCGGCTGACCCAGGGCCTGAACCGCGTGATCCTGGTGGACAGCGCGGGCGAGGTGCACCTGGATCACTGACGGCGAAGGTCGCCGCCGACGGAGACCAAGCCCCGCTGAATCGGGAGCCGAACGGCGGCCCGAGCCGATGAGACGCCTGGGTCGCACGTCGCGCGTCGCCCGTCGCCCGCCGCCCGTCACGCTGAACGCCACGCCACGCCAAGACCAAATCCCGCCACGCCCCGCCCGAGACGCCCACCGCCATGCCTTCCGCCGATCTTGATCCCGCTTCCATCGACCAAGACGTCGACGAGACGACGCCGGTTCCCACGTCCCGGGAGCTGATGTCGCTGCTGGAGACGGCGGCCGGCTGCGAAGAGGCCGCGGCCACGCTGGACGCGCTGCCGTCCGATGAGATCGCCCACCTGGTCGGCGGCCTGTCCGAAGCCGACCGCGACCGGCTGCTCGGCTCGATCGAAGCGAGTTCCGCGGCCGACGTCATCGAGACGCTGCCGGAAATCCAGGCGGTTCGCGCCCTTGACCACCTCGAACCCGAGGCGGCGGCGGCGATTGTCCACGAGCTTCCGTCGGACGAGCAGGCCGACATCGTGCGGGACCTGCACGATCCCGAGGCGGTGCTCGCCCAACTCGAACCCGAAGAAGCCGCAAGCATTCGCGAGCTGTCGGAGTACGGCGACGAAACCGCCGGCGGCTTGATGATTCGCGAGTTTCTGGCCTTCCCGCTGGACCATTCGGTCGGCGATGTCGTCGCGTCGATGCAGAACCATGCCGATGAGCAGCGCGACTACGACGTCCAGTACGTGTACGTGACCGGACCGCAGAACGAATTGGTCGGGGTGCTGCGTCTACGCGACCTCCTGCTGAGTCCCCGGCATCGACCGATCGCCATGATCATGATCCCCGATCCGCTTTCGGTTGAGGCGACGGCGGAACTGCCGCAACTCCACGCGTTCTTCCAGAAGAACAACTACCTGGGGGCGCCGGTCCTCGATGAGAACAATCAACTGCTCGGCGTTCTGGAAGCCGCGGCGGTCGAAGACGCGATGGCGGAGCGCGGCGGAAGCGACCTGCGACGCGCCCTCGGCATTGTGGGCGGCGAAGAACTGCGCAGCATGCCCTTGGTGCTGCGGAGCAGTCGTCGCCTGGCGTGGCTCAGCCTGAACATCGTGCTGAACATCATGGCCGCGAGCATCATCGCCTTCAATCAAGACACGCTGGAGGCGGTCATCGCCCTGGCCGTGTTTCTGCCGATCATCAGCGACATGAGCGGCTGCTCGGGCAACCAGGCGGTGGCGGTGTCGATGCGCGAACTCAGCCTCAACGTCTCGCGTCCGTCGGACGTCCTGCGCGTGTGGGGCAAGGAAGTCATGGTCGGGCTGGTGAACGGAGCGGTGCTCGGCACCTTGCTCGGACTCGGCGCCTGGGCGTGGCAGGGCAATCCAGCCCTCGGCCTGGTGGTGGGGGCCGCGCTGGCCATCAACACGGTGGTCGCGGTGTCCATCGGCGGCTGCGTGCCGCTGCTGCTGCGGGGCCTGAAGCTGGACCCGGCACTGGCCAGCGGCCCCATCCTGACGACGGTGACCGACATGTGCGGGTTCATGCTCGTCCTGGGGATGGCCTCGCAGATGCTCGACCGGTTGGCGTGAGCGGTGGGGGCGAGCGACGGGGGAGCGGCGGGGGGAGCGCAGCACCCTGGCCGCCCCAAAGAGCAGCTCCAAAGAGCCGATGCCGACGCCGATCCAGAAGCCAACGGTCGCCGCTCACGCCGGGCCGACTGCCGCGGAGGGATGATCGCCCGGCGATCACGCTGCCCGCACGCCGAAGCTGCCGAAATCGCGCCGTTGCCCCCGGGAAGCGACTCCACGCTCCGCACCAGCTCCCCCGAATCGCCACGCCGATCCGCCCAGTTGCTGGCTCGACTGGATCCATCCCCCCGAGCAGGACGAAGTGAAGGCTGAGTCCGGGTGAATCTGCTCGTGGCGGCTGGTCATCGGCCCGCGCCACCGCCACCGCCGCCGCCACACCCGCCACACCCGCCACGGCCTCGGCCGCCCCCCTCGATCCAAGCTCGAGCCCGTCCCCCTCGGAATCCCCCACATGCCCCAGCCGCCGCAGTCGTCGTCCCGTTTCGGGGATCGCGCTCCCATTCGAGCCACCGTGGGCGTCACCGCCGCGGCCGCGACCGCCAGCCTGGGGTTCATCACCCTCACCGGCTGCGAGACCACCGCCGATTCGACCGCGACGCTCCTGGCCGCACGAGCCGCCGAGATGGAGGCCCGATATCCCGGCACGCACGCCGAGACGCCGGCCGTCCTCGTCGGCCCGGTCAGCCAAGCCGGCCGGCGCCCGAATGACGTCGGGCCGCCGCCGCCGGGCCACCCGCGCATCATCGGCGACATCGTCCCCAACTGGTCGGCCGAGGCGGTCTTTGGCCAGGCGGCCGGACTCTCGGATGCCGGCAATCCCATGAACTACACGCCGGTCGGGCCGCGTCCGATCGTCAGCGAGTTCTGGTCCGGCAACGACGACGCCAGCGGACGCGTCGTCGGCATCACGCCCCACCCGACCAACCCCGACATCGTGTACATCGTCTCGGCTTCCGGCGGCGCCTGGAAGACCGTGGACCGCGGCGACACCTGGACGCCCCTCACCGACGAACTGCCCACGCTCAATGGCGGCGCGCTGGCGATCCATCCCGTCGACCACGACACCATTTTTCTGGGCACCGGCGAGTACCAGACCCGCAGCCGCGGCGATGGCATCTTCCGTTCGACCGACGGCGGCACGACCTGGGACCAACTGACGACCGCCGCCGCGATCGGCGACCTGACCAGCGTGCTGCTCATCGACCCCACCGATCCGCAGGTCATGCACCACGCCGGCCGCGGCTACCACCGGTCGGCCGACGGCGGCCAATCGTGGACAAGTCCGATCGGCAGCGACCGTGTTTCATCCCTCGTGATGGACGCGGCCAATCCGCTGCGACTCCTGGCCGGCCAACGGGGCGAGGGCGTTCTGCGTTCGCTCGATGGCGGCCTCACGTGGACGGACGCCAACAACGGCCTGCCGTCCAGCGGCATCTCGCGCGTGGAACTGGCCACGAGCCCGGCGAATCCGCAGCGGGCGTACGTGGCCATCGCCAACGGCGGCACCGTCACCGGGACCTGGCGCACCGACAACTTCGGCAGCTCGTGGACCTTGCTCCCGAACACGCCCAGCTTCGCCACGCCCCAGGCTTCCTACGACATGTATCTGGCCGCCGATCCGGCCGACGCCGACACGGTGTACGCCGGCGGCGTGAGCCCGATCTACGCCGAGGCCGGCATCATCCGTTCCACCGATGGCGGCGAGAACTGGGCCGAGATCAGCTCCGGCACGACCGAAGCGAGCGATCAGACGCACCCCGACCACCACACGATGGCCTTTGGTCCCGACGGCACCATCTGGGAAGGCAACGACGGCGGGGTCTGGCGATCGAGTGACGGCGGCGACACGTGGGTGAACCGCAACGGCGACCTGATGCTGACCCAGCAGTACACCGTCGGCATCAGCCCGTTCCCCGGGGCCCGGATCCTGGGCGGCACGCAGGACAACGGGTCGATCGAGCGGGTGGACGAAAACTCGATGGCCTGGCCGCAGTTGATCGGGGGCGACGGCGGCTACCTCGCGTACAGCCACGCGGATCCCGGCGTGAAGTACACCACGTACGTGCGGCTCAGCGTGCAGCGCTGGATCGACGGTGCGTTTTCGAACATCAGCGGACCATGGCAGGGCGATGCCCGCGGCTTCATCTCGCCCCTGAGCATGGATCCGGTTGCGGCGGACACGCTGTACGGCGGGACCGACCGCCTGTGGCGCACGACCAACGCCAGCGGCGACGCGGACTGGGAGACGATCAGCACCGGCGAAATCGGCGGCTCGGGCGTCCTGACGGCGATCGCGCCCGCGCCGGACGGCAGCGGCGTGATCTACACGGGCTCGAGCACGGGTGAAGTGTGGCAGTTCAATGGCCGCGAGTGGATTGACCGCGGCAACTCCGTGCCGGACGAACGCATCACCGACATCGTCGTTTCGCCGGACAACCCGAACGTCGCCTACCTCTCGATGCGGGAGACCAGCGGCGTGCGGGTGATGCAGACGACCTTTGGCGGTGCGTTCTGGGCGAATGTGACCGGCGATCTGCCGAATGGCTTGGGCGCAACCGCCCTGGCTGTGGACTGGCGCACCGAACCACCAACGCTCTTCGTCGGCACCGGGGCCGGCGTCCTGGTCAGCTTCGACAACGGCGGCACGTGGATCAAGGACGGGGCGGACCTGCCGAACGTGAACATCGGCGACCTCTTCGTCGACCTCGAACGCGACCACCTGATCGTCGGCACCTACGGCCGCGGTACGTGGACGAGCCCACTGCCTGACCCGGCTCCACCAGCCTGCTTCGCCGACTTCGACGGCAACGGCTCGGTCGACATCCTCGACCTGCTCACCGTGCTCTCGAGTTTCGGCGTGTGCCCCGGTTGCCCGGCGGACCTGGACGAAGACGGCGTCGTCGGGTTCACCGACACCCTGGCCGTGCTCGGTGCGTGGGGGGCGTGCGAGTAGCGACCGTTTGCTCGACGGTTTGCTCGGCGGTTTGCTCGGCGGTTTCCTCGGCGGTTTCCTCGGCGAGGTGCTTGACGAAGCGTTCGGCGAAGCGCGCGGCGAGGATGCGGGGAACGGGCGTGCGGACGTGACAGCGTGCGGCGTGCGGCGTGCGGCGTGCGTCCGGCGATCGCTGCCGCGAAGTCCCCCGCCGCACCCAGGCATGCGGCAACGCCCGCGAAACGAAGCACATTCGCGTGCTCAGTGAAGCAGCGCCGACAGTCCTTCGACCAATCCCGCCGGCCCCGCAATCACGTTTCCATCCCCGTTCAGTCCCGGCTCCCCAGCCCAATCGGTCAACCGTCCGCCGGCCTCACGCAGGATCACGTCGAAGGGACTGATGTCCCAGCGGCTCAGCCCGCACTGCACCGCCGCGTCCACCCGGCCGGTGGCGACCAAGGCAAAGGCGTATCCGTCGTCCCACCCGCGAGTCCGATGGATCGCGTCGACCAATTCGCGCCGCCGCTGCTCAACCGCCGGACCGCGCCGCCGGAAACTCGACGGAGCGCCCAATTCGACCGTCGCCTTCCCGAGGTTTGACTCCGCACTGACCCGGGCCGGCCGCGTCCGACCGCTCAACGTCGTCCACGTCGCGCCGCCGCCATGGACCGCATCGAGCCGCTCGCCGGTGGCGGGAAAGCTCGCGCACCCGGCCAGGCTCATCCCCGGGTGGTCGGCGTGCTCGATCCCGATCAGCGTGCAGAAGCTCGGGATGCCGAGGGTGAACGACCGGGTGCCGTCGATCGGGTCGATCACCCATCGCCACGGGCCTTCGCCGCCACCGCCGCCGAACTCCTCGCCCAGGATGTCGTCCGCCGGGAACTGCTCGGCGACCAAGGTCCGGATCCGTTCCTCGCCGCTGCGGTCGATGGCGGTGACGACGGAGCCGTCCGGCTTGCGATCGATCTCCAAGTCTGGCGACTGATAGACGGCCCTGGCCATCTCGGCGACCTCACCGGCCGCGGCGATCGCCACGCCGAGCCGGGCGGTGGCCCCGGCGATGAGCTCGGGAGTGACCGGGGCACCGGCATCGGCCGAAGACGAAGACGAAGACGTCGATGGGTGGTCAGGCATGGACCCATGCTACGCCGGCGACAAAACGAGCGAACGGACCGGAGCGTCATCCCTGGCCGCTCCGGCCCGTTCACCGCGGAATTCAGCGCTTGCGTCGCCACCACTTCCGCTTCCGTCGGCTGGCTTGGGCGTTTCCGGCTTTCTTCTTCCGGCCCGTACCCCGACGCTTCCTTTCCTGACGGGCCTTGGCCCGGCGCGGACACTTGCCCTTGTCCTTGCCCTCGCCCAGGCCGTCGCCGTCGTCGTCGTCACGCTTCTTGGACTTCGACTTGGACTTCGACTTGGACTTGGACTTGGACTTGGCGGCCGCCTGGCCCTTGCCCTTCTTCTTCTCCGACGCGTTGTTCGACTCACCGCCGAACATTTCCGCAAGCTCGCCGCGTTGGCGCGCCGCCGTCACCCGCAATTCACGTCGCATCCGGCGCGCGATGGGCGCCGGCATCGACGCCACACGGCAGCGACGCAAGTCGACGACCGAAACATTGCGCTCCGAATCGCGCACGAGCACGAACGGCACGCAGACCTCGACCACCTTGAGTGGCTCGGGATCGGTGTTCGGCACGACAACCCGGTCGGGATGGATTGTTCGCCCGTGATCGCCGGAGTTGGACGAGGGATCGCACCGCCCAACCAGGGCGAACATGTCGGTCTCGAGGACGATGAGGTACGTGCCGCAGGTGATGTCGTCCGGCGGCAAACGCTTGATGGCAGCGGTGGTTTGGTCGGTCATGGTGTTCACATGGGCCCGGGGGGCTGAGGGGGGCACGGGAACCCGCGGAAGTGCGAGCTTGAGCCCCGGTCGGTCTGGGAGATGACGCACCGATCGCGCCACCCATTGGTGGATCGCAACAAGCGCGCATCGCAACGTGCACGGAAACCCAACCACAGAAGGCCGATGTCGCAAATGCGGCGCGGGCCACATCAACGAACATCCATCACCGCTTGCGTCGGCACACCGTGCGCAACGCAACGCGATTCATCACCTCAGGTGATTCGGTCGTTCAACTGGTTGTATGGATGCAGCAGGACCGTCCTGCGTCATCCGGAGACGAATGCCGACGCCGTGTGGTGCAGGCATCTGCCTGACAGCGGGGTCATCGAGCCAGCCGGAAGGCCGGCGGCCATGCTGTCCGACACCACGAGGGCGGACATTCGAATGTCGATCGCTTCGTGATTGGATTGGGTCAGCACTGAGAGTCTCCGGGTGCGGGCACGGGCCCGCCAACGATCCGCCACCGTGGCGGAAGACGAGATCATGCCAGCGACTTTGAGCATGTCAACGTTTCACTGCTGATTTTTGGTGATCTCCTGCAAGTGTGCGCCGCGCTCATTCGCGATACGCTCGCCCGGCACCATCACTCAATCCCGTCGTCTCGGATCCCGATCATGCTGAAGCCCCACGTTCTCCCCGGCGTTCCCCGCGCCATTGGCCCGTACTCGCACGCCGTTGAAGCGGGCGACATGATCTTCTTGTCGGGCCAGACGCCCATCGATCCGGTCACTGGTGAACTTGTCGGCGACACCATTGAGGTGCAGACCGACCAAGTGCTGCGGAACCTCTCGGAGGTCTTGCGACAGCTCAGCCTCGGCATGGACCGCGTCGTCCGCTGCGGCGTCTTCCTGTCGGACATGAAAGATTTCGACGGCATGAATGCGGTGTACGGCAAGTACTTCGCGCGGCACCACCCAGCCCGGACAACGGTGGCCGTGAAGCAGAACCCGCTCGGGGCGCTGGTGGAGATTGACTGCATCGCGGTCCGCGAGTCGCAGGTGGACTGAGGGGCCGGCCCGCGGGCGGGATCAGCGACGGACGAGAACAACAGGCCCGCGTCCGCAGGTGTGGCCGACGCCGCAGTTGTGCCCACAGATGTGTCCGCAGGCGTGTCCGCCGCCGCAATCGCCGCCGGAGCCACGGCCGGAATCACCGCCACCGACGACGACGACGACGTGTCAACCCGCCTGGCACTCCGAAATCCACCGGTGCAACAAGGCACGCTCTCCCGCGCCGCTCGTGCACTCCAGCGCCCGGGCGAAACTGTTGGCCGCGGCCGCCAAGTCGCCCATCTGCCGCAACAACTCGCCGCGCGTCGCGTGGAAGTAGCGAAATCGCTGCATCGATGGATCGCCAGCCAGGGACTCCACGATCGTGAGCCCGGTCTCGGGTCCATCGCGCATGGCCACGGCCACCGCCCGATTCAGGGCGACAACCGACGTGGGCTGCAGGGCCATGAGCGCACCGTACAACTGGACGATCTGGTCCCAGTCGGTCTCGTCGGCGCTGGGGGCGGTGGCGTGCAAGGCCGCGATCGCCGCCTGGATCTGTTGCGGCCCCGGACGGCCGGCGGCCATCGCCCGGTCAAGCTCGGCTTCCGCCTCGTGAATCGCCCGCATGTCCCAGCCGGAACGGTCCTGTTCGTGCAAGCGAAGCGGCACGCCGGCCGCATCCGCTCGGCCCGCCCGCCGCGCGTGGTGCAGCAACATCAGGGCCAGCAATCCGCGGGCTTCCGGTTCGTCGGGCAATGCCCGGGTGAGCATGCGGGCGAGGTGAATCGCGTCCTCGCAGAGTTCGGCGCGGACCACGCTGTCGCCGCTGCTCGCCGCGTACCCCTCATTGAAGATCAGCGTCAGGACGGCCAGGACGGCCGGCAAGCGCTCAGGGAGTTCGCGGGCCTCTGGCACGCGGAACGGAATGCCTGCCCCCGCAATCTTCCGTTTGGCCCGCACCAATCGCTGGCTGACGGTCGCCACCGGCATCAAGAGCGCCGCCGCAATCTCTGGCACGTGCAATCCACCGAGGGAACGCAGCGTCAGAATCAACCGCGTGCCGGCCTCAATGGACGGATGGCAGCAGGTAAAGATCAACCGCAGGCGTTCATCTGGCACCGTCCCGTCCATCGCGTCGTCCACCTCCGCTGCGGCCGCCGAAGCCCGGGCCGCGTGGTCGCGCTGCGTTCGAGCCGCGGCCTGGTCTTCCACCGTCGCCCGCCGGCCTTCGCGTCGCCCCCGATCAATCGCCGCCCGCCGGGCCACGGTCAACAGCCACGCCCCTGGGCGTTCGGGCGTTCCATCAGCCGGCCAGTGCTCAAGTGCCCGGGCCCACGCTTCCTGCAGCGCGTCTTCCGCCCGGTCCATGGATCCGAGCTCACGCACCAGGACCGCCATCACCCGCCCCGACTCGTGCCGGTGGATGCGCTCGAGGCCCGGCGCGGTGGGTGTTCCGCCAGGCCGGGCCTCGGGGTCGATCCTGGAGTCGGCGGCGGGGTCGGCAGGGCGGGCGGCAGGGCGGGCGAGGTCCGACTCCTCGGCCGATGAAGACGCGGGGTCGTGGCTCATTCGCCGGCCGGGACCCGGATCATCTCGAAGTGCATGGCCTCGGCGACGGCGCCGGCTTCGATCTTGTTCCAATCGCTGCTGATGCGATCGGTGCCGATGTAGCGGACGACGCCGCGGCCCATGTGCGCCGCCCCGTCCTTGGCCGCCGGGTCATTGGGAACGCACTGGAAGACAAGTTCGTTCGCCGACGAGCCCGTGTGGGCGATCAGGTGCGGGCGGTTCTTCAACACGCAGTAGTGCACCATGTGGAGGCGGCCATCTTCCACGTGGTACATCGAGATCATCTCGTGCGGCTTTCCGGGGAAGAGGGTCTCGATGATGGCCGAGCCGCCAGCCGTCAGGCGAAACTCGCTCATGATCTCATCGGTGGGCTCGCCGTCCGGACCGGCGGCGTACCACGTCCCCAGCCGCTGCTTCATCATCTCAAAGGCAGCCGGCCCGCCGTGATCAGCGCCGGGCGCGGTTTCCGCGACCGCGCCGATGGAGATGACCTCGCCGGGGGTCGAACCCGCCCCGCAGCAGCTCGCCGCGCACGGCGCTTCCGCGGTGGAAATCGCGTCGACGGGCGGTCCGGCACTGGTGACGGCGGCAATCGCGGCCGCGGAGGCGGCCAGGATGATGGCGGCGGTGAACGAGGCGGCGTGGGAAGGCTTCATATCTGGACTCCAGGTTGCTTGTACAGCCAGAGTGGACTGCACAGCGGAATTCGGGCTGTTGCGTGGCGGGGCGGGCGTACAGCGTGCGCCCGGCGTTGGGCGATTTTGCCGTCGCGCGGCGGCGATACGTCGAGACGGTGGGCAATCCGGCAATCCGGCAATCCGGCGGTCCGGCGGTCCGGCGGTCCGGCGGTCCGGCAGGACTTACGCGGTGTCGGACAACTCGGCGAGTGCGGCTTCTCCGGCGGCGGCCGAGTCGCCTTCCATTTCCCAGATGGGGCGAATCTCGATCGAACCGTGCTCGACACTCGGAATCTTGCGGGCCCACGCGATGGCCGAGTCGAGGTCCGGCGCTTCGATCACGTAGAACCCGCCGAACTGTTCCTTCGTTTCGGCGAACGGGCCGTCGCTGACAACGGCCTCGCCGTCACGCACCCGGACGGTGGTGGCGGTATTCGTCGGCTGCAACCGCTGGCCGTCAACCATCGCGCCGGCGGCGATGATCTCTTCGGTGAACCGGCCGTAGCCGGCCATGAGCGTGCCCATCTCCTCTTGGGTCATGTTGGCCTCGAGGGTTTCGGGGGCGTTGATCAGCAGCAGGTACTTCATCGTCGGAATCTCCATCCGCTCTGTGGGCGGGGCCGATTGGGGTGGTGTCGGACTGGCCGGAGCCGACACGGCGCCGGTCTCCATGGTGACGACGAACGGGCATCGCGCGAATCGACAGCCCGGCAGAAAAATCTCCGCGATCGCCAGGCCAGTGGCCGTTTTGCACGTTTTCGTTCAGTCGATGGGCTCTGACGGCCAGCCAGGCCTCAGCGAGTCTCAAGACTCAGCGAGCCGCAGCGAACATCACCGAGCCTCAACGAGCCCGGAACAGTCGCTGCATTTCCTGCAGGATCCGGGGGTCCGACGGCCGTTGTTCGCGGAGACGCCGCATGAGTTCGACGGCCGCATCGGTCCGCCCGCGCTCGATCAGGCCCTCGGCTTGCTGGATGATCACCGCCACCGGCAGCGAAAACGCGTCGCTCATGCCGGCCGACTCCAACAGCCATGTCAGTCCGTCGCCATCGCCTTGCTTGAGGGCGATGGTGCCTTTGAGGTACCGCTCGACCGCCGTCCGGTGCAGCCGAACCGCCGCCACCCTTTCTTCGTCCATGTCGGCCGAAAGCCGCGGGCCGATCTCGCGCTCCGCGGCCACCGCAAGCACTTCGCTCAGCCGCGCCGGACCGGCCACCGCCTCGGGCGTTGCGTACGTGTGCCACGGGGCATTGAACATCACCCGCGGCCGATCGTCGGTATTCAACGGACCATCGCCAGCGAACGCGGCCAGACCTTCGACATCGAGCATGCGGCACGCGGCAAGATCCTCAAGCCGGGTGAGGGCGAGCTCCTGCAACTCGACGGCGAACGCTTCGGCCATCTGGCTGTCCGACGCACCGCGTACCGCCCGCGCCCGCACCGTCGCGATCCACGAATCGTCGAAGCGCACCGCCCCGGCCCAATCGGGTGATCGCCCGCCAATGAGCCCGAGCATCGGCGTCTCCACGTTGTAGGTGGCCAGCCATCCTTCCGCGTTGGGGAAGACTTCGCGGAATGTCCGCACGATCATGCGCACCGTGTCCGCATCGAGCTGGTACAGCGGCAACCACTGGCAGAAAATCCCGTCACTGGCCAGCCGGTCGCGAACCGCGGCAAAGTGCTCCAAGGTGTAGAGCGTGCCAGCCCCATCGCGCGCCGGATGGAACAAGTCAGCGACGATGACGTCGTAGTCGCGATCATCGGTGCGGACAAAACGCCGCGCATCGGCTACCAACATCCGATCGACTTGCTCGTAGCGGTTCTGCGGGGAAAACTCGGGCAACATCTCCACGACTTCCGGCACGAGTTCAACCGCGGTCACCGATTCGGGTCGATGCAGAACCGCCGCGCCGGCCGTCAAACCTGATCCCACGCCAAGAAACAACACTTCACGCGGCGCCGGATGACACATCAGGGGCACGTGGGTTTGCCGGCGATCGCCGAAGCTGAATCGCGTGCCACCCATGTTGAATGCATTGTTGACCTTGAGAAGTCGCCCGCCAGGAGCGACCGTTTGTTCGGCCACCAAGACGGTGCCCATCACACCTTCTCGGCTCGCGATCGTGCGCATCTCGGCCGGCGCTTCGACGAGCATGAGCGGGGGCGTGAGCACGGCGGCGGCGGCGGCGGTGGCGATGCCGGCGGCCAGCCATCGCCAGCGCAATGCGGGCCAGGGAATCGTGGCCAACGCCAAGAGGACGTACGCCGCGGCGATCGCGATCATCGTGGCCCGTCCGCCGATGAGCGGGATGCCCAGCAATCCTGCGGCGGCGGGGGCCGCAGCGCCGGCCAAGGTGTTGAGCCCGGCCGCACGGCCAATGCCGCCGCCGGGACCGCGGGCGGCCAGGGCCGCGTGGCTGAACATCGCGCCCATGGCGAGCGTTGCCGGGCCAAAGACCAAAGCGGCGACGGTGAGTTCGGCCAGGATCGAGGACACGCGCGGCATCGAGGGCACGAGCGAACGCCGGACGGTGGCCTGGATCTCCGCACTGCCGGGCATCACGACCGACCCGAGGAAGACGCCGAGGGCGATCATCAAGAGCAGCCATCCGGCCGTCGGCCCAAAGCGGCGCACGCGACCGAAGCGCTGAAAGACCGCCGCGCCCACGGCGGTCCCGGCCAAGAACATGGCCACGGTGCTGGCGTAGGTGTAAACGGTGTTCTCGAGCACCTGGCCGATGATTCGTACGCCGGCCACCTCAAAGGCGATGCCGAGAAAACCGGTGCCGACCATCAGACCGCCAATACGCCACGGCCCGGGCGCATCTTCAAAGGCGTGGGCGACGTCCGGACGTTCCGCTTCGCCCACCGCCGGGCCGAACCACGTCAGCGCTGCGGCGAGCAGGTTGATGCCGGCCATCAGCAGGCCGGTGCCGCGAAGCCCGAGCATCGGCATGAACACGGTGGCGGCGAGCACGATGCCGAGCATCGCCCCGAAGGTGTTGGCCGCGTAAAGCCCGGCGACCAGCGTGCCGCGCCCCGCCAGACGGCCAGCCAGGCGCTCGATCGCCGGCAGGGTGCCGCCCATCGCCACCGTCGCCGGAAGCAACGAGAGCATCGGCAGCAGGAAGGCAACGGTCCATTGGCGGGCCGGCGTCGGAACCGGACCAATCAGATCGGCGGCCAGGCGAGCCAGCGCCGGGGCGGCGAAGGCGATCACGATGGCCCACACGCCGATGATGACTTCGAGCCACGCGTACCAGCGGCCTGGCCGCCGGCTCCGGCTGATCGGCCCGTCCAACAGCAGGCCGCCCAGGCCAAGGCCCACGAAAAAGGCCGTGACCACGGCGAGCAGACCCGGCATCTCGTGCCCAAGGCCCACCGCGAACATGCGCGTCCACGTGACCTGGTAGCCGAGACCGGCGATGCCACTGATCGCGAAGACGAAGAAGACCAACCATCGGGTGTGTCGCAGGGGCATGCGGTGAGCGCTCGCAAGGAGAAAGGCGTCGGTCGTTCAGCCCCGGCGGGTGATCTCGCGGAACGCCGCGAATCCCAGGACGATCGCCGCAATGGCCACCGCCCCGATTCCGACGTTGAGGCCATGGTCGACGATCGTCGGGCTCGCCGCCACCGGCTGGCCGTCCTCCGCCGGACGCCACGACAGCACGCGAAGCACCACGAGCCCGGCGAACGCCAGCTTCAACGCGACCATGGCGATCAAAAGGCGATGGCGCTTGGGCCGGCTCATCGCGCGTCGTCGCCGAAATCGAGCAGCGATCCGGGGCGGATCACCGGATTGGCGAGCGTGCCTTCCAGTCGGGCGTTGAGCACATCGCGCTGCAGCACTGAGAGCGCATCGTTCACCGAACTGAGGAAATCCACTTCCGGCAGCAGGGACTGCGAGGCGCGGACGTTGCCGCGGATCCGACCGGCCGGCCCGAGCAAGACGTCATCAACCCGCACGTCCAGTACGACTTGGGCGCCGCGGTTCTGATACCGCAGGTCGGGAACGATCAGCGTCCCTTCTTCGAAGCGGAACTGCCCGATGCCGGTGCCGCGAGGCTTCTGGCTCACGAAGTCGAGATTGAGCAACCCGTAGATCTCGCTGAAGACGGGGACCGCCCCCAAATCGCTCTGCGTCAACGTCAGGTTGCCCTGGCCGAAGGCTCGGGCGAGGTCATCAATCGGCGCCGTGCCGGACGCCTTCGCCCCAACCCGCCCGACCATCGGCTGGTCCGGCAGGAAGCGTTCGCCCAGAATGGCCAGGTCCAAATCGACCGCGGCCAGCTCCAAGTAGGCGGTTCGGCCGGTGGCATTCGGGGCGACACGACCCCACGCCTCAATGCGTCCGCCGGCCAACTCCATCTGTGCTTGCCGCAAGACCACGCGCCCGTCCCGTGGGTCGTAGTGCCCGGTGACGACGCCGGGGCCGATGTCGAGTCCGGTCACCGCGAGTTCAATCGGTTCCCAGGCGGCGACCAGGTGCAAGCCCTTGGGCGCCCGCGGATCCGCCGACGGACCAATCTCCAGCCGGCCGTCGAGCGCGCCGGTGACCGCTTCCACCGGCGGCCACACGATCGCGAGTCGCTCGGGCCGGGCGGCCACCAGGTCGACAACAAGGTCCGACCCCAGCGGATCGTTCAGGTCCACATGGCCCTGACCGCTGAGGGCGCCGTCGAGCACCTGTCCCGAGATCGCGTGCAGATCGAGCGTGTCGCCGGTTATTCGGGCGTCGACTTCCACGTCGGCGACATCCCGTCCGGCCATGCGCCCGCGGAATCGCAGGTCTGCATCGCCAGCGAGCGTTCGGGCCGGCGCGACGAGGCTGATGGCCGACGAAGCAGCGGAAGCCGAAGGTGCCGGACGACCAGGTATCGGGCGGATCGGACGAGCTGCGTCCGCGTCCACCAATCCGGCCGCCCGCGCCGCGCCGGCCAGCGCCGGATCCATGCGCACCACCTCGGACACTTCGAGCGTGCCATCAATGACAAGGTGGACATCGCGCTCCGGCAAGGAAATCGGCCAGCTCGTGACGCCGATGGCCAGGTCGGTGTCGAAGGGGCCCGGCGCCGGCCGCGCGGCGGGCGATCCCAGGCGGTACACGCCGCGGGCGGTCGCGCGGCCACCGTTGCGCTCGGCCGCGAGACGTTCGACTTCGATGATGTCGCCACGCACGGTGATCGTGCCATCGGCCGCGTCGACGCCGAAGCTCACATCGGCCGTGGCCAGGTCGATGGCCTGCGTCGAAAAGGTGATGCGGATGGGCGTGTCGCTGGCGTTCGCCGCCCCGGACGCGCTGGCCGATTCGCCGCCCGCCACGGTCACGGGCGAAGTTGCCGCAGACGGCGATGGCGATGGCGATGGAGGCGGCGAAAACGCCGACGGCGCGATGACGACCGACGCCTGCAGCGGCCCGATCGCTCGCACATCCAGGGCACTGGCGACGGTCGGCGGCAAAATCTGCGACCACGGGACGCGGTCCGGATCCGGAGCCGCGTCAATCGTTGCTTCCAAGCGTGTCGTCGCCGGCCA
Organism: Phycisphaerales bacterium; assembly: GCA_045106735.1. GTDB lineage: Bacteria > Planctomycetota > Phycisphaerae > Phycisphaerales > SM1A02 > JBGCEZ01. Next base: position 38,319 of record JBGCEZ010000099.1, on the reverse strand, counting down.
CCACGTTCCGTCGACCGAGACCGGGCCGCCAAAGACGTCGCCGGACATCAGCTCCGCCGCGATGCGTTCATCGTTGCCCGTGGCTCGGAGCTCGGCCACCACGTCGCCGATCGGTTCGTCGCCGGCCAGCACGCGGGCCAGCCGCACGCTTCCGGTCGCATCGAAGGCAACGGGGTCGAATCCGCCGCGTACATCCAGATCGGCGTCAAGCTCGGCAACCGTCCAGCCGGACACCGGCGTCGCGAATCGATCGCCGGATCGCGGACGGACCGACACGTCGAGTTCGAGCGGCCGGTCGAGTTCCGGGGCCCAACGGCCGCGTCCGACCATGGCCGCGTTGTCGACGAGGCCCTGCAGGGTCGCGTCCACCGGGCCGTCGCCGATGCGGTCCAGATCGATGGTGAACCGGTTGGCGACCGGAGGGTCGGACGCGGGAGCAGAACCATTGGCCGCTGAACCGTTGGCCGTTGAACCGCGGGCGGCGGCGCCGGACGCCGCCGGAGAAACGGGAGCCAATCCCACAAGTTCGCGAACATCGCCGGTCCATCGCATGTCGGCATGCAGCGCCGTTGCCGGCGCGTCGGCCGGACGGTGCACACCACGCAGCGTCAGGGCAACGTTCTGCGACGCCCATTGCCGGGCCGCAGCATCGGACGCCGCGCGACCCGGTCGATCGACGGCCGGAGCGTTCGCCTCGACGATGGTGCCGATTCCCGGCTCGTCTGAAGCGATCACGCGCGGCTGAATCGCCGCCCAGGCCGCTTCTGGACGCATCACGCGCGTGCCCGCCGGCAGCCAGTCGGCCGATTCGAGCGACCACGCATCGGCTTCACCGCGCACCCGGGCCGACAGCGGCGGCAAGGCGATGACCTCGCCCGTCCCGCGGTCCACCACCACGTCGTCGGCGATGATTCGCCACTGCTGCTGGGCATCGGCCGACGCACCGCGCACGCGAATCGCCCCGGCTCCCGCCAGGCCGGGCGCGCGCCCCCCAGTCTCGACCACCGCATCGACGGTCCACGCGCCGTCGCTGGTCCACGTCGCCAAGGCCGCGGCGTGGATGGCAAGGCCCGTTGGCGTGGCGGACTCCGCGGCGTCGTCCGCGGTCAGGGCGTCCATTGGGTCAATGGGAACCACGGGCGCGGCGGGGACGGCGGGCGCAGCGGGCGCAGAAACCGGATCAACGCCGCGCGGGTTGGCGATCACCGGGTCGGCGGCGGTCGAACTCGGCTTGCCGGCCGCGTCGGCGGATACTGCGACCTGGGCGGCGGGATCACCCGGTGCCGCCGCGCGATCAAGCGCCGCTTCCACTGCATCCGCCGCATCCGAATCTTCCGCCACCATCGCCCGCATCGCTTCCGAGGGATCACCCAGACCATCGCCCGAGACGTCGACCCGCACGCCGGCGCGGCCGCGGGACGGATCCACGATCGCGTCAAGCAATACCGACGTGCGGTGGGCGTCGAGCCCCACCCCGTCGACCATGATCAGACCATCCGTTCCGCGCGTCACCCGTCCGCCGCGAACCGTGTGCGGCCCCACGCCAAGCCCGCCCAGCGGTTCAACTGCGGCGGCCAGCGCTTCGGCCAGTGCCGCCGGCAATTCCACCACCAGCGACGCCGGCTGCACGTCCGCCGTGCCGCCCGCGAAGGCGATCTGCAGCCCGCCGCGCACCGATGCACCGGCGGCTTGGGCCGCATCAAGTCGCAGGTCGGCTGAATATCCGTTGGAGGGCGGGCCGGATGGCACGCGGCTGGAGCCGGCCACGTTCCCCGTGACCACGCCCGCCGTGGCGCCGCCATTCGCCCCGCCAGCCGAACGCCCGACCACGTTCACCGGGCCGGTGCGCCCGTCGAGCGCGCCGCGAACGAGCACCGCGTCGCCGAGGGCCGCGGGCAACAGGTCAGCAAGATCGCCCGTCGGCTGGACCGCGAAACGCAGTTCATGCGACCACGGGGCCGCACCGTGCACGCGGCCGTCCACCGTCGCCACGCCCGGAACGTCAACGCGGACGTCCGACTGCAAACGCCCGGCGGACTGCAGGGTGATCGACCCTCCGGCGAGCTTCACATCGCGCGGTCCGTCTTCCGACGGCACCCCGGCGAGGTGGACGGTCAGCCCTTGCAGGGACAGATCCGGCAGTCCGGCGATTCCGATTCCGCCGCCACCGCCGGCTGGCGCCCCGTTCGCCGAGTCGCCGCTTCCGCCAAACCGAGCGGCAAAGACTTCTTGGAGCGACGCGAGATCGCCGGCCCCCAGGTCGAGCGTGATCTCTGGGTCGACAATGTCGACGGACGTGAGGCCAAGGTTGCGGGTGAGCGCGAGCGGAACGATGCCCGCATGCTCGATCGTGACCGAATCAACCGACAGAAATTCGCCATCGCGCAGTGGCAAGCCGAGTCGCAGGCCCTGCACTTCGCTTCGCCCGCCCCAACTGAATCGGAAGCCATCCAGCTCAACCGGCAGTCCGAGGGTCGCCTCAAGCTGATCCCGCACGATCTGGCGAGGAAGATCGCCGCGGCGCACCCATTCGGCGGTGATGACAACCCCGGCCACCACCAGGCCGCCGAGTACGGACAGGACGACGATGCGTCGCAGCCAACGTCCGCGCCGGCGTTGGCGCCGTTGGTGTCGAGTCTTTCGCCGACGAGCTGGCCGCGTGGCCGACGCGCCCGACTCGTTGGATTCACCGCTCATCGGGCGGCTCATCGAAGGGAGATGTGCGTTCTGGTTCGCCGGCCGAGGGCTTGGCGTCTTCGCCATCGCCATCTTCAGCCCCTTCACGCGCGGGCGGCGGACCGGCAGTGGGAATGTTGCCGCTGGTCCGCGGACCGCTGCCGAAGAACCACCAGTCCACGCGGTCGGTCTGGCCCAGGAACGGACCGGACGCCCCGACGATTTCGCCAGACTCGCGCCAATACGCCACGTACGCAATGCTCGCGTAGCCGCGCTGCTCGATGTTCTTGACGATCGCCAGCTCCGGAGCGATCAGCGTGCCGCCGCCGATGTTCGTATCGCCGGTTCCGGTCGCCGGTATCAGGAATGGCGGCAGACCAAAGAGGAAGTCCGATCGGTCAACGCCGAGCCCGCCAGTGCGGACTTCGAGCACGATTTCCGCCTCGTCGGCCGAGTCGGCCACACGAACGCCATCGCCCAAGAGCCGGGCTCGCAGTTCGGCGGCGAGAAACTGCCGGTCTTGGTTGTTGAGCAAGACCTGGATGTCGTCGATCTGCAGTGGATCGCCGGACGAGAGCACGTAGCTGGTGTCGACAAAGACGACACGATCCCGCAGCGGCGCGGTCGTGAGCTGCCCAATGGCCTGCGACACCGCGGTCGAAACCAAGAACTGCTCGGTTGCGGTGCGCGGCGGATCGGTCACCCGCAGATCGCCGCAACCGCCAAGCATCGCGAGAAGAGCGACCGGAACGGCGAGAGCGGCGACAAGGCGGCGAGTTGCAGTCAGATCGGTCATCGGCACCAGCGGAAAGGGGATCAGCGCCGCAGTCTCAGGCCGCCGAAGAGGGCGGGTTCGCGGCGGCCAAGCAAGGAACGGAACGCGTGGAGATGTCGCCCGGAACGGTGGCGGTCGTGGCGAGATCGGCAAGCGATCGCGCCGACGATCAAGACCCGGCCGAAGGTGCCGGTGGGAAAGAGGGATGGTAGTGCGGGCGACCCCCCGAAGACCAATTCACCGGTGCGAGCCGCTCGAATGGGACCATGGGGCCCCAGGGGCATCCCGAGTCGCGGTTCGGGGCCCGTCACGAGTCGCTCTCGGCTCGGCGGTACTCGTCGCTCTCGCACCGCCGCAGTCGCAGTCCCAGCAGCCGTTGCCCCAGTCGCAGTCGCCATCGCCGCAGCCGCAGCAGTCGCCGTCGCAGTCGCCATCGCCGCAGCCGCAGCAGTCGCCGTCGCCGTCGCAGTCGTCGTCGCCGCAGCCGTCGCCGTCGCCGTCGCCACGTTAGATCTCGGCCAACTCACCCGTCGAGTCGCCGAAGCTCGGGACCTGGACTTCCATCCGGTGGAGCATCGACAGCAGCAAGTTGCACATCGGCGTCTTCTTGGGCACGGTCACGACGCGGCCGGGCCGCAGGGTCCCGCCGCCACCGCCGGCCAGCAGCACCGGCAGGTCGTGGTGATCGTGGCGATTGCCATCGCGGATCGCACTCCCGAACAGCACCATGGAGTGGTCCAACAGGGAGCCGCCCGGCTCGTCGACTTCGTCCATGCGCCGGACAAGGTCGGCAAAGAGCTCGGACTGGAATCGGTTGATCCGCTGAATCTTGGTCACCATCGACTCGTCGCCCCCGTGGTGCGAAAGATGGTGGTGCCCTTCGGCGACATCCAGGAAAGGAAACGGCCGGTTCGACCCTTCATTGGCCAACATGAACGTCGCCACGCGGGTGCGATCGGTCCGCAGGGCCAGCACGATCAATTCATTCATGAGCCGAACGTGCTCGCGGTAGTCGCCGGGCACGCCTCGAGGCACATCGAATCCGGCAACTTCCGACGGGTCATCCGTCGCCCGTTCCATCGCTTCGACGCGCTTCTCGAGCGCCCGCACGCTCTCGAGGTACTCGCCCATCCGGTGGCGATCGTTCACCCCGAGTTCGGACTCCAGCCGCCGGGCATCGCCGGACACGTAGTCAAGGATCGACTTGCGCCGGGTCAGGCGCCGGGCACGGGCCTTGGCTGACTCGCCTTCCGGGCCCATGGCAAAGAGCCGTTCGAAGACCGCCCGCGGCCGAACTTCCTTGAGGTTCGGCTGCGTCGGCGAACGCCACGAGATGTTCGCGCTGTACGCACAGGAGTAGCCGGAGTCGCAGTTGCCCGAACGCAGTGCGGGTTCGCAGCCAAGTTCGAGTGACGCCAGCGGCGTGCGATTGCCAATCCGCTGGGCCGCAATCTGGTCGACGGAGACGCCGGCGGCGATGTCGTCGCCCGCCGTCTTGACGGGATGGGCACCGGTGAGGAAGCACGCGGAGCTGCGGGCGTGGTCGCCGGGGCCGTCGCCCTTGGCTCGGGCGTTGTCGTGCGACAAGCCGCGGATCATCGTGAATCGATCGCGCAGGCCTTCCAGCGGTTCGAGGGACGTCGGCAGCGGAGTCGCGCTGGCTGCCGCGTCGTCGCCGGCGGGGAACCAGGCTCCGGGGTCGACGCCATTGGGCACAAAGCAGTGCACCATGCGAACCGGCGCCGCCCCCGATGCTGCCGCAGTGCCCGCAGCCTGCGCGGTACCCGCCGCCATTTCGGCCGCCGCCGCTGCCCGGCGACGCGAGAGCGCGGTCGATCCGGCCAAGGCCGACGTTTCGCTGACCATTGCGTCGAGCCATGGCAGCGCGACCGCCGCCCCAAAGCCGCGGAGGGCCGTGCGTCGATCCAGTCGAGGGTCACTCACGGGCGATCTCCAGTCGAAGGGCGGAACGCGGGCGACTCGACGATGCCGAGCACGATGCGTTCAAAGGTGGGCGGGCCCCCGGCCAAAAGGTCGGCGACGATGGGCTCGATCCATGAATCGTCGGCCGATTCGAGACCGCGGCCGAGGGCAAAGATGGCCAGATGCCGCACGGCGGAACGGGCCACATCGTCCCGGCGCACATCGAGCAGCAGGTCGCGGAGGCCGACCGGTCCACTGAAGGTCGTTCCGTCGGGGAGTTCAGCGGCGACGTCGACCGGGCGGCCGCCGACGTCCATTCGGCGTCGGCCGACGGCGTCGAAGCGCTCCAGCGCAAAGCCGAGTGGGTCCATGCGCTGGTGGCACCCGGCGCAGGATGGGTCTTCGCGGTGCTGTTCGAGCAATTCACGCAGCGAAAGGTCGTCGTGGGGTTCGCCATCGCGCGGCAAGGCGGGGATGTCGGCCGGAGCCGGCGGCGGCGGATCGTCGAGCAGCGCTTCGAGCACCCACTTGCCCCGTTTGACCGGGCTGGTCCGCGTCGGGTTGCTCGTCGTGAGGAGCACGCTGCCGTGCCGCAGGACGCCGAGCGGCGCCTGCCCGTCCAGCGTGACCCGCCGCATCTCCGTTCCGTCGACACCTTCCACGCCGTAGTGTTCGGCCAACGGTGCATTCAGAAACGTGTCGGCCGCATCGAGCAAATCCCAGATTGGCCGGCGGCCGCGCACCACGTCGTCGACAAAGAGCACCGTCTCTTGCCGCATGCGTTGCCGCATGGCTTCGTCCACGCCAGGGAAGCGTTCTGGATCCGGCGATCGTTCGTCGATCGCGCCAATCTGCAGCCACTGGACCGCGAATCGTTCGGCCAGTGCAACCGAACGGGGATCGTCAATCATCCGGGCGACGATCGCGCGTCGTCCGCCGGACGTGGCCATTTCGCCACCGGCGACGGCGTCGGCCAGCGCCGGATCGGGAACGCTCGACCACAAGAGGGCGGCGATTCGGGCGGCGAGCGACCAGTCGCCGCCATTCGGCCGATCGGCGGCGGCATCCGGAGCCAAGTACAGGAATCGCGGATGGGCCAGGATGGCGGTGAGCGCGACGCGAAGCTCTTCGTGGCCGAGTCGCTTGAGCGCGGCCCGAGGATCGGCGGCGGCGTTCGCATCCGCTGCCGCGGCGCCGGCGGTGTTACCCGGCGCGTTGTCAGAGCCGATGCCCGGCGCGTTGTCCGGATCGTTGCCCGGCGCGTTGCCCGGCGCGTTGCCCGGCGCAGCGCTTGCAGCATCGGCTCGCGCATCGGCATCGACATCGGCGGCCACGTCGGTCGCTGCCGTGACGTCGCGGACCATGGCGATCAGCGCGTCGGACTCCGACGGTTCGAGGGGCCGGCGCCACGCCCGGCTGGCCAGCTCAATCGCGGCGGCGACCCACGCATCGTCCGCGGATTCCCCCCCGTGCCGCGCGGCCAAATCCGCTTGCATGGCCGTCGGCTCGGCCATTCCGAGCGGGCCATCGAGCCGAATCCACCGCACCATTGCGTTGCGGTCGCGTTGGTTCGGGTCCGCGGCCCTGGGTTGGTGGTAGTCGTTGACGAAGGCGGCGGCGAGGCGCACCGTGCCCGCCGAGAGCGTGAATTCCGATTCGATCAGCGTCGGCACCATGTGCTCGACGACTCGGTGGCCTTCCGTTTGGCCGACGCCCGCGCGCAGTTCCATGCGCACCGGGTTGGCCCCGGCCTGCTGCCCTTTGACTTCGGCCACGAGGCGATACCGGCCGGTCCGTGGCACTTCCACGTCGACGAAAGCCTCGTCGTTGCTCCAGATGAGAATTTCCGCGGCCCCCGCTCGCCCTTTTCCACGGGCCAGTGCAAGTTTGCCAGCGCCAAACATCAACTGCCGCCGCGGGGCCCGCACATCCACGATCGCTTCCTGGGCGATGCGCTCGGCCATGTCGACGTACTGCTCGAACCGAAGCGGCGGCATGGTCAGCGCGCCAGCGTTCGTATCAAAGCCGTGCCCGATCTCGTCGGGGGGGAGCGACGCAGCATCGATGCGGACGCCCGTCAGATCGCGTATCGATCGGACATACTCGGCCCGGGAGATTCGCCGCACCGGCGCCGGCTGGACCACCCCGTCATCGGCGGCGCCGACATTCCCTCCGGCCGCCTCGATCAGCGCGGCGATCACCTCCATCGCCCGGTCGTACTCGGCATCCGCCGGACGGCGGCGCGTCGGCGGCATGCTCTGATCTTCAAGTCGCGATGCGACCAATCGAAGCAGATCGATGTCGTCGGCATCCGTGGCAAGATCGACTTCGCCCGCGCCCAACAACCGAACCGTGAATGGTTCCAGGTCGAGCCCGTACGCCGCCTCCGGTTCGGCATGACAGGACACGCACCATTGATCCAACCACGCCCCGAGTTCAGCGGCCGATGTCGGGTCGACGGGTGTCCGGCCGAACGTCGAGGGAGCGACGTGGATCGTGCCGAACGGCGCCGGACCGATCCGCGACCGATCAATCCCGTCGACGACGGTCGTGGTGCCGTGGGTCGCCGCGCTCGCGACGTGCGTCGGCGCGAGTCCCGAGGGTGCGACCCCGGCCCCGGCACCAGTTCCAGTGCCAATGCCAATGCCAGTGCCAATGCCAGTGCCAATGCCAGTGCCAGTGCCAATCCCAATCCCAGTGCCAGAGCCAGCTCCAGCACCAGCACCAGCTCCGACGCCTGGCCCGGCCAGGAGCACGCCAGCTGTCAAGACCGACGTACCCACCGCGCCGACGATGCCAACTCGGTGTGGAACCAGTCTCGCAGTGGTTGGTCGAGGCGATTGCATGCTCGGCTCCGGGCGGTCGCGCCGCCGCCGGCGAGCTCCGCTCTGAAGCTACCCCTCACCCCTGCGGCCGGCAAGATCCGAAGGCTGAATCAGCGTCAAACCCGGGGTACGCGGGGGGGTTGCCAATCCGCACCGCGTTGGAGCGACCAGGCGGTTTCGCGCAGCGACGGCCACCGTCGCACCGTCCGGAAAGACCACGCGTCTCCCGGGCGTCAGCCCACGCGGCGTTCAGCTCCGCGGCGGAAGACCGTGCCCACCCCGGCGGGATGATCCTCGCGATCGGGACGACGCCGATGCATGGCCGTCGCCGACACTTCCTGGCAACGCTCGATCAGCTCCACCGCGTCGAATGGCTTGGACATGTACGCATCCGCCCCGGCCTCGATGCACCGATCGCGATCACCGGCCATCGCACTGGCGGTCAGGACGAGCAAGCCCGTCCCGCGGCCCCGCGCCTGCTCGCGACGGATGACCTCGAGCCCATCGACCCCGGGCAGCCGCAGATCCACCACGGCCATGTCGAAAGGACGCCCCGATGCATCGGCTTCGTCGAGGGCAACCAAGCCCTCGGCTCCATCGGACGCAATGTCGAGCTCCGCTCCGGCTCGCCCCAAGTGCCGCAACAGCAGCCGCCGAATGTCGGCCTGGTCCTCGATCAGCAGAATTCGGAACCCGTCGAGTCCGCGGGATTCGCCAGATCCAGACGCTCCCGCATCGTCGAGATGGGCGGCGATGGTCCCTTCGATTCGCTCGCGGCGTTCGCGTTCGCTCGATCGCCGAGCATCGTCCAGCGCCCGCACGGCGCGATCGAATCGTTCCGGCGTGACCGGCTCATGGGCGGGGCCGTCGAACGGGATGCCCACGCGGAAGGCACATCCACCGCCATCGAGTCGCACGACGGAAAGTGATAGACCGAGCTGCCGAGCAATCGTGCGGGCGATGACCATGCCCAGATGCGGGCCATCGGTCGGGGCAAGGCCGTCGCCAATCCGCAGTTCCGGACGATCGGTGGACATCGAGTCGGGATCAATGGTGCCCGCATCGTCGAAGACCAGGATCGAAAGCTCCGAGCCGCCGCCGATGCCGACCGCGTCAACCCGCACCGGGGCACCGGTGTTCGTCGGACAGTCGCCGGTCGACGTCTGAGGACCAGGCAGCGTGCGCGAGAGTTCGATCGAGACGTCGCCGGTGCCGGCCGCGGTCTGCACCACGTGCCCGATCAGGTCGCCGAGCAACTGCTGAACACGGTGTCGATCGGTGCGCACGCGCCCCGGAATCGGATCTACCGCACGGGCCGACAAGCCGACTTCAGCCCCGACGGCCGCTGGCAGGGCGTCGGCCAGGACGTCGGCGATCAGCTCACTGACGGGAAACTCGGTGAGATTCGGTTCCAACCGCCCCGACTCGAGATGCGACAGGTCGATGGTCTCATCGAGCAAGCGCGTCAAGCGTTCGAGGCCGTCGGCCATGGTGCGGTACGTGGCCTGGTCCATCGCCGCGTGATCCGAACGGTCCTGCGCCGCAACGCCGGCGAGGTCATCGATGCTGCCCCGCAGGGTGGTCAGCCGCGTCCGCGCCTCATGGCTCAACCGGGCGAGGAAGGCTTCCCAGGCGTGCCCTTGGTCGTCATGACGCTGGGTGCGACGCGTCGCTTCGTCGCGAATCGCCCCGTCGAGCTGGCCCAGTCGTTCGTCCCGCACCGCCAGCGCCCGGCCGAGAATCTCGACGCCCGAGGCCAAGCGGGTCACCAAATCATCGTCCGACGTCGACGGAGCCCGTCCGACCGCGCGGTCGACATCGTTCAAGACTTCGCCGAGACCGCCGCGCAGCATGGACGCGCGTCGGGTCCGGACGGCCGACCATCCGGCGAGCGTCGCGACCGCGCCCAAGAGCACCGGCGCCGCGACCACAGGCGGGGCAATCAGGGCGATGGAGCCCGCTGCGCCGCCGGCGCCGAGAGCGATCGCGCCGATCCGCAGGACGTCCAGTGGGCGAAGTCCGGCTGGGGACCCTGAAGCGGTCGGCGAGGGGGCGGGAGCGGGGGCGGCGGCACCGGCGGCGGCAGCGGCGAGCGGCGGTGCGATCGCCGGGGCCGACCCGGGGGCCGGCGTCATCGCCGGCGCGGATGCATGTGCCCGCGTCGACGCCGAAGCCGGGTCAGGGCCGGGGCCGGGGCCGGGGCCGGGGCCAGAAGTACGCGAAGAATGGCCGTCCGATGGAGAAGATGACGGGGTGGTCATCGGCATGCCGTAGGCTCACGAATTCGATTGATTCGCCGCGGTCCTCGCACCCGTGCCGGGGATGCCAAGGCCGCTTCGTCCCAGCAGGATCGGCCGCCTTCTGGGGGTGCTTGACGCGCGGATGCGCGCACCGAATTCGTTCATCGTCGCCCAGGCCGCATGACTGTTGTGCTGCCCGCCAGGCTGCATATGCGACCCTCCGGCCGCGCAATGGCTGCTTGAAATTCACCCCACGCCGGTGGATATGCGGTCCTTTGCCGCCTTCAGCGCCCGCCGGATCATCACGAGCTCACCGACGTTCCCGGGCGTCACAAGGCCCACCACCTGCCCTTCGCGCACCACCACGGCCGCACCCTGGTCCCCGTGGACACTCTCCAACAACGGCCCCAGCGGATCGCTCGGATCAACGATCACCGGATTGGTCCGCATGTCGCCGGAGACGGGCGCCGCTTCCCGGCCCGCCGCCAAGGCTCGAACGACCTCGGTCGACGAAATCAATCCCCGCAAGTTCCCGTCGTCGTCCAGAACCGGAAACTCCGTTTGGCTGCCGGACGTCATCAGGCTCGCGGCGTCAATCATCCGCGTTTCCGCCGGCAAGGCGTGGAAGTCGTTGATCATGCCGTCGCCGGCGGTCATGCCTTCCAAGGAGTCTCGCGCTTCCACGTACTCTGTTTCGCTCTGCGCCCCCAGGTAGACGAAGATCGCGATCAGCAGCATGAACGGGTTGTGCAAGACGATGAGCCCGAACGTGGCGATCAGAATCGCCATCATCTGGCCGATACTGCCGGCGATCCGTGTGGCGCGGACCCGAGGCATCCGGGTCGCGAGCAACGCCCGCAGCACGCGCCCACCGTCCATCGGGAACGCGGGAATCATGTTGAAGACGACCAGCAGCAGATTGACCACCATGAGCTGGGCGAGCAGCGCACTGCCGGGAGCCACCAGGTCGCTCATCATCGTGGGGAAAGCGCCGGTGGCCAGCACGATGACGCCCAGGACGGCGGCGATCACCACGTTCACCATGGGCCCGGCGATCGCCACGATCGCTTCTTCCCGCGGATGTTCCGGCATGCGTTCGAGCCGGGCCAGCCCGCCGATCGGCAGCAGCGTGATGTCCCGGGTGGCGACGCCATAGCGCCGGGCGGCAATGGCGTGTCCGTACTCGTGCAGCAGTACGCAGAAAAAGACGGCCAGCACAAAGCCCATCCCGCCGAGCGCCGCCATCCATCCCGCCCCAATCGAAAGGTAGCGGTAGAGGATGTAGATCAGCAGCAGCGAAAACGTCCAGTGGACGTAGACCGCAATGCCGAGGTATCGGCCGATGGGAAGCGACCAGCGCATGGCGTGAAGGGGGCTCCGAACGAATCAGGGACGGTGGCAAGCTACTTGGATCGACGGCCAACGTCGATCCGCGGCCAGTGATTCTGGCGACCCTGTGGCCCGGGAGGGGCGGTGGATGGTGGACGGTGGACGACGGGGCTCCCCACCGCTCACAACCCCGCCACCGCCTTGCGGTACGCCCCTTGCAGTGCCGACCCAATCGACGGGTACGTCAGCGTCATGTCGTGGAGCGCATGCTCCCGGGCGTCGTGCCCGAGCGCGAGGCCGAAGAGGTTGATGACCTCGTCGGCCCCTTCGCCGGTGAAGTGAGCGCCGAGCAGCGTTCGATCGTCGCCAAAGACCAGCGTGTACGCGATGTGTTCCTGCCCGAGTTCGCGGAAGAACTTCTTGGTGTTCATGCGGCCGCGGGACACGTGCACCGCGTCGCCGTGCTGCTCGCGGGCTTCGGCTTCGGTCATCCCGGCCCCGGCGACCATTGGCGTGGTGAAGGCGACCGAGCACAGCGGGGCGTTCGAACGCCGGCGCATGTCCGCTTCCGACGTCGCCGCGACCATGTTGTGGGCCAGGATGCGCCCATCATCGACCGCCGTGGGGATCAGGCCAGGCCGGCCGTTGTCCGCCACATCGCCGCCGGCCCAGACACGTGGGTTGCCCGGGCACCGCAAGAATTCGTCCACGTGGACGCCGGCCGGCGAATGCTCGACGCCCGCCGCCTCGAGGTTCAACCCGGCCACCGATGGCACGCGCCCCGAGCTGTTGACCACGAGGTCCACTTCGACCAGGGGCTGGGTGCCGTCCGCATCGCGGTGGACCACAAAGCCGCCGCCATCGGCCGGCGTCACCGCGCCCACGCGAGCATTGGTGATCACCCGCACTCCGTGCGGCCCGAGCTGCGGGAGCGCTTCTTCCATCACCCCGACCACGAACGGATCGAATGATTGCAAAGTGTGTTCGCGGCTGTTGAGGACGGTCACCTCGTGCCCCGCGTGGGCGGCGGCGCAGGCGAACTCCATCCCGATGTATCCGCCGCCAATGAACGCGACCCGCGGTGGCAGGTCGTCAATCTCCAGCAGCGCGTCCGAATTCACGGTGTGCTCGATGCCGGGAATGTTCAGCTCGCGCGGTTGATGTCCGGTCGCGATCACGATCCGTTCCGATGACAGTCGCCGATCCCCCACCTCGATCGTGGATGCATCCAGGAACTTCGGCGAGCCGATGATCACTTCCGCCCCCACGTCCGCCAGTTCGCGGCCGGTGATGCCGCCGACCGGTTCGGTGAACCGCCGCTTGAACTGCGTGATGTCGCGCCACGCGATGCTTGCCGGCTCGATCCCGCCGCCAGCTGCATGCAATCGTTCGCTGCGATACCGCAGCGCCGCGGCATTCACGTACGGCTTCTTGGCGTCGCATCCGCGATTCGGGCACGTCCCGCCCGGCGTTTGGGCCTCGATGACCACCACGCTCAGGCCAGCCTTGCGGGCTCGGTGGGCAACCGACTGCCCAACGGCGCCGGACCCCAGAACACAGACGTCGACGGATTCACTCAAAGGAAGCTCCACGGCGGGTCGCCGCCGCGCGGCGGACCCATGAACAAAGTTGGGGGCGGACAGCGCGGCGGTGATCGAATCGCTCGCCCGTTCGGCAGGGCGCTCGAACGCCAGAACACCCGACGCCCGACGCCCGACGCGACACGGTAGGGCGACTCGCTCCCGCCCGGGGCAGCCGCCAAGGATCCGGCGACCCGGGCGGCCAGCAGAGAATGCCCCGGCGGCTTCGACTATTCCCGCTTGTCGCCGTTGACTGTCGCCGTGGCCTCAGCCGGGACTGCCGATGTCGACGAGGCCGAGTCGCCCCGCCCCCACACGCGCCGCACCGTCGACTGCACCACCGCGTCCAGCGTCGGAATGAAGAACACGCCGACGATGGTCGCGAGCACCATGCCGCCGATCACCGTCGTGCCGATGGCCTGGCGGCTCGCCGCCCCCGCGCCGGTCGCCAGCATGAGCGGCAGCGTGCCGAGAATGAAACTGAAACTCGTCATCAAGATGGGACGGAATCGCAGGCTGGCCGCCTCGATCGCCGCGGCCCGCACGCTCTCGCCTTCGGCCCGGCGTTGGCGGGCGAACTCGACGATGAGGATCGCGTTCTTGCAAACCAGGGCGACCAGCAGCACTAGTCCGACCTGGACGTAAATGTCGTTCGGCATGTTGCGGATGCGAATCGCCAGCATCGCCCCCAGGATGCCGACGGGCACCGTGGCCAAGATGGCCAGGGGCGTGGTCCACGATTCGTACTGGGCCGCCAGGACGAGGTAGACGAACACGATGGCCAGTCCGAAGACCAACGGAGCCATGTTGCCCGCTTCGTTCTGCTGGTAGGTGGTGCCCGTCCACTGGGAATCGAAACCGCGCGGCAGCCGATCGGCCACGATCGATTCCATCAAGGCGACCGCGTCACCGGAACTCAGCCCCGGAGCGGTCGAACCACGAACACTGGTGGACGGATACAGGTTGTACCGGCTGATGACGTCCGGCCCGACGGTCGTCTCAACGGTGGCGATCGAACTCATCGGCACCATATCGCCCGCGCTGTTCCGCATTTCCAATCGCATGACGTCCTCGGCCGACTGGCGAAACTCATTGTCCGCCTGCACCCGCACCTGATAGACGCGGCCGAATCGATTGAAGTCGTTGACGTACTGCGATCCCATGTTCGCCTGCAAGGTTCCGAAGACTTCCGTCAGCGCAAGATCTTGGCGCTTGGCCTTCGCCCGGTCGATGTCGACAAAGAGCTTCGGCACGCGGGCCCGAAACGGACTGAAGACGTTCGTCAATCCCGGGGTCGCGTTCGCCGCGTCGGTCACGTCGTTGGTGACGTCTTGCAGCTCGCCGAAGCCGCGCGCCCCAACGTCTTGCACCTGCATCTCGAACCCGCCGGCCAGACCCAGGCCCTGAATCGGGGGAGGCCGAAACGGAAACACGATCGCCTCTTGGATCCCGGCGAAGGTCATGCCCATCCGCCCGGTGATTGCTTCGGCCGAAAGGTCCGGGGTCGTCCGCTCCTCCCACGGGTCCAGAATCGCGATGACCGTCGCCACATTCGACTGGGTCGTGCCGCTGATCAGCGACCGGCCGCCAAGGCCGATCACGTCGCGGACGCCGGGAATGTCGGCGGCCATGGCTTCTGCCTGCGTCAGCACCGCGTCCGTGCGCCCGAGCCGCGCCGCGTCCGGCAACTGAATGTTGGCAAAGACGACGGACTGATCTTCCATCGGCAAGAAGCCGGTCGGCGTCGTGCGGACGGCCCAGACCGTCGCCGCGGCGACCCCGGCGTACAACACCAATACGACGATGCTCACCCGCAGCGCCCCGCGCACCGTCCACGTGTACGCCGCCCGGGCCAGTTCCAGCGCGCCATTGAACGCCCGCCAACCAATGAATCGGCGCGGACCGCGCGACGGACGCAGCAGAATCGCGCACAGCGCCGGACTGAGCGTCAGCGCGTTGACCGACGAAATGACCGTGGCCACCGAAATGGTCACCGCGAACTGGCGATACAACTCGCCGGTGATGCCGGGCAGCACGGCCGTCGGCACGAACACGGCCAGGAGCACCAAGGTCGTGGCGATGACCGGGCCGGTGATCTCGCTCATGCTTCGGATCGCCGCCTCGCGCGGGCCGAGTCCTTCTTCGTCGATCAACCGGGCGCAGTTCTCCACCACCACGATCGCATCGTCGACCACCACGCCGATCGCGAGCACCAGGCCAAACAGCGTCAGCATGTTCAGGCTGTAGCCCGCGGCCAGCAAGACGGCGAGCGATCCCACGATCGACACCGGCATGGCCACGGCCGGAACGAGCGTCGCCCGCCAATCTTGCAGAAACACAAACACGGTCAGGAACACGAGCACCGCAGCAATGGCGATCGTCACCACGACCTCAAGAATGGACGCCACCACAAAGGCGGTGAAGTCGTACGTGACCTGATACTCCAGGCCATTGGGCCAGTTCTGCCCCGACCGCAGCTCATTCATCGCCTCTTTGACGCCAGCGGCCACGTCCACCGCGTTCGAGCCGGGCAACTGGTAGATGCCGAACGCCGGACTCGGCTCGCCATCCAAGCGGCTGAAGCTGTCGTACGACTGCGCGCCGAGTTCGACCCGGGCCACCTCTCGCAGAAGCAGCGTCTCGCCATCTTCGCCGGTGCGGACGACGATGTCCTGGAACTGATCGACGGTGGTCAACCGGCCCAGGGCGCTCAGCGTGTACTGAAAACCCGCATCATCCGGGGTCGGCTCCTGGCCGACGCGGCCGGCGGCGACCTGGACGTTCTGTTCCCGCAGGGCCGCAACGATGTCGCCGGCGGTCACGCCGCGGGCGGCGAGCAGGTCGGGGTCGAGCCACACCCGCATGCTGTATTCACTGCCGCCGAAGAGGGCCACACCGCCTACGCCATCGACCCGCGCAAGCTCGTCGACGATGTTGATCGACGCGAAGTTCGCCATGTACAACTCGTCGAAGGTGCGCTCCGGCGAGTACAGACTGAGCACCATCAGCAAGCTGGTGGACTGCTTGGCCACGTTGACGCCCTGGGCGCGAACCTCGGCCGGCAGCCTCGGTTCGGCCAGCGCCACGCGGTTCTGCACGCGCACCGCGGCCATGTCGATGTCGGTGCCGAGCCGGAACGTCACGGTGATCGTCATCCGCCCGTCGTCGGACGACTGACTCGACATGTAGATCATGCCTTCGACGCCGGTGACTTGCTGCTCGATCGGCGCGGTCACCGAGTCGACGACGGTCTGGGCGTTCGCGCCGGGATAGACCGCGGTGATCTGCACAGTGGGCGGGGCGATCGCCGGATACTGCTCGATCGGCAGCACCGGGATGCTCAGTCCGCCGGCCAGAAAGATGATGATGGCCAGCACGCCGGCGAAGACGGGGCGGCGGATGAAAAAGCGGGAGAACATCGCGCGGGCTCCGCGTCAGGAATTCGAGTCGTCGGAGGAGGCCGCCGGGGCGGTGGCTGCGGGGGCGGTGGGGGCGGTGGCCGCGGGGTCGGTGGCTATGGGGTCGGTGGGGTCGGCCGGGCCAGCAGGGCCAGCAGGGCCAGCCACACGGTCAGCGGAAGCAGCGGCGTTCGCGGCGTCGCCGTCCGCAGCAGCAGCCCCCTCGTCGCCCACCATCGTCGGCCGCACCGGCAGCCCCGGCCGGGCCCGTTGCAAGCCGTTCACGATGTATCGCTCGTCGCCGATCAAACCGGAGACGATGTGCAGCCGGCCGTCGTAGCGGCTCCCGACTTCGACCCCGCGGCGCTCGACGAGGTTCTCTTCACCGACGACGTACACGAACCGGCCGGCCAGATCGGTCTGCACGGCGTTCTCGTCGACCAGCACCGCGCCGTCGTTCTCCTGAAAGGGAACGCGGATGCGGGCGTACAGCCCCGGGAAGAGCCGCGTGTCCGGGTTGTCCAGCACCGCGCGAACAACGAGCGTGCCCGTGGACGGGTCGACCACGTTGCCGACGTAGTCAATCGTCCCGGCGAACGGGTAGCCCTCATCGCCCAGACGGCCGATGTCCACCGGCGGCGGCGTGATGCCGTCGCGGCCCACATCGCCCGCGTCGCCGCGGGCGATGTACCGCAGCACGATGCGCTCGCTTGCGTCGAAGGTCACCCGCACGCGGTCCATCCGGACGACGGTGGCCAGGAGCGTGCGTTCGCCGTCCCCGACCAGGTTGCCGACGTCCACGTAGTTCCGGTCCACCCGTCCGTCGATCGGCGATCGCACCTGGGTATAGCTGAGCTGCAGATTCGCCTCGTCCACGCCGGCCTGGGCCTGGTCGACGGCGGCGTCGGCCACCGCGAGTTGGGCTTCGGCTTCCAGGCGTTCGATCTCGTTGGCCGCGTTGCGGTCAAAGGCGGCCACGACGCGGTCGCGGCGGGTGCGGGCGAGTTCGGCCTCGGCCTTGGCCCGGGCAAGGGACGCCGAAGCCTGTTGCACGGCCACCTGGAACGTGGCCGGCTCGATCCGGAAGAGCACGTCACCCTTCTTGACGTCGGTTGATTCGTCGAAGTTGACCGCCTCGAGGTATCCCGGCACACGGGCCCGGATCTGGGCGGTCTCGATGGCCTCGACCGTGCCGTCGTAGTAGAGGAACTCGGTCACCGTCTCGACCGCCGGCGTGGCCACCGTGACTTCGGGGGCCGGCCGCGGTGGGACGCTGGGCGTGTCGCGGCAGCCGAGTGTCAGGGCAGCGCCGATGGCCAGCGCGGCGCCGATGAACACCGTGGCAACATTTGAGCGCCGGCGACGGGCACTCCGGTGTGTTCGGTGCGACGGGTGCGACCGGTGCGTTCGGGCGGGAGAAGGCGACGTCGATCGGCGATCGCTCAGACTGTGCACGGCGGACTCCCGGCCAGTGGTCACATCAAATGAAGTTCATGCGCGTCGCCGGCGCGGGGCCGGCGAACGGTTGATCCGCACCGGCAGCGTTCGGCGCGGCCGAAGTGTACCCGCGCGCACAAAACATCCCGCGCCAGATCCGAAGACCGGGCGGGGGATGCGAAAGGGTTTCACGATGTCGGCGAATTCGACGACGGCGACGAGTTCGACGGCGACGACGGCGACGAGCCCTTGCCGCGAACAAGACTCCCGACTTGCTCGGTCAAGTCTCCGGAGCCCAGAACGAACGTTGCGTTCGTCCCCCGGAGGATGGACTCGAGCGCCTCGAGTTCCTTCATCCGGGCCAACGCCGGGTGCTCGGCGAGCAGCCGGGCGGTGTTGACCTGGCTGCGCGCCGCAGCCGTCTCCTCGCGGCGACGGATGAGATTCGCCTCGGCTTGCTTCTGGGCCAGGATCACCTCGTTGAGCATCGCCTTCATGTCGCCCGGCAGGATGATGTCCCGCAAGCCAACGCTCAGGATCTGCACGCCGAAGCCAGCGGCCCGCTCGGTCAACCGCGTTCGGATCTCATCGCCCACGACATCCTTGTCGGTGAGCAGCTGCTCCAACGTCCGGCCACCGACGGCAGCCCGCAGTTCCAACTGCGCCTCGCGGTACAAGCTGCTGGACCAATCCTCGACCTCCACGATCGCGGCGACCGGGTCGGTCACCCGGTGCGTCACGAGCAGGTTCACGCGAACCGAAACCTTGTCGGCGGTGATGATGTCCTGACCCTGCACGTCCAGGTGCTGCTCACGAACATCGACCGTCTCGGTGCTCAAGACCGAACCATCGCGCCAGGCAACGAACGCCCCTGGCTGCAGTTCCGCCACGCGCTCACCGTTGCGGAACACGATCGTCCGCTCGTGGGCCGCGACCCGCTTGGAGAAGATGTGCCGCAGCGCCCCCGGCGCTTCGGTGACCGCATCAAGCTGGCCGTGTTCCAAGCGGAACGTCCGAACGTCAAAGCGCTCGACCTCGACGATCGACGACACGTTCCACCACGCGTGGAGGCCCGGGCCGAGCACCTCGGTGACCCGGCCGTTGACCCAGAGGATCGCCCGCTCGTAGTCCTTGAGGTCCACCACCGTCAGGTGCGGCGCCAGTCGCGGATCACGGACGAGCACGTCCTTGAGCTCGTGCTCGAAGTCCGGCGTCCGCGTGTCGAAACGACTGACCGTCACCTTCGCCGGACCCTTCCACCAGGCGTGGAGGCCCGGGCCGATGAGGCCTTCAAGCCGACCATTGATCCACACGAGCCCGCGCTCGTGCTCCTGCAGCTCGGCCACGATCAAGGAGTTGCCGAGGCGCGGATCGCGCACCAGAACGTCCAGTTCCGGGTGGGTGAACGCCGGCGTCCGGAGGTCGACGATGTCGACCCGCTCCTCGAACCAGCGCGCGAATCCCCACGCGACGTGCAGGCCGGTCGTGAGAACACGTTCCAGTCCGCCGCGGCGAAATCGGAGGCCGATGGTGTGACGGCGAATGCGAGTCAGGCGGAACATCGTTGTCCCCTTTCGAGACAGGAAGCGTGCGCGGGCGTTCCCCGCGGGCGGCACGCATGAAGTGAACAAAAGCGATGCGGACCGGTGCCGGGCGACGAGGCTCCTTGCCGGGCCGACCGCGGGATTCCGGGATCGAACCGGCGGATCGGCCGGTGCTTGGCGTTCGGCGGCGGATCGGCAGCCTCCCGTTCCCGCCCCCGGGCGGTGGAAGGTGCGTTTCCGCTCGCCGAAGCTTCGCTCCGGAGATCGACCGATCCGGTGTCCACCGAATCGCTGGCGGCCGGACCGGTGCGCTCGGAGCCGCCGGAGACACACGTGGTGCCTTCCGACCGTTCCGAACGCGGCGATGCCGACGTCACACGGGCCACCGGCCCGCATCTTGGGCTGCCCAATCCAGGGCAAGGGGGGGAGTCGAACCCCAAGGAAGTGACTCCTTTGCCGTGTGAGCCGGGATCGAACCGGCGACCTCTGGGTGAAATCCAGCGCTCGAACCAAGTGAGCTACCACTTCATCGCGCCACGTTGTCTGAACCCGTTTCGCGAGACACGGACACGCCAGAGGCCTGCCGCGTCGCCGGAAGACGCCGCGCGATGAACGAACGCAGAGGGAGTCGAACCCTCAGGCGACGGACGCCGCTGGCGCCCGCCGGCCACCGTGGCCTGCGAACCTGAACCGATGCCTAAACCGGATCCGGACCCGGAGAGGGCGGTGGGAGCGCCGCGTCACCCGGGTCCGGACCATCGAGCCGATCTCGATGCTCCCAACAGGAAAACAACGGCCGTGCCAGAACTGGCCGGACCACGAAAAAACGCCGCTCACGCGGCGCCAGGGTCGATTTTCGTTGGATTCGAGGCCGGGCGACGTTTGGAGCCGAGCCGGCGTCCGATCTCCTCAGATCGTCATTGATACGAGAGGATCAGATTTCGTCGGCCGCCAGTCGCCCGCCGCCCCAACGAATGGCGGCCAGGGCCATCCGCCGCCCGAAGCGACGGGCCGTTTCGCGGTCGCCGCTGGGCGGGCTGATCTCGGGGGCCACGCTGTCGGACTGGGCCATCACGCCCAGGAAGCTGCCCATGCGGTTGATGGCTTCGGGCGCGGCCCCGTGGTTGCCGCCCGCGTCGCCGGCCGGCATCTCGACCTGCCCGACCCAGACCATGCCCTGCTGGGCCGCGTAGACGCTGAAGGCCTGGAGCGTCGCGAGCTTGTCCCCGCTGTAGCTGCCGCTGTTGGTGAACCCGCCGGCCAGCTTGTCCCGCCAGACATGCTCACCCCAGCGCGAGCCGCTGGCGTCGATGAAGCGCTTGAAGTCGGCCGACGGCCCGCCCATGTACGTCGGACAGCCAAAGACCATCGCCTCGACCGCATCGAGTTCACCCAGGGCCGCGATCGCTTCGTCGCAGGTGTAGAGCCGGGCCGTGACGCCGTCGACGGATCCCGCCCCCTCGGCCACCGCCTTGGCAATCACCTCGGTGTGTCCGAATGCACTGTGGTAGACGACGGCAACGGTGGGCATGGAGCGGGCTCGGAGCGGGGGGAAGGCGAGGGCGGGAGCGGGAGCGGGACTGGGTCAGGAGCTGAGCGGAGGCTCGGGCGAGGCACCAGCGCGGAGGGGGAGGCGCGGATCGTCATCCGATCACCCGATCACCCGAATCAGAAGTCGACGGAAAGGCTCAGGCGGAACATCGCCGACGGATCCGCTTCGTCCTGAAAGACCTCGATGCCGTCGGCATCCAGAACCTCAATGTCGTTGTAGGCCAGGACGCCGGCGGCGAGCTCGATCGTGGTGCCCGCATTCGGCTGAAAACGCAGGCCGAGCTCGACGGCCAGCCGATCGTCGCGCAGGACGCCGCCGGCCACCGGCGAATCGTCGGCCAGACGGTAGTCGCCAGAGTCGAAGTTGAAGCCCAAGAACGCGGTGACGTCTTCGGAGACTTCGTAGCCCAGCCGGGCGCCGGGCCCAGACGAATTCAGGCTGAGCCGATCGTTGATGTCCCAGTCCACGCCGATGAACGGAATGACCCGAACGTCGTCTTCGAGCTGGCTGCTAACCAAAACGCCCAGCGACCAGGCAAATTCACGGCTTCGCTGCCAGCGGGCGGCCACAAAGCCGCTGCCGACGAGCCCGTCGTCAAAGTCAATGTCCGGATCGCCGGAGCTTCGGACCGACGCGCCGAAGACCCAGCCAAAGTCGCGGGACACAAAGTGCAACGCCCGCAGCCCGATGCCCGCCTCGTACACGTCGGTCACCAGATCGTCGGTGCCAGCCCCGGCGAAGGTCTGGCGGCTGAAGTCGTACTCGCCCCAGCTCCCGCTCAGGTCGACGGTCAGCCGCCAGCGATCCGACGGGGAAAACGTGACCGCGAGCCCCGAGTCGAAGAAGCTCCGGCCCACTTCACCGGGCCCGAGATCCGCATCCAGAAACGTGCTCGCGGCCGCGTTGAACGTGAACGAGAGGCCGCCGGACTCCGACTCGCCGGTGACGCCCGACGGCGGGCCGCCTTCTTGTCCCAGCGCGGGGGCGGCAAGCCCGACCGCGAACGCCGCGGCCAGGCCAGCGGCCACGCCGGTGGATTGACCGGCCGTCACACCAATGGCCGAACCGCCGGGGCGGGAAACGTTGCGTCGGAACGTCATGTCGGAACTCCAAGTTCGCCCGCGGGTTGGGCGGGGCGGCAGGGCGAGGGACGAGTCGTGGGCACGGGCCGGGGAAGGCCACGGAAGGCCGCTCAAGGCACGGGGCAAAACCACCGAACGCGGCGTGCCGTGGGCGCGCCACATCCGAGTCACCAACTTCGGGCAACGGTACCGATTGATCGCCGATCGGGGGCGATTGGATGCACCAGTTGAGGGCACGCGGATGAGCATGGGCACGCGGACTGGCAGGCGGACCGGCACGCGGATGGGCACGCGGACTGGCACGCGGATGATCGGCCAACGCCGATGGAGAACGCGGCCGAACGGGACGGGTGGCCCAGCGAGCCAGCTGGGCCGGCCAACGAAGCGGGACGCCACGATCGACGCGGGCCACATCCCGGCCTCGGAGACGCGGCTTACTCGGGCGCGGGCGAGCGCTCGGCCGCGTCGTCGTCCGCCAGCGCCACGTCCCCGACCGCGTCCACCGCCGCATCAACCCCCGCGTCCACGGCCAGATCTGTGGCCGGTTCCGCGGTCAGTTCTGCGGTCAGATCTGCGGTCAGATCTGCGGCCAGATCTGCGGCCAGATCTGTGGTCAGTTCCGCGGCCACGATGCGGCGCGGTTCGACGTCGACCAACGGCGGGCCGGGCAGATCCGCTTCCTGTGGCCCCACGACGGACAAGTCCTTGAGCTGCCGGGCGGCGGGCACGATGCTCCGTTCGAGCGAGCCGACACTTCGGTTGTAGGCCTCGGTCGCCGTGCGCAGTCGCTCGCCGACGCGGCCCAGATGACCGGCGAAGGTTCCGAGCCGCTCGTAGAGCTTGCGGCCAGTCGCCGCGACCTCGCGCGTGTTGTGGGCCAGGGCCTCGTGCTGCCAGCCATGGCCGGCGGCCCGAAGCAGGGCGATGAGCAGCGTGGGCGTGGCGATCAGCACGTGGGCGTTCATGGCGTCGGCGTGCAAGTCGGGCCGCCGCTCCAGGGCCGCCACCAGGGCTGACTCCAGCGGCATGAACATCACCACCATCTGCGGGGTGCGCTCAAACTGCTTCCAGTAGGCCTTGCTGGCCAACCGCCGCCAGTGGGCCTCGACTTGCTGGGCGTGTCGCTCCAGGCACGCGGCTCGGTCGGCATCCGGCTCGATCGCGTCCAAGTACGCGTCCAGAGCGACCTTCGCATCCACCACGATCACGCCGTCCCCGGGCAACCGGACGATCATGTCGGGTCGATCGCGCGTGTCCTGGTCGTCCGTGGCCGGCTGCTCGGAAAAATCGCAGTGCTCCACCATGCCGGCGAGTTCGACGGCATTGCGAAGCTGCATTTCGCCCCATCGGCCGCGCTGTTCGGGCCGGCGAAGGGCGGTCACCAATCGGCCGGTCTCCGCCCCGAGCCGCGTATGGGCATCGGCAATCTGCCGCATCTGTGTGGTCATCGACGCATACGCCGCTTCGCGTTTCTGTTCGAGCTCGGCCACCGCCGTGCGCTGCTGCTCCAGGAGCTCGCGGACCGGTCGAATCATCTCGTCGACGGCCTGAGCCCGGCGCGCCACATCGCCCCGGGCTTCGCCGGCAAGCTGTTCAAAGGCCGACCGAGCCAGTTCCAGAAACTGCCGGTTGTTTGCTTCCAGCGCGGCGCGCCCCGTCGCCCCGAATGTCGCGGCCAACCGCTCTTCGGCCTGCCGGACGACCGACTCGCGGAGTTCGTGCTCCCGCGCGCGATCGGCCAACAACTCAGCTTCTCGCTCCCGGCGATGCGTCAATTCCTCTTCCGCGCGGACCAGGTCGCGGGTCGCCGATTCGGCCTCCTGGCGACGTTCGGACAACGCCCGTTCCAAGTCCGTCGTCTGCGACCGATACGCCGCGATTGCGTCGGCCGACGTTGATTCCGCCCGCGCCAAACGATCACTGGCCGCCGCCGCCGCCGCTTCCGCCTCGGCCACCCGGACCTCAAGTTGGCTGCAGTCGGCGGCCCGCCGCGCCCGCGCCGAAGCGGCCACAAGCACGCCCGCCATCACGCCCCCGACGATGGCCCCGCCCAATGCGACCAACGCCCATCCCACGGCCGGGTCCATTGTCGCGCCGGCCGCCAGCGCGGCGACCGGAACAATCCCCGTATCCGGGGCGAGGACCGTCGGCCAACTGGATGCCCAACCGGGGCACAGTTCGGCCGACGCAATCATGAATGGAGAGACCGCTGCGGACATGGCCGTGAGCCTACGTCGGCCCCGCTTCCCGCGCCGAAGACGACTGACAACTGGGTGTCAGTCACCCGCCGCCCCCGTCGGTCGCAACGGGGTCGATTGCCGCGCGATTCCCGCGCTTTTGCAACGCTCCGCCGGCATACTCCGCCGGTGCGTCCAAGGTTCGCGGATCCAGAGGCACCACCCGCACCACGCCGGGCAAACCGGCTCCCGGGGCCGGCCACGCGTGCCGAGACGCAGCACACGTTCCGCATGTCGGCACCCGAATCGGCACACGGCGCACGCGTTGGGCGGCGAGCGCCCGGGTGAGCGCCCGGCGATCGCGGCCCCCGGCGATCGGCCGGCCGGCCAGCACGCCGAGGAAGACTGCCGCCGCGGCCAACAGGCCAAACCCGGCACGGTGGGATGCCATTCGATCGAGCGATCGTGCCCCGGTCGCCAAGTACGGCGTGGCCGCCCGCTGGGCCACGTCCATCCGGACCGCAAACTCGTCCCGCATCGTCGGGCCGGTCCGCGGACGTCCGGCATTGGACTCCGCTGCCCGCCGCGCGGCCGCCTCGGCGTCTTCGGCCGCCGCCACCGCGGGCCAGGCGGCTGATTGCGGCCGCGCCGCGTCGTCCGCATTCGCCTGCGCCTCGCGCACACCGGACCAGACCACGGTCAGCAGCCAGATCCCGACGGCCGCCGCCGCAAGCATGCGGATGACCTGCGACCAGCCCAAGGGTTCACCATCGCGTACTTCCACTCGGCGCAGCCCGGCATCGCGCACGGCAAACATCGGCGAGGAGGGGGTCCGCGCTTGCTGGCGCAGTCGACGTGTGCTGCGCCAGCGCGACCGCGCGGACGCACGAGGCCGCGGCTGCACTGCTTCTCCGCAACGATGGCACCGGCGAACCGGTTCGAGTCCGACGCCGCTCATGGAGTGGACTCCCGTTTCGCGTCGGCTGAGCCTGATGCATCGGAGGCATCGGTGGCATCGGCGGAACCAGCTGCATCCGCTGCGCGCCCTGCGCTCGCGTCCAGCGGAACCGCCGCGTCCGTTCGGCCGCGAATCGCGGCGATCGAGTCGAGCAGTCGCTGCCGTTCGGCCGGATCGCTCGTGACTTCGCCGGTCAGCACCTCAAGTTCGGTGAGCTGACGATTGAACCGTGCCTGGGCCGGGTCGACGGATCCCGCTCGCTGGATACTCGACTCGATGATCGAAACCAACCGTTCGATCGAGGCACACAGGGCCGGCGACGGTTGAACCGCACCGCGCCGAAGCTGCGGATCCACCGTGACCACGACGCGCGGCACGGCGGTTCGGCCGTTGGCCGCGACCATGACGATCAAATCCGCCGGCGCACTCTGAATATGCCGGCTGTACACGCGGAACTGCAGGTCCACTTGGCGGACGGCCAGCGGATCACTCGACCGACCGGTGCGTGCGGTCACGCCACGATCGACCAAACACACCCAGTGGGGCGCCGCTTCCGCGTTCGCGGCATCGCGGCCCATCTCCCGTTCGACGGCGCGTTCGATCGTCGCTGCGGTCGGCCCCGGCAAACTGCCACGGGGACCATCCAGCCGCCGGGCCGATGTGGCCGCGGTGGGCGTCAGGTCGCCGACTCGTGCACTGATGTTCGCCACCACGCGCGAGGTTCGTTTGATTCGCACTTCACCCGCGGCCGAACGCCGGCGACCATCAGGTCGCACCAGCGTGATCGCCCCGGGCTTGCTCGCCCATCCACAGGCGAGCGCTCCGGTGGTACTGAGTTGGGCGCGACCATCCAGCGTCACCACGTGGGCCGGCGTCCCGCGTGGCGGCGCAGCCAGGGTGATGCGCCGGCTCCAGCGCGCCGGGCCCGATCCTGTCGGCAGCGTCCACGTCACCCGGGTCGCGGTTCCCGAGACGTTGGTCCGGCGGCCATCATCGGATACGTCGTGGACGTGGGCTCCACCGATGTCGACCCGGAACGTCCCGGCGGTCTGCGGAGCCACGCCAGTGCCCGACGCGGCTCGGTCGGCGGTTCCGGCCAAGCCGCTCATGCGGACCGTGAACTCGATGGTCAACGGGTCGTCGGGATCGCGGCTCATGGTGATCGTCAGCGGCGGCCCGGACACCTTGGCGGGCGCGGGGGATCCGGGGCCGGCAACTGGGCTGGTCACCCCATGGCTCGAATCGCTGGCGGCGCCCGCGGCCTGGCGCTCGGCCGTTGCGAGGGCTGTCGTATCACCGGAGTCCGCAACGGCGCTCGATGCCCGTCCCATTCCCGCGCCGGCCGCCCGACCGCCTTCACGGGTCGACCCAGTCGCTCGGCCAAGGGCCACGTCGCACCCGAGCACCGGCCCGATGGCCACCCGCAATGCTCCGTTGAACCGGTCGACGCTGGGACGTCCCGTTGCCGAAGAGGACGTTCCGGCCGACAGGGTGCGGGCCGGCGGCGTCACCAGCAAGCGCATGCCATGGGCCGGCTTCAGATCCCAACCCGCCAGCAAACGACCCGGGGGCGGGCCATCAACCACCAAGTAGCCCGCATCCCACACCGCCGCATCCGCCCGGGCCGCACCGCGCGTCCCACCCCCGAACCAGGCCGAGACGCTGCGCCCCACCAGCCGGTCGGGCGTCGCGCCGACGCTCATTTTCAGGGCGTGCGCGGTGATGCGTGGCGTGGCCGCCCCGGCGTCAAAGTCAAAGCTCACGCGGATGTCTTCGTCCAGGTTGACGTCGATCGCGGCCGGGAGAAAGGGCGGCATGGCGGCGACCGCGCGCTCCGGCCACCGGCCGGCGACGTGCCGCAGGATGGACCCGCCGATGCAGGCCAGTCCGACGATGGCCAGCCCCGGGCTCGCGGCGTCGGCGACCGAAAGCATCGCCCGAACCGCATCGTCGCTGGAGCCGTCGAGCCATCGGGCGGCGGCGAACCTGGCCGCACCGCTGAGCGCGAGCAATCCCGCGCCCACCGTCAGTGGCCGCAGCGGCACACTGGCATCGTGCAACTGCTCCGGATGGTGGAGCCCCGTCGGAATCGCCTCGGCGTTCTGGCCGCCAGTCTGGCTGATGGGCTGGCCACCGGGCTGGCTGGCGGGCTGGCCGGCGTGGAGTCCCCCGTTCTGGCCAGCTCCCCGGCCCCGTCCCAGGGCCAGCCGCATCACGGAGGTGCGTTCAATCGGCGGCACGAACTCAAGCGTGTCGTCGCCCGGCGCTGCTTCATCTTGTCCCAGCAGTCCTCCGGTGTGGTGGCAGACGACGACGTCCTCGGGCGCCAACGGCCGCCCACTGAGCGACGAACGTCGCAGCCCGTCCAACTGCGGATGGGCGACGTAGGTGGCCGCGGCCGACGGCGTGGATCCAGGCCGGCTCATGACGTGCCGCCCGCGGTGCCGGCCAGTCGATCGTGCACCGTCTCGATGATCGCTTCGAGCGCCCGGCCGGTGGCTTCGGGATCGGGATGACGGGCTTCCAGAACGACGGCCAGCCGCTGCAGCGGCGCGGTGCGATCGGCGACCGGGGCGGCGGACCGCACGGGGGCCGAATTCGCGGCCTCGACGATGACTTCCACGCGCACGTCGCGCGTCGTGAAGTCGGCGACCGTCCACATGCCTTGGCCGACGACACTCAGTCGCTCGCACGGTGCCAAGTGCCGGAACGCATCTCGGGCGATGACCGATGCGGTGGCTTCGCGGGCGTTGCTGGCCAGCGAGCGCTTCCGGCCCGTGGCCCCGGTGACGACCACGTCGCGGTGGTCCAGGTGCATGCCGGCGCCGGCCAGGGCGTGGTCGATGCGGGCGAGCATGTCGCCGCTGGGAACGAGGCCCTCGAGCGACAGCCGCCGGCGCACCGGCAGCGGACGATCGCGGGCCACGGCCGGCAAGTCGATCCCGAACTCGATGTCCACGGTGCTGCGGTGACGGACGATGCTGCGGGGGAGCGTCCGGCCGGCGGCATCGATGGCCCGGAAGGACGCTCCGCTGACGCAACGATCCTCAAGCTCAACCGGCACAAGCTCCATCGCCACGCGCGGGACCGGCGGATCGTGGGCGGCGGCCGCATTGGATGTCTGGTCGAAGGCATGGCCGAATGCCCCATCGAACGTCTCGCCGCACGTCTCCCCGAACGTCTCCCCGAACGCGTCGAGCGGCAGCATGATCGTGGCCGTGGCCATGCCAGTGGAGGGATCCCGGCGCAGCCGCTTGGGTTCCGGCCGCCAGACGACGGACCGCGCCCCCGCGCGCTCGTCGGACCGGCTCGCCGCCTGCTTGAGCAACCCCAGCGGTGGTTCACCGGCCGAGGGCGTGGTGCGCCCGGCCACCCGAAGACGTGCGGTACCAACCGGATCATGCCGGCGGGACGGCCAGTCCACGGCCACCCGGGTCACGGCCCAGCCGTGGTCGGCCTTCCGTGAATCGCCAGGGCCGGAGCGCCGGCCGACCCGGACCTCAACGCACAGCCGATCGTCGCGCGTGCGCGGTGCTTCGGGCGCGGACGAACCTTTCGCCGGACCGGCCACCGAACCCGTCGCCCGTGCGGGAGTCTCGGCGTCGGCCTCGACCCGGCCCCGAACGATGGACGTGTGGACGGAAATCTCGAGCTGCCGCGGATCGAAGCGTTCGACCGTCCACGAACGCACCCGCTGAAGCACCGTGTTGTCGGCGGCATCGCCCGCACCCGCCGGCACCCGAACGTCGATCGGAGCGGCACCGGTGCCTTCCAGCCCGATCGCTTCGGCCGCGGCGAGCCGCGGATCGTTCGCTTTGCCGGTGCCAATGGTCTGGGGCACGATCCACCCGACCCGAAGGTCGGACGCCTCGGACCGATCGGTTCCGTCGCGACCGGCCGGCCCGCCGGCCAACCCGCCAGCCAACCCGCGAGCGAGCCGTCCCAGACGCTGCCCAAACGTCAGATGTCCGGCTGCGGCGCGGGCGATCGTGCGGACGGCGGCCTGGTCCACGGGCCCGAGCGAGGGGACAGGTGCGCCATCGCGCGCGGCGCCGGTCGCGGGATCAGCATCCAGATCGCCCAGCGAACCCGGCTCGGCGCTCACATCCTTGGCCGTCGCCCGGGATCGGCGTCCTTCCGCCGGCGACTTGGACGGCGACTTGGACGGCGAGCCGGGCGGAGCATCGGACGCGGAACTGGATGGCGATGGCGGGAGCGAGCGTGCGTGAAGCGGCACCGCCACGGTCACGGCGCCGTCGATGCGGCCGGCGACTTCCGCGTGGGGGCCGTCGGCCGACGGCGAAACACTGCCGGGACCGACCGCTTTCATGCGATAGACGATGCGCTCGTCAACCGTAATCAAGGGGGTGATGCGGGCAAGCGTCTGTGGCACGGGTCACCGACTCCCAGGCGTCGTCCGACGCAGGGGCCACGGTACCGCGCCCAGCACCACCGCGCGGTGGGGATCCTGCTTCCAATCGGGGCATGCGTCCCGCGCGCCGCAAGAAGCGTCAATCGGCGCCGCGGCGCAGGAGCAAGTTCAGCTCGGGGCAGCGCAGCACGCGAGCGGCAAGGGCGAATCCCACGCCGCCGGTCAGCACGAGTGCAGCGAGCCGAGCGACCGTCGAACCGCCGAGTCCGCCAAGTCCGCCGGCGGCCCGGAGGATCGCGTCGACGGCCAGGACCATCCCGACCATCGCCGCCGTGGCCACGAGCGATCGGGCGAACGATCCGACCGTCGGGCGGTCCAGGATGCCGGTGCCCGGCGATTCGGGGGCGGCGATCCGGCCAAGCAGCATGAGCAGTACCACGCACTGCACGACCGAGGCGATCGCGGTGCTCAGGGCCAGGCCCGCCTCGCGGAGCGGTGTCCAGATCAGGACGAGGTTGCCAACCACGTTCAACCCGAGCACGCCGATGGCGACCCGGACCGGCGTCCGCGGCCGCTCCAGGGCGTAAAAACCCCGCGTCAGGACGTGGACGGCCGAGTAGGCCCAGACTGCGGCGGCGTACGGAACCAACACCCGGGCGGTCCGCTGGGCATCGTCAACGGTGAACGCGCCGCCGACGAACAGGGCGCGGACAAGCGGCTCCCGGACCAGGATCAGCCCGGCGGTGGCCGGGAAGCCGATGAACGCGACGAGGCGCAGGCCGCGGCGAACGACCTCGATGAAGGATGATTGGTCGGCCGGTGGCGCGGCCGGCGATGGTGCATCGGCCGACGGAGCCGGCGATGTGGCGGATGAGGCGCCCGGCGATGTGACGGGCGATGTGACGGGCGATGTGGTGGGCGATGCGGCCGGCGATGTGGTGGGCGAAGAGCCACCGTGCCCGCCCCGCACCAAGCCCTGCCGGAATGCGGTCCGGGCGAGCAGCGGGAAAACGGCGGTGGCGATCGCGATGCCAAAGACGCCGAGCGGGAACTGGTAGAGGCGCTGCGCGATGCTTACCGCGGTCAGGGCCCCCGGCTCGAGTGGGTACGGATGCCCGGCGACGGTTGGCCCCACGACCGAGGGCCAGCCGGCGATCAGGCCGTCGGCCAAGGTGCTGAGCTGCAACACGCTGAGGCCGAGGACCATGGGTGCAGCCTGGCGGAGGACGTCGCGAACCGCCTGGCGTTCCACGCTCGGCGCGGCGGCCTTGTCGGAGGTGACATCCGATGCCGGATCCGATGCCGGATCAGCGGCCGTATCAGCGGCCGCATCAGGGGCCGTCTCCGAGGCCACATTCGAGGTCGCGTCCAGCGGATCCGCCCGCCACGCGGCCCGCAGGGCGGACCAGGCCCACACGATCTGCAGGCCGCCGGCCACCAGGACGGAGGCGGCGACGACGGTGATGTGGACGTCCGGGGTCCAGCCGAACCGCGCGGCGGGAAGCAACAAGGCCGCGATCATCATGCCGTTCAGCAGCAGCGGCGCGGCAGCGGCCGGCGTGAATCGGCCGTGCACCTGCAGCATCGCTCCGAGGATCGCGACCGCGCAGACCATTGGCGCGTACGGAAGCAGCACCATCGCCAGTGACCCGGCCAATGAGCCGCGCCCGAGCATCGCCGCGGCCACGAGTCCGACTTCCAGCAGCAGCACCATCGCCGCCACCACCACGACCATGCCGATCATGACGCGGCGGCCAAGCCGGCGGGCGGCGGCGGGATCCGTTTCGCGCACCCGCGAGAACACCGGCAAGAACGCAGCGGCGAGGGCGCCCTCGCCAAAGAGCCGGCGAAACAGGTGCGGGATCATGAACGCGAACAGGAACGCGTCGGTCAACGGGCTGGCCCCGAACACCCGTGCGAGCACCGAGTCCCGCACCAATCCGGTCGCCCGGCTCAGCAGCGTGAGCCCCGACACCAGCCGCGCGTGCGACTCGAATCGCCCCCCGCGCGGAGCGTCGCCCGCCATCAGTTCGGCTCCCCCAGACGCACAAAGCCGGTTCCGCACTCCGAGCAGCGGCCCAGTCCCTGTTCGGTCGGCGTCGCTCGCAGGTCCTGCCCGCACTGGCGGCAGCCACTCGGTGCATCAAACTCGGCGGCGAGCCGGCCGCGCGACCATCGCACCATCCACGCGAGCAGCATGCCGCCCACCCAGACGTCGATCGTCAGTTCCAGCGTGTTCGGCACGCGGCGCAGCCATCCGGTGACGGTTCGGGCCGCACCATCGAGCGGCGTCTCCAGCCCCCAGCGAAGCATCCACGATCCACCGACGGTCAGCAGGCCGATGCCCACCAAGGCCAGCATCATCACGATCCCGGGGCGCCGGGCGGCCCGCAGCATGGAGGGCAAACGCGCGGGACTGATCAGCATCCACGCGGCCGGCCAGGTTGGCGCGGCACACGTTCCGCACGCGCCAGGCTCCATCGGATTCGCGTCTGGCGAGTCGAGCGGACAGTCGCGGGCGCACGCCACGCAGATGCCGGCATCGCGGGCCCGTTCGATTTCTGCCGTCCACCAGCGCATCAGCAGCAGGGCGACGACATGGGCCCCGGCGACCGCGATCAGGATCACCAGCAGGCGGCCCGCCTCACCGCGGCTCATTGCGTCGCCGGTGATCCCGGAGAGGTCGACCATGCGGGCGCCGACGTACGCGGCCACGACGGATCCAAAGAGCCCGCCCACGGCAAGCCACGGGCCGACGCGCAGGAAGACGCGATCGAGCGTCGCCCGCAGCATGGCCGATCGCCAGTGTGCGGCCAATCCGCCAACCGGCCCCAAGGCGGCAATCCACGCGCCGGCCAACGTGCAGCCGAGCCCGTTGGCCACGATGTCTGACGCGCCGACGTGCCGGTTGAGCCCCGGCAACCCCTGGGTCAACTCGTCGGCGACGGCCCACGCGAAGGCGACGGCCATGCAGGCCCAGAGCGATCGAATCCAGCGGGTGCGCCACAGCAGAATGGTCAGACCGGCAAAGCCCATCAGGTGCAGCGACTTGTCCGACGCGGGCATTTCCTCGCTGAACGTGAAGTTCGGCCAGTGCGTTCCCGCCGTGAGCGCGAGCCAGTACACGAAGAAGAAGCGGCGCCACGGGCGGGCGAGCCGCGGATCGGGCGGCGGGGGCGCGGGTGGGTGCATGGGCGTCAGCCGCCGGCCGGGCGATGACCGGCATCAGCGGGGTGAGCGGGGGCCGCCGGGGCCGGGGCCGGGGCCGGGCGGTGATCCGAGATCGGCGCGGCCGGGGTATCCGACGCCGACGGCGGCGCCGACTCGGAGGCTGCGGCGTCGGGCGCGGGCCGGCCAGGCGAAGCCGGAGCGCCGCCGCCGAGGGTGACGGGCGAGCCGCCGAACCCACTCCACGGCGCGGACGCACCGGGTTGGCTCCCCGTGTGGCCGCTGGGTTGGCGACCGGGCTGCCCAGCTGAATGCCCAGCTGAATGTCCAGCCGAATGCCCACCGGGATGCGTCGGCGTCGCGGTCGGCGGGGTCGGTCCCGGAGCGGGGGCGACGTCCGGAGCGGGGACGGGCGAGGGCGCCTTCGCGGCCGAAGACGGGGACGAAGACGGCGGCACGAAGGTCGGGGCCGGACGCAGATCCGCCGAGCCCGCAGGCATTGTGGCCGTCGGCTCCGTCGGACGAATCACCTCCACCGTGGGCACGGGAGCGTCGGGCAGCTCGTCCACCACCGCCGCGTCGGCCGGCTCGTCGGAATCGACATCGGCCTCGACTCCGGCGTCGACTCCGGCGTCGACATCTCCATGCACATCAGACTGAACATCGGTTCGGCCATCGGAAGCCCGATCAGCCTGGGCATCGACCTGTGCGCCCGCGTGGGCGGTCGAAGGTTCGCCAGCATCGGCGCTGGTCTCGGCGCTGGTCTCGGCGGCACCGGTTCCAGCGACACCAGCTTCGTCCGACGCTGCCACATCCCCATCCACGGCGTCCGCCGGACCGTCATGCGAGACGTCCTCCGGCGCCGGAGCGGCCACCGAAACCGCGGCTGCCGCCGAGGGCGCGACCGAGACGGGGGCGGACCGATCCACGGCCCCCAAGGCCTGGAGCTCCGCGGTGACTTCGTCGTCGACGTCGGGCACCGCACCAAGGCCGCGGCCAAAGCCCCAGCCTTCCAGCAGACGGGCCGCCAGGTTGCGGTAGTCGATCGCCCCGGGGCACCAGGGGGCGTAGTCAAAGATCGTGTTGCCGAAGCTCGGGGCCTCGGCCAGCTTGATGTTGCGGCGGATCGGCGGCTTGAGGACGTGGCAGTCCGACCACGGCACATCCTCGTTCCGGTAGCTGTCGAAGAAGTCCTCGAGGTCGGCCAGGATCTCCCGGGCGAGCGTCGTCTGCCGCTCGAACATGCAGAGGATCACGCCGGCGACCCGCAGCTGCGGATTCACCGAATCGCACACGAGCCGCACCGTCTCGAGCAACCGGCCAACGCCCTGGAGGGCCAGGAAGTGGGCCTGCATGGGCACGAGCAGCTCGTCGGCCATGGTCAGGGCGTTCACCGTGAGCATGCCGAGACTCGGCGGACAGTCGATCAGGACGATGTCATAATTCGCCCGGACCTCGTCGAACTTGCGGCGGAGGATTGACTGACGTTCGTCCCGGCCGGCGATCTCTTGCTCGGCCGCGGCCAGGTCGACCTCGGCCAGGATCACGTCGAGATTCGGGCGGGCCTCACGAATGATGCACTCGCTGGCCAGGCAATCGGGGTCGACGAGCAGGTCGTAGACCGTCCGGTCGATCGCCTCGGACTCGATGCCCAGGTGCAGCGTGAGGTGCCCCTGCGGATCCAGGTCGATGAGGCACACGCGCAGGCCAGCCACGGCCAGCGAGTGGCCGAGGTTCGCGGTGGTCGTCGTCTTGCCGACGCCGCCCTTTTGATTGAGCATCGCGACCGTGCGCGGGCCCGGAACCGGTGATCCATCCATGGATGGCGAGTATATCGTCAGGCTCTGCCACCCCCGCCCGAGTCGGGCCGTTCCGCCCGTGACCCCCGCCGAGACCACCGGAAGCCGGTTCCGCATGCCAACCCTTTCCGACATTGCGATCTGCCTTCGGGCCTGGGAGTACTCGGAGACCAGCCAAACGGTGCGGCTGCTCATGCGCGAGCACGGCGGAATCCGCGGTTTGGCCAAGGGATCCCGCCGCGATCGGGGCAATTTCTCGGGTGGCTTCCAGCCGCTCACGCGCGGCCACTTGGTGACCATCGTCAAACCGGGTCGCGATTTGGCCATCCTGACCGAATGGCGGCTGCTCGAAATCTTTCCGGGCATCCACCATCGCCTCCTCGGCAATCGACTCGGCACGCTCGCCGTCGACCTGACCGGGCGGCTGCTGACCGACGGCGACCCGCACCCGGAAATCTTCGACGCCCTGCTCGCGTTCGTCCGCGATCTGGAGCAACCCGGGCTTGAGTGGGGCGGCTTGCTGCGATTCCAGTGGACGCTGTTGTCGGAGACGGGATTTCTGCCGCGCCTGGGCGTGGACGTCGCGACCGATGACGCGCTGCCCGAAGCACGGCTCGGGCCAGGGCCAGGGGCGGGGCTCGGGCCAGGGTCGGGGGCGGAGCTCGGGCCAGGGTTGGGGCCAGGTTCAGGGATCGAGCCGGGGCTCGGGCCGGGGCCAGGCCGAGACGCGGCCACCCCCACCGGCGACCCCGATCGTCTCTGGTTCGTGCCCGAAGCGGGCGGGTTCACCCGGCATCAACCGTCGACCGAAGCGTGGCGGGTGCGATCGGAAACGCTCCGGCGCTTGATCGCGCTCGACGCGGCAATGCAAGCCGAAGAGCCGCCACCTCCCGTGGCCGACCACGCGGCGGCTCCAGGCTTGATCCGCGCCAATCGGCTGCTCTCGGCCTACGTCCAACACCTCGTCGGCGGCGAATTGGCCACGCTCGGCTGGGCGTATCCCGATCCGCGCGCGAGCGGCTGACGCGCCGGACACCGACGGCCCGCGTGCGGCGGACTCGGGGGCGACGCGTCGTCACCGCGCGATTCACGCGCGGTCAATGCACGCCTACCCGCCAACTCGCGCAATTCATCGGGCGAATGCCATCCACCGGCAAGCATCAGCGCACCCCGTGCGCGAAGCCTCCCTCGTCCGTCCACAAGACTCCGGGGAACTCGTCATCGCAGTGAAGGCCGCCATGGCCCGGGCCGATGGCAACCGAGGGTCAACGCCGACCTCGTAGAAGGACTGTTCCGCCATCAGCGTCAGCATCGATGACATCCTCGGATGCTCCCGACTTCCCACCTTGCCGGCGGCGGCGATCGAGGTGCTGGAATTGTCGCGCGATCCGAACGTCGACATGAAGATGCTGGCCAAGGTCATCCAGAACGACCCGGCCATGACCGGCAAGATTCTCAAGACGGTGAACTCGAGTTACTACCGGCTCACGGTTCCGTGTCCCACGATCCAGCGAGCCCTGGCGTACCTCGGCCTCAACCTGGTTCGTTCGCTGGTGCTCGGATTCAGCTTGGTCGAAACCGCCCGCGGGGTCGCGGGGGCATTCGACTACGAGGCGTTCTGGCGACGTTCGATCTATGCCGCGACCACCGCCCGCCGGTTGTCGATGACGCACCGTCGGTGCGATCCCGACGAAGCGTTTACCGGCGCGCTGCTCGAAGACATCGGCATGCTCGCCATGCAAGCGCGTTTGGCCGAAGAGTACGCCCATCTGGTGGAGAAGGTCGGGCGAGACCATCGCGAGTTGGTCGTGGCGGAGCAAGAGCGCTACGGCTTCGACCACGTGGCCGTCGGCGCGGCCTTGGCCGAAAAATGGAAGCTGCCGTTGCAGCTCATCATGTGCATCGAGGGGCACCATGGCTGGGCCCAGGATGCTCCGGATGAACTCGGCCGTACCGTCACCTTGGCCACCGAAGCCGTGCTTTCCATGGAAGTCGAGCCGCCCAAGACCGCGCTGGACCGTTTTCGCCGTCACGCCGGCGCATGGTTCGAAATGTCGACGGATCAAATCGACGAAGTGATCCGGGCGATGCCAGAAGACGCCGACGAATTGGCCCGCATGTTCAACGTGGCCATCGGAACGCCCGCCGACGTAGACGAACTGCTCGGGAACGCCGAAGAGCTTCGCAATACGATCAGCGTCGACCAGCAGAAGCAGATTGAGACGCTGCGAGAAACGGTGACCGAACTCAATCAGGTGGCCGCGACCGATCCGCTGACGGCCATCGGCAATCGCATGCGATTCGATACCGAAATCGCCACGTGGTTCGAACAGGCCACGCAGTTCCGCGGCGTCCTTGGGCTCATCATTCTGGACCTGGATCACTTCAAGTCAGTGAACGATACCCACGGTCACCAAGTGGGCGACGCGGTTCTGGTGGAGACGGCCCGCCGGGTGACAGATCTGCTGCGACAAGGCGACGTGCTTTGCCGCTACGGCGGCGAAGAGTTCGCGGTGATTCTGCCCGGCTCGGATGCGGCGATGGTTGCCGGCGTGGCGGAACGGCTTCGAGCCGCGGTGGCCGACGCTCCGTTCGACATGAACGTCGCCGGTGAGACGCTCTCGCTTCCGATCACGTTGAGCGCCGGCGGCGCGACACTTGACCGCGACACCGAGTGCGTGATCACGTCACCCGCGCTGCTGATTCGGGCCGCCGACCGAGCGCTGTACGCGTCGAAGCACGGCGGCCGCAACACCGTCCGCGTGTTCCGCATGAAGCAGGAGGGCGTCGCCCGCGAAGACGCTCCGTCCGCGCCGGGGAATGAGCAGATGGGTCAGTCGGGTCAGTCCGAAGCCGCCTGAGCCACGTCGGTCGCAGTTCGACGCAGCCGCCAGCTCAGCCTCAGTCAGCCGCCAGGCGCGAACCGCCAACCAGCCCCGGCCCCGCAACCCGCAACCCCCAGCCCCCAGCCCCCAGCCCCCAGCCGAATCATTCCGGCCGCAGGTGTCCGATGACTTGGCCCCGCAGCGGAAATGCCGCCGCGGTGGCTCGCAAGTCGTCGAGCGTGACCGCGCCAATGTGCTCGAGCTCTTCTTCGAGTGAGCGGTACGAACCGAGATTCGTCCACCGTTGGCCGATTCGCCGCATCCGGCCTCCCGGCAACTCGCCCTGGAGTGCGGCCGCCGTCGCAATGCGGCTTCGCACCCGGACCAGGTCGTCTTCGGTGATCGACTCGGCGAGCTTCGCCGCTTGGTCCTGCAACGTCTCCTCCACGCTCGCCGCGTCCTCTGGCGAACACGAGGCGTAGATGATGAACTCGCCGACGCCGTCCCGGCCGTCGTATTGGGCTTGGGCCTCGTCGGCCACGCCCGGTTCGACCAGCGCCCAGTAGAGCCGGCTGCCCTCGGTGTCGCCGAGGATCTGCGCGAGCATCGCCGCGGCGTACCGACGGTCGTCGCCCATCGGCGGCGCCGGGCAGGCCATC
>JBGCEZ010000098.1:0-46024 GCA_045106735.1 Phycisphaerales bacterium | reverse complement strand
GATCGTCGCGGTTGCCGTGGGGCCGGCTGCCGCCGGACCGGCCGCGATCCCCGCCGCCACCGCCGCCGCTGTTGCCGCCGCGATCGTCGCGGTTGCCGTAGGGACGACTGCCGCCGGACTGGCCGCGATATCCGCCACCGCCGCCGCCGTTGCCGCCGCGATCGTCGCGGTTGCCGTAGGGACGACTGCCGCCGGACTGGCCGCGATATCCGCCGCCGCCGCCGCTGTTGCCGCCGCGATCGTCGCGGTTGCCGTAGGGACGACTGCCGCCGGACTGGCCGCGATATCCGCCGCCACCGCCGCTGCTGTTGCCGCCACGATCGTCACGGTTTCCGTAGGGTCGGCTGCCACCCGGCTTGCCGCGGAATCCACCGTTGTCTCGGTCGTCGCGATTCCCGTACGGCCGGCTGCCGCTGGGCTTGCCGCGGAACCCGCCGTTGTCGCGATCGTCGCGGTTGCCGTACGGGCGATGTCCACCGGGCTTGCCGCGGAACCCACCGTTGTCCCGATCATCGCGACGGTCATGCGACGGCCGGTCGTAGGTCCCGGTTCCGGTCCCGGTTGACGCCGCGACGGGCTCCGCCGTCTCCGCGGTCGAGCGGCGGGCGATCCGCACGCGGGTGCGGGGATCCGGTCCGTCGTCCTGGCGCTCGCGACGCTTCGGTGGATCCATCGTGATCATCTGTCCGTCGCTCGCCGTCAGCACGCTGGCGCTGTCGGCCTCGGATGCCGGCGTGGTGGATGCAACCGCAGCCGCATCGGTGGGCGTCGACGTGGACTTGC
Organism: Phycisphaerales bacterium; assembly: GCA_045106735.1. Taxonomy (GTDB): domain Bacteria; phylum Planctomycetota; class Phycisphaerae; order Phycisphaerales; family SM1A02; genus JBGCEZ01. Next base: position 45,241 of record JBGCEZ010000098.1, on the reverse strand, counting down.
GCGGCTTGGTGGTTCCGACGACGACGCCGCGATCATCAACCCGCGGGAGCGGGACTTCCCGCATGACGTCGATTCGGGTGCCGGTGAGACGCTCGATCGATCGCAGCGTCCCGCGTTCGGACCGGTCGCAGAACGCGACGGCCACGCCGCTGTTGCCCGCCCGGCCCGTCCGGCCGATGCGGTGGACGTAGGACTCGGGGTCCATTGGCAGATCGAAGTTGAACACGTGGGTGATGCCGTCGACATCCAGGCCGCGGGCGGCGACGTCGGTCGCGACCAGGACCTGCGAATGGCCGCGGCGGAATGCTTCGAGGGCCCGCGTTCGCTGGTTCTGATTGCGGTCGCCGTGGAGGATGCCCGCGGTCATGCCGCCGCGCTCCAGTCGCTTGCCGACGCGGTCGGCCCCGTACTTGGTGCGGGTGAAGACCACCGCCCGCTTCACCGCTTCATCTTTGAGCAGGTTCTCGAGGAGATCCTGCTTGCGGTTGCGGTCGACCATGTAGACCTGCTGCTCGATCGTGTCGACGGCCGAGGAGACCGGGTCGACGGCGATCCGCTCCGGTTCGGTAAGCAGCTCACGGGCCAGCTTCTCCACGCCGCGCGGCATCGTGGCGGAAAACAGCATCGTTTGCCGTCCCGCGCGGGTCTGGTCGGCGATTCGCTTCACCGGAACGACGAAGCCCATGTCGAGCATGCGGTCGGCTTCGTCGAGCACGAGCACGCGGACCTGGGAGAGGTCCACCAAGCGCTGCTGGACGAGGTCTTCCAGGCGGCCGGGCGTGGCGATGAGCACGTCAACGCCGCCGGCGAAGTCGCGGGTCTGCCGGGACTGGTGTACGCCACCAAAGATGATGGCGTGCCGCAGGCCGGTGAACCGTCCGTACATCTCGACGGAGTCGCCGATCTGCGCCGCGAGCTCGCGGGTGGGGGAGAGCACGAGGGCACGGGGCTTGGCCTGGAAGGCGCCGCCGCCGCGGGATCGGTGGGCACGGCCGCCCTGACGCTTGCCGCGTCCGCCGCGACCGTGGCCGCGGGGCGTTCCGCCGTGGGAACTGTCGGCCTGCGTCGGGGTCTGGCGATCCGACTCGTCGAGCAGCAGGGCGTTCAGCAGGGGAAGGGTGAAGGCTCCGGTCTTGCCGGTGCCCGTCTGGGCGCAGCCCATGACGTCCCGGCCGGCCATCGCGGCGGGAATCGCCTGAAGCTGGATCGGGGTGGGCGTGTGGTGGTCGGCCTCGGCCAGTGCGCGCAGCAACGGTTCGACGAGGGACAGCGATTCAAAGGATGACATGTTCGTCACGACTCCGGGATGACAGCCAACCGCCACATTGGGGCGGTGGGTCAATGAACGATGGCGTCCCGGATCACCTCACTCGGGAGGCGTTTCGTACCGGGAGGTCGGCCACGTCGTCGGGCGGCCGCGGAGTTCAGGCCTGAAGGCCGGCGTCCGAATGAAGGTCTGATGCTCTGACGACGAAGCCGCAGCCGGGCCATCGATCCCGGGGAGTGCGGAGCCCGGCGTCACGTGACGCCGGTATGAAAAATGGCGAGCGGGCACATCGAGCCGTCGCCGGCGGGCATCCCAAGCCTCTCTCGGGAGGGGGGATGGAGCCGCGTCGCGCGTGTCTGAATCTGATCTCAGCTCTGGCTCAGGACAGATTCGGGCCGGAACGGTCCGGTTCGGCGCGACAGGAAACATTCGCGGCGACCACCTTCGGGTCGCGGCTGATCGGCCCGGAGTGGATTCCGTGGCGGATCTTGGGGAGCGGCAAAGCTGACGAACCAGCTCCGCCGGGCCGACAAGGGTACCGACTCAGGCCGGCCGCGTCGAATCCGCGGCGGCGAGGGGCCACCGATTGGTCCGCCCTGGCCGGGGGCGCGTCCGGGCGGCGGATGGCCCGCGCCTGGCCGGCGCCTGGAACGCGCCTGGACCGCGGTTCGACCGCGGTTGGATCATGGCTGAGCGGTGGCTGAGGGAGACTGTTCTCGGACGATCCGTTGGCGACCGCTCTGGTCACTCCGGGCGCGGCTTGGTTTCAGTGCCGCGTACCGCCGCGATCATCGTTTCGGCCGCCGCCGCCGCCGCCGCCGCGTCCGCGTCCGCCACTGCCACCGCCCCCTGCGCCGCGTCCAGGCCGATTCCGACGCCGGTCGCGGCCCCGTGGTTCTTGGCGTTCCGGCTGATCGAAACGCGACTTCATCAACAGCACCAGGAAGCTCAATGCCGGGTCCTTGAACTGGGCCGACTGCAGCATCGACCAGTTCTCCTGGGCCATCTGCCGCATGAAACGGATCATTCGGCGGTAGACGATGGTGCGGTAGCCCCCGCGATCGCCGGGGTATGAGCCGAACGCGAAGAGCTGGACGACGGCCTCGGGAGTCTCGTAGCGACCGTTTCGTCGGAGCGATTCGACCGCGCTGTCCGCGCGGTCCGCGCTCAGATGTCCGATCCGGCGCAATGCGGCTCGCAGGGTGCCGGGGTCGCGGGCGCCGCGGTTGAGTTCAGCTCGGCCTTCCTTGACCTCGCCGATGATCAGGTGGATACGGTCCTCCGGGGCTCCGAGCTGCGGGTCCGCCCCGTCCAGCACGTCATCGGTCGCGCGGCGGCTCCCGGCCGGAATCAAGCGACCGGCTCGCGGGAAGCGCACGGCCAAAACGTCCACGTCGGTGATTGCCCGGTACTGCTTGCCACCGAGTGACTCGACCACCGGGTACTCGGTGACCGTGAAATAGTGGTTGGCATAGAGATATGCCTGGACGAGGGCGACGGCAGGATCCAAAGCGGCGTCCTTTCGATGTCGGGACGGATCGGTCGATCCGCATCGCCCGAAGCCTCGTCCACCGTATCGTGAACATCGATCGGCGTTCGCGGGGGGCGCCAGCCAGCCCTGGAGCCCGCACCGTGGACCGACACGACTTCTACGAGATCTGCGTTCAATCGGCCGAAGACTCGGTGCCGCTGCTGGAAGCCGTCCACGGCGAACGGCCGCGTCGCTTGGGTGAAGACTTCGCCGGCACTGCGGCCGTGGCCCGGGCGTGGGTGCAACGTGTCGACGACGGAAGCGCGATCGCCGTCGATCGGGACGCCGAGGCGCTCCGCCGCGGGGAGGCATTGGCGTCGGCCGCCGGAATCAGCGGCGACGTGCAGTTCGTCACCGCCGATGTTCGCGAGCTGCCGGATGACGTGGCCGGATCCGTTGATGTTGTGTATGTCGGCAACTTCTCGATCTGTGAACTGCACCTTCGCACCGAACTCGTGACGTATCTACGAGCGGCGCGAGCTCGCCTCCGACCGGGTGGCGTCTTCGTGTGTGACCTCTATGGCGGAGTCGGGTGCCACGAGATTGGCACGGCCGAACGCACCGAGCCGGGGCCGAAGGGCACAAGCATTCTGTACACATGGGAGCAGCGAGAAGCCGATCCGCTCACCGGACGCGTCGTCAATGCGTTGCACTTTGAGCACTTTGCCGCGGACGGGGAGACGCTGGCGGAGTTCTCGAACGCGTTCACGTACGACTGGCGACTCTGGTCCGTGCCGGAACTTCGCGATGCACTGCAGGACGCAGGATTCTCCGCCACAGAAGTGCACGGCCGGCAACCCGACGCGATGGACGGAGAGGGCAATGCATTCGTCCGGGCGTTCGATGACCCGGACGACCTCGACGAAGAGTATGACGTGTTGGTCGTGGGTCGGACCAATGACTGAGGGCGAGGGCGTGGACGAAACGGAACATCGGACGTGGGCTCGGAAGCGTCCGGCCAAGCGCCGCGTGCTCGTGACGACCTGGTCGCGGCGCGGTGTGGCCGGTCAACTCTTGGAGCCGCTGCTTCGCAGTCGGCGCGCGCTCCGGGAGCGCGATGGCCTGACCGTGCAGATTGCAACCGTTCCCAAAGTTCAGGCGGCCGCGGACCTCATCCGTCGCGAGCGTCCTGACATCGCGTTGCTCGCGCCTTCGTGGCGCGAAGCGTCGGAAGAAGTCGTGGCTGCGTTCGAGGGCGTTCGAGCGGGGGCCACGGAGGTGGCGGTCGGATGCCTTGATGGATTCGACGGTCCTTCGACGCCGTATCTGGATGCACTGCCGTTTGTCGATGGCTACTTCAAGAAGCAGCTCTTTCGAGATCGCTCGCTGTACACCCGGGAAATCGCCGGGGGTCATCCGTTTGTCGCGTGGATGTGGGAGTCTGGAATCGCGACCGATCGTCGTTGGAACTTTGGTTCCGTCACCGACGCATCGTTGGTGCAGAAGCTGGCGCTCTCTTGGAACATTGGCGATCGAGCTGACCATCGTCGGGCCATTGCGCGCTTGGCACATTCGTCGGCGTCGGTTGCTTCCGATGCGGAGCTCAATCGTTCAATCGATGTCCATTGCCGAGTTGGATTGACCGGCGGGCCGTCACGATCGTGGTACGCCCGGCACCGGCGGCATGCCTTGGCGATGGTCGGCGCACTCGATTCCAATGTGCACGTGGTGAGCAACCCGGCGCAGGGCGATGCCCGGCGAATCAGTCGCCGACGCTTTCGTGGTGAGTTGCGCCGTGCGCGCATCGTCGTAAGTCCATTCGGATGGGGTGAGATTTGCCATCGCGATTTTGAGGCGATCGTCGCCGGTGCGGTTCTGGTGAAGCCGTCCATGGAACATCTGGAAACACGTCCGGACGCGTACCGCGCGGGCGCGACCTACGTTCCGGTGGCGTGGGATCTCTCGGACTTGAGCGCCGCGGTTGAAGCCTTGTTGGCCGACGAAGGTCGACGACGAGCGATGGTCGAGGCCGCTCGGGACCGGCTGCGGACTGCACTTTCTGCGGCCGCTTCGTATCGCCGAGTGCGGACATTGTTGCGCCGAGTTGAACGTGCGGCATCTTGCCGCGTTGGCGGAGACTCCGCGGACGGCTGATCGCCCGCGCACACGATGCGCGGTCAGTCGGCAATGCGGCCCGGCGTCCGATTGTGCGGGATGAGCGGCGCGCGCACATTCCCATTCCGACATCGGGCTTGATGTTCGGGCATTGGATCGATCGATACCGAATCGAACGGAATCGCGCGATTTCGGTTCGTCGATCGTCCAATGGTTGGTATCCACCATGTTCGAAGCACAGGTTCTGTTCGCCCTGATCGCGGCTCGGCCCAGCGAGTCGATGGCGGTCGAGCCGCTCGATCGGAGCCCACGACCGCGGCTGGTCGATCTGGCTCGTGAAGGTCGTTCGGCCCGTCAGGACGGTTCGGCCGACGCCGAGGCACTGACCGACGAACTGATCAGCGACTTCGATGACCTGGATCTCGACGATCTGCTGGCCTTGGATATCGAGGTGACGTCGGCCACCCGCTCCTCCGGCGTTCGACTTGCCGATGCGCCGGCGGCGATTGCGGTCATCACGGCCGACGACATTCGTCGTTCGGGCTTGTACGAGATCGCTGAAGTACTTCGGCTGAGTCCTGGCTTGCATGTCGGACGGCTGGACAACCGTGCGTGGACCGTTTCCGCTCGCGGTTTCGCCAATCGCTACAACGGCAAGATGCTGGTCTTGCGAGACGGGCGCAGCCTGTACACGCCGGACTTCGCTGGCGTGTACTGGGATTTCCAAGACACGATCATCGAAGACCTGGAGCGCGTTGAAGTCATCCGAGGACCGGGCGGGACTCTTTGGGGTTCCAACGCGGTCAATGGCGTGATCAATTTCACTTCCAAATCCGCCCGCGACACGCAAGGGACCTTGGTGGACTCCGTGCTCTCAGATGGAGGCTCCCGGACCACCGTTCGCCATGGCGGCGCATTGGGCGACGATACGTACTACCGGGTGTTTGGCAAAGGACACTCGTTCAAGCGAAATCGACGGCCGGACGGAAGTGCAGCGCGCGACGACGGGTACTCCGTGACCGGTGGCTTTCGGATCGATCGAAACGTCGACGACGAAACGCAATGGACACTCCAAGGTGATACGTCGCTTGGGCGAGTTGGTCGCATCAATCGACAGGGGGATCCGGCCGTACCTGGAGTCGTCTTGATCGATCGAGACGCAAGTTGGAATGGGGCGAACCTGCTCGGGCGATGGTCACGCACCTTGGATTCCGATCGACATGTATCGGTCCAGAGCTACATCGATTGGTATCGCTTCACCGTGACGAACGTCGACATCACTCGATACACGTATGACGTCGAAGCGCAGTACAACTTCATGGTCGGCGATCGCCACGAAGTCATCGTCGGGGGCGGAATCCGATTGTCATCGGACGACATCGACAACACCGCTGCGGTCCGGTTTCTGCCTGAGAATCGCACCGATGTACTGGTGCAGACGTTCGTTCAAGATACGGTCGCCATCACCGATGCGTTGACGGCGATGATTGGCTTGAAGTTGGAGCACAACGACTACACCGGCCTCGAAGTGCAACCATCGGCCCGATTTGTCTGGCGTCCCGACGATCGATCTTCCGTGTGGGGGGCAGTTTCCCGCGCCGTGCGGGTTCCCGCCTGAGTGAGTGAAGACGCGACAGTGATTCTCGGGACGATCCCGGTTGGAATGTCATTGATTCCGATTCAGCTCCGCCCGAACGCGACAGCGGATTCCGAAGAAGTGATCGCCTACGAGGCTGGATGGCGTCGCCGATTCGGCGATGACATCGACGTTGATGTAGCTGCGTTCTACAACGACTACTCCGAACTCTTGACGTTCACCCCATTTCGAGCATTGGGGAACGACGGGTCCGGGCAGGTGTACGGGGCTGAGATCAGTACGACGTGGCGAGTCGCTGACAATCTGAAGCTCTTCGGCGGTTGGACATGGGCGCGTGTTCATCTTGACGGGGATGCGATCGGCGACAATACAGATTCGCCGGAGCAACAATTGAGTCTGCGTGGTACCTGGGATCTGACGGACGATGTCTCGTTCAATCTCATGGCGTTCTATACCGACTTGCTTGGAGCAACGGGCATCAACGACTTTGGGATCGTGGCTCCGGATTGGCGATTGGATGCGTCGGTGCAGTGGCGCGTGGACGACGGGATTGATCTCATGTTCGGGGTCCAAGATGCATTGGACTCGGGGGAACTTGAGTTCGGGACTGGACTGTCCAGAACGGTGGAGATTGAACGTCGGGTCTTCGCGCGAGCCACGCTGCGCTTCTGATGTTTCGTTTTCGGGTGGGATCAGCGGCTCCGTGACGACGAACGGGGTTCTGGTCTGGTTGTGGTCTCGCGTCTCGCGTCTCGCGGGGTGCGTCGTTTCGGGAGTACGAAGCCGGTGAAGCGGCGACGTCCATCTCACATGCTCTCGGCGATCGCGGCATTGGCTGCGGCGCTGATCCTGACGCCGGCTGGAAGCGGCGGGGTGATCCGTGAGGGCGGAGATGAAGCTCGAAGCAACGTGGTCGCGGCCAGTTCATCGACGAGTGCATCGGAGAACCCGGACGCGGCGTTGCCAACCGCGACGGCCAAGGGGCGGGCGGTGGTCTCGACGTTCATCTTGAAGTTCTCGAGCTTCGTTTCGTGGCCGCCGCCACCGCCCGCGGCGCCGAAAGCGACGGAGTTCGTCGTCGGCATCATCGGCGATGATCCGCTCGGGGCGACGATCGACAAAATGGCCAAGACCCGTTCTGTCGGCGGCGTGCCGGTCAAGATCGTGCGACTGGACTCCGCGAAGGTGACGGCGGAACAACTGACGGCGTGTCGGATTCTGTTTGTCACCGCAACCGAGCGGAAGCAATGGCCTCGAATTCGAACGTTGATTGGGAAAGCGCCAGTCCTCACGATCAGCGAGATGCCCGGATTCAGCAAGGAGCGCGGCATGGTTGAACTGAAGCCGAAGGGCGGGCGGGTCTCCCTGACCGTGCACCGGACACAACTCGAATCGGTGGGAATGAAGGCCAGCGCGAATCTGTTGCGACTGTCCACCATCGTGGAAGACTGATCGAACGCGCATTCGTTGCGCCGAAATGAACGACCTGATCGAGCGTTGTCATGGACGTCCGTGCACCGTTCTGAATTTCGGTCGAGCGATCCCACTGATCGGACGATGCTCTTTGGGGCCCACCGGGGGCTTGGTCGGCGATCGATTATCGCCCAAGAACTGCACGGAGCCGGAAGCATGCTCGGCAAGCTCTCGATCAAAGCGAAGACCATTGCGTTCGGATCGCTCGTCGCCACCACGACCGCGCTGGTGGTGATCGCCACGATGGCCCAGGAGGGCATCGGGGCGGCTGTGCATTCGACCAATGCATCTGCGGCGGAGATCGCGGACTTTGTCACCCTCGCCGTGGCGGATGCCGTCGGGCGCGAAGACCCAGCCGCGACGACCGCCATGTTGGACAAGCTCAGCGTGAAGTCTGATGTCTTGTCGGCGGATGTGCGGTTGCCGAACGGGCAGATCCTTGGCACGTACGCGTCCACGGAAGCGGACGGATACTCCGGTTCAACCCAGACCATCGAGCGCCCCATCACCGCCGGAGCGGCGGACATCGGGACCGTGCGAATCAGGCAGTCGTCTTCGGCGATCGACGCGGCAAAGAGCGAGATTCTCGTTCGCGCGAGTACGACGCTGGTCCTGAGTGTTGCGGGCGCCGCCCTGCTCGCCTGGTTCTTGCAAGGCGTGATCACTCGTCCGATTCGGGACACTTCGGCGGCGCTGCAGGATATCTCGGACGGCACGGGCGATCTCACCCGGCGACTTCCGGTCCACGGGACGGATGAAGTCGCCGTGCTCTCGCGAGCGTTCAATTGCTTTGCCGATCGACTGGGAGCTCTCGTCCACGACACGAACTGCGGTACCGGCCGAATCGATGCTGGGTCGCGACAGGTGGCGGAGACGTCTCAACGGATGGCGGACAACGCGATCAGTCAGGCGGCTCGTCTGGAAGAGATTCGGGCGGCGCTGGAGGAGATTTCCACCGCGACGACCCGCAATGCGAACGACTGCCGCGAAGCCTCCGCGTTGGCCGAGTCGGCACGCGAAGCCGCCCGAACGGGGCAAGAATTTGTTGCGAGCCTGTCGTCGAGCATGGACCGGGTTCGCGAGTCGGGTGCTCAGGTATCGACGATCATCGGCATCATCGACGACATCGCGTTTCAGACGAACTTGCTCGCCTTGAACGCGGCGGTGGAGGCGGCTCGGGCGGGCGAAGCGGGCAAGGGATTCGCCGTGGTCGCCGAGGAAGTTCGGGCGCTGGCCGCCCGAAGCGCCGAAGCGGCCCGCGACACCGCGCGACTGATCGAAGCGTCGACCGAGTCAGCCGACACCGGCGTGGAAACGACGACCCAAGTCAGCGACTCACTCACCGAGATCTTCAATCGGACGGCTGAGGTGAATACGGTGCTTGAACGCATCGCTGCAGCATCACTGCAGCAAGCCAGCGGTCTGGGGCAGATCAAGACCGGTGCGCTCGACTTGGATGACGTCTCACAAGCCGCCGCCGCCACGGCCGAACAGCTTGCCGCATCAAGCGAGGACACGGCCCGCGAGGTTGCGGCGTTGCGTGAATTGGTCGGGGGCTATCAGGTTGAGCACCGAGCCTGAGAGGCAGTCGCGGCGTCAATCGCCGCCGCCCCCGGGCTGCATCACGGCTTGAGGCACGCATCACCACCTGCGGCCCGCGTGATCGCGACCTGCTCGAGAGTCGTCCCGTCGTGGTCGCAGCCGGATCGTGGCTTGGTCCCGAATGGGACTCCAACTGGGACTCCAACTGGGACTCCAACTGGGGCTCCAAAGTGGGACCCCGAGTGGGACCCCCGAGTGGGATCCCAAGTGGACCGTGGCTCGGGCTTCACCCGCCCTCGGGCCAACGCTCCTCGCGATCAGTGGTCAGATCCCAACCCCATCGTTGTTTCTCCCGAACCGGGCTGATAGCGTGGCGGTCGACCGAGAACGTCCGCGTTGGCGGCCGTTCCCCAGAGGGAGAACACCATGTTGAAGCTCACGTCGGCAGCCGTTCTTGCGACGGCCATTGCCTCGACCGCCCCCGCGGCGATCACGGGCTACGAAGTCGAACGCCTTGAAGGCGCGGTCCCAGGTACCTCGGTGGTCCGGCTGTACGGCACGCTGGGCGATCCGGTCGAGCGGGCCTGGGCCACGGGCACACTGGACGCCGGCGTCGCCGGGATCGCCCCGGCGGAGCGAAGTTTGGTCCAGCTGGAAGTCGACACCCGCCGGGGTACGGCCACGGTCGAAGCCTTGGCCGCGTTCCGGGCCGACGGCGAACTGACGCTCGGGCTCGGGGTCAGTGGCGGCTCGCCGGCCACCCGTCCAGGGGAAGCCGACGATGCGTTTGACCTCGAGGAACTGCTTGAGGATCCGTTCGGACTCAGTCAGACCAGTGCGCTCGACACCGACGTGTGGATCTTTGATCCCGTGTTGGAGGCGACGTTTCCCGGGGCCAGCCAATCCATCGAGCTGACGGTCGTGACCGATCTGACGAGTGATCTGGATCTGGCCGCCGTGCTTGGGCTCGGCGACTCGGGAGCCAACGGAGTGATCATCGGCGGCATCGCCACGATTCCCGCCGCACCCACGTGGATGGTGGCCATGCTTGCCGCGGGTGGGCTGACGCGCCGCCGGCGCCGCTGACCACGGCGCCGCTGACCGCAACGGTACGATCGTTGACCTCGGGTTTTCTTGACGCGTGGTCCATGGACGTGTCCGGCCAGCCCGACACCCACTGCCATGACAAGGGCCGTCCCCCGGTGGTCGGACCGAATCCGAATGCCGCCCGCCGCGCATCGAAAGCCGGCGGATCGCTGGGCAAGCGATCCGCCGGGGTCCCGGGCGTTTCCGGCTGCGCCTGCCTCTCACGGTCGCGCAGTCGGGACGCCGGTGTGGCGGGCGAACCGGGCGAAGTTCGCGCCGCCGTGAGAACGTACGCCAGTGGGCGTGCGAGTTTGACCTGGATTCGCTGATCCGAACGGGACTGATCCCGTTCAGCCATGCGGGGGCGAAAGGGCATCGACACGGGCCCCTGATGTTGAGGAAGCTGTATTGGCTCGACCGTTCCGAAACTCCCGATCCGATGATCAGACCCTCATTCGCCGCTGCGCTGAGGGACGGCAGGACGCTTGGGATGCCCTCGTCGCCCGGTACGAACGGCTCGTCTACTCCGTTCCACGGCGGTATGGCCTTGACCCGGCGGACGCCGAGGATGTGGCTCAGGCCACCTTTGTTCAGCTCTTTCGTCGTCTCGAGACGCTTCGCGACGAATCGAGTCTCGCCTCCTGGTTGATCACGACCGCCCATCGAGAGAGTTGGCGGGTGGGGCGGCGGCGTCCAACGACGGCTGCCCACCTGGCCGAGACCATCCCCGATGTCGGTACGCCTGACCCCGTTCAAGCCGCCGCGTGGGAGCGGGCCGAGTTGGTGCGACGTGCACTCGACGAGTTGGGCGGTCGATGCCGGGATCTGCTCCGGTTGCTCTTCTCGGCCGATCGACCCGACTACTCGGCGATTGCGGGGACTTTGGGGATTGCCATCGGCTCGATTGGTCCGACTCGAGCCCGTTGCTTCGCCAAGCTGATGCCGATTCTCGACCGGCTCGGGCTCACCCCCGACGGACCGGGCGGGGCGACGGTGGACGGGTCCGAGCCCGGAACCGACCAGCCAACGTCCGAATAACATCGCCGGCCGTCCGGAAAGTGCCCGTCCTGCGAGCCGATGCGGTCATCGATTCCGTTCGTGCGGCCGTCGTCCCTGAATGGCGCGAGAATGCTGACGCCGGATGTATCACCCGCCTCCCTCCGCCTCTCTCATGGGGGCGGGAGGCTCTCGTTCGTGGATTGGCCGCGGCGAGAGACCGGTATCCGCACGTTGGAAGGGGACTTCCATGGCTCGCCCAGACATTGACTACGCCGCCGTCCTCGATCACCTCGAGGGGCGTCTTGAGGGCGGTCAGATCGAGGCGTTCGTCGCTCGCATCGCGGCCGATCGGACGCTCGCCCAGCTCGTCAGCGTGGTCGAGATGGTTCGCGAATCGGTTCGTCAACCGGTCTTCAATCCGCCCGCCGATCTGACGGCCCGTCTTCAGTCGATTCACCGGTCACCCACGGCCCGCAGCACTCCGCGTTGGTTGGACGCCGTTGATCGCGTGGTCGCTCAGTTGATCTTCGACAGCCGAAGTGAGACCGCAGGCGTGCGGTACGCGGGCACGGGCGATCGATTCCAGGCGACGTGGGCCGCGGACGAGACCGAAGTTGATCTCCAGGGCGAGCGCGAAGGCGATGGCTGGCGGCTGATGGGCCAGCTCGCGGCTGAGCGGCCATTGCCGCCGGGTGGCTCGCGGGTGCGGATTGAACCGGCGGCCGCTCCGGGCGACGCCGAAGCACCGATCGGCGCCGTTGAGCTGGAGACTCGAGACGACGGGTTCTTCGAGTGTTCCTTGCCGGCCGGCCGTTGGACACTGCTCATTGAGACGGTGAGCGTCGTCTTGACCATCGGCGATGTAGACCTGCCCGCCAGTTGAGCGACGAATCCTCCCCCCATGTCCGCCGCCGCGCGTCCAACTTCACCTTCGCCGATCGATCCTCCATCGATGGATGTGCTCTTGCGCACCGTCGATGCTGCGCCAAGTGATTCCGCGGCGGTGGCCGAGCTCCGACCATTGATTGTCAGCGAGTCCGACCTCGCCGCGCTGGTGGACGCAACACGGGACCTTGGCGGACGGGCTGAGTCTGGTGAGGGCGCGGCTCGTGCCGACGCCGCTTGCCGCGTGTTGATCGCGCTGGCCGACGAGGTGGCCGGTGCAGCGCTGCGCCTTGCAGCGCGTCGCGCCCGAGTGCGAATTCTGGCGCACGTCGGCCGTTTCGAAGAAGCGATTGATGTCGGCCGCGGCGCGATCAATCTTGCGGACGACGCGGGCGAACAGATTGAGTCGGCGCGAATTCGACTCGCGCTGATGCATCCTTACACGGAACTTGGCCGACTCGACGACGCTACTGCATTCGGCGAAGAAGCCCGCCGGATGTTGGTGGACGCCGACGCGCCCGCGATGGCGGGTCGGGCGGACATCAATCTGGGCATCGCGTGGCTTCGGCGCGGACAGCCAACGCGGGCCGTTGCGTGCCTCACTCGGGCACGTCCGCTCGTGGACAGCGAACCTCCAATTGTCGCGGCCCTGGAGAACAGCCTCGGTGAGGCGCTGGTGGTCCTCGACCGCTTCGACGATGCGGCGGAGAGTTTCCGGCGGGCGCGCGAGGCCTTTGCCAGCGTCGGTCAGACCCTCGAAGCGGCGGTCGCCGACGGCAATCTGGCTGATCTGGCGTTTCGACAGGGACGGCTGGACCTCGCGCTCGCCGCGTTCGAGCGAGCCCGACGACGGCTGACCGGGGATGCGTTCGATGTGCATCGAGCGCGACTGTTGGCCGAAGAAGCCGACGCCCGGGCCATGGTCGGACTCGATGAAGTCGCCGCCGACCGATATGCCGCCGCCCTGCCGATCTTGGATCGCTTCGGGCTCGCACTGGAGGCGGCTCGGGCTCGGCTTGGATTGGGGCGTGTTCTGGCGCGATTGGGCCAGCCAACCGAGTCGGCCACCTTGCTGTCGGCGGCGGCCACTGGCTTCGCGGAACTCGGCAATCGCGCGGCTCGAGCCCGCACCGATCTGGCCCGCGCCTCGCTGGCCCTCGACATGGGTCGGGTCGACGCCGCGGCCGCGCTCGCCTCGGGGGCCCTGGGGGCGTTCGAAGGTCGGGTGGCCGACTCCGCGGCCGCCCGCATGGTCATGGCGCGCATCGCGGCGGCGGCCGGTGACGACGCCGTGGCCGAAGCCGATCTGGCCGCCGGACGTGCCCTTGCCGGGCGACTGGACATTGCGCCCTTGCTGGCGGAGTTCGAGGCCGAGCTCGGTGCACTCCGTCGTCGACAGAATCGACCGAAGGACGCCGTGGCCGCGTTCGCCGCTGCCGTCGGATACCTCGAGCGGGTCCGTGGCAACCTGCAGGCTCGGCGCTTTCGGGTGGCGTTCGCCGATCAAGGCGCGGGGATCTACGCCGGATGGCGCGACGCCCTCATCGCCGAGTCCGGTCCGCACCTGACCACCGATCTGTTCCGGGCGATCGAGTACGGGCGGAGTCGAACCCTTCTCGACGGCCTGGGCCCGCGGGCGACGTCGGTCACCGTTGCCCCGGGCGCCCCCGACGCCGTTCAAGCCTCTCCTGCCGATGACGCCTCCGCTCAGCTTCGCGTGGCGATCGACGATGAGCGGGCCGCGCTCAACGCGCTGTATTCCCGCATTGGCGACGCAACCGTGCACGTCGCCCAACCGTCCGAGCCGAATGACTGGCGCGCGGAAGTTCGCCGCCGTGAAGTCGCGTTGGAGGAGCTCGAGTCTCGTTTCGACGCCGAGAGCCGCGCGGTCACCGCTTTGGCGCGGCCCATCGAATTGGATGCGTTTCAACGGACGCTCGCTGGCGATGACGCGGCGGTGATCTGGATCTGGACGCCGGACGGCCCGGCGAGCTTGGTGGTCCGCCAGGGCCACGCCGAGCTCTCTCGTCCGAAGATCAATCGCACCGCCGCCGACGGACTCATCCGTCGATTTCGCTTTCAGATCGACCGAGCGCTGCGGCCGGGGGCGACCGCCGGACCGCGTGGGGCGCGGCTGGTCGACGATGCCCGGCGGGCGGCCTCTGAACTGACGGCGTCGCTGGGCGATCGATGGCGCGAATCGATTGCCGACGCGGCACGCATCATCATGGTGCCCGACGGCCCGCTCCACCTGATGCCACCGGCGGCAATGCACGACGAACACGGTTGGTTCGGCGAGCGCGCCGAAGTGCTGCTTGCTCCGAGTGCGAGCGTGCACGCCCGACTCCGAGAGCTTCCGGATCCGGTCCCGGGCCCCGGGTTGTGCGTTGGTGTCGGTGATCCAGACGTCCCGCAGATCGAGGCTGAAGCACGGTCGGTTGCCGACTCCTGGACGGGCTCGGTCGATCTCATGGTCGGCGATGCCGCGCGCAGCGCCGCCGTGCTCTCGGCGATGCGCCAGGCCACGAGCGTCCATCTGGCCTGCCATGGCCGGTTCGACCGAGGGCATCCGATGGGCTCTGGGCTTCGGCTCGCCGATCGGTGGTTGACGGTGCGTGATCTGCACGAAGAACGCGTTGTCGCGGACCTGGTCACACTCTCGGGATGCGAAACCGGCTTGGGCCGGGCCGACGACGCGGGCGAAGTGACCGGCTTGGGGCGGGCCCTGCTCGCCGCCGGTGCTCGGCGGGTCGTCGCATCACTGTGGCGGGTGGACGATGCCGTCGCGGCCGACACCATGATCGCGCTCTATCGTCGACGGTCCGCCGGCCAGGGCGTCGTCGAAGCCTTGTCCCACACGTTGGCCGACATTCGAGCCGAGCATCCCCATCCCGCCCATTGGGCGGCATTCGTTGCGATCGGAAGGAACTGAATGATGCCGCATGCCACCACGATCGAGACCCTGATCCGGCTGTCCGCGGTTGCGTTGCTCCCGACGCTCGCGTGTGTGGCCCACGCGGGCGACGAACCCGCTGGTCCCGGCGAGAGTCCGCGGTTCGACGATCGCGTGATCGTCCGACTTGACGACCCATTCGATCCGGGGGCGCTCAATGCATTCGTCGCCGCATTCGAAGCGCGGCCGGAGCTCAAAGCATTTGCATTGAGTCCGATCGACTCGATCGCCGGGCGTGGCATTCATCTCCTGGAGCTTTCATTCGATCCGGGGACGCCGTTGTTCCCGGTCGAAGCCGCTTTGGAGAACGGAGTCTTTGACGCCCACCTGCAGTGGGGTGAATTCTTGTACGGCGACGATGCGCCGGAAGGTGCGAACGGCACGACCGGGAGCACGTACGTGGATTCCATCGCGCCTCCTGCGTTCGGGAACCAGTACGCCGCCGGCCAGCTCAAGCTCGCCCAGGCCCATGATCGGTCCACTGGCGCGGTGACGGTCGCCGTGCTTGACACGGGCATTGATCCGAATCATCCGGTCTTTGGTTCTGCCGTGTTGCCCGGATTTGATTTCGTCGACGGAGACACCGACGCCACCGAGACGGCCAACGGCATCGATGACGATGGTGACGGCGTGATCGACGAGATGTACGGCCACGGCACGTACGTGGCCGGGCTGATCCGATTCGTCGCCCCCAATGCTCGCATCTTGCCGATCCGCGTCCTTGACGACGAAGGCAATGGCACGGGCTGGCCCATCATCCAAGGCCTGTTCGCGGCGATTGACTCCGGGGTCGAGGTGATCAACGTGTCGATTCGTTCGACGTACGACGCGCAGGCCGTCGAGGATGCGGTCGACGAAGCGCGAAGTCTCGGTATCGCGGTGGTGGCCGCGGCCGGCAACTTCGGCATCGATCGGCGGGAGTTTCCCGCGGCCAAGAGTTCGGCGCTCGGCGTGATCGCGGTGGACGACGCGGATGTGAAGGCCGACTTCAGCAGCTTCAATGACAAGATGTTCATCTGCGCTCCGGGAGACACGGCGTTCGCGGGAGGCACGCCGGATCTCGATCGGGCGATCGTCAGTGCGTTGCCCGGAGGTGACTTTGGAGCCTGGGAGGGCACGAGCTTTGCCACGCCGATGGTGGCCGGCGCCGCCGCCCTGATTCGGGCCCAACACCCAGAGTGGCAGCCGAATGCTGGAGTGGTCGATCAGATCGAAGTCCGCATGGCCGCCGGAGCGGTGAACATCGCGGCCCAGAATCCCGGGATCGACCCGGATGACTTGGGAGTGGGCCGGCTCGACGTTGCCGCCGCGGTCGGGTTTGGTCCCATCGCTCCCGGCGTCGGCGACATCGACGCGAGCGGGGCGGTCGACTTCGGCGATCTTGCACGGGTGATCGCCGATTGGGGATTGGTCCACTCGTCGGCGGACATCGATGGTGACGGCGTGGTTGGCGTGGGTGATCTCTTGACCGTCTTGGGTCGTTGGGACTGATCGCTGCAAGTGCGTGCGGCCACGGGTATCGTGCGGGTTCGTGATGCCCCCGGAGCCCGCTGTCATGTCTACGTCCTCGCCCTTCGCCCTGTCGCCAATCGCCCCCGTCGCCGGCGCGGCCGTCGATCGATTTCGCCCCGCTGGCGGTGGCCTGAAGCTTGTCGCGTTCGAGCTGTTGCTCGTCGCGGTCGGAACCGCATTGATCGCCGGCAGCGCTTGGGTGAGCTGGCATCCGGGATTCAGTCCGGTCCCGATCACCGGCCAGACCTTCGCCGTCCTGTTGGTCGCAGCGCTCTACGGCCCGGTCCGCGGCACGGCCACCGTGCTTGCGTACTTGGCGGAGGGGGCGATGGGACTTCCGGTGTTTGCCGGCGGCGCCGCAGGCGTGGGCTACTTGCTGGCGGCCCCCACCACGGGGTACCTGCTCGGATTTGTCGCCGCCGCCGCGGTGACCGGCGGATTGGCCGTTCGTGGCTGGGACCGTTCATTCCCACGGGCCGTCGTCGCCATGAGCCTCGGTACGGCGATCATTTTCGTGTCGGGACTCGCGTGGCTGAGCATCTTCCTTGGCCTGTTCGTGGGGGACATCACGCTCGACGCCGTGCTGCTGGCCGGGCTGTGGCCGTACCTTCCTGGGGCGATGGTCAAGATTGGTCTCGCGGCGGCACTGCTGCCGTGCGGCTGGGCCGTCTTGCGATGGCTCGATTCGCGCGTCCGCTGAATCAAGTGTAGGTTCCCGGGTGCACTTCCCGGGTGCACATTCCCAGTTGATCGACGAGGGTGACCTCCCTCATGCCGACGATGCCGCCCTCGCCTCCCGCTCTCCGGGACGCGAGGGCGGTTGTCGTTTGGCGCGCGAGAAAGTGGCAGCGTGGTGTATCAACCGTGCGACATGCGTCCTCCATTGAACGGCGACGCACTGGAGTGCGGAGCCCTCCCCGAATCACTCTTCAATCGATGGTTCCTTGGCGACGTTTCGATTTGCCAGCCACCCGATGCGGTTCGGACTCCCGTCTTCGTTCCCGGAAGGAATGCACCATGTCTTGCTCGCCCTTGAATCTCCGTTCGATCGGTTTCGTCGCTGCGGTCACGTTGTTCGGAGCTGCCACGCCGGCGTTCGCCGCGATCACCATCAATCCTGCGACCGATGTGTTGCTTGGAATTGAGCCCAGCGGAGTTGCGTTCGGCGACTTCGACAACGACGGTGACATGGACATCGCGACGACGGTTGATGGTCCCGATCGCATTGCCATCGCTCTGAACAACGGGGCCGGTGCGTTCTTGCCCGGGCCGTCGACCATCCTTCCGGTCAGTTCGAGTCCGCAAGATGTCGTCGCTGGCGACTTCAACGGTGACGGTCTGATGGACTTGGCGGTTGCCGTTCGCGATCCCGGCGGTGCGGTACTGATCATGTCCGGCAACGGAGTTGGCAGCTTTGGCTTGGCCCAGACCGTCTCGGTTGGCGCGCGTCCCCGCGGCCTCGACATGGCGGACTTCGATGGTGATGGCGACTTGGACTTGGCCGTGGCCAACCGCGACGGCAACTCGGCACACGTCATGACCAACGTGGGTGGCAGTTTCACCGCCGTCCAGCTGCCCACCGGCGTCGAGCCCCGGGCCACCGCGTTCGGCGACTTTGATGCCGACGGTGATATGGACTTGGCCGTCACCAACCACGACTCGAACTCGGTGTCGATCTACACCAACGTCGGCGGCGCCTTCAGTGCATCGGCCACGCTCCCGGTTCTTGGCAGCCCCGAGGGCGTTGACGCCATGGACCTTGATGGCGATGGCGATGCGGACCTCGCCGTCACCGGTGGTCCCGGCGGAGCCGGTCAGGTATCGGTTTATCTTTCGGCCGGGGCGACGTTCGGTCCCGCGGCGATCTTCCCGACGGGCGGGTTCGATTCGAGTCAGCTGGCCTTCGCCGACTTCGACTGCGACTCGCTTGTGGACATCGTGGTGACAAACTCCGATTCGGCGAGCATCAGTGTGCTGCCCGCGACCGGCATGGGCACGTACGGCACGCCGATGATCCTGGCCGCCGGCCCGAATCCGAGTGAGATCTCGGTGGCGGACTACGACGGCGATGGCGCCCCGGACATCGCCGTGGCCAATGGCGACGGGAGTTCGGTCTCGGTCTACGAGAACGGCGGCGATTGCGACGGCACGCCGCCTCCCGCTCCGTGCCCGGCCGACATCACGGGTGATGGCAACGTGGCCTTCGAAGATCTGCTCGAGGTCCTGGGTGCGTGGGGAGCCTGCCCCAAGGGCTGAACCCAGCTCCTGAAGCTCGCGACTCCCCCCTCGACCCGCGATGCCCATCACCGGCGGCATCGCGGGTCTTTTGCGCGCTGCCCGGCGAGCCGGTGCCGCCGCGTCTCTCGCGAGGGCTTCGTCGGCGGTATCCTCATGGGTGAGGAGAGAGCCTGAGATGACCGGTGAGCGGCGATTGCCGCACTTGGACCTGTGCGTTGCCGATTGGCAAGGCTGGGGCGCTGACACGCGTCCGCAGCGCGGGGCACTGCGCGTCCGGGACCGATTGGCCGGCGACGGCCGCGGCTTCACCAGCGTGGCGATTCCTGGTGCTCCCCCGGCGCGAGTCGAAGATGGCGTGGTCGAGCGATCCGGCATGCGCCGCGTGATCCAGGCAACCCGCGAGACGCTGGATATCGCCCGTCCTCGCACGGTGTTTTCCGTGCTGGGCACGTGTGCGGCGGAGATCGGCCCGGTTGGATGGCTGGCCGAGCACGACGCCGCGGTCAACTCGTCAACCGCTCGAACGCCGTCAGCCTCGTCACCCAACGCGAACGCCACCAGTCAACTCGGCGCCCTCTGGCTCGACGGGCACGCTGACCTCAACGCGCCCGCCGGTTCCCCCAGCGGCCGATTGCACGGCATGCCGCTGCGCACGCTTCTGGGCGACGGCGATCCGGCCTTCCGCGGATTCGTGCCTCGCCCCCTGGACCCGTCGCGGGTCGTGCTGGCCGGCGCCCGCGATCTCGATCCGGCCGAGGCGCAGTTCATCCTCGAGCAGCAAATGACGGTGATCGAGCCGCCGCAGATGGCCGACCCGTCGACCGTGGTCGACGCGCTGAAGGCCGGCGGGGTTGAGCGGCTGTACGTGCACTTGGATCTGGATGTGCTTGACCCGGAAGCCATGGCCCATCAGTTGGTGCCGATCACCGCCTCGCGCGGGGTGAGCGTTGGCGAGCTCACCCGCGTGCTGGATGCGGTGGGCGATGCGTTCGAGATCGTCGGCGCGAGCCTGGTCGAGTTCTCGCCGCAGCCCGAGGCCAGCGAGGCATCGGTCGAAGCCGCGCTCGACGTGGTGCAACAGATTGCCGACGTCATCTGCCCGGGGGCGTGGGCGCAGGATCGCCCGTCGTCCTGAGGTGCGTGGTTCGGTGCGAGCCGTGCGTTGGTGGCATCGGTGACGTTGGTGACGCCGGTGGCGTTGCGCGGCCTGACGGATTCACCCCGTGGGCACCAGTGTCCCCAGGTGCCAGCACGGTGCGACCATGAGGCATGCGGCGAAGATGATGCGTGACGGACGCCCGAGACGGACTGCCGCGTAGAGCGCCGGGATCGCGAAACTGAGCGTGAGGATTCCGATTCCATTCCAGGTGGCGAAGACCTGAAGTGGCACGAGCGAGACGAGGAGCCCATCCACCACGCTCTTGGTGATCTGTCGATCCCGGATCGCACGATGACGCTCAAGGGCGTCGGGCCGCGCGGGCCGTCGGCCGGTCACGATGCTTCCGGCGCAGTGGGGGCACTGGCGAGTCTTGCACACCTGACGGAGCGAAGCGTTGATCATCGCCGCTTCGCACTGCGGGCACATGATGGCGGTGCGCGTGTCGAGGATCCCCAGGATCCAGCCAGCGCTGACCATCGGCCCGAAACCGGCCAGCACCAGGGCCGCCATGTGCTTCCACGCGAGTGCGTCAGGATCCTGAGGCGGGTCGAGCCATGCGACCCGGTGGGACATCGTCGCCACGAGCGCCAGTGAAGCGAACACGGCGATGAACATCAGCGCGATGACCGGAAGCAGCCGCTTCGTCCGAGCTTGCTCGGCCGCGATCCAGTACGCGATCGGTTTTGACGGCTCACTGGGCATGACGGGTTCACTGCTCATCGGTTGCAACCGATTGGGGCGCTCGGCGGCAGGGCGGCTCGTTTTCGGTTGGGCATGGACATGGACATGGACATGGGCAGATCGGCATCGACCCGTGAAATCGGAGCGTGCGCGATCACCGTGCAGAGGCGGTCAGCCTGGTGGCCGTCACGGTTGGGCGGCTGAGATGCCTTCTTCGTCAGCGCTTTGCGAAACGGGGGCATGGCGTGGTGCAGGCTCATGATCGCCTCGGTTTCGTGAAGCTTCGGCCGCGCGCGATCGAGCCGCACTCAGGGCAGGCTTCCAAACCGAGCGGATACCCGCACGTCCAGCATATGCGGCTGCTTCGGCCGAACACGCGATCCGAAAGAACATCGGCGACGCGTGCGGACAGGATGATGAGGCCGACGCCCACGAGCGCGAGCAGGACCGTGATCGAGGACGCGGCCACAACGACCGTCGTCTCGGTCGACTGCGCCAGCCCGGTCAGGCCGGTATTCGCGTCAATGAAGGGAAGCAGAAACACGAGCGTCGTCGCCGACCATCCCAGAAGTCCAAGGCCGGTGAGGATGACGAGCTCGTGAAGCCGCCGCGCGAGTTTCAGCCGGCGTTCAATCGAAGAGCAGGCAATGAGTCCGAGCACAAGGCCAAGCAATACGGCGATCGACAGAACGGAAAGTGTGAGCGGCAACATGGTGATCGTGTCGCGCCACGGGACCGGCTCGATCGTGACGACCACCAAGGCATTGAAGCCTTCGGCAAGCAGTCCGATTGGCGAAGCGCAGCATGACGTCAATCCGACAAGAAGGCCGATCCCCACAAGGCGGCCGTGCCGGCTTGAAGCGGCGTGGCCGTTGACGTTCGGGTTCGTTGGGGTCTGCGCCATTGACGTGGGTGGTGTTACCAAAGATGTCGAACGCCGTGCCGACAGTCCGTCGCCGACTGCGTTCGTGCGTCAGGTTTCAGCGAGGGTCGCTCGCAGTGTCTTCGGTGCGGCTCGGCGGGCGTACGCGCGTTGTGTGCGGGCGCAGGTCAGCCGCGTCGGCGCGCGGACGGCGAATGCTGTCCCGGACGAGCCGTGGCCGAAGGCAACTGCCGTACAGGCAGCGGGACGCATTCAAGGCAGAAGGTGCGGGGCAGTGGTCAAATGGTGCACAGGCCATTCGCGTCGCGCTCGGGCCAGTTCGAGCTCGCAGACCCTATCCCGCGGTGAACATCGACTTCACTTCCGGCTTCGTCAGCGTGATGATCGTGAAGATGCCGAGAATCGTGCCCAGCGGCATGAAGACGCACTGCACCGCGGCCACGATGATGCATCGCTGGTGGTGTCGTCGGTCGTGCAGACTCCGGCCGGTGAGGAAGAACAGCAGGCCCAAGCCGACAAAGATGACGAAACCGATCAGGCCGAACATGATGAAGATGATGCCGACAGCCTTCGCCTCGGGATCACTCGCCGACAAGGCGATGAGGCCGAAGAACACGTAGAGCGACATGGCGAGTCCACCGAGGGACATCAGGCCACCGAAGACCATCTGCAAGATCCCGAGGATCTTGAGGTGCTCCTGGGCGCGCACCATTTCATGCGGATGCGTCGCTGCCCCCGCGCTCGACGCGTGACTCGGCGGGTGTGGCGCCGGGGCGACTCCGGGAGCCGAAGCCGAAGCCGGTGGCGGTGCCGAAGCCGGCGGCGGCGGAGGAGCCGATGCCGGCGGTGCAGATTCGGGCGTGCGGTCGGGTGATTCCATGGCCCGAGTGTACGAACCGCTCAACGCGGGCGACACACCAAACGACACACGCCGCGCCCGACCGTGGGGTCGAGCGCGGCGTGGGCCGTTGATTCAGCGTTGGGTGGGGCGTCCGGCGTGGCTGTGGCATCGGCCGCCAGCCTTCGTATCGCCCTTGGTCGATCGGCCTTCGTATCGACCTTGGTCAATCGGCCTTCGTATCGACCTTGGTCGATCAGCCTTCGTAATTCCCCTGGCCGCTTTCGCGGGCCGGGATCTGGCCGCCGCGGGGGCTCCACCAACCGGGACGGTCTTCGGGGCTGTCCACGCGGCCGATCGTCTGCTCGCCGCCGCCATCGGCGTACTCGGGCCCTTGGCGGACGTCGACGATGACCATGCGGTCCTTGGAACCGGGCACGGTGAGCGAGTTCTGCAGCTTGCCCGTGCGGGTGCCGGCTTCCCAGATCTGGTACCGCATCCGCGAGGGGGTGTAGATCGGGTCGTCGCCACCTTCTTCAATGAAGTCGATGGTGAGCTGCTGGCCGACCGGGACATCGACCTCGAACACGGTCTCGTTGGTCCGGACGTCGACGACGCGGACGCTCTTGGGCGACCAGGTCGTGGACTCGTAGGTCTGCGAGGCACCGGTGTAGCCGATCAGGGCCCCGCCGGGTCCGTGGCATCCACCGAGGGTCAGCGCGAGCCCGCCGACGAGGGCGGCAGCGACGGCGGTGCGGATGGGGGAGGTGCGGGTGAACATCGATCGAAACTCCTGGGACGGGCGGCGGGCCCGGCGAGGGGCCGGCCCGAGCGGGTCGGGGTCTGGCTGGCCGCGGGACGCTCCGTCGAACCGGAAGGCCGCGAGGCCGGGTTGGCCGGATTCCGGCCGCGGGGGGGGCATGATGACACGAACCGGCGATTCGTGGGTCGCCGCACCCGGAGGCATTATCGGCAAGCGGTGGGGGGGACTGTGGTCGAATCGCCACGGGGTCCGGGAAATCGCCCTCGGCCCGCCCCGGGGGGCGATTCTGGGGCGGAGAATGCGGCCGAGACCCCCTGGGGCGGGGGTCGACCGGGGTCCGTACGGCGGACGATCGCCGTTCGTTCGCTGCCGCAATGATTGATACGGTGCCCTCGGGACCGGGACCGGGACCGGGACTGGGACTGGGACCGGGACTGGGACTGGGACTGGGATTGGGCCGAACGTCCGATGGGCCGAGATCGTCCATGGTGCTGGTGCCCGGGCCATTGGCGTCGGGCGGAATCCGGCCGCGAGCTCCCGGCCACGCTCACGCCCTTCGGGATGGGCCGGGCTGCGAGGTCCCCGTTCCGGCTCGAGCTCGCCTTTGCGGCCGGCGTACCGGGCCCCCTCAGTGTTCGCGACCAATCCGCCCGACTCTCTCCACTCCGGACTTTCCGCCATGCCCGCGACGTCTCCGCCGCCCTTTCGCATCGGCCACGGCTTCGACCTGCACCGGCTCGCGCCGATTGCCCCCGACGGGCCCGGCCGGCCGTTCATCCTCGGCGGGGTGCCATTCGACGTGGCTTTTGGGCCCGTCGGCCATTCCGATGGCGACGCCCTTCTGCACGCGATCACCGATGCCCTGCTCGGGGCGATCGCCGCGCCGGACCTCGGGACGCTCTTTCGCGACGACGATCCGCGCTGGGACGGGGCCGCGTCCGACGCCTTTCTGCTCGAAGCCCACCGCCGCGTGCAGGAAGCCGGCGGCCGAATCGGCAACATCGACGCCACCGTGATTTGTGAGCGGCCGCGCATCGGCCCGCACCGTGCGGAAGTGCGTGGCCGGATCGCCGAGATCCTCGGAGTGGACGTGGATTGCGTGAACGTGAAAGGCAAGTCCCACGAGCAAGTCGACGCGATTGGCCGCGGCGAAGCGATCGCCGTGCATGTCGTGGCGACGGTGTTCATGGGGTCGTAGGTGGTCGTTCGCGCCGCGTTGGCCTCGGTCGTGGCCGGCGCGATTTCTTGAGGGCGATGCGCGATGGGCCGTGCGCCGTCGCGCGGGCGTCATCCGTCATCCGTCATCCGTCATCCGTCATGCGACGTCGGCCGAGTGCCAAGCTCCGCCGCTCACCCCTCGCCAATCAGCGAACGCCGGCCCGCAGCGTTTCGGCCATGGCCCGGACGGCCACGCCGCGATGGCTGCGGCGGTTCTTCTCCGTCGGCGTGAGTTCCGCCGCGCTGCGTCCGTCTTCCAGGACCAGAAGCGGGTCGTAGCCGAATCCGCCGTTGCCGTGCGGCGCGTGGCCAATCCCGCCCTCGAACGTGCCGCGGGTCTCGGCCAGGATCCGGCCATCCGGCGTGGCCAGGCACATCGCGCACTCGAATCGAGCCGAGCGCTGCTCATCGGGCACGCCGGCCATCTCGCGCAGAAGCTTCTCGTTGTTCGCCGCGTCGCGGTGCTCGCGATCGTCGCCCAGGCCGGCGTACCGCGCCGAGTGCACGCCCGGGCGTCCGTCCAGGGCGTCCACGCACAGGCCCGAGTCATCGGCCAAGCAGGTTTCGCCGAGGGTCGCGGCGTAGATCGTCGCCTTGATTCGGGCGTTGCCGGCAAACGTGTCGGCATCTTCGGCCGGCTCGGAGATCGCCAGACTGAACGCGTCCAGGCCGACGACGTCAAAGCCCTCTGGTTCAAGAATCGCCCGGACCTCGCCCACCTTGTTGGCGTTGTTCGTGGCAAAGACGATTCGGGGCTTCGCGGGACTGGCGTTCATCCTCCGGCCCTCCATTCGACGGGGACGTCGCCGTGGGCGGCGAAGATGCGCGAACGAATGCCGCCGCGGCCCTTCCACACGGTCACGATCTGCAGCCACTCCGGCTGCAAGAGGGCGACGAGGTCATCCCGGATCGTGTTGGTGACCGCTTCGTAATAGATGCCGGCGTTGCGAAACGACTGGTAGTAGAGCTTGAGGCTCTTGAGTTCCACGCACGGGCCGCCCGCGTTCGGGCAGTACCGGAGGACGACGTCGCCGAAGTCCGGATGGCCGGTCTCCGGGCACACGCTGGTGAACTCTTCGCTGACGTGCTCGATCACGAACGGCTGATTCGTGGGCGCGGGGAACGTCACGAGCTGCGAGGGATCGGGACGGCCGGCGGCGTTGACGGGGGTGTCGGACATGGGGTGAATGGTAGGCCGCGAGGCATGCAGCGGCGAGTGGGTTTGGCCGGCGATCAGCGACTCGGCGCCGGATTCGCGCCGGCGATGTGGACGTCCGCCCGACGTTCCGCGGGGACGACCTCCAATTCGACCACGGTGCCATCCCGAACGGAACCCGTGACGACCGTTTGCCGCGGGGCGTGCAGTCGAAAGTCGACGTCCCAACCTGCCGGCCACGCGGGAAGCAAGATGATGGCGTCGTCGACCGTCTGCATCAGCATTTCCTGGAGTCCGATCAGGCCGCTGCCGCCGTGGTTGTGGTCCGGCACCCAGTCGTGCCCGGGGCCCCAGAAGGTTGGAAAACGTCGGGGCGCATCGTCCAACTTGCGTTGGGTGTACGCCGCCGCGGCATCGGTCATGCCCATCCGGGCCAGGAAGATGCCGTCCTGGTGCCAACTGGCCAACTGGCCTTTGCGGAACCGTCCGAAGTTCCAGGTGTCGCGGAAGATCGGGGCGAGGTCCGTGTCGCGGCGGATGAGTTCAAATCGATTGAACGGAAACAGCGGATAGAGCTGGGGAATCTCGTCCGGTTGCCAGCGCCGGTAGCTCGCCGCCGCATCCATGATGCGCCGGCCATCGACGGTGGCGAACGGGAGTTCGGGGAGCACCGCCCGCAGCGATTCGTAATACGTCCGATCACGCTGCACGAGTTCCGATTCCGGCAAGGCGAGCAAGGCATCCACGCACGCGTGCAGTCCGCTCACCGCGTCCGCCGGATTCGTTGCCCCGCGGTACGACTCGGCGGCGGTCGATGGGAACACGACCAGTCGGCCGTCGTCTCCCAATTCCGATCCGGTGCGCAGTCGCTGGCGCATCCGGTAGTGCTCGTCGAAGAAGATGACCGACGACTCGATGAACGGCATGTACGCGGCGATCGAGCGCCCGGAATAGCGCCGGTACTCGAGCATCATGAACGCGTGTTCGAGTTGCGAGCACCAGTGGTACGAGATCGCGGGATTGGCCATCACGCCCGGTTCGACGGGCTCGCGGTACGAGCGCGCGCCGTCGGCTCGCGGGTCGCCGAGCTCGACTTCGGGTCCGCGCTGCCGGGAGCCGCTGGCCCATCCCCAGCCTGCTCCCAGTGCGAGTCCCGGCTTGTTGGCGTACTCGGAGAACACGGCTCCGTCGTGGCCAAAGTGGGTACGCACCCGCGCCGTCGCGCCGGGCAACGCCGCCCGGTACAACTCGAACTGCGGCAGGATCGCGTCGAAGTCGCCGCTTCGGAGCATCGGCCAGTACAGCAAACGCTGATTCTGGGCGGTGAAGACGCCGCCGCCCCAATCGCGCCAGTCGGGTCCGTAGCCGGTTCCTTTGCCGCCCACGAGCGACGCGTCGTACGTGAAGTTGCCGCCGTTGAATCGGGTCGGGTACTCGCCATATGCATTGCATCCGAGTTGGTATCGAAAGAGCGTGGCGTTCCGCCCCACGCGCCACGCGGAATCGGTCGCGTCGCCGAATTCAGGGTTGATGACGATCCGGCTGCGCCGCCAGAACGTGTTCCACCACGCCGCGCTGCGTTGCCGCGATGCCTGTGGATCGAGTCCCTTGGTGGCCACGCGCCCGGCAAGGTCGCGTTCCCACGCTGCGAGCGAAGGGGTTTGATCGATGTGAGAGACGAGTCGCACGTGGTGCGAGGTGGCCGCGGCGTTCGATCGGAGGTGCCACGCGCGGTACGGCAATGTCTGATCGACCCCGTCGGAGGTCCCGGCGGCGACGAAGTGCTCGCCGGTCAGCACGCCGCCGAACGTGCGGCCGCGGAGGTCATCGGTGATGGCTGCGCGTGCGTCTTCCAGGCCTTGTTGGGCGATCAAGATGTCTGTGGTGAGTGCGTCGTCCGGATTGCGATGCACGAAGCGCACGCCGCCGTCGATGTGGGCCACGCGATCGGCACTGAGCACGACCTTGCCGGGATATTCGTGCAACGTGAAGAACGATCGCGGGCGGTTGGAGTTCGGAATGGATTCGTCGGTAAGCCGCCAGTTCTCGTACCGCACATCGGCGTGCACGGCGTCCGGGCTCTCGACGGTCAGATGCACGACGCCGTCGGACGTGTCGGTCCAGATCCGGATCGTGGCCGCGGCGGCCGGTCGTGTGCCGTCGTCCGCCGCCGGAATCTGGCCGATGATCGAGACATGCCCGTCCCGCAGGTGCAGCGTTTGGCGAAAGCGTGCGCCGGCGACATCGGCAAACGGATTCGGTTCGAGGGCCAGTCGAATGCGGCCGAGCTTCAGGTATTCGTTGGTCTCGGCAATGCTGCCACTGCGCTGGACATAGATCAGAACCTCGCCGTCTTCCACCCAGACGTTGAGGCCGACGTCATGTCCGCCGCACGGCATGGACTCGGATGCGTTCGCGCTCGGGGCATCCCAGACAATGTTGTATTCGTCGAGCCACGCCAGGTCATCGGGCGCGGCGGTGGGCGTGAGCGCGTCCGGGAGCGCGTCCGGGAGCACGGGCGCTTGCTCGAACGCTGATGCCGGCGCGCTCCACAGCATGGCGGTGAGCCCCGCGAGCGTGGCGACGTGGCGAAGGACGGAGCACTGACGTCGGAAGGGTCGCACGGGTTGCAGGTCCAATTGCTTCAGAGCGGGGCGTGGCGGGGGAAGTGATGGGCGAGTCGGCGGGACGCCGACGGTCACGATGGATGCACCGGGTCGTGAGTCGCGATCGACTGATCTTGCTCGATCATGCTCGAACTCGCTCGATCATGCTCGATCATGGGGGCGGCGACGAAAGACCGCAAGGCCGCGGCTCGGACCCGGCGTGCAGCTTCGGCAACGCGCGCTTCGCCCAAAGAACAACGGCCCGTCGTGGGGCGACGGGCCGTTGTCAGATTCTGCACTCGTGCTGGCGGCGACGAATCGCCCGCCGCATCAGAGTCGGTATTCAATCAACAGATTGATGACCTGCTGCTGCTGCGGGTTCAGGCGGATGGACTGGCGGAACGCTTCGCCGGCGGTGTACCGCATGCGTTCGTCGTCGCCGTCGCTCAGCAGCCACGCGTTGAGGGCGTTCACGCCAACGCCGTTCAGGCTCGGCCAGTGGTCGGGGTCGAGGTCCAGGCCGCGTTGGTATGCATCGAGCGACTCGTCGTACTCGCGGAGCTTGAAGTGGCACCAGCCGAGGCGTTCGTAGATGTCGGCCGCGGGTTCGATGCGCACGAGCTGCCGCGCGGTGTTCACCGCTTCGCGGTAGCGGTTCTCATCCGAAAGGGCGTAGACGAGGTTGGCCATCAGCCGCGGTTCGTTGCCCATGATTTCCAGGGCGGCAATGTAATGCTCAATCGCTTGGCCAGTGTCATTCTGGCGGGCGCAGATCGCCCCAAGGTTCACGCGGGCTGGGCCGCTGGCCGGATCGATGTCCACCGCGCGCTCGGCGAACGTGCGGGCGCGGTCGTCGCGTCCAAGGTCGAGGTAGGCGATGGCGATGTCCAGGTTGGCCTGGAAGTCGTCGGGATTGATCGTGAGGGCGCGCTGGTAGGCAAGCACCGCTTCACGCAGGCGGCCGAGCAACTGCAGGGCGAGGCCGTGGCCGTACTGGGCGCCGAAGTTCCGGGGCTCGAGGCGCGTCGCGCGGCGGAAGGCCGGCTCGGCCAGCTCGGGCTCGTCGTTCTCGAGGTGGATTTCGCCGATGCCGATGTAGGCCGACGTCACCGTCGGGTTCTCGGCCAGGATTGTTTGGAAGATGTCCAGGGCCGTCTCGTAGTCGCCGGAATCGCGAGCGGTGTTCGCCATCGCGATCTGGGCGGCTTCGGCGCCGCTCGGCACGCTGGTGCCCATGATCGCGGGGCCAGTGACCGGCGCCGGTTCCGGCAGTCCGCTGCAGCCGGTCAGGCCGGCGGCCATGATCGCGGTGAACATCGCGGCGGAGGCCAGTCCGATGGCCGGGCGACGCACCCACGCGGCGTCACGGTCGCGGACGGCACGGAGACG
Organism: Phycisphaerales bacterium; assembly: GCA_045106735.1. Lineage (GTDB taxonomy): Bacteria > Planctomycetota > Phycisphaerae > Phycisphaerales > SM1A02 > JBGCEZ01. Next base: position 15,410 of record JBGCEZ010000098.1, on the reverse strand, counting down.
ATTCGTGGAGATCGAGGGCATCGGGCGGAAACTCGGCATCTGGAGAGCGTCGGAGAAGAGCGGGCGAGACGTGGCCGGCGGTACCGGACCTGGCGTCCCCGCAAGGATCATCGGGTGGGCCGATTCGGCGCGTGAGCCGACCCACCGCGAGGCGGCCGGAAGAGGTCCGGTGGTACGGCCCAGACGGCCATCCGGTTCACTTCCCGGTCCTTCAAGGCGCAGATCTGACCGATTTCGCCCGCCGCCGACCCCGTACGAATTCCGTACGGGCGAGGTGCGCGCGACGCGTCGAATCCGGATCCGCGTCCAAGACTACCCGTCATTGGGTCCGTCGTCGGGGCCGTCCTTCGGGCCAGCGCGGCCTCGGCCGGTTTCCCACCGGATGTCCAGATCGTGGGGCACGCCCACGAGGTCCACGAGTCGGCCGGCGACGAAGTCCACGATCTCGTCCACCGTGGTGGGGTTCAGGTAGAAGCCGGGATTGCAGGGGGCCACGATCGCACCGGCCAGGGACAGGCGTTCCATATTGCGGATGTCGATCAGGCTCAGCGGGGATTCGCGGTGGGCGAGGATGAGGGTCCGCCGCTGCTTGAGGGTCACGCTCGCGGCCCGCTGGACCAGCGAATCGGTGATGCCCGCCGCGACGGCGGCGATCGTGTTGCTCGAGGCCGGGACCACGATCATCCCGCGGTGAAGGAACGAGCCGCTGGCGATTGACGCCCCGAGGTCGTTGTCATTGTGGATGACAAGCCGTTCGCCGCGGCCGCCGGACAGGGCGTCGGCGTCGATCCGCTTGAGGCCAAGTTCTTCGGCCAGCAGTCGGCGGCCCAGGCTGGTGATGGACACGTGGACCTCCCAGCCGGCGGCGGCCGCCAGTTCCACGGTCCGGCGGGCGTAGGCCGCGCCGCTCGCGCCAGTGATGCCGACGACGATGCGGGCCGGGCCGATGCCGGACTGACCGACCGGGCCGTGGCCGGAATGGAGCGATTCGGGGGATTGATCCATAGAGCGGTACGGTAGCGCGGCCGAGTCGCAGGAGGGCGAAACCGGACTCCCCGGCGAGTCTGCGCCGTCTGGTACCCTCGCATCCGCCGGTCATCCCGACGGCCAACGTCTCCTCCTCCTTCTATGTCCTTCCCGGTCGGAGTCCGCCCGTGATTGATCGAGTTCGGCGTCTCTCGCGTCGTCCCGCCCGCCGCCTGGCCTCGCGCGGATCCGCCTTCTGTGGGACCGCCGCCCGTGGTGCGGTCTCCGCTGGCTTGGGCCTGGCCCTCGTTGCCTCGGCCGCGAGCCTTGGGGGCTGCGCTCCCTGGGCCACGTACCCCAAGGTCGAGCGGTCGGTCACCATCGCCGAGCCGCGTGTGGCCCCGCTCCCCGAGCTGATGGCCCGGGCCGTTGCCGTCGCTTACGCCCTCGAGCATGAGGAATACGCCGAGGCCGAAAAGCTTCCGCCCACGCCCTTCAATCTGCCCGTCGGCACGCCGTTGAGCGTGTGGGAAACCGTCGCCGGCCGGCTCGGTCAGGCCTTTCCGGCCACCGAGGTCGCCCCCGAGGTCATCCACGTCGAGCAGATTCGACTGCGCGGAACCGAAGCCCAGGTCGACGTCATCCGTCGCCCACGCGGCGGGACGCCGGTACTCACCACCATCACCTTCCGCCGGGAGCTGCTGCGGGGCTGGTTCGTCGAACGCACCCGCGACTGGCGCATTCCGACCGACGTTCCCGAGCTGGGCTACGCCGGGGCACTGGCCGACGCCACCGAGCGCCGGCGCCGCAACTCCGAGAACGATCTGAACATCGACCTCACCGACCCCGTGCAGCCGCTTCCCCGCGGTCACTCCGGCTGATCGGCGCGTGGTCGAGGCGTCGACGTCGCACGAACTGTCCCGCGCGTACGCGGGCCGGCGCGTGGTGGTCACCGGCGGGGCGGGCTTCATCGGCTCGCACCTTGTCGATGCGCTGGTGGCATTTGGCGCGCACGTCGTGGCGTTCGACGACCTGTCCAACGGCTCGCGCGACAACCTGACCGGAGCGTGCGCCGCCGGCGCGACGCTCGTCGTCGGCGATTTGCGCGACGACGCCGCACTGCGCGAGACCATCGCCGGGAGCCACGTCGTCTTTCACCAGGCGGCCATCGCCTCGGTGCCCCGCAGTGTGGAAGAGCCGGTTGCGTACGTCGACGTGAACGCCGGCGGCACGATGGCCGCGCTCGATGCGGCCCGGGACGGCGGCGTGCGGACGTTCGTCTACGCCGGCAGCAGCAGCTTCTATGGCGACCGGCCGGGCTTTCCGCGCCGCGAATCAATGGCCCCGGACATTCGCTCGCCCTACGCCGCGGCCAAGGGAGCCGGCGAATTCTCGGTGCGGGCGTACGCCCAGTGCTTTGACTTCGATGCGGTCACGCTGCGCTACTTCAATATCTTCGGTCCGCGTCAGCGGCCCGATTCGCCGTACGCCGCGGTCATTCCGCGTTTCGCCACCGCGATGCTGCGGGGGGAACCGATTCGCGTCTTTGGCGACGGCAAGCAGACCCGCGACTTCACGTACGTGGACAACGCGGTGCACGCAAATTTGCTGGCCGGCGCCGGCGAGCGATTCCTCCGCGGGGAAACCGTCAACGTCGCGGCCGGCGCGCCGCGCACCGTGCTGGATCTGGTTGCCCGGCTCGAAGCATTGATCGGCGTGCCGGCGAAGATTGAGCACGCCGAGGCCCGCCGCGGCGAAGTACGTGACAGTGCGGCGTGCATCGATGCCGCGCGCGAATTGCTCAACTACGAGCCGGTGGCCGACTTTGACGTCGGCTTGGCCCGGACGGTGGACTGGTGCCGGGCCTGGCACGAAGCGTCGGCGTAGCGATCGGCGCGATTGCCGCGAACCCGCCACCGGTTGGAGTGTTCACGATCCGAACTCGCCTCCGAAGAGTCGTCATCACGCTCGTGTGCGCCGTCGTCCTGGAGTTGGCGATGTCCGCCGGCTCGGCGTGGATGATGATGCGATCGCCGGGCGATCCGGTGACCGAGGACTTCGGCGAGCCGCGGACGTTCGGCGGGCAGGTGGCCGTGGCTTCCGCCGAGTTCTCGAAGCGCACCGTCGATCGTAACGACCTCACGATCCATCCGTCGATGGTGTCCAGGCCGGTTCTTCGCGAACGCAGCGAGGCGCCCGACTGGATGCTCGATCGATTTGCGCCGATGGATGAGCGGTCGTTCCGGTCGCTGCAAATCGACGGACTGGCCAGACTCAACGCTTCCGTCGTACGGGCCGGTTGGCCGTGGCGGACGCTCGAGTTCGTGGGGGTTCGTCCACAGCCGGTCGTGTCCGAACAGAGCAGGCGCGAGTACCTCGACTCCGTCGGCGGCGTCCCGTGTGGCCGCGCGTTCGGCATGGAGTGGGCGATTGGGGTGCGTTGGCTCGGGGCTGCGACCAGCATCCTGGCGTGGACGGTCGGGTTGCAATTGCTCTGGGTCGCTCTTGGGTCGGCATGGAAACTACAACGCCGCATGCGTGGTCGTTGTGGGCGCTGTGGATACCGTCATTCGTCTTCGTCCGAGCGCTGCTCGGAGTGCGGTTCATCCTCGGCATGACACGCTTGGCCGCGGATCGAGTGTCACCATGCAGCAGGGCCGCGCGACGGAGAAGTCGCACGGCCCTGCCGGTGGGAACCCCCCCCAGCGCGATCGGAGGAGGAGTGCGACCCCCGGACTCGCATGGAGTCGGTGTCGCGGAGAGAGTCGGTCCGGCAGCGGGTCAGCCGGTGCAACCCTGATCGATGATCACGTGCAACAGGTCGCTGAAGTCAACCATGCCGCTGTTGTCCAAGTCGTACGCACGATGTTGCGCACCTTGGTTGATGAGGATGTAGAGAAAGTCTTCGAAGTCGACGGCGCCGGACTGGTCGACATCACTGAGGCATCCATCGGCTCGGGCGTCCTTCGGCGGAGCTTCGATCTCGATGCCGACGCCGAGCGGATCTTCGGACCAGACCGCCGGCGGCAAGGCGTACCGGTCGACCGCAGGAGCCACCCGTTCTCGCGTGGCCGGTCCTTCGGTGCCGAAATCGCCGCCGGTGGTGCCGAGATCACTGGCGATGGCCAGAGGCAAAGCGACGAGGGCGGTGGCGGCTGAAGCAAGGGCGTGGCGAGAGAAACGGTTCGTAGTGGTCCGCATGGCGAGTGTCCTTCAATTGTGGAAGCGGGCGTTGCATGCGTGTGCGACGCCACAGTAAGAGGCGCTGGAGCATGGGTTTGTGCGCTCAATGTCACGAACTTGGCTTGAATGACAGTGCGTACGCGGCGCGGTAGCCTGCATCTCGGGCGAGCCATCGACCTTCCGGAGTCAACACACCAATGAACGCACGCGATGACATGAACCGTCCACCAAAGCCGGCAACCATCGCGCCGGTGAAGCTGCCGGGCGCGTGGGCGGCGGGGCTCGACGCAGCCATTGAACAAGCCGAGCGATCATGGGATCAAGGCGGCATTCCAATTGGTGCAGTGTTGCTGGCGCGCGACGGTTCGATCGTGGCGCGCGGACACAACCGGCGCGTGCAGGACGGCAGCACCGTGATGCACGCGGAGATTGCGTGCATGCACGAAGCGGGGCGACGCGACGATTGGCACACACTTACATTGGTGTCCACGTTGAGCCCGTGCATCATGTGCACCGGTGCGGCGCTCTTGCACCGCGTGCCGGTTGTCGTTGCTGGCGAGAATGTGACGTTCCGCGGCGCCGATCACTTGCTGCGCGAAGCCGGCGTGGAAGTGCACGTCGTCAACGACCCACGTTGCATCGGACTGATGCAGCGCATGCAACGCGAGCGTCCGGAGCTGTGGGCAGAGGACATTGGATATCCCGATGATCCGGCTCACCCGGCTCACCCGGCTCACCCGGCTCGCCCGGCTCGCCCGGCTCACCCGGCCAATCCAGCCGATCCAGCTGGTTCTGCGGGCCCTGGCGATCCGGATGGCTCCGGCGAGTCCACGATTCCATCGGGAACACGTTGATGGTGCGGAACCTGGGCCGGATTCTGGCCCACGGATCAGCCGCGTCGCTGCCGGCGCGGAAGACAGACGAAAGACACACAGGAGGCAGAAGCATGAGTACGACTCGTTTGCATCTGGTACGTCAGGGGGCGTCGGTCGCCATCGTCGGGGCGCTGGTATTCGGAGGCGGGTGCGCCGAACGGCTCCGGCAAGAAGGACTCGAGTCCGTCGCCGGCGATTGGCTCTCGACCATTCGAGCGAGCCAGGTCATGCCGGTGTATCCGCCCACGGAGGATCTGGAGCCGGGTGACGTATTCTTGGTCACGGTGCCGATTCAAGAACAGCACGAGCTCTTTGAGCGCGACGACTACGTGCCGCTCGACATGCTTGGTCCGCGGCTGGACGTCCCCGTTCCGGGATACGACGCGTTCTACGACAGTCGATACTGGGCCGGTAGCTTTGGGCAGCCGCCGCACGATCGTCCCGGGCAGCCGGGCACCACTTCGGTCATGGCTCCCAAGGTGTTCTTCCCCGACTACTCGGTCGATGTTGCGACCGGAGGGCGCATGGACGTCGGCATCCCGCTTCGTGGTGTGCCCGTCGGACTCGAGTTGCTGGGGGCGTCATCGGCGACCGCCACGGTGTCACTGCGGGACACGTTTACCTACGCGTTGCCCGGCGATCGATTGTTGCAGAGTCTCAACGCATGGGCCGCCGATCCGCGGGTGCGTGACATGCTCGGAGAAATGGCCGCCGCGCACTCGGACACGATCTACCTGCGTTGCGTCAATCGAGTCTTCCTCGCCCAGAACATTTCGGTCCTGATCGCGACGACGCAAGACGATGGTCAGGCGCTTCGCGCCGGTGCGGCCGCCGGTGCGGCCACGCTCGAGACGGTGCAATCCGGCGACGAGGCGACGGCGTATCGCTCGTCACTGAATGCGGTGAACGCCGCACTGGCCGACGGAGTTCCGGCGCCGGCTGCCGCATCGGGTGGAAGCGGCGTTGCAGGATTGGTCGCGCCGCCATCGGCCTCGCTGGTGTTGCGTCAGCGCACCCGCCGCACCGTCGAGTTGCAAGAAGACCTCGGCCAGCCCCTGGTGATCGGCTACCTCGGCTTTGATGTTCCCGTCTTGTCCAGCGGCGACTTGGGGCCGCCGATCGCCACGCGCGAACTGGTGCGGAATCCATCGCAGCCGAGCACGCGTCTGAAGGCAGGTCAGCGGACGGTGGAAGAGAAGCTGCTCCGGGTCGCGCTGCTCGACTTCGATGCCGTGGTCGATGACGGCGACGAGTTGGCGGTCGCGGCGATCACGTCATTCGTGGCGACGGGCTTGGGGGTGGCCGAGATCAACGAAGCCGTCTGGGATCCCACGACCGGATCCTCCATCAAGTCGGCTGGCCGCGAGTTCAAGTTTGCCATTCGCCGCTGGACGTCGGGCGATCCGGACATGGTGCGGCACCGCCGGGCGACGAGACTCTTGGAAGCGGCGTGGCGCGACGCCACGTCGGACGAAGACGGGGGAGGAAACTGAGATGTGCGACTACACGCAAGAGAACGTCACGAGCATGGACCGACTCGCCCTCGTCAATCGCATGTTGGCGGAGCTGGACGACCCCGACGTGTCGTCGGTGCAGTTGGAATCCAAAGGGCGACGAACCTACCTGCGCATCTTCTACTGCGAACTCGATCTCTCGCAGCTTGATCGGTGTGACGATTAAACACTGAACCGGTGGGCGTCCAATCCAGCGCCGGCGGTCGCGGTCCGATCCCCGACATTTCGCTGAGCACGCCCCTCAGCCTTCGCACGAGCTTTCTGTTCCCCTTGCAGGATGCGCGGTCGCGGCGCGAAGTCATCATCGGCGGGCTCTGGTTGTTGGTGCCGATGGTCGGTTGGTTCATGAACATGGGCCACCGGATCGTCTTTGTGCACCACATGATGCACGGTCGATCGCCGTGGCCGGCCTGGGGGCAGCCGCTGGTGCTGCTCAAGCACGGGCTCATCACGTGGCTGGGCATGGTGCTGTACTACGCACCGGCGACGGCGGTCGGATGGTGGGCGTTCCAGCGGGGGTCGATCGGACTGGGCGTGGCGGCCGTACTGCTTTGGATTCCGGCGACGATCGCCATCCCGGGATACATGTCGCACTACTGCCGGGCGTTCGACCCGCGAGAGATCTTCAACCCGCTGCGCGCCCTGCGGCGGTGCTTTGAAGGCGGAACGGCGTACTGGCGGGCATGGGGGATCGCCCTCGCCGCGCTCGCCTTGTCCTTCGCCGGCCTGCTGGCGTTCGGCCTGGGCTTCCTCTTCACGAGCGTGTGGTTCTGGCAGGTGGCGGGCTTCAGCTTCGCCACGGTCTTCACCCGCCAGTTCAATCTGGCCGAGCCGGAGGCGGGCTGAGGCTGGAGGGGGCGCTGCGGATCATGCGGGCGTCGACGGCCGTGGCCGTTCGCGCACGTGGGCGAGGGCCTCGACCAGATCAGTGAGCTGATCGTCGCTGAGGTGGCCGAATTGGCGAGCGTGGAGTTCGTCGATGCGGGGAGCGAGCTCGGCCAGCCGGGCCCGGCCTTCGTCGGTGATCCGGACCAGCACCACGCGTCGATCATTCGGATCGCGACGCCGTTGAATGAGGCGATCTCGCTCGAGCCGGTCCACCAGCCGAGTCACGTCGGGCTCGAAGTCGAAAAGCTGGCGGCCAATCGACTGGCTCCGCGTGCCCTCGGCGGGCCCGTCATGGACCGCCCGCAGCACCTGGTAGAGCGGTGGGGAGAGGCCGTGGCCCCGGAGCAGCAGGGCAGATTCGCGGTTCAGCAGGGCGTGGGTCCGGGCGATGGCTCGCCAGGCCTGCTCGGCGGGGGGGCCGAACGCGTCTGGCGCGGCGATCCCGCGGTCGAGGATCCCGGGGTCGGGCTCGTGCTCAGGTGGAGGCGCCGGGTCGAGGTTCCGCGGCGAGTCGGGGGGAATGCTCATCGGTTTCAACAATACCGCATCACGATGGTTGTGGTCACGAAGAGTTGAGGCGTGCCCTGGAGGCGGCGTCAGGCGGGGTGCCCCAGGCCCCTTGCCGCGTGGCGCGTGCTCGAAACCCCTTGCCGCGTGCCGCATGCTTCAGGCCGCATGCTTCAGGCCGCATGTTCCAGGCCGCATGCTCCACGCCGCATGCCCTGTGCCGCAGTCCCCGCGCCCCGCCTCAGCTCGGGCGGCGGCGGAACTGCTCGTCGAACTCAGCGAGCGAGGGGTACTCGATCGGCGTCTCGTCCCACATGCCGGCCACCCGGGCGGCCATTGCGTCCAGATCGGCCTGACGGGCCTCCGGCGTCATGCGCGACGGACCCCAGGTGATCTGCGGTGGCAGCACGTCGAAGCCAGTGAACCGGAGGATGCCGTGGTTGATCGGGAACAGGATCATGTCCATGTCCCCGTTGAGCCCGTCGGGGGCGTACATCGACGGCGGTCCGCCGGTGGTCAGCGAGCACATCGCCCGCTTGCCGGCAAATACGCCGTTGTCGTACCACTTGCCGCCGCCGTACACGCGTCCCATCGCAAACACGCGGTCCACCCAGCCCTTCATGATCGCCGGCACGGAGAACCACCACAGCGGGAACTGCAGAATCAAAGCATCTGCTTTCTCCAGCTTCTCCATCTCCGCGCGCACATCCTCTGAGAAGCCGTTGTGCTCCGTTGCGTGCATCTCTTCGCGTTGCTGCTTCAGATAGGCACCGTCAGCAACGGTGGTGAAGTTCCGCCGATCGCTGATCGGGTCCCACTGCATCGCGTGCAGATCGGAAATCGTCACGGAATGCCCTGCATCCTGCAGGCTTTTCGATGCGGTGTTTGTGAGTGCGGCATTGAAACTGCGCGGCTCGTGGTGGGCCAGAACGATCAACACATGCATGGATGGACACTTTCGTTGTGGTGCGTAACCCGCGTGGGCACGGCAGCCTAGGCCCATCCGCGGCGCGGATGGTGCAGGTCGCATTGCCTGATTCTCGGCAAACTGGTCCGAAAAAACTCTTGCCGACTCCCCCTTGCATCGTTCGTCCTCGCGGGTAGCCTCCCGCACCGACACGTCGGATGTTCCGATGTGCGACTGCCGCGGCACGACCTCCCCCGGGGGGAGGCGAGAGCGGACGGACCCGTGCACGAAGCACGGTTCCCCAAACGCCCCCCATCTCGCTTCGACCGTCGAGTCGCGTTCTCAGGAGCGACGCCATGCATGCGTTCACTTCCGTCGTCAGCATCACCGCCGCCGCGACCCTCGCGCCGGCCTTCGTTGCTTCAGCCCAGCACCAGGGGTGCGGGCACCAAATGATGCACGCCGGGATGATGGAACTCGTCCCGCTGAATCAGGTCACCCACGAGGCGGTCCTCGACGGAGATTGGTTCGATCTCAGCACGTGGGACACGGGCACCATTCCGGGACCGGGGGCGCGGGTCCACATTCCCAACGGCATCACCGTCCTCTACGACGCGGTCTCGGATGATCCCATCCGCACCGTGCGTGTCGACGGCACCATGAACTTCGCGATCGACCGCGACACCCGCCTCGTGGTGGACACGGTCGTCGTCACCGGCGAGGGCCGGTTCAACGTTGGCACCGAGCTCCAGCCGCTGCCGGCCGAGTTCACCGCCGAGATCGTGATCCAGGGCGATGGCGTCCCCAATCCGGCGGACGACCCGTTCCACCTGGGTCGCGGCTTGATCGCCCACGGCACCACGGTGTTGCACGGCGCCGACAAGCTCGAGTGGACCACGGCCGAGGGTGATCTCGCCGCCGGCACGAGTCAGTTTGAAGTCGTCGCGCCGTCCGGCCTGGGCTTTCCCGCCGGCTGGCAGATCGGTGACCGACTGATCATCGGCGGCACGCAGCACGATCCCAACGGGTCGTTCGAGGACGGCACCCGCTACCACGACGAGATCGTGCGGGTCACCGGCATCAACGGCCGGCGCGTCACGTTTGAACGCGAGTGGCCCCTGGGCGGCGACACCAGCACGCTGCTGTTCGATCACACGCGTCCCGAAGGCTTCGAATCCTGGGACCTCGGCATCAAGGTCGGCAACCTGACTCGCAACGTGGTCGTGCGCACCGCCGATCCCGAGAACGTCTCCATCGCCGAACGTGGCCACGCCATGTTCATGCACCAGCCCGATCACCGAATCTTCAACACGGCCTTCGTCGGCCTCGGCCGGACGGACAAGAACCGGCTGATCGACGACCCGGTGACCAACGTGGATGGCACGCCGGGCAACGGCACCAACCCGCGTGGTCGGTACGGCCTGCACCTGCACCGCTGCGGCCTGGCCCCGGACTGCCCGCCGGTCCTGGTCCACGGCAACGTGGTTGAGGGCAGCCCCGGCTGGGGCATCGTGCACCACGGGTCCCACGCGATCGTCGAGCACAACGTGGTCATCAATGTGGTCGGCTCGGGCATCGTCACCGAAGCGGGCGACGAGACCGGCCGATGGGAGAAGAACCTGGTCATGCGTTCCTTTGGGGACGACGATCCGGAATCCACCTTCGACCTCTCGCCCCGCGTTCCCCGCTTTGACTTCGGGTTCAACGGCGAGGCGTACTGGCTGCAAGGTGGCGGCCAGGTCGAGCTGGTGGACAATGCGGCGGTGAGCTGCGCGTTCGTCCTCAACGTCTTCAGCGGCGTCGATGGCAACAACAACCGCGAAGCGGGCGCGATCCCCACGTGGGCGTTGCCCGAAGATCTGCAGCACATCGTGACGGTGGGCGACGAGATCGACGTGACCAACGTGCCGGTTCGCGGCGTCACCGGCATGGACGGCTCGAATTGCGAAGTCGGGTTCGTCTTCTGGAATCACATGCGGAACACGGACGGCATGCTCGCGTTCATCTGCCCGTGCGACCAGAACAGCCACGACGAACGTTCGCTCATCAGCGACTTCCGTCTCTGGAACATGCACGGCGAAGGTGCGTTCCTGCAGTATTCGACGCAGGTCGACTTTGTCGACGGCTTGATCCTTGGCGATCCGTCCGACCCGGTGGCCTACCGGTCCGGCAACAACGGCTTCGGCCGTGGCCATGGCATCAGCAGCAACACGCCGGCCCAGGACATCCGGGCCATCGGCGTGCACATCGAGGGGTTCAGCCGCGGCATGCGGCGCCCCCGCGAAGGCAGCCAGAACAAGATCGGGCCGTGGGTCGGGACGCAGATCATCGACTGCACGTTCCGCACCAACGGGGCGCACCTGACCCGCCGCGAGTTCTCCTGGGGTCCCCCGATTCCGTACCCGGACTACGCGGTCGTGCGGAACACCACCTTCGACGGTGGCGGAAGCATTCCCCCGGTGGCCAGTTTCACGTGGACGGACGTTGGCGACGCCGGCGTCGTCGAGCTGAACGCCAATGGTTCCTACGACCTGGACTCGCCGCCGATCCTCGGCCTCTCGGGCAACCGCATCGCGGCCTACGCCTGGGACCTGGACGGCGACGGCGTGGACGACGAGTACGGCCGCGTAATCAACTGCCCGCTGCCCAATGGCCCGCAGCCGATCCGGTTGACGGTGTGGGACTGCTTTGGTCAGTCGACCAGCAACACCAAGACGGTGACGCCGCAGACAACCGAGTACCGAGATCTCGTGGTGGACGGCGGGTTCGACGGCTTCGGCGACCCGCAGAACATCCCGGACTGGGACGTGCACTCCTCGCACTTTGACGAGGGCTGGGCGGCGCTGTTCGCTTCACTCGGCGATGACGGGACCAACCCGGGCACCGCGACCATCCACGGCAGCACCTGGGGCTTCGGCGGCGTCGGTCAGATCTGGCGCACCGACGAGTCGCGGCGCGGCGAGCACCTTGTGCGAGCCAAGCTGCGCAGCCAGGGCTTCGACGGCATCGATCCCAACCGGGTCCATGTCCGGATCTGGGGCGTGAGCGGTGAATTCCTCGGCGGCCTGTATGAGTTCCACGTGCCGCGGCCGGCGGGTGCGATTCCCATGAACGCGGAGCTGCTGCTGGACGCGACGGTGGAGGCGAACGAGCTTCCGTGGACGAGCTTCCAGTGGCCGGTCGACTTCGGCGACGGCCATGAGTTCACGTTCATGCAGATCACCGTCGAAAACGTCAACGACGTCGATGGCGACGAAGTCGGGGTGGACGATGTCAGCATCACCACCGCCGGTCGTGACTGCGAGCTTGATCGCAACGGCGATGGCTACGTCGGCCTGGGCGACTTGCTGCTCGTGCTCAATGACTTCAACCGCAGCGTCCCGCCCGGGGCGGCCGCGGACATGAACGGCGACGGTCAGGTGAACATCATCGACGTGGTCGAGGTCCTGAGCGACTGGAACTGCGGACTCTGAGTCCGACGGAAAACAGTGGATGACTCGCTGGTCCCCACCGGGGCCGGCGGGCGTCTGCTGGACGGATGCATCTGCCGATCGGTTGTGGCATTACGCCCTTGGAGCCCGATCGATCGGTTCAAGACGGCGGTGGGAGGAGACGGTGTGGTCCGGAGACGTGCGTGCGCTCCGCTTGACTCCACTGCTTGCCGCCGGCGGGGCGCCGCGCCTGCTCGTGTAGCGGGCGGCGGAACGGGGCCGGACGGAGCGTGACCGTCCACCCCCGCCCCGCATTTTGTTGACCCGGCCCCGCCGCGCACGCGCGGCGCGGCCAACGCCGCCGAAGGCCCAGGGAGCGGGCACCGGCATGCGGTCCAACCATTGCTTCCCGCGGGACCTCGGCACGGTGTCGGGGTTCCGTGTTGCGCGGCCCGGTCGCCAACGCGGTCGGCGTCGCATTTGATCGGGGGACGAACCGCGGGAGGTCGGGCGTGGTGGGCCCGGCGCGGTGGCCGGGCGTCGGCCGGAGCACCGTCCGCTGCCCTCAGCCGGATTCCCGCGAACCCCGGCCGAGCACCATCCCGCCGACCAGGACGCCCAAGCCGCCGGCGACGGGCGTGCCCCAGAGGCTCCACGCCGGTTGACGCGAGGTGTTCATGGCCACCGCCATGTCGACCGGCCCCTCAGGCCGAGCTTCGGGCAATTCGCGCTGCTGGCCGCCGACGGCCGCTGCTTGAATGATGCCGAGCACCAGCAACGCGCCAGCCAGCGCGAATACCGTTCCTTGCCGGGCACCGATCAGCCAGCAGACCATCCCGCCGACGATCGCGGCCACGAAGCCCGCGGCCAACACGATCGCGGCGAAGACCGGGGTGACGTTCCATTCGCCGGGCCGGTACACCCCCTCGGGTCCCATCACCATCCACGTGAGGCCGAGTCCGGCCATCACCAGGATGGTGAGCACGATGTATCCGACGATGACAGCGGCGATGGATCGCACCATGATGGGGTCCTTCAGTTGGTGGGGTGTTCGCGGTGACGGCCGTTTGGAACGAGGTCGCAGTCGGGCACGCGCGCGAGTCGGGTCGGTCGTCGACGCGAGGGTACGGCCGAGGCGTGGCCGACGGATGGCCGGGTGGTGATCAGCCTTCGGCCGGTGTGGCCGCCGCACGGAACGCGGCGAAGATCGCGATGCCCATGAACAGGAGGTCCATCGGGCCCCACGAGTTCTTGAAGACTTCGGTCCGCATGGCCGAACTGGCCCCTGCGCTGACGTACGTCTGCATCATGTTGATCTCGTCTTCGATGATGGCGTTTCGTTCCGCTTCATCGAGCTCCGCGTACTGGCGGCGCGCTTCGTTCTGAACGTCGACTGGGTAGTGATCGAGCTCGTATGCAGTCTCGTAGTCCATGCCGCTGGGCCAGTCGAGCGTCTCGCCGTTCTCGGTTCGTTCAAGAGCAATCGAATCCGCCAGGAACCCGACGAATTCCTGTTCGGAACGCATGGTCGATCGGAAGTCCTGGATCACCTCCGCGGGGAGCTCGCCGTCAGCGCTGAGAAAGTCGCCCAGCATCAGCGAGCCGGCGGCGTACTTGCCGGCCGCGACCGCCAGGACGCTCAGGACGACGGCGATGACACCGGCCATGGCCGATCGTTCGCCCTGGGCGACGGCCACGCCGACGAGGAAGCCGATGCCGACGGCGATCCAGCCGATCTCGTAGCCGGTCTTCCACGACACCAACGCCCAGATCGCTGCACCGATCGCGCCAGCCAGAAGGCCGAACAAAACACCCTTGAGCATGTCTTCCCCACTTTCTTGATCGCCCAGCAGACTCGAGGGGATCATTCGGTCCGTCGTGAAACTCACCAATGAGTTCGCGCTCGACACCCGACGGATCGGTTTCGGCGCCATCGATTAACACCCGGGTCGATCGCGGACCGTCGACGCTACCGAATTGACCGAGCTCGATCAAGGCATGCACGGTCCGCGCGGGGGCGATTCAAGCCGGCGCCGCCGCGTGGCTGACAGGCAGGTGTCGGTGGGTCCGGGAGAGTGTGCGCGTCCCGTCGCGATTCCGTTCGATCGGCGCGCGCCGTTGATGTCGGCCGGTACGTGGTCGCGTGGCCGGCGACCCGAACCGGCGGCCGGCGACGTCCCGGAAGTGCTTTCCTGTTGGCATCCGATCGCACGTTCGGGCAACGTTCTACTTCGTCCCCGACTCCAGATCAGAACCCGCCCCCGACCCCGCCCCCGAACCAGACCCCGAACCCGAACCCGAACCCGAACCCCAATCGGACCGAACACTTGCGTGACGTTCAGTTGGCATGGGGAAGCGTCCATCCTGATCGTCGTGCGAGCCCGGTCCCGCGTCACCGGGCTTCTCGCGATCGGGCGCCCCCGGAATCGCGAACGCGACCACCAGTGCCGCGCCCACTCCAATGAAGTCAGGAATCTTCCAAAGGTCAAGGAACGAATCACGTCGCATGTCTTCGCGCGTGTCAGAATCGTCGTTTTCGAACGTCCATACCTCGGTGACCCAGCCGGTCAGACGATCGACTTCCGCCGCTCGTTCGTCGGGTGAGAACCCAGCGACCTGGGCGCTGGCCAGCTGGCGGATGTCGGCGGGAAGGTCCAGCCACGCATGGGCCGTGGCGTACTCCATGCCCGGGGGCCATTCGATTGGTTCGTGGCGGACAAACCGTTCCCACGCGATGTGCTGCGCGATCGCCCGGCGGAGCCCGTCGTCAGTGGAGATCTGGGCGGTGTAGTCTGCGACCAATACTTCCACGCTCCACTCGTCGGCGAGCAAGTCGTTGACGATGAGGGTCGCTGTGGCGTACCGGGCGCCGCCGCACGCGACGAGCGTGATCAGGGCCGCCACGATGCCGCCGAACCAATTGCCGATGCCGGTCCGCACCGCCCACCCGGTCGCGAAGCCGATCAGCAATGTCAGCATCAAGAAGAGCTGCCCGGTCTGCCAGGCGACCAGTGCCCAGAGCGCCGCGGTCGCGGCGCCAACCATGAGTCCAAGCAACAGTCCTTTGATCATCGGTCCCCCCAGTGGTGCGTCGCCAGCTCGGCGAGATCACGGCGGGCATGGCGACAACGCGGCCACG
>JBGCEZ010000097.1:0-31304 GCA_045106735.1 Phycisphaerales bacterium | reverse complement strand
GGGACGGCAAGCCGACGCCGACGGAAGGAAACGAAGCCGCGGCCCACAACCGACGAATCAGGCGTCGCGCGGTTCCGCAAAATGCCAGCCCAACTCAGCCGCGATGTACCGCAGCATCATTTGGCCGCGTACCGATGCGCCGGTCTCGTTCAGGCGCGGCGAAAACGTCGCGATGCCCGCTCGCCGCAGCGCCGAGGCCACGATGAGACCGGACACGCCGGACTTCGTCGGCAGTCCGGTCTCGACCAGGTGCGTGCCAGAGTCGTCGTACATGCCGCAGGTCGTCATGATGGCGAGCACGGCCCGAATGGTGCCGGCGGAAAGAACGCGCTCGCCGTTCAGTGACGTGCCGCCCCGAGCCAGCAACCCCGCAAAGGCCGCGGCATCGGCCACGGTCACCTGCGTCGAGCAGAGCGTGAAGTAGACCTCGAGCGCGTCCTCGACCGGGCAGGTCATGAGCTGTTTCGCCCGAAGCAGGTAGGCGATCGACCAGTTGTGGTCGCCGGTGGTGCGTTCGGCGTGCAGGACATCCGGGTTCACCGGAAGCGGCTTCCCAAAGAGCTTGACCATCCACCCATCAACCCATGCGAGCCGCGCGGCCAAGTCATGCCCGGGCACGATGGCCGAGAGCATGATCGCCCCCGCGTTGACCAGCGGATTCGCCGGCGGGCCCGGCGTTTCGTCCAGCCGGGCGATCGATTTGAAGCTGTCCCCGGATGGCTCCATGCCCACGTGGGCAAAGACCACCTCCGGCCCCAGATCTTCGAGCAACCCAGTCAGCAGGCAGACTTTCGACACACTCTGGAGGGTGATCTGGCGATCCGTCGCGTCCCCGGCCTGAAGCACCGTTCCATCCACGAGTTGCACGGCGACTGCCGTCCGTTCGACATCCACTTCGCGCAGGTCGCGGCAGTAGTCGGCGATGGTGCCGCTCGAGTCGGCCATCGCCTGGTCCACGGCATCGTCGATGACGCGCTGGATGCGAGGCCGCTCGGTCGTGGGGACCGGCGGATGGTCCGTGAGCACAATGGCGGGTTCGGCGCCTGGGCGACGAGCGGGACGTTGGAGGTCGGTCATGGCAGGAGTCTACTCCGGCCGAGGTTGGGCCTGACGCTGGAGCGCGTACGAACCGCGGATCACCGCGGAGGCCGGCGCGGCCGGAAGCAACTGGTGTGCGGAGCGATCTCGCCAACGAACGCATCGTCTTTCACGCAGACGATCGCGCGAGCCGGTGCAAATCGCCGCGAGCTGGGCGCACGCACGCCGCGGCTCTCGCGATGCCCGGCTCATCAACTGGGGCGGGAATGAGCGCGCGGCCTCAAGTCTTGCCCCGAAGTTCGAGCGGCAAGGCGACGACCGACGTCCCGGGACTTCGCGAGCAGCTTGGGCCCGACCGCTCCGACGGGCGACTGACCTTCGACTACACGATCGACGATCGAGCCATCCGTCCGGTCGTTGTGCGTGGCGCGGGGCAGGACACGATCAGCCGGGACGCCAGCGCGTTCAGCATCCGCCCCACGTCGCCAACAGCGCGAGCAGATCACTGAGCCCCACCATGCCATCGCCATTGAAGTCCGTCGGACATCCCGGGCACGCACCAAAGTCGGCCAACACCGCCGTGAGGTCAGAGAATCCGACCGTCCCGTCGAAGTCGAGGTCGAAGGGGCATTGGCACACGTCGGGCTGACCGTCGCCATCGGCGTCCTTGGCCAAGCCGAACAGGATCTCGAGCACATCGTCCTGCCCGTTGTCATTGCAATCGGGGTAGAACAGGAACGGCCCCTCGAAGAACTGCGTCTGGACCGAACCGTCGGCACCCGAGACGAATGTTGCCATCCCTTGGAACCTCACCAGAACGGCCGATTCGGGAATCGTCAGCTGGGCGATGAGGATCGCCTCCCCGGACTCGGGCGTGGTCGGATCAAGGTCGAACCAACCGCCGGAAGGATCCTCGATCACGTTCCCGACGATGACCGGCATTCCGGGGGCGGCAGGCTGGCCGAACCCGGAGGAGAACCAGGTGTCGGTCAGTCCGGACTCCCAGTCCCCACCGATGGTCACCCAGCTGTCAGCCGGGCCAGCGAGCGGACTCGGGCGATCCTGCAAGAGCGAACCGGCGATGTCTTTGGGCACGTCGTTGAAGAGCGGTTCCGTCACCTCGATCCGGAGCGGAAAGGTCGACGAGCCTTGCACGGACACGAGCGTGTCACCTGGATCGGTGAACGTCAGCCAGCACTGGACCGTGGTGAAGCCCGGTTCGACATCCAGGAAAAAGAACCGGAGCCGATCGAGATCGGCCGAGGCGGACGTGGCTGCGGCGAGCGTGCCGGCGACGGTGAGGCAACGGAGCGTTCGGACCATGAGGATTCTCCCTGGAAAACGTCACCATCGAGTATGCCGGGAGCGAGCTTGAAACTCAAGGATCTTCGGCCGGTTCGACGCCGCAGGTGATGAACGGACAACGCGGGTACGCAGGCACGCACGCACGCAGGAAGAGAGCGGGAGCAGTCCCGGTCGCAGCTGGAACGCGATCGAGCGCGATTCGGTGCATCGTGGCTCGTTGAGCCAGCGCGCTCGAGAGAACCGGCCGGGAACCAGAACCCGAACCAGTCGCTCCCCTTGAAGGACGTCTTCGCGAACGCGGGCTGACCGGGATTGATGTTCGGTGAAGCCGAGTACACAGCAGACCGGGACGGGCGCCTGGGGCTCTTTGGTGCGCCATGATCCGGCTGGAGTCATCGCGCTCGCCCTGCGCACGGAGTCGGCTCGACGGCGCATCCGCCGCGAGGGGCGAGTTGGGCGAGTCCGACCTGTGTGCCGATCCACCACACCGGATTTCGTCGATCTCCGTTGCAGAGCAGTCTTCAGGCGGCCAAGTCTTGGATTCGAGCGACTACAGCAGACTGTCTCCCCTTCATCCGGGTGGCGGGAACCGTCTGTCTTGTGGACGCTGGCCCCTCGCGTCGCCGGCCAGCCCGAAGTCCGCCGTCCACGGCATGCTCGTCGCCCCCGTCTACCACTGGGAAAAGGACCCGGCTTGAATCGCGCAGACCGCGATCCTGCATGCCGAGGCCGAACGCGACGTGGCGGCCGGGCGAGTGACGCGAATCGCGCGCATGGCCGGCAAGACTGATTGCCTGGCCGAGTACGCGAAGCTCTGCGACCAAGTCACCGAGTCGAAGCGTGCCGAGGCGGATGCGCTCGCGATCACGCTGCCGATCGTGTTCGGGTCGCAGAACCTGTCCTGCCGCCGGTGCGCAACCATCGGGAGGACGCCGGAGGAGCGGCCGGCTGTAGCCCGTTCGATCAGAAGCCGGGCGACTCGCCGTCCGTGGTGCGGCTCTCGCCCGAGGCCACGGAGATCCATCGCGGCCGACGCCGCTCCAACTGGTCCTGCCCGAATCTCGGAAGTGGTTCAAGACCTGCTTCGAGCAGTTGACTGTTCAGCTCCGAGATCAACGGACGCATCGATGCTTCGTACTGCGAAACCAGTTGGCGAATGCGAACATCCACTTCGCGGAAATCATCCGACACTTCGCTTGGATCGATGAGCATCTGCTCGCAACGGCTCACCGAGGCCGGGAGCAGAAGCCGATAGTGCTCCACCGTCACGACGGTCATTGCCTGGAGCAGTTCATCACAACTCGCAAGAACGGCTGCACCAAGCTCTCCGTTTGATTCGACATGCCCCTGAATCACGCAGACCCATGGCGAGACCGCCTCTCTCCCGGCGACTTGATCGATCATCCTGCCCCAGAGGGATTCGTGGAGGATGAAGCGGGCCGTATCAGATCCAGGCCGAACCGAGAGAGCAAACGACTCGACGTGCCCGATCACCACCCGCGTGATCGTTCTGAATCGCCTGGCGGAAGACTCCTCCGAACGCTGCACATCAATCGGTCCTGGTAGGCCACCGGCACCGGATTGCGCGGTGCGTCGCGGCGGCGAAAGAAAGGCCGCACGCGCAACCTCAAGGAGAGCCGCATCGTGTCCCACCACCGCCGACTGCGAATCCGCAAGAAGGTGTGGCAATATTTCGACACCCCCCATCGCGATCGCCACTCGTCGCCAATAATCGAGTCGATCGTCATCCGAGACTGCGTGGATCGTTGGGACGACATCAATGATGCAGGGCCCGACGGGACGCAACCCACGATTCACCGACCAGATGCCGTCCACGGACGATGCGTAGGCAACGCGCGTCGCCATCTCGATGGGAAAGAGCGCACCGTGCTCATCGGCAATGATCTCGATGTCGCTGAGGAGCGCACGCCCAAGGGACTGAAGACGGGCGGAGTACCCGGCCTCTCGACCGGCAATGCGATCATGTATCCGCTTCAACGAGCGCCAGCGTGGATCCGACTCGCTCGCACGGGTTTCCGGCTTCGTGCTCCAGGTTTCGAGGCCGGGAAACAGCATCGCCTCTTCGTTTGCCCGAGAGACCAATTGGCGAAAAAGCTCGTTCGCCTCCCTTCGGTCAGCCGACAGGTCCGTCGCGGAATCGATCTCGGCAGCGAGTACCGAGATCTCCGCCAAATACCGATCGACTCGCTGCCGGATCTCGATTTCGGCCGCACCTGGCGGACGATAGAGCGCGATCGCTTCTTCGACAGCGCGCGGCGTCACGACTGGGCGTGGCCACAGCTGCGACAAGACATCTGCATCGACAGGCCGAGACACCACCTCCGCGACGTCGACACGGCCATGTAGCGCGGGTGACGCCGCGTGCTCGACACTTGAAGTCACACCACACGATCCGACGATCATGACGAGTACCGCACTCTCCCAAGTCACAAGCAAGCTCCTCGAACACTGCCGAACCGTCTCCTGCGCACTCGTTCGGAATCGTTGCCTACCGGCGACGTGAACCTTTCCGAGGGACCGGCGCACGGGTGGACGCGATCAATGCACATGGATCACTCGCACATATGGCCCGACCGTGACCTCCAAATTCCTTGTCCGGCTACCTGGCAGTTCAGAGACCGGAATCGACGCGATGAAAATCGAGTGTTCCTCATCCGTAGACCCCGGCAGTCCGAGGCCCACGAGACTCGTTGACCAGATCGGCGCATCGTCCCCAACGAATCTGACCGAGAGCCGTCTCGGCTGGGAGCCTGCAGGCATCCTCGCCCGGACAAACAAGTCTTCGCTGTCGCCGCGGACTGTTGATCGATCGAAGCTGATCCCGAACCCGGGATCGACCGTAACAGCCGCATGAAGCACCACGGGTTCTGCAGAATCGGTCATGATCGAAATCGACTGGCGGTTCATCCCGGCTTCGGAAACAGCCATGGTCGCTCTGATTTCAGCCGATCGACCTGACGTGATCGTGAAAGGGGGAGTCGGCTCGACATTCACGCAACCGCACGATGCCACCATCCTCGTCACCGTGACATCAAGATTGGAGTCGTTCTTGACGCTCCACCGGAACGGCACCCCGCTGCCCTGCCCTGACTCAAGGTCAACACGTGGGTGTTCAATCGAGGTGCCCTCCGGAAACGTCAACCCGACCTGGCCCGCCCGGGCCGCTTCGGCATCGCCGCCCGATGCATTGTCGCTTCGCTCGGTGCATCCAAGCTGTCCACCGGCGACCAATCCACAGATGATCAACCCGGCGAGAGCGCTCGGTCCGTCACGGTGCATCTGACGCTCCCCAGTCTTGACGCTTGACCAACGCCACCCAGTCCCGAGGCCGGAGAATGTGGCCGATCGGCTCGTCGAGCGCACGTCGGTGGTCATCGACAAAGACCTCCGACTTGCCGATCTCGTATGCGATCCGCATGGTCTCGTCGCGGACGAGAACCGGAACGTTCCCGACCGACTCATTCACGACCTTGAGAATGGACTGGATCGATTCCAACGATCGATCGAGGCTTCCTCCGAGAGGGTGCTCGCTGCTCGAGTACCGAACATATCGTCGGCTGGCGATTCTGCCGTCCGGGGCGAATCGCGAGAGGTAGCCCATGGCCGCTGCCGGCTTTGTTGCGTCATCAACAGCGCCGGACGGACGATCGTACGCCAAGAAGTACTCACGAACAGACCGGCGGCCGTGCTCCGCGGAACGCTGCGAGATCAAGAGGCTCATGGTTGAAAGGCGAATCCCGGCCGAACTCCGCGCGAAGGCCAGTTCGTATACGCGTTCGAACTGACCGAGTCCTCCATCGACCCGATGGGTCGCGCGCACCAGGACTTCATCATCTCGATCGACGACGCGCGGCTCAAGGGAGTCGAACAATTCGATCAACGACGAATGAGAAACGGGAATCCAACTGGACCGAAGGTAGTCGTCCGCAAGCAGGAATCCAGACAGCATTGGCAGCTGCTGCGCACCCAGATGACCCTCGATCATTGGCCGGATCGAGATGTGGATCCTGCTCACTTCATCTGAACGGCCCATGCCGCGTTCAGGATCGAGCGTGAACACCTTGGCCCCGTCCCAGAACGTCACGCTGTCGGGAACCAGCCCGTTCTCTGGCATGGACCAGATCGACGATGCGATGCCATCCCGGGCGTAGAGGAACGTGTCGTCCGGTACGCCCGATCCGCTCAACGCATCACGCAACTCATCGCCGACGATCGGCTTCTCATCAACCTCTCCTGCGCGATCGACATCGAGCGGCCCCTCGCGTGTAAAGAACCACCGAGTGCCTCGTTGGCCAGCGGACTGCATCTCCAATGCCGCTCGTTCGTCGGAAGTCGCCCAACGCCAGTTGGCAATGCGAGAGACGGGTCGCTTCAGATCAGAGGCAGAAGCGGCAGCCGGCGTCGCGACGGAGCCGAAACCAAGGAGTCCCACCTCGGCCATGAGCACGAAGACCGCTGACATGCACGCCCCTGCAACGAACGCCTGACGATGATTCATGGCACGTACTTGCATGCTGCACGATGGCAGCAGATCCCGAGAGCCTCCCACCCTTCGCCATCACATATTGGAGTGGCTTCTCCGGAAATCGGGTCGATGTAGTAGTCCGTGACGACCGACTCGATGATCTCACCACACCCGGAGTTGACGAAGAATCGCTGACAATTCTGGCCAGGGGGAGCTTCGAATGGATGGTCTGTCTCGCACCAACTCCTGTACTTGTTGCTCGTGCACGCTCGGCAGATGGTCTCAAGCGTGGGCCCGGGAGTAGGGTGATATGTGATACTGCTGCACTGCGTTCCCGTGCGGCAGAGAAAATCACTGGGGTAGGTCGTTGGAGCGGGGAGCGGCGGCGCCGTGCAGTCTTCCGCGAACGCACTCAGCCCCCAACTCACGGACCCCAGAAGACAGATGGCAGCCCCGCTCCACATGCGATAACCCATGACAAGACCTCCGTTGCGAGAGGAAACCGGGGCCAACGAGACCGAACAGTTCGCGTCAAGATCCCCGTCCGCTGACTTCCGGCACTCGCCCGGGCTCGAGAACCTGACGCGGCGAAAGGAGCTTACCTCCGGGGGGGGGGGCTCACGCTACACCATTCTCACAGAAAGCATCATGATGCGCAGAGGACAGTCACCCGACCGTGTTTGCGAGTCTGTCGCTGCTGAGCATCTCCTCGAGCTGGATAGCACATGGCTCGCCGAACACATGCAGACTCGTCACGAGTCCTGCTCTCGCCAGTCTGAGCCTGACCCGTTTCCGTGGACTCTTCGCTGCGATTCCAGCACAGCGACTGGAGAACAAGACTCCGACTCCCACGGGCTCCCGCAGCCGCCAGTCGAGAAGCGCTTTGGGCAGCACGCGACCGACACACCCACGATCAACCTCAACGTCATTCGAACCTGACGCATGGAGCCGAACGGGCGCACGAAGAAGCCCGAGCAAGCGTTTCGCTTGGTCGAGCCTGGCAAACCCGGGTGACCGGGATCGACATTCGGCGAAGCCGAATACACAGAAGACCGGGACGGGCGCCAGCCCGTCGGCGGGCGGGCACCGCCCGAACGCCTCACCGGCGCACGAAGAAGCCCGAGCAAGCGTTTCGCTTGGTCGGGCCTGGCAATGGCGGGTGACCGGGATCGACATTCGGCGAAGCCGAATACACAGAAGACCGGGACGGGCGCCAGCCCGTCGGCGGGCGGGCACCGCCCGAACGCCTCACCGGCGCACGAAGAAGCCCGAGCAAGCGTTTCGCTTGGTCGGGCTTCGTAGAAAGCGGGTGACCGGGATCGAACCGGCAACATTCAGCTTGGAAGGCTGACGCTCTACCAATTGAGCTACACCCGCGGGGATCGCGGAGTGTACCCGGGTTCCGATCGCCCCCGCAAGGGGCCCATCGGCCCCGGCAAACAGCGTTTCCCGCCCTGCCGTCACCCCCCCGGGCGGGCCGGGCCGGTCGCCTGCTCCAGTCGGCGGCGGGTTCGTTCGATCGCTCCCGCCACCGATGCCAGGTCTTCACCCGCCGGACCGATGGCCCCGCGGACCACGCTCGCGGCGTCCGCCGCGCCGGCCGGGAGCGTTCCTCGGGTCGCCGCCCGCGCCACCGCGAGCTGGCTCGCCGCCTCGGCCAGCAAGGCTTCGACCAATCGCCCGCCGGTCCCGCCGACGCCGGCCGAGACCATCGAATCCACCATGGCCAGCCGCGGCGGGATCGAGTCGTCGCCGGCCAGCAGCCGGGCACGGACCGCCGCCGCCTCGTCGTCGCGCCCCGCGGCCAACAACGACGTGTGCACCTGGGCCACTCGGTCGTGCAGCGACCGGAGGATCGCCCGCCGGGCGGTGGCGATTGCCGTCGGCAAGCTCACCACTGGCTGACCGGCCGGCTGGGCCCGGCCCTCGGCAAAGAACGCCCGCGTCTCGCGCTCGGCGGCCAACGCCTGACGCTCGGCCGACTCCAGGGCCCGCTCCACGTTCTGCACCGGCGCATCGAACACCCGCCCCGCCGCCGCGAAGTCCCGCTGCCGCAGATGCAGATCAAAGATCCACTCGCTCAGTGGGGCGACCGAATCGGCAAACGCCAAGTCGCCGCGCCGCGACTCAAACCATCGCAAGACCGATGACTCTTGCCCGGTCAACCGCGACAGGTTCGCCCAATCCGTCACCACCACACGCGGCACCCCCGGCTCGGCCAAGCGAAACGACGCTGCGTCCCGGCGCTGCACCAACTCCGCCGCCAGCGGCGGATGGTCGCGCACGCACCGGCCCAACTGATCGATCAATCCACGTCCCCGCACCGCGGAAAGCCACGCGGCATCGGCCGCGCTCAAACGCGCCGCCACCGGCGAACCGTCGGCCCCGGCATCCCAGAGGTAGAGCAGATCCACCGCCGCGTCCGCCGCCCGGCGCTCCCAGAGCAATTGCTGGGCGAGCTTCAGCCGATCCCGCACCCGGGGCGGCTCGGCCCGGCGCACCTCCGCCATGCGGACGTCCAGCGGATCCGCCGCCCGGTTGGACGGATCGACGGCCTCAACCTCCCCCAACCACGTCAAGAGCTCGGCCGGCTGTTTGTAGCCAACCGTGCGTCCGACCTCCTGGCCGCGGCGGAACACCACGACCTGCGGCAAGACGTTGATTTCGAGCGTGGCCGCCACATCCGGCCATCGATCGACGTCCAACTGGATCGCCGTCCCCCGCGCCCGGATCCACGCATCGACATCGCGGGCGGACCACGTCGTGCGGTCCATCAACTTGCACGGCTGGCACCAGTCCGCCGTCCCATCCACGATGAGCAGCTTGCCGTCCGTCCGGTTGGCGTCGATTGCCGCGGCAAACGTCAACTCTTGGAAGATCGGCGGAGCAGCCATGACGACCCGTGCGGTCGTGGCCTTGGTCGTGGTCGCGGCCACGGCGCGGTCACCGCCCATCGTGAACACCGCCGAGCCCACCAGCACCGCCACGGCGACGCCGAGTGGATTGGACCTCCGGACCCGGCCGCGATCACGGGGAGGCGCAACGCCGGCAATGATTCCGACATCATGAGTTTCGTTCGTCCGCACCATCAATCCACGCATCATCCGCACGCTCCTGGGGGCCGTTGGCCTGGCCCCTCAGGATAGCCCGCGGACCACCTCCCGCGCCACGCCCCCGCACCGCGCACGAAAGAGCCCCCGGCGCTCACGCACGCGCCGGGGGCCGCAAGGAGGTTCCAACCCTCGTCCGGACACCGTCCGGAGCCCCTGGGGGGGGAGAGAGGCCCGAAGGGTCGGAAACCATCTCGCCGGGAGTTCGTGGCCACCGACGGACACGTCCGCCGCGCGTGGCGTCCGAGGAAACTCAGCCGGGGCACGTGTCCCCAAATGACGCCAACACCGCCAACAGGTCGTTCAGGTCGACGAATCCGTCTCCGGTGGCGTCGCCGCCCTCGTACGCGCCACCCGTGAACTCACCGAAGTCCCCGAGCACAGTCAGCAGATCGGTCGCGCTGATGACGCCATTGCCATCCACGTCGGCCGGACAGGCAAGACCTGCGGGCACCCAGACGTTGATCCGGTCGCGGATGCCCGCGATCCCGCCGTCGTCTCCGTCGGCATCGACCAAAGTCAGTTCGACTTGATTCCAACCGCTGACCAATCCGTCAATGGGAATCGCGGTGCCGCTCGTCCAGACGCTCTCTTCGTCATTGACTTGGATTCGAATCGTCTCCCCTCCAGGAGTCGGATCGAAGTTGAACAGTTCAAACTCGAGCGAGAACGAACCCGCCACCACATCTCCCGTCCGGGGACTCGTCACCACGATTCGCGAGTGCACGGCCGCATCGGCGGCAGAAACCGGCGTCAGCCACGCGTTCACCAGATCGTTTCGGGCGAAGGACCCGGAACCCAGTGGCTCCCGCGTGATGTACATCGGAACGCCGAGCCCGGTCATCGAACCATCAACATCAAAGAGCTCGCCCGGAGCCTGATCGGCGTCAACGTGGATCAACCCGCCGACATCGCCTTCGAACTTCATGCCGCGAATCGACGTCCCCGGCATGAACTCAAAGCCGTGCAACGTAAAGAACGCCATGTCCAGATCTTTGAACGTGACGTCGATCAACTCCTGGTCGCGCCCCGTGCGATCGCGCCAGGTCAACCCGTAGCGCGTTCGATCGTCAATGCCGACGGGATTGTTCGAGCGGCCAACGACCACCGCGTCCTGGATGGATGCGCGTTCGGCGGCAAAGCCAGTATGACAATCCGCGACCGATGCACCACGCACCATCTCGGCCACCCCTTCCACCCAGATGCCGGACCCACCGTTCTTGTACGCCGTGAAATCTTCGATCATCAGCAGGCCGACGTCATTGAAATGGGTCGCAAGGTTGGCGAAGAAGCCCATGCCCTTGGCGTGGAAGCGATACGGATGGGGCTCCGGCTGGTACGCAAAATGGCTGTGGGCGAGATTGTCGCGGAAGACCACGTCCGTCGGCGGCGGCAGGTCCGCGTCTTCACCGTCGTACATGAAGCCCGCCCCGCTGGTGGTGCCGACCGCGTGATTGCCGACGAGCGTTTGGTTGGCGTTGCGGAGCCAGAAGACGCTCGACCGATGCTCACGCTGATCGGACTTGGTCGGCTGGCCCTGGGTGGGGAAGCTGAACTCTTCGGGATTGTTGATCGTGATGCCGAGGTTTTCGATGAACCGGCTGCCGAATTCATCGCCCTCTTCCGAAGGAACAAATGCATGGCTCCGCACGTCGTAGGCCACGACGCGTTCGACGCTTGTTTCGTGCGAACCGTGCACCACGACGCCGCGATTGAATGAACGCATGATGCTGGAGTCGTGAATCCACGAATCACTCCCGGTGACCTCACCCCACGGCATGCGGTCCACCATGTGCAGGTGGAACGGATAGCGACCGGCATGGCCCATCTGCCCCATGCGGTGGAGCATCACGCCACTCACCCGCGCGGTCCCGCCCGGCAGCACCATGAAGTGGCCGCCGAATTCACTTTCTTCCGATGCCGCGTCGCCGCGAACCAGAATGTTGCGGGTCAGCAGGCCGACCTCGGCCCGCATGTCAAATGCGCGGTCCGCGTGCGTTTCGATCTGCCCGTAATGCGGGTGCATCGCCCAAGGACCAATGAAGATCGTCCGGTCGTCCTCGCTCCGGGCCAGGACCACGAAGACCTCGGCCTCATCCGGCTCGTAGCCCGAGGGCGCGAGCACGATCTGTTCTCCTGGCTCCCAGTCGACCGGCTCGGCCACCCGCAGAAAGGCATCTCCGGGGGCGACGTCCTGGGCAAGCTGGGTCCACGACACGCGCGTCCCGCTCTCGCCGTGCAAGTCGATGACGCCACCTTGGCTGGCGATGAGAAACTTCGTCCCGCTTTGCATCGGCGGGTTGCCGAAGACGTTCGCGGACTCATCGGTTCCGGTGAGCGTGATCGTGGCGTCGTACGCGTGCGGGTTGGCGGTTGTGCCGATTTCCAATCGCGCCCCGTTGCCGGACACGAGCACCCAGTCGCTCGTCAGTTCAATGCCATCGGTCTCCGCGAACCGCAGCGTTCCGTAGATGTAGAGGCCGGCCAGCGGCGGCGTGTCGACATCCAACACAACGTCCACGCCGGGCAAGACCACCGCGATCTCGCCGGCGGCGGGAACCACCCCACCAGGCCACGTCGCGGGATCGGACCACAGATCAGCCGCACTGGCCGCTGTGGCGGGAAGGAATGAGGCAATGGCCCCCAGCGCCGCGCGCAGGAGCATGGAACTCGTCGACGACATGATGCTTGAACTCCGGGGCGCGGCCAATCGATTCCAGGCCCGCCCGAACCACCCACGCTCCACGGCGCGGACCCCCCGGACCCGCGGACGGTACCCAGGGTCGACGGGACCACCAGTCCGACTTCATGCTTTCGATGCACTCGGCGCGACGTTGCGCCGCAGCGCGCTCTCAGCGCCACCACACTGCGCACGTTGTCGGCGCACGACACCAACGCGGTGCGCCGTCCGGTCAAGACGGTCCGCGTTCGCGCCCGGATCGATGCAAGCGCCGGCGAAGACGTCAATCCTCACCGGCAGCACTTCTCTCCTCCGGAAAAGTCAGCCGGCGCAGGTCACGCCAAAGGAACCAAGCACCGTCAGCAGGTCAGCAATCGTGACGACCGCGTCTCCGTCGGCGTCTCCGCCTTCGTACGCTCCGGCCGTTTCCTCGTCCCACCGAGCGAGGACGAGCACGAGATCGCCGGTGTCGACGACCCCGTCTTCGTTGACGTCGCCCGGGCACGCCGCGAATTCAGGCACGTAGAGATTCACCCGGTCCCGAATGGCCGACCCGCCGCCCGAGTTTCCGTCGCCGTCGAGCAAGGTAAGTTCAATGCGATTCCAGCCGCCGACCAGGCCGCTGACGTTGATCGGCCCGCCGTGGTACACGGTGTGCTGGTCATCATTGACCCGCACGCGAATGCCCTGCCCTCCGGGGACGGGATGGTGGTGGTGGCCGTGGTGATGCACCGTGACCGACGCGCCGGCGTTCGCGCCGGTGACCGGGTCATCGATGACCAGTTGCCACAAGCCGGTGGCGCCAACCGGCGTGGCCCATGTCGACGCGGCCCCCAAGAGTGGCGTGGACTGCGGACCCATGCTCTGGGTGGAGACCACCGTGGGCGTTCCGGTGCCAGAGAACGTCCCGTCGACATCCAGGATGGAGCCTTCGGCTTCTTCGTTCTCGATGACCATGAGCAGGCCAACCGAGCCCTCGTACGACACATCGCGCATCGTTGCGCCTTGGCGGTAGTCGAATCCATGGTTGCCATGGACAACGATGTCGACGTCCTTGAACGTCACACCGTCCATCGAAAAGTCGCGGCCATTGTCATTGCGCCACGCAACGCCATGACGCAGTCGGTCCAATGAACCGATTGAGTTTCCACTCGATCCGACGACGACGGCGTCCTGGATCGTGCCATGCCGAGCGGCGAAGCCGGCGTGCGAATCGGCGACCATCGCCCCGGACACCAATTCGTTCTCGTTCTCGAGCCAGATGCCAGGCCCTTCGTTCTTGTACGTCGTGAAGTCTTCGACCATCAGCAAGCCATCGTGCTGCCAGCGGCTGATCCGATGCGCGAAGAAGCCGAGCCCGAACACGTGCTGTTGGTACGGGTGCGGCTCGTTGTTGGTGCTGCGATTGGTATGCGAAAGATTGTCACGGAAGATCGCCGCCGTCGGCGACATCCGTTCGAATCCGTCGTCTTCACGTGCCCCGTCATACATGAAACCGGCCCCGCGCCAGGTGCCGGCAACATGGTTGCCAATCAGTGTGTTGTTGGGGTTCCGGAGCCAGAAGCCACTGGTGCGATGCTCACTCTGGATGCTTCGGTCGTCGTGGTCTTCGTCGGGGAACGCAAACTCATCCGGCTCGATGATGGTGATCGCCAAATTGTCAACAAACCGATTGCCCGACTCATCGCCGTCTTCGGCCGGAACGTACGCATGGTTGTGGATGCGGTACGCCACGTTGTCGGCCACTTCGACGCCATTGGTTCCGTGAAGGACGAACGCGCGTTGGTAACTGCGGCGCACCGTGTTGTCCCGTACCCACGTGTCGGCCCCGGTCACACCGAGCACGCCGATGCGGTCGACCACGTGCATGTGGAAGGGATACCGGGCCTTGTGCCCCATCTGTCCCATGCGATAGAAGAGCGTGCCTTCCACCCGGGCCTGCCCGCCCGGCATGATCATGGTGTGCCCACCAAAGCGGCTAGTTTCCGACGCCGCATCGCCGCGCACCACGATGTTGCGGCTGAGCAGGCCAACTTCCGCCCGCATGTCGAGTTCACGCCCGGCGTGGGTCTCGATGGCCCCGTAGTGCGCGAACGCCAGCTGCGGCCCGAACGTCACCATGCGCCCGTCGTCGCTGACGTTGAGCACGAACACAACTTCGGCTTCGTCGGGATCGTGTCCGGACGGCGCGATCACCACCTCGTCCCCGGCGCTCCAGTTGACCGGCCGGGCGAGCATCATGGTTGTGTCACCCGGCGCCAGGTGCCCGTCGAGTTGCGACCACGATGTCTTGTCGCGACTGATGCCATGGAGTTCGATCGATCCGCCGACCGCGGCCATCAAGAACTTGGTGCCGCTGGCCATCAGGCCTTCGCCGAAGACGTTCGCCGACTCGTCGGTCCCGGTCAGGGTGATCGTGGCGCGGTGTTCGTGCGGCGCGTCGGTCGCACCGATGCGCAGTTCGCTGCCCGGCCCAAAGACCCGGATCCACTCGCTCGTGAGTTCAAGATCGGCATCGTCGGCGAACGCAAGTCGGCCCAGCACGTCCACGCCGGCGAGGGGCGGCGGACTGACATCGAGCACGATGTCGGTGTCGGCCGGGATCACGACCAGCTCGCCGGCGACCGGCACGGTGCCGTCCGGCCAGGACGCGGGATCGGACCACGGTCCGTCCGCCCACGCCGGTGCGGTCGCCACCGCCGTTGCCCACGTGGCCGCGAGCGCGGCCGGTGACGGTCCTGGCGTCCAGTTCCGAAGGCGGCCCAGGAACCGACAGATTCCTCCACGCGGAGTTCGGCGATCAAACATGTTGGTGTTCCTCTACGGGCGGCGCGTGGGAGGAGGGTCCGCGTCGCCGGGGACGACGCTGAATCGCGCCGCTGTCCCGCAGATGCCGGAAAACTATCGGGCGATCCGGGCCTTGGCCATGGCCCACCCACGAATCGGTGACGCATGGCGGGGCGATGCCCGGCAGAGTGCCGCGCGTCGCCGTACCGCCACGCCCGCGAACGATCTGGACGAATTGAGCGACGCCCGCGCTCGCAAGTCCCGGCCGGGCCGATGGATCGATCGGACCGCCAACCGCCCCGATCACGGCGCCACGGCTGGCCATCCGCCACATCCATCGCCCGATCGCCCTCCCACCGCGCGAACCAAGATTTTTGTCCCGCCGCCCACCCACGAGCCCTCGGCGGCCCGGCGGCACCTCCGATCCACACCGCCCGGCTGAGTGCGCTACAGTCCCTGCTGCATGTCATTCCGCCCCCCTACCAGTCGTCGCC
Source organism: Phycisphaerales bacterium (assembly GCA_045106735.1). Taxonomy (GTDB): domain Bacteria; phylum Planctomycetota; class Phycisphaerae; order Phycisphaerales; family SM1A02; genus JBGCEZ01. The sequence goes on along the minus strand of JBGCEZ010000097.1, from coordinate 15,404 downwards.
GCTTCGCCCGCTACCGCGAAGATCTTCGGAACCACAACACCGAAGGAAGCCGAAACTCCGCCGCTGCCCACCGGGCCAAGCGGTCGAAGGAAGGCAAGCGCGCCCGCTCCGCGCTCAACCTCTTCGGCGAGTTCTGGCGGTTCACCCGCCCGCACCGCACCGGCATCTTCATCAGTCTGGGCACCGTGGTCATCGCCACCGGCCTCAAGCTGCTGCCGCCGGCGGCCACCGGGTTCGTGCTGGACACGCTGCTCGGTGACAAGCCGGTCCCGGGCTGGATCCAATCGCTGACCGAGACCCTCGGGTTCTCGACCAATCCCAAGACGCTGCTCGCCCTGACCGGCGTCGCCCTGGTGATCGTGGCCATCATTTCGGTCACCGCCGGGATGAGCGGCCGATGGCTGAACACGCGGAACACCAAGCAGATCCAGTCCGAGGTCCGCCACCGCGTCTTCTCGCACGCGGTCCGCCTCCCCCTCCACCGCATCCAAGAGCTCAAGAGCGGCGGCGTGGCCAGCGTGCTGCGCGAGGACGCGGGCGGCATTGGCGAGCTTCTGTTCTCGCTGATCTACAACCCGTTTCGCGCGATCATCCAACTTGTGGCCACGTTCGCGATCCTGGCGTTCATCGACTGGCGCCTGCTGCTCGGTTCGCTGCTGGTCGTGCCGACGGTGTACCTGACCCACCGCACGTGGATCAGCCGGATCCGCCCGCTCTGGCGCGACATCCGCGCGGCCCGGCAAGACATGGACGGCCACGCCACCGAGAGCTTCGGCGGCATGCGGGTGGTCCGGAGCTTCGGCCGCCAACGCGCCGAGACCAGCCGCTTCATCCGCAACAACCACATGATGATCCGCCAGGAGCTCATGGCCTGGTGGTGGTCGCGATCGGTGGACATTGCTTGGAGCGTGCTCGTGCCGCTCGCGTCGGCCATCCTGCTCTGGTACGGCGGCTCGCGCATCATCACCGATGCGGCGGCGGTCACGGCCGGCACCATGGCCCCGGGCGACGCCCTGAGCGTGGGCGACCTGGTCATGTTCCTCTTCTATCTGGCCATGCTGCTCGAACCGCTGGCCATGCTCGCCAGCAGTGCGACCAGTTTCCAGAACAACCTCGCGGCCCTCGACCGCGTCCTGGATCTGCTGGACGAACCGGTGGAGTTCGAGGCCCTCGGCCGCCAACCCGGAATCCAGCCGGCCGCAGCCGCCGGGCACGTGCGGCTCGACGACGTCACGTTCACCTACCCCGGCACCGACACCCCGGTGCTCGACGACATCAGCCTCGACATTCCGGCCGGCGCGACCGTGGCCATCGTCGGGGCGAGCGGCGCGGGCAAGAGCACGTTGGTCAACCTCGTCGCGCGGTTCTTTGACCCGACGTCCGGGCGCATCACGGTCGACGGCCGCGACCTCCAAGAAATCGACGTCGAGAGCTACCGGCGCCTGCTGGGCATGGTGGAACAGGACGTCTTCCTCTTTGACGGCACGATCGGCGAGAACATCGCCTACGGCCGGCGTGGAGCCAGCGCGGACGACGTGCACGCCGCCGTGGACCGAGCCCACGTCCGCGAGTTCGTCGATCGCCTGGAGCATGGCCTCGACACCGTCGTCGGCGAGCGCGGCGTGAAGCTCTCCGGCGGCCAGCGGCAACGCCTGGCCATCGCCCGCGCGATCCTGGCCGACCCGGTGATCCTGCTACTCGACGAAGCCACCAGCAGCCTCGACACCGAAACCGAGCGGGCGATCCAGTCAAGCCTCGACGAACTCATGCAGGGCCGCACGTGCATGGTGATCGCCCACCGCCTCTCGACGGTCGTCGGCGCGGACCTGATCGTGGTGCTGGACGACGGCCGAATCGTGGAACGCGGCACCCACGACGAACTCATGCAGCTCGGCGGGCGGTACGAGCGGATGGTCTCGCTGCAGACGATGGGGATCGAGATCGCGTGAGCGGTCGCAGCACGGGGCGGAGGGCAAAAGGCGTGGGGCGTGGCCGAACGCCGCTCGCGGATGACGCGGCGATTCGGACGGCCGCCGAGACCATCGCCAGGCGGTATCCGGACGCCCGCATCGGATACCCCAAGATCGGAGCAGGTCTGGCCGGCGGAGACTGGAAGACGATTTCGGGCATCCTGGACGAAGCGTTTCAGGGCCTCGACCATACGCTCGTGCTGTTCGCTGGGTGACTTCACGCAGTCCGTGAAGTCGAGACGTCATGCCGGCGCCCCGTCGCGCGAGCGGCCGCCTGGCCGCGTGGCCGCGTGGCCCCATCGCCACACCGCCTGCGTCGCCCGAGCATCGAAGAGTCGGCCCCTCGGCCACCCACGCCCACCTCATCGGCGACTGCCTCAGATCCCCAGCGCGTCTGCCTGCACGTCCACCTGCGGCGCCCATCCGCGATTGGCCGCGGGACTCGCGGGCGACGGATGCAAGATCGTCCCCGTCGCCGGCCGGCCCATGCCGCGCGGCGGGCGACTGGCCAGCACCGCTTCGATTCGCTTGAGGGCGAAGCCGCCGACGCCGATCATGTGCGTCGGGCGCATGGTTTCCATGACCGCGGACAGGGCATCGTCGCACGCATCGAACAGCGGGCCACGCTCGGCCGCGGCCAGCTTGTCGGGCGTGACGTTGCGACCCGACGCTTCCATGAACACCAAGGGGCAGAAATTCCACACGAATGCCCGGGCGAAGAACGCGTCGGCACTGCCCCAGCGATCGGCTACCCAGCTCCACAGCCGGCGACCGCTCACTTCGCTTCGCGGACACGCGAATCCGTCGATCGGCCGCTTGGGATGTTCGTTCGCCGGACGATCCACCCGACCCTCGATCCCCAGGAACTCTCGCACGCTCGCGACTTCGCCGAACGGCACGCCGGTCTGGGCCATGCCGTACGGGCCAGGATTCATGCCGACGAAGATCACGTCGCGCCGGCCGCGCCCGAATCGCTTGAGGTACTGCTCGGCCGGCCCCCGGGCGTGCACCAGCGGGTTGTAGACGCACGCCGACGGCGCGCCAAAGTCCAGGCCATCGACCGCATCACTGAGCCGCCGCCCGATGGTGACCAGGCGCGCGCGCCCGGAACCGTCTCGCCGAATGGGCCCGATCACGCCGGCTTCTCCATGGCGTCGGCTTCGATGACCACGCGGGCCCGTCCGGCCGTGGCATCGATGACCGCATCGCGAAACGCCGCCGCATCATCTTGCGGCACGCTCACCGAAAGCTGCACGTCCACGCCGTAGTCCGACGTTTCCACCACCGCATCGTGCGCCGCGAGCACCGTGGCCAGACCGGCGGAGTCGGGATAGGCGTGCTTGACCGACACGACGGTCCGCAGCACCGTTTCCACCACCGGCGCCGCGAGCACCCCGGCTCGGGCCGCCGCCCCGTACGCCCGGATCAGCCCGCCGGTGCCAAGGTTCGTCCCGCCGTAGTACCGCGTCACGACCACGACCGCATTGATCAGATCAGCCGATTCAAGTTGCCGCAGAATCGGGGCCCCCGCCGTGCCGCCCGGTTCGCCGTCGTCGTTGGCCCGGACCCGATCGGGCGTGATGCGCCAGGCATGGCAGTGATGCGTGGCCGACGGCTCGCGCTCGCGAATCGTGGCCAGGAACGCGGCGGCGTCGGCCTCACTGGCCGCGGGCCCGACGTCGGCGATGAACCGCGACCCCTTGACCCGGTCGATCTCGTGCGTGAACGGCCCGGCCGGCCGGCGAAGCGATGTCATGATGCCGCCCCGGCCGAGCCGTCGGCCAGACTCGTGGCCAGACCCGCGGCCAGACCCGTGGCATGCCCCGCGACCACACCCCCGGTCCGGCTGGCCACCGCGCCGGCTGATAGAGTTCGCAGCATGACGCTCCGCCCTTCGCGACGTGCCCATCTGGCCGTCGGCCTCATCATCTTTGCCGGCGTATGCATCGTCGCTGCACCATACACGGTGCTCGCCGCGCCTCCCATTCCCCCGGCCATCGCCCCGGCCGGCGATGCGACCCCGGAGCTCGCCATCGCCGCCGGCGAAGCGATCACCGCCGCGTCCGAGACCAACCCCTGGGCGCTGCTCGTCTTCTACCTGGCGCTCGCCCTCTGCACGAGCTTCCTGTGCTCGTTGCTCGAAGCGAGCTTCCTCTCCATCCCGCGCAGCTACGCCCAGGTGCTCACCGAGCAAGGCCGCGAAAGCGGCCGGCATCTGGACGCGATGAAGGAGAACGTGGACCGGCCGCTGGCCGCGATCCTCACGCTCAACACCATCGCCAACACCATCGGCGCGACCGGCGTCGGGGCGATGATCCAGCAGATCTTCGGCAACGCCGCGGTCGCGGCTGGCTCGATCGTCGTCACGCTGATGATCCTCGTATGCAGCGAGATCATCCCCAAGACGCTCGGCGCGGTGCACGCGAAACGCCTCGCCCCATTCATGGTGGCGACGGTTCGCATCATCACCGTGCTGACCTACCCGCTGGTGCGCACCCTCGAACTGATCAGCCGCTTCCTGAGTTCCGGGGCCGACGTCTCGATCACCCGCGGTGAAATCGCCAGCGTGGCCGAGATGGGACAAACGGCTGGCGTCCTGGGCGAGGGCGAGTCGCGGGTCATCGGCAACCTGCTCAAGCTTGACGTCATTCGCGTGTCCGACATCATGACCCCGCGCCCCGTCGTCTTCATGCTCGACCAGACGATGACCGTCGAGCAGGCCCTCGCCGCCCACGACCCGATTCCGTTCAGCCGCATCCTGGTCCACCGCGAGAACCCGGACGAGATCGAGGGCATGGTGCTGCGGCACGATCTGTACACCGCCCGCTGGGAAGGCCGGGGCGACCGACCACTCTCGGCGTTCATCAAGCCCATCAAAGTGATTCCTTCGGTGGCCACCGTGACGCAGGCGTTCGAGCAGTTCACCGCCCGCCGGGTCCACATCATGCTCGTGGTCGACGAATTTGGCGGCACCGCCGGATGCATCACGCTCGAGGACGCGGTCGAATCCTTGCTCGGCATCGAGATCGTCGACGAGACGGACGACGTGGCCGATATGCGGAGCCTGGCCCGGCAACGCATGGAACTGATGCGACGCCAGCGGGACGCCCGAGAAGCCCAGGCCGCGGCCGAGAAGCTCGGACCTCGCTGAATCTCGGCCGTATCGGACCTCGTCCGCCGGGTTCCGGGTCCCCGTTGTTGCGCCAGTCCGCACGACCGCGCCGGATCCCTGGCTGAGGCGCCGGCGACCCTGCCCCTGCCGGCCTGGACAGTCGATGCTTCCGTGTGCAATCCCACGGTCAATCCGATCCCCGGCGCCGAAGCCAGCGGCACGCCACCAGCTCGCAGGACTCGAGCCTCGGTGACGTGATCGATCTGTCGCGTCACGGCATGCGGATCGCGGGACGCGGAAAGCCGCCGCTGAAGCCTGGCGAAACCGGAACCGCCGGCCTTCCCGCCCCCGAAGGAACGCTGAAACTGCCCGTTCGGGCCGTCTGGATGCGGCGAAAAGGGCTGCGAGCCTGGGAGATGGGCTTCGAGTTCGTGGACATCGACCGGGCTCGGCAGCGAGCGGTCGAGAACCTGGCCCTGTACGGCTTCTTGAAGGCGGCGGGCGCGCAATCGGGCTTCGGAGGGGAGCCCGATGACCGCGTCGACTCGGACGCCGGAAAGCCGGGCCAGGAGCCCAACCACGCGATCGGCCGCAAAGCGACGATCGAGGAACCGGACTACTACGCGATCTTGAGCGTCGGCCCGCAGTCCGATGCCACGACGATCCGGGCCGCCTTCCGTGGCCTGGCCCGAACCCTGCATCCCGATGTGAACAAGGCGGACGACGCCGCGGCCCGGTTCCAACTCGCCAAGCAGGCCTACGACACGCTGCGCGATCCGGAAGCCAAGTCGGCGTACGACGAACGCCGGGCCGAACGCTCGGCCGCCTGAACGTCTCGGGCGCCGCGGCGGGGCTATCGTCCGTCCGCCCCCGCCCGGAGACCCACGTCGTGAACTACGCCGAAGCCCTGTCCGCCACCGCCGCCCGCGCCGAGCACTTTGACCCGGGCAGCGATGCCCTGCACGCCGCCGGCCAGCGGTTTGGCGCGTTCTTCGCGTCCTTCACGCCGGACGCGATGCGCACGAAGATCCCCGAAACCTACGCCGACGATTGCTGGTTCGACGACACCCTCAAGACCGTCCGCGGCTCCGAGGCCCTCGCCCATTACCTCGTCGAGAGCGCCGAAGCCTGCAATCGCTGCACCGTTCAGGTCGAGGACATCAGCGGCGGCGGGCCGGACGTGTACGTCCGCTGGCGGATGATGATCGACTTCAAGAAGTTCAAGAGCGGCACCGAGAACTGGACCATCGGCATGACCCATCTGCGGTTCGGGGCCGACGGACGGATCCTGCTGCACCAGGACTACTGGGACTCCGCCGAGGGACTCTTCATCCACGTGCCGGTGGTGGGCTGGGCGATTCGGAAGATTCGTGCGAGGCTTTGACCCCAGTTCCCGGACCGTCCGCGGCGGAAACGCCCACCAAAGCCCGACCGCCGCTTGAGCCGAGGCCCCTCGCCCCTCAGAATGTTCGGGTGGAGGAGGAAGCCGTGGCCGAGAACATCCCATCCCCGATCGACGGCGACCCCGGCTCCGCGCAAGGGTCCGGGCACGGCTCCGGGCACGGCGACCCCGGTTCCGGGCACGGCTCCGGGCACGGTGCCGACTCCAGCTCTGGTGCCGGCTCCGGTTCCAAGCCCGGTGGCGATCCGCCGTCGGGCCATGGCGCGGCGATCACCCGCGTCCTGCTGGCGATGAACGAAGGCGACGAGCGGGCGGCCTCCGATCTGCTGCCCCTGGTCTACGACGAACTCCGTCGCCTGGCCCGGGCCCGCATGGCGCACGCCGCGCCGGGCCAGACCCTGCAACCCACCGCCCTCGTGCACGAAGCGTGGATGCGCATCGCCGACCGCCGCCCCGAAGGCTGGGACGGCCGCGGCCACTTCTTTCACGCCGCCGCCCGCGCGATGCGCGACATCCTCGTGGAGTCGGCCCGGCGACGCGGCGCCCTCAAGCGCGGCGGCGATCGCCAGCGAGTCGCACTCGAACACGCCAACGAAGCACTGGCCATCGAACCGGACCTGCCGGCCGACGCACCGGCCGGCGAGTTGCTCCACGTTGACGCCGCGCTCACGCGCTTGGAAGCCGAGCATCCGCGGGCAGCCGAGGTCGTCTTGCTCCGCTACTTCGCCGGACTGACGACGGCCGAGACTGCGGCGGCGATGGACACGAGCCCGTCCACCGTCGAACGTTCGTGGCGTTTGGCCCGCGCGTGGCTGCATCGCGACCTCGAGGAGTCGGCGGGCGCCGCCGCCAGTGATTCTGATTCACCCGGCGCACCCGACGCACCGCACACACCCGGCCCCGGAGCCGCATCGTGACGCGGGCCGAACAGATCGAGCGCCTCTTCGACGAAGGCCTCGCCCTGCCACTTGGCGAACGCGCGCAATGGCTGGCGACCCTGGACGTCGACAGCGAATTGCGACGCGAAGTCGCCAGCCTCCTGGAACACGATGCCGAACCGGCGACCAGTTTCCTGCATTCGCCGTTGCTGCGGCCCACCGACGGTCCCGGCAATGCCCTCTCCGAGGCGCTGTTCGGCGAGCACGCAGCCGACGGCGGACCCGCAGCCGGCTTGATCGACGCCGAACCGCTGCCGGAAACGATCGGCCCCTACACCGTCATCCGCCAGATCGGCGTCGGCGGCATGGGCACGGTCTACGAGGTCGAGGAAGATCGGCCGCGGCGTACCCTCGCCGTCAAGCTCATCCGGCCCGAAGTGGCCACGCCATCCATGCTCAAGCGCTTCGCCCGCGAAGCCGACTTGCTCGCGCGGCTCGACCACCCCGGCATCGCCCGCGTGTTTGCCGCGGGCATTGCCCCGGTCGAGCACGGCGGCGTGCGCCGCGATCGAGCGTACCTGGCCATGGAACTCGTCCGCGGCCAGCGACTCGACGCCTGGGCGAGCCGCGAACGCCCGAACGTGAGCCGGCGCCTGGACATGGTGGCCCGTATCGCCGACGCCCTGCACCACGCCCACCAGAAGAGCGTTGTCCACCGCGACCTCAAGCCGGCCAACGTGCTGGTCTCCGAGCACGGCGACCCACGTCTGCTCGACTTCGGCGTGGCTCTGGCGACCGACGACGCCGCCCGGCTCACGACGATCGAGACCGGCCGCGGCGGCGCGATGATCGGCACCCTCGGCTACATGAGTCCCGAGCAGGTCACCGGCGATCCGGAAGCGGTCGACGTGCGAAGTGACGTGTACGCCCTCGGCGTGCTCGCCTACGAAATGCTGACCGGCCGCCTGCCGCACCCCACGCAAGCCCGTTCGTTGATCGAAACCGCGCGGGCGATCCGAGATGACGCGCCAGAGCGCCTGAGCCGCATCGATCGGCGGCTTTCCGGTGATGTCGAAACGATCGTGCTGACGGCGATGGCGAAAGATCCGGCCCGGCGATACCAGAGCGCGAGCGAGTTTGCCGCCGACATTCGCCGGCTGCACCGCAACGAACCGATCGCCGCCCGCCGCCCCACCGTCGCGTATCAGGTGCGCTGCTTTGCCCAACGCAATCGTGGCCTGGTCGCCGGACTTGCCGCCGCCGCCCTCGCCTTGGTGACGGCCACGGTGCTGAGTACCGGCTTTGCCGTGCGGGCCCAGGCCGACCGAGCCGAGGCCATCGACCAACGCGAACGAGCCCAGGAATTCGCGGCCGAAGCCCAAGCCGAACGGCTGACGGCGATCGATGAACGCGAGGCCGCAGAGCGTGAAGCCGACCGCGCATACGCCGTCGGCGAGTTCCTCGAACGCATCTTGGCTTCGGCCGATCCGACGGAGGAGGACGCCGGCAGCCCGGATCGCACCACCGGCGAAGTGCTCGACAGCGCGGGCAAGTGGATCGACGGCGCGTTTCCCGGCATGCCCGAAGCCCGCGCCGCCACGCTGACCATGTTGGGCCGGACGGAGAAGTCGCTTTCGCGATACGAGCGCGCTCGCACACACCTCGACAAGGCCTTGGCGTTGCTGGAGCCGGATCCCACGCTCGACCCGCTGGGCCTGGCCACGACGTACATCGAACGCGCGCTCGTCGAGCAGAGCATCGGCACGCCGGCCGACACGATGGCGTTCGCCCGCAAGGGGCTCGAGGTCATCAAGCAAGTCGAAGCGGCCAGCCCCGGGGCGGATCCCAACCTGCCGGGCCTCGGATTCACCGGGCTGCGGCAAGCAGCCACGGTGTGGGGCGGGTACGGACTGCTGATCCGCCGCACCAAGTGGGAAGAGGATCCTGAGCCGTACTTGCTCGCGGGTCTGGCTCGGTCGCGGGCGGCGGGCGGCGAGCGCGATCTCGCCTTCGGCATTCAGCTCAACAACCTCGCCGGTTACTTCGTTTCGCAGGGCGAGTACACGCGGGCCAGCGAGGCGTACGAAGAAGCGCTGGACATCTTCCGCGAGCATCTCGCCGAAGGGCATCCGTACTTCGCGATCCTGACGAACAATCTCGGCCGCTTGGCGTCGGCCACCGGCGACCACGACCGACTGATTCGCTACTCACGCGAGGCGATCGCGCTGGCCGAAGCGGAACTCGGCCCCAACAACGTGCGCATCTCCACGTTCTACAACAACCTCGGATTCGGCTTGCACGAGTCCGGTCAGTTCGCGGAGGCGGATGCAGCGTTCCGACGCAGCCTGGAGATCACGGCGGAGAACGAGGGCGTGGCGTCGGCCAGCTACGCGTCGACCGAGCGCAATCGTGCTTGGTTGTTGATGGACATGAAGGCGCACGCCGAGGCGTCCGAAGTATGGGGCCGGCTCGCCGCCCACTACGCCGTGGAACTGGGACCCGACTCCTTGGCGCCGCTTGTGTACGGGGCGCTCTCGCGCACCCAAGCGGTCCAGTCTGATCCATCCACGTGGGATGCACACTGGCCCGAACTCGCCGTCGCCTGGGAATCGGTCATCGACCAACAGGGCCCCGGCGAAACCGCATGGGAACGGCTTCATCTGAACATTCTGGCCGCGGCCGACGCGGTCGGCCCGGCGGCGGACGCGCAGGTCACGCACGTCCGAAACGCGCGGCCGGACGCCAAGCCGGGCGCTGAGCTCGACACCGAGCCGGACGCCAAATCCGGCGCCGACCCGCCTCCGCCCTCCGGCGATTGACGACCTCCCGAGATCCTGCCATTCGGGCGAATCCAACCCCATTCGGCGACCGATCCTGCTTCTGGACCCCATTCAGGACCCCAGGAGATTCGCCAAATGGCCACCAGCCCTCGCTCATCGACCCGCACCCGGATCCTTCGAGGGACGGCTGCCGCCGTTCTTTCGGCTGGCGCGATCACCCTTCTTGGCCCCGCGACCATCGCGTCGGCGTCGGGCGCGACCGTGGCCTCGACCGGCACGTCCGCCGCGTCGGCCGCGTCGGCCGCCGACTTCCGCACCGACTTTGCACGTGGGGCCGAAGGCTGGCGGGTCGTCCTCGACGGCGTCATGGGTGGCCTGAGCACCGGCCGCCTGCAAGGCTCGGGCCCCGGCCTGCTCCGGTTTTCCGGCTCGTTGAGCCTGGACAACAACGGCGGCTTCAGCCAGATCCGCCGCGCCGTGGACGAGGGCTCATTCAGCGGCTCCGACGGCGTCGAGCTGCTGGTCAAGGGCGACGGCCGGACCTACCAGTTCAACATCCGCGTCTCCAACATCCGCATGATGGCCGGCGGCTTCGAACGCACGTTCGAGACCCGCAATGGCGAGTGGACGCGCGTCCGCATTCCGTACGAGGACTTTGTCCTGACCACCTTCGGCCGCCGCGTGCCGAATGCTCCGGACCTCAACCCGGCCCTGATCGAGTCGGTCGGCATCACCTTGGCCGACAAGAACGAAGGCAACTTCGCCCTTGAAGTGGCTGGCATCCAGGCGTACCGCCCCGGCGGCGAACGCCTGCCGGCGAGCCCCGGCGGCACCGTGGCCGCGGCCCCGGCGGCCGATTCCAACCTGCCGTCGCTGGGTGAAGCCGCGACCGCGGCTGGCCTGACCGCGTTCCTCGACGTCGTTGGCCGGGCCGACATCGCCAAGGACCTGCCGACCGGCGTGCCCCTGACGATCTTCGCCCCCTCGAATGAAGCGTTTGCCGCCCTGCCCAAGCGGGACGTCGATGCCCTGCTGTCCGCCGATGGCCTGCCGACCCTGCGCCGCATCCTGTCGCACCACGTCAGCGGCGATGTGGCCGGGCCGGGCGATCTGTTCCGCCGCAGCTGGGTGGAGTCCCTGGCCGGCCAGCGCCTCGACGTGCAGGCGGGCGACGCCCTCCGCGTCGGCGATGCCACGATCGTCGCCGGACCGGTGGCCTTCAACGGCGGCACCGTCTTTGTCGTCGACCAGATCCTGATGCCCGAACTTCGGACGATCGCGGACCTGGCCGTCGAGACCAACCAACTCAGCACGCTGGAAGCGGCCCTTCGGGCCACCGACCTGCTCGGCCTCGTCGGCGAAGAGAACGAAGGTCCGTGGACCGTGCTCGCACCGGTGGACTCGGCCTTCGCCGCCCTGCCGGCCGGCACGCTCGACACCCTGCTCCGCGAGCCCGGCCGCCAGCAGCTCGCCGGCATCCTCGGCCTGCACGTCATTCCCGGCCGCCTCCGGGCCGCGGACCTGCCGAGCGTGACGACGGTTCGCACCCTGCCCGGCCGTCCTCTGGCCATCGGCTTCGAGAACGGTCGCCCGACCATCGGCGGGGCCGGCATCGTGGCCGCCGACATCGAGGCCCGCAACGGCATCGTGCACCTGATCGACCGCGTCATCACGCCGGCTCCGGAGCCGAGCGCGGCGAGTGAATCATCATCATCCGTCGCGTCGGCCTCGGGCAAGACGCCGGCCGACCGGTTCGATGAGGCGATCACGCTCATCGGACGCACGATCGAGATCGGCGTGCCGCTGTTCAACGACGGCAACGAAGCGGCCTGTGCCGCGGCGTACGAGGTTGGCCTCACGTCGGTCCTGGCCCTGGGCTCCGAACGCCTGGACCGGACGGAACAGATGACCGTCACCCGGGCGTTGCGCGACGGCAGCGAAGAAGCCGATCCCCGCGAACGGGCCTGGATCTATCGCCGGGCCATGGATGCCCTGCTCGGCCGGCTGGCCGACCGGCAGGACGTGACCGCCATCACCAGCAGCCGCCGCTGAATCTCGCGGACCATCGCGGCGGTGCGGTCGAAACCTCGCATCCACCGACGCCGCCCCTGACGGTCCGCCCCGAATTCTGGGGTCACGAAGCAGCCCGATTCGCCCAACGGCGGATCGGGTTGTTTATTGGGGCGGGGCGAATGCGACGGGAGCGGGCACCGCCCGGCATGGGCAGCCTGCATCGGGTCCGGCCGTGGGTCCGGCTCTGGGTCCGGCTTTGGGTCTGGCTCGGTCTTCGGCTCCCGGAAACCCCCGCGCGGCTTGACGCTCTCCTCCGCGGCGGATCAAGTGCCGGAATGCCGCCGCCCGCCGAAACCGCCCCGCCCCACGACATCGCCCCCACGCGGCGAGCCTCCGTCCATCGCGAGTGGCGCTTCGTCGGCTTCGGCTTCTTGCTCGCGCTGTACTCGTCCTTCGGCCAGACGTTCTTTGTCTCCCTGTTCGCCGATCCGATCCGGGCCGAGTTCGGCCTGAGCCACGGGCGATGGGGACTGATCTACTCACTCGGCACGCTGGCCAGCGGACTGACGATGATGCGGGCCGGCGCTCTGGTCGACACGATGTCGCTGCCGCGGCTCACGCTCTGGCTCACCGGCGGGCTGACCTTGGCCTGCGGCCTCTTTGCCGTGGCCCCCGCCGCCATCGTGCTCATTCCCGCGGTGTACCTGGTGCGGCTGTTCGGCCAGGGCATGCTGAGCCACACCGCGCAAACGACCATGGCCCGCTACTACGACCGCGGGCGCGGGCGAGCCATGAGCCTCTCGAGCCTGGGACATGCGGCCGGCGAGGCGATCCTGCCGACGCTCGGCGTCGCACTGATCCTGGCCGTTGGATGGCGCGAGGCTTGGGTGCGCGTTGCCCTCGTCGTCTTGGTGACGCTGCCGGCGCTGAGCTGGCTGCTGCTCCGCGGGTTCGGGGCTCGCCACGCGGACCACGTTGAGCGGGCCGCCGCGCGCGAGCGTGCGGATGACGCGCTGACCGCGGCGGCCGCGGCAACCGTGACGGCGACGACGACCGACCGCGCGAGCGACGCCGACTCCGCCGCCCCCGCCGCCCCGCGGGGCGATCGAACCCGCGGCCAGGCGATCGCCGATCCCGGATTCTGGATGTTGATTCTGTGCGTGATGGCGCCGGGCTTCATCGTCACCGGCATCTTCTTCCACCAGAACCACCTGGTGGCGGTGCAGGGCTGGACCAAGCCCGCGTTCGCCGCGACCTTCGGCGTGTTCGCCTTCACCCAGCTCCCGGCCGCCCTGATCGCCGGCCCGTTGGTGGATCGCTACGGCGCGGTTCGGCTCGTGCCCTTCTACCTGTTGCCGATGGCCGCCGGACTGGGCGTGCTCGCGGCCACGCCCGACTTCGCCGCCGCCTGGGTCTTCATGGGCCTGACCGGGCTCACCGCCGGCGCGGCCGGACCGGTCGTCGGGGCGATGTGGGCCGAACGCTACGGCGTCCGCCACCTCGGCGCGATCCGCGGATTCGTCACCGCGATCCTCGTCATCGCCACGGCGCTCTCGCCCGCGTCCATGGGCGTCTTGATCGACGCCGGCGTCCCGCTCGCGGCCATGATCGCCGCGGCGGCGGTGTACGCGACGTTCGCCGGCGGACTCGCGCTCGTCGCCCTGCGGCGACCGGCCCCGTAACGAAGAGCCACCCCGGCCCCGCTCGCCCTACTCGATCTCGAGATTCGAGAGGAAGCGGCGAAGATCGCCTCGCCGCCGATCGATCTCATCTTGTGCGTCCGCCACGGCTTCGGCGATTGCCTCCAGCCGCGTCTCCTGTTCGTCGAGCTTTCGGAGGTAGCGATCAGAGAGCCCGGAGTTCGATTCGACTCGGGCCAGATTTTCGCGGATGCGATCCTGGTCCTCGATGATGTCGGCCCGCTCGGCGATCAATCGGGACACGCGTTCCTGCACATCAGCCACGAGCCGCTCCAACCGGCCCGCCTCCCGCACCGCGGCAACGACTTCGGCCGACACCCGGCCCGAACGTTCGTACGAAAGCAACTGTTCCAGATTCGAGTCGACCAGGGCCACGCGCGTTCGCTCCGTTCGTTCGTACGAAATCGTCTGCTCCTGGGTGGCTCCGGCTGGAAGGTCCATCTCGAACCGGCGTGATGTCGCCGTCTCTTCCGACGGCGTGGGTGCGACCAACTCCCATCCGGATCGCAGAGGCAGTTCCAGAATCATCGTCCGCGGATCGTCCGCGTCTCCGTTCCGGATCGTGAACTGATGTTCCAAAGTGCGAGCGACCGTTTCTTCCAAGACGCCATCGGCAATTCGCACGCGCCGAACCGTTCGCGTGGTATCCATCTCGTGGCGGACGTTGACTTCCAAGTCCACCGCGTACGCGAGCAGTCGCTCGTCACCGGCGGGCACGAAGTCGATCTGCGCGTCGCCGGCGTAACTGTTGATGTCATACACACTGATCGGACCGGGCATCAATTGCAGGCCGCTCGTGTTCTCCAGTTCAATGCCCCGCATCGGGTGCGTCCCAGCGCCGGCCCAGATGCTCACCGAACGACCGGCGACCGAGGTGTTGATGATCGGCAGCATCGCCGAGCGCCGGCGCTCGATCGTCACCGGCTCATCCAGTTCGAATCGGAAGACCGCGCCTTCGGCCACCCCGCTGGCCGCCGCACGGCTGGCTCCGATGCTCCAGTTGTCGCCCGGATCTTCAATGTCACCACCGAAGAGTGAGCCACCCGGCGCGCCGCCGACGGCGCGCCCACGCTGCCCCTCCCCGTTCGGCCGCGAACGTCGCCCACCTCGGGCGGACGCATCTGGTTGCAACGCCACCACCCCGTCTTCAATCAGCGCTCCGTCGTACGTCCGCGGGGCCGCTGCTTGCTCCACCGGTACCGGCACCTGCGGCCGGGCCAGGAACAGCGGCTCGTACAGGTCCATCTGGAAACCGACGGGCCGCCCGGCCACCAGGCCCAGTTGCACGTCCTGCCAATCTTCGTCCGTCGTGTTCTCGACGATCGCCCAACCTTGCATCAGCAGGCCGGCGTCCGAGCCGTCTTCCGGCAGCACCAACCGGTAGCTCGTCTTCCACACCGGCATCTCATGGATGTACGAGACGACCACATCCCGCTGCCCCGCCCCGCGGAAGGCCAGGTCCAAGGTCTTGATCCGGTCCGTCCGCTGCTCGGCGATCGCGGCGAGCGCTCGGTCAATCTCCGCCCGCACCGAGCCGTCGAGCACCTCA
>JBGCEZ010000096.1:0-47735 GCA_045106735.1 Phycisphaerales bacterium | reverse complement strand
CAAACGATCGTTTGATACGATCGTTTGAGTCGTGGGCCGACGGGCCGGGCCGCGGCCGCGCGCAGATGACCCCGCCCAGCACGAGGAATTCGCCCATGTCTGCTTCCACCGCATCCGCCGCTCCCGCTCCGCCGGCATCGGCGTCGACCGCCACTCGCCGCACGCTCACCTTCGGCTCGCTGGCGGAGATCCTGGCCGACGTCGAACACCTCGACGGGGCGGGCCCGTTGGTCGGCCTTGGTGAGTGGACGCCGGCCCAGATTCTGGACCACGTGCGACGCGGCATGGTCGTGGCCCGGGAGGGCGCTGGGTTCACCATGCCGTTGCCGATGCGGGTGATCGGCCGCGTGTTCAAGTCCTATTTCCTGCGAAACACGTTCAAGGCCGGCATCAAGATGCCGTCGGTCGCTCGAGACACGTTCGCTCCCGCCGAGCACATCACCTGGAACGAAGCGGCCAGCGCATTCCGCGAAGAAGTCGCCGCCGCCTCGCAGCCGAACGCGATGACCACGCCCAGCCCGTTGCTCGGCCCGCTTTCGCACCACGATTGGGAACGGCTGCACTGCCGCCACGCGGAACTGCACTTCGCGTTCATCGTGCCGGAGCGTGTGGAGCGTGCGGAGTGAGCGAGTCGGAGCATCCGACCAAGCGCCGGCTCCTTGAAGTGGCCGTCGAGCTCTTTGCCGGGCAAGGGTTCGCGGCGACGAGTGTGCGCCAAGTCTGCACGGCCGCGGACGCGAACGTGGCCTCGGTCAACTACTACTTCGGCTCCAAACGGGCGCTCTACGACGCGGCGATCGATTTCGCCCGCGCCGAAAGCAACGCTCGCAACCCGTGGGTGGCTTTGGACGAGCGTCGCGATTTCTGGTCGGACGCGGAACCTGAGGTTCGGCTCCGGCGATTCATCGCCATGATGCTCGACCACGGCCTGGACGCCGAAGGCAACACCTCGGGCCTGGCCCGGATGATGTTCCACGAGATGCTCGATCCGACCCCGGCCTGGGATCGCCAGGTCGAAGTGTCGATCGCCCGCGTGTTCGACGAGCTTCGCGAGATCTGCCGGGCGGTTGCGGGGCCGGGGGTTGACGACGCGACGTTGACGCGCATGGCCGTCATCATCAACGGCCAGTGCATGTATCCGGCCCTGGCTTCAGGATGCCTGACGGCGATGCAGCCGGAAGTTCGGCTGGATCAAGCAGGACGCGAACGCCTCGCCGAGCTGGTTGGGGACGGAGCTGTTGGACTCTTGCGGAGCCTGGGGGGCGCGTAGGGCGATGGCCTGGTTCGGCTTCGCTCGGCTTCGTTCGGCTTCGCTCGGCTTCTTTTGATGTCGCTCGGCTTCGTCCGATCGCGTCCGATCCCATCCAATCGCGTCTCGCATGCGTCGAGCCGCGTCCCCATCTCATGTCGGCATTCAGCGCGGCTTGAAGTCAGCCGCACCGTCGGCCAAGAGATCGAACAGTGGCCAAACCGCGCAGAAGTCATCGCCGGGGCCGAACGGCGTGTGCGCGATGCGCACGATCTCACCGCCCGCGCGCCGCTGGAATGAACTGACACCCGGCATTGGTTTTGTGTTCTCCGGGCTGGCGTACCCCATGGCCGCGGTGAACCCAGATCCCGCGCCGCTCACGCAGCGGAAGTTCCACCCGCGTTCGGCCACAAACCCGCGCAGCACATCCGGTGGATCGTGGCTGCACAGGACGAACGAACACCGCTGGGCCAGGTGGTCGGCAATGCCCCGAAAGCCATCGGCCCACAGCGTGCAGTAACTGCATCCGCGTCCCATGTTGTGCACCACGAGCAAGTCATCGTGCTCGCCGAACAACGCGCTGAGCTGAACAGGAGCGCCGTCGGCATCGGTGAGGGACCAGTCTTTCACCGGTTCCGGGCCGCGAGCCCGCAACGCAGCCAGAAAGTCAGCCTTGGCCGTGCGAAGTGCTTGAAACGCGGCTTGGACGTCAACGTTTGTGGACATGGGCAAACTCCGTGAAGCGTGGATGTGCTTCCAAGATACGACTTTGCGTTTGGCATGCGGGGAACTCGCCGAGCTTGGCTAGACTTCGCCGCGACGCCGGTACGACCGGCGCATTCAGTGCATTCCCGGGGCGTGGAGGAATGACAATGTTGACGAGAACGCAGTGGGCCAGCGGCCAGGGCCGTCGATCGATCACCATGACGTTGCTTGGAGCGTGCATGGTCGGAGCCGGCGTGGTCGGAGTCGGCGCGGCCAGTGCATCGGCCGAGACCATTTTGTTCATTCGCGGCGGCGCCGGAACCGGCGGGTTCTTGAGCGGCGGGTCCGATTCCCACCTTTCCGACATCGGCGATCAATCGACCAACGGCGGAAACACCGCGTGGGGCCAGTTTGCCGACTTGCTCGAATCGCAGGGGTACACCCTCGAACAGTTGATCGAAGGCCCGGTCGACGACAACACACCCATCGACTTCACCGCGATTGATCTCTCGGCGTACGCGGCGATCGTGCTCGGCTCGAACAACGCCGAGTACACCGAAGCATCGGTCGATGCCGTGGAAGCGTTCGTGCGGGCCGGCGGCGGTCTCATGGCGATCTCCGACGCCAACTGGGGCGTGAACTGGGGGGACGCGCCGACGTCGGATCAACCATTCCTGGATCGCTTTGGGTTGATCATGAATCAGGATCGCGGGACGTATGGCATTTGCCGAGGCGACGGAGACTTCTTCGTCGTTGGCATCGATCAGGGCGATCATCCGATCCTCGCCGGCATCGAATGCTTCGATGGTGAAGGTGTGTCGCCCGTCAGTTTGGCCGACACGGTTCCGCCGGGGGTGCGTCGCCGCATTCTCTCCAACGCCGAGGGCCAGGTGCGTCGCAATACGTCCGAGGGGCAAGGGCCATCGTCGCCGGCCACCGATGATGATGCGTCGCTGGTGATCGCGCTGGCTGGCCGCGGCCGAGTCGTCGGACACTTTGATCGCAACACGTTCTTCAACGAGAACGGCGCCGGGACGAGCCTGGTCCGGCTCGACAACACGGCCTACGCCACGCAGCTCATGGCGTGGTTGAGCGGCCGGGTGACGTGCGATGGTGATGTGAACGCCGACGGCAATGTCGATACGAGCGACCTGCTGTCGATCTTGTCGGCCTGGGGTTCCGCCGAGGGCGGGCCGGAAGACATCAACACCGACGGGAACGTGGGCATCAGCGATCTGCTCCCCGTGCTCGCCGGGTGGGGGATGTGCAGTTGATCATGCGGTGATGACGATCCCGCAGGCTGGCGTTGGTGCCCATGTCGCCGGATGCACTGGGGCCAACGCCAGTCTGTTCGTGGGGGAATGTTCCGCGGGCGTGACGTGGCGTTGGGTGCGGCGGAATCGCCCGCTGGTCCACCCGCTGCGGCGGCCGGAAGTCCATACCCTGTCGGCATGAACAGAGTGCTCGTGCTGGCGGTGTTGGGTGGAATGGGACTGTGTTGCGGGAGCGGGGCAGGGGTTGCGGCTGGGGTTGCGGCTGGGGCTGCGGCTGAATCCGGGGCCGGGCACGCTGCGGCCCAGATGCAGAACGATCGTGAACGTCCGAGCCGCACGTTCACCGAGGCCACGCAGGCCATGCGGGCACGCTGGAACGGTGCGGTGCGCAATGCACGATTGGACCCGGAGTGGCTGGCTGGCGGCCGTGTGGTGTACCGGTTGAGCGAGCCGGATGGTGGGTGGCGATTCGTCGCGTGCGATCCCGATTGCGAGACGGTGGAGCCGGCGTTCGATCACGAGCGGGTGGCGGCGGACCTTGGCGAACTTCTGGGACGAGTGGTTGAGCCAACACGCATTCCGTTGGCCCGGTTTGCTGATGCCGATGCCGACGCTGATGCTGATGCTGATGCTGATGCCGACGCCGACGCCGACGCTGATGCTGATGCCGACGCTGACGCCGACGCTGATGCCGATCTGTTCGCGATGCTCGGGCCTGACGTCATCGGAGCGGCCCGGGCACCGGTGGTGAAGCTGACCGCGTCCGGAGCCGTGTATGCGGCGGCCGCGCCGGCGTCGTTCCGAGCGACGGTGACGCCGCGCGATCGATCCGGCTCCGGGCCGGCGACGTACGTGGTGGTTCGCAATTCATCGGATGCCGCCGTCGATCTCTTCTGGCTTGATGGCGGCGGGGACGCGCGGCGCTACGAGCAGGTGGGTCCCGGCGAAACGCGGGTCCGCACCACGTTTGCCGGCCACGTGTGGTCCGTTCGAGCATCGGGCCGGGAGGTCGCTCGAGTCGTCGGCGACGTGCGGCCCGGGATCGTGGAGGTGCGGGCCGAAGATGTGGCCGACGACGCTCCACCGGCGGAACGCGGGCCGGGTGGCGAAGCCGATGCGGCTGCCGCCGCCGAGCCAGCGGTGCCGGGCCGGCGGGAACGCCGTGGCTTGCGGCCTCGAGTGGTACTTCGCGGCGGCGACGTCTTTCTCATTGGCGGACGATCTGGCGGAACGGCCGATGATCCGGGCGACGCATCGCCCGCCGAGCGCCAGCTCACGACGGGCGGAACCGCCGCCGACGGATTCGGTGGCCGCGTGCATTGGTCGCCGAATCGCAGCCGATTTCTCGTCATGAAGACCCAGCGAGCGACGGTTCGGCGGATTCAGTTCGTCGAGTCGAGTCCGCGTGACCAGGTCCAGCCAAAGCTCCACGACTTTCGGTACGCCAAGCCCGGTGATCCGATCGATGTGCCGGAGCCGTGGGTCTTTGACGTGGCGACCGGCGACGGAAGGGCCATGGATGGAGCGTTGATCGAGCGTCCATGGCGGCTGAGCCGCGTGCACTGGACGGACGAAGATCATGTGCGCCTGCTGCACAACGAGCGCGGACACGCCGTGGTGCGATTGGTGGAGTTCGACGCCGCCACTGGCGCCGGCCGCACCGTCGTCGAGGAAGCGAGTGAGACGTTCGTCGACTATCCCAACAAGGTTCACTTTGACCGTGTCGGCGACGAGGCGTTGCTCTGGATGTCGCAGCGGACCGGGTGGAACCATCTGTATCTATTGGACGCGGCGACGGGCGAGGTGATTCGACCGTTGACGAGCGGGTCCTGGCTCGTGCGGGCGGTGGAGTCGCGCGATGCGGCGGCGGGGACGGTGTTGCTGCGGGTCATGGGTCTGCACCCGGGGCAGGATCCGTACCACCAGCACTTTGTCCGCGTCGAGATCGAGACCGGAGCGATGACGGTCCTGACCGACGGCGATGGAACGCACGAGATCGAGCGTTCGCCGGACGGCGCGTACTACCTCGCCCGTTTCCAGCGCGTGGATCTCCCGCCGGTCACGGAACTGCGACGCTGGTCCGACGGAACGCGGGTCGCGGTGCTGGCGGAAGGCGACGCGAGCGAGCTTGTGGGCCGCGGCTGGCCGGCTCCCGAGCGTTTCGTGGCCAAGGGTCGAGACGGACGCACCGACATCTGGGGCGTCATCTTTCGGCCGTCGGACTTTGATCCATCGCGCCGGTATCCGGTCATCGAGAACATCTACGCCGGGCCGCACGGCCATTTCGTCCCCAAGACGTGGAACGTGTGGCACGGCCACCGCGAGTTGGCCGAACGCGGCTTCATCGTGGTGCAGATCGACGGCATGGGTACGAACTGGCGCCACAAGGCATTCCACGATGTGGCCCACCGGAATCTGGGCGACTCCGGATTCCCCGACCGAATCGCATGGATGCGGGCCGCGGCGGCGGATCGGCCGTGGATGGATCTCGAGCGCGTCGGCATCTACGGCGGATCGGCCGGGGGGCAGAGTTCGACGCGCGCCTTGATCGCCCACGGCGACTTCTACCGGGCCGCGGTCAGCGACTGCGGCTGCCACGACAACCGCGTCGACAAGATGTGGTGGAACGAACTGTGGATGGGATACCCGATTGGCCCGCACTACGCCGAACAATCGAATGCGACGCAAGCCGGCCGCATCACCGGTGACCTTCTGCTCATCGTTGGCGAGATGGACCGCAACGTCGACCCGGCCAGCACGATGCAAGTCGTCGACGGGCTCGTCCGGGCGGACAAGGATTTCGAGCTGCTCGTGATCCCCGGGGCCGGGCACGGGGCGGCCGAGTCGCCGTACGGCAGGCGGCGGCGGGCCGAGTTCTTCCAGCGGGTGCTGGGGGCGAGCGTGCCGGGCGAGCGGTAGGCGCGGGGGATAGGTGCGGTAGGCGGGGGGATGTGGGAGATGAGCAGCCGGCGACGGTGGGCGTCGTCAGAGGGCCGTCACCGTGTAGTGCGAAATCGCGCCGACGGGATGCGTATCCGACCCGTCGAAGATGGCCCAGATCCGGGCGCGAATCTCGTGCGGGCCTTCGAATCCCGGGCCTTGCAGAAGAAACGTCTGCGTGTCTTCGGCCGCGGGATCGCGATTGAGGTTCATGCGGGCGACGATCGCCGCCTGTCGCGCACGGAAGTCATCCAGTTCGTCGGGCGGCACCATGCGTTCGAACGCCCCAAGGATCTCCTCAAGCGTCGCGCCAAGCAGGTCGGCTGAACGTTCGAAGCCCAGCACGCGGGCGAGCGGGTTGTTGCACACTTCGATGCGGGCCGCCGCGTCGGTGAACATCATTGGATCAGGGCACGAGAGGATGACCGGCGCAAGGCCGGGGAGCGCGTTCGGTGAAGTCATGGTTGGCGTATCACGGGGAACCGGGGATCGAAAGCTGGGGGGGCGGGGACATGGTAGACCGGCGTTGGAACGTGCGGGGCAGTTCGGTCGCCCCGAGAAGGCGGGGCCTGGTCCGTCAGCCGGCCGCGGGATCACCCGAGTCGCCGGCGTGGCCATTGTCACCCGCGTCACCAGCGTGAACGGTGTCGCCCGCATCGCCTGCATTGCCCGCTGCACCTGCGGCACGCTTCGGCGGACCACCGCGTGCATCGCCCGCCGAATCGTCGCCCACTCCGTACAGCCGGCGGCCGAGCCAGAGCGACACGCTCACCAGGCCGATCAAGACCGGCACCTCGACCAGCGGTCCGACGACGGTCGCAAACGCAATGCCCGACCCAAGGCCAAAGACGGCGATGGCCACGGCGATCGCGAGCTCAAAGTTGTTCCCCGACGCGGTGAACGCCAGGGTCGTGGCCCGTTCGTAGTCGGCGCCGACCCGCTTGGCCATCAGGAAGCTCACCAGGAACATCACGACGAAGTAGATCGTGAGCGGGATCGCGATGCGCAGGAGGTCCATCGGCAGGGCGACGATGCGGTCACCCTTGAGGCTGAACATCACGAGAATCGTGAACAGCAGGGCGACGAGCGTGATCGGTCCGATCGTCGGCAAGAATCGTTCGGTGTACCACGCGTCGCCTTTCACTGGCCGCAGGAAGAAGCGCGTCAGCATGCCGGCGAAGAACGGAATGCCGAGGTAGATCAGCACGCTCTGGAACACTTGCCCAATCGAGATGTCGACGACCGCGCCTTCGAGGCCGAGCAGCGGCGGCAGCCACGTGATGAAGATCCACGCGTACAGGCCAAAGAAGAGCACCTGGAAGATGCTGTTGAACGCCACGAGTCCGGCCGCGTAGTCGCTGCTGCCGCGGGCCAGGTCGTTCCACACGAGCACCATGGCGATGCAGCGAGCCAGGCCGACCAGGATCAAGCCGATCATGTAGTCGGGGTGGTCGCGCAGGAAGAGCACGGCCAAACCGAACATGAGAACCGGGCCCACGACCCAGTTCTGGACGAGCGACAGCACCAGGATCTTCCAGTCGCGGAAGACTTCCGGCAGCTTCTCGTACCGCACCTTGGCCAGCGGCGGGTACATCATCAAGATGAGGCCGACGGCGATGGGGATGTTCGTCGTGCCGACGGAGACCCGGTCGAGGGCCGTGGCCACCCCCGGGACGAATCGGCCAAGCAGCACGCCGATGCCCATCGCGAGGAAGATCCACAGCGTGAGGTAGCGATCCAGGAAGCCGAGCCGCCGCGGTGGCGGCGATGGGCAAGGCGAATCGAGCTCGAGCTCGGGCGTCGGATTGGGGTCGGGGGCCTGGGTCATGGGGCGCGAATTCTACCGACCGAAGGGAGAGAGCAACCTGGGGTGAGACCGCCATGCGCCGATGCAAGAGCCGCGTTTGTGTCGCAACGACTCCTGAACACGATCTGAACGCGAACTTCGAGGCGATCAGGTCGATCGGATTGACGTCCACCATGGGCGCCGTGAGCCTGCCCCCGTTTTCGTGGACGCCAGATCTTGGCGATGGTGTGATCCAGAGCGAGCCATGAGTCGGCGTCGCGTTTGCTTCACGGCGATCTCCGTGAGGTCGTGTCGCTTCCGTTGGGATCCGTCATGAACGGGTGGCCGCGGCTGGCAAGGCTGGCCGCCTTCTCGCGTCACCCGCGCCGGTGGCAATCCGAACAGCTCGCGGAAGCGGGTCAGGCTCAACTCGCGCACCGGCTTCCTCGATTCCCACATTTGGCCGTGGCCTCTGCGCCGATTCAATCCGGGCAATCTGCTGCAACCCTGCCACACCAGCTTGGCCACCGATTGCGTCCAGCAAACGGACGGCCGCGCTTGAAGTCGATCCCCTCGTTCGGTGCACCGTATGGATTTTCACAATCAACTCGACATGTTCGTGAAGGCTTCGCACCTCCTGAGCACCACCAGGCCGCAGGGCTTCGAGGTACACGAGCCCTTTTTCCATCGCCATCGCCATCCACGCCTCTTCCAATCCCGACGAACCTTCCGAGATAAGTACGTTGTGCAGGCTATTCTGCAATCCATAAGGCCCATCACTTGCCATCAGATAGTCGATCGCGAGCAGTTTCGTGCTCTTCGATTGCAAGGAAACGTCTGCCCAGTAGATCGTCGTTCCCGCGATTGTCCGTCTCGGATTTTCCGCAGACTTTCGCATCGCGTCCGCAAATCCTCGTGCTTCTTCCGGATCATCCAGGCGCACTTGGACCACTGCCGCGACGAGGCGGTCTCGACTTCCGAAAGCCGTCCTTCTCATTTGCGCCAACGCTTCGCTGGATTGGACCTCGGGCAATCTGAGTAGAGCATCTCGCTGCTCTACGAATGACGGTCCGCTCTGCCCCGTCTCCACAGGATTTGGTGCCTCGCCAATGCTCACGCCGGGCAAGGGCGAAGTTCCTCCACATCCCACCGATACTGTTGCGAGCGTAGACAGAGATAGCAGCACCGCCGCGCGGGCACTCGTGTAGAAATACCGAGGGCTCATCATTTGGCCACTCCACTTCTCCCGTCGACGGAACTCTCGTGACACTTGTATGACCGTGCATCTCGGCCGAGCACCAATGATACTCCTGGCAGGGTTGAGCCTCCTCCGTTTTCGTGGACACCAGATCTTGGCGGCGGTGTGACTCGGAGCGAGTCGCAAGTCTGCATCGTGCTTGCTTCTCGACGATCTCAGCGGAGTTGTGACACTTCCGTTGACCCGGTCATTCAAGGTTGATGGGGACGGCTGGGCGCGATCGAGGGCAGTCGCCTTCTCAAGTCGTTGCGTCAATGGCAAACCGAACAGCTCGCGGAAACGGTGCGGGCTCAGTCGATCGTTGGAACCGGGACCAATTGCGCTTGCGCGGCTGAAGAGTGCGGTCGCAGTTCTGGTCTCAGTTGGAGCGACACACAGCGTGATTGGGTGCAAATGTGGTGCGTCGAAGCAGAGCCGCCGCGGGCTCTTCACTGCGATCACAACCCCAACGAAAAACGCCCCTTGCGGGGCGTCATCGCCAAAGCGGGTGACCGGGCTCGAACCGGCGACATTCAGCTTGGGAAGCTGACGCTCTACCAACTGAGCTACACCCGCGGAGTTGGATCGGAATGCGTCCGGAGAACGCTCGCCAACGCCGCGAGTGTAGCCGATTCAGCCGACGTGCGGCTGGTCCGGGCAGACGTGGGGGGGCACGCCGTGTCAGATCTCCATCAAGCCTGCGGTGCTGCAAACCTCGCCCCGCACCCGCACCCGCACCCGCATCCGCACCCGCACCCGGTCCCACGCGTCCCGCTCCACATCAGCCCTCGCTGTTCTTCGGGGCGATGAGCGGGTAGACGACGCCGGCCAGGGCGGCACCCACAAGCGGGGCGACCCAGAAGAGCCAGAGCTGACCCATGGCCGCGGCGCCGGCGAAGAGGGCGGGGCCGGTGCTTCGCGCGGGGTTGACCGACAGGTTGGTCACGGGGATCCCGATCAGGTGGATCAGCGTCAGGCCGAGGCCGATGGCGATCGGGGCGAATCCCGCGGGGGCGCGGGTGTCGGTTGCGCCCAAGATGATGAGCAGGAAGAAGAACGTCAGCACCACTTCGGCGGCCAGGGCAGCGCTCATGGCGTACCCGCCGGGCGAACGATCGCCGAAACCGTTGGACGCGAATCCGCTGGCCACGGCATCAAAGCCCTCTTGGCCCGACGCGATGAAGTAGAGCACGGCGGCGCCGGCGATTCCGCCGATGACCTGCGCGGCCACGTAGACCGGAAACTCCCGCGCCGGGAATCGCTTGGCCACGACCAGGCCGAGCGAGACGGCCGGATTGAGGTGGCAGCCGGAGATGTGACCGATCGCGTACGCCATCGTCATGACCGTCAGGCCAAAGGCCAGGGCCACGCCCACGAAACCGATGCCGAGGTTGACCGGGGACGCGCCATCCGTCAGGAACATCGCCGCGAGGACGGCGGAACCGCATCCGCCAAAGACCAGCCAGAACGTTCCAAAGACTTCTGCGGCCGCGCGATTCATCAGTTTCATCGAGTGTTCTCCGGGCGCCACAGTGCGGCAGTTGAACACCGGGTTTCGTTTCGCGAACGGACGTCAGAGGCCGTTCGCCGTTTTCCGGTGGCGAACGAACAGTCTCGTGCATGCGCAAGCTCGGCTGGGTGCTGATCTCGGACCAATTGCGTTGCTGGTCTGACGGGCCTGAATTCCGTCCGAATCCCGTGGGAGGTTTCGTGCATCGCGGAATGCGTTGTGCATTCCCGCGGTGCAGATACGCCATCGCATCCCGGAATGTTGTGTGCCAGTCGGTGGCGACCCTTCGTCATGCCACCGCTTATTGATTGCTCGCCAAGTGATCGCAGGCCCAATGATCGCTCGTCCAATGATCGCTGGCCGGCGGATCCGCCGCGTTCTTCACTCCGCAAGATGATGCGCCGCGGTCTCCGCCATCGTCTGCCTCACGTACCGGAGCCCATCGCCCGGTCCGAGTGCACCAATGGTCGTCGTCGCCCAGTACCCGCCGGCTCGATCAGCGATGATCCGGGTCATTCACCGGCGCACCGGCCGCCTTGCGCGCTGCTTCGTCCACCGCGTCACGCACCGCCTCGTCGGCCGCATCACCGGCGCCCTCGCGTGCCCCCTCGCCGGCGGCCCCCTCACGTGCCGCCTGACCCGCTCCCTCGCTCGTCGCCTGACCCGCCGCCTCCTCGACCGCGCTCCCCGCCCGCCCGCGCCACGCCTCGGCCGCCGCCGCGTCGCCCGTTGCGGCGTACGCATCGGCCAGTTCCCTCGCCAAGCCTTGCATCCACGGAGACTCCACTGGTCGATGCTGGGACTGGATCTCCCATGCTTCTTCAAACGCGGCCACCGCTTCGGCCGGTCGATCGAGTCCGGCGAGGCAGGTGCCGTACGTCCGGAGGGTGATGCCGGTGCCGTAGAAACCCTCGGGGTGGACGGTCCGCAGGATGCCGATTGCTTCTTCCAGCAGCGGCAGGCCATCGGCGTATCGTCCCATGGACGTATAGAACTTGCCGAGGTTCGAGATATCGATCACGGTCCGTGCGTTGTCCGAGCCGAGCGTTCGCCGGCCGATCGCCAGCGACTCGAGCAACAGCGGTTCGGCTTCGGTCGGCCGGCCCATGCGTCGCAGAAGAACGGCCAGATTGCTCATGGACGACACCGTGTCGGCGTGTTCATCGCCCATGACCCGCCGGCGTGCCTCAAGCACCTGCCGACTCAGCTGTTCCGCCTCGGCGTACCCGCCGGTCTCGGACAGGAGCCACGCGAGATTGGACCGAGTCGACAGGGCGTCGGGATGATCGGGGGGCGTCGTCCGGTCTTGGATGCTGATGACTTCTCGAAACAATGACTCGGCCGCGTCAAAATCGCGGATCGATTCGTACGCGAGGCCCAGGTTGTTTGCGGTGGCCAGCGCTTCGTGGTGTTCGGGCCCGAGTCGAGCCCGCTGATCCTTCAAGACCCGCTCGAGGATGGGGATGAGTTCCTCCACCCGTCCTTCAGACGCCAGGAGAATGGACAGGTGGGACCGCGTCGCGGTGGTGGAAGAATCGTCCTCGCCCAGCTGCTCGGACTGACGGGCGAGCACGGTTCGGAGGGCCGCTTCCGCCGCCCGCGGCTGTCCCCGATACGCAAGAAGGGCCGCGAGATCCGACTCGGACTCAAGCGACTCGCGGTGATCCGGGCCGAGCGTCTCCCGCCGAAGCGTGGCCGCCGCCTCGAGGTGTCGGGCTGCCCCATCGACGTCGCCGAGGCCGAGGTACGTCCGGCCGATCGTGCGATGCAGCGACGCGCGGACGAGCGGCTTCTCCTCGAATCGTCCATCGAGCCGGGCCGCCGCATCGTCAAGCACCGCTCGCATCGACACTTCCTGGCCCAGCGTTCGCGAGGGATCGACCGAGGCGAGCATTTCATCGGCGACGAAGCTGATGACCGCCCGCGCGGCGTCGGCTTGTCGCACGGCGGCTGCCTCGTTGCTCGCCGACACCCGGGCCAGTCGATCGGCCCGAACGGCCAGAACGCTGGACACCACCACGCCGGCCACGAGCACCAGGAACGTCGCGAGCGCGCCGCCGACGAGCGCGCGATTGCGGCGCGAGAATTTGCGGAGTTGGTACATCGCGCTTGGCGGGCGCGCGCTGATGGGTTCATCTTGCATGTGCCGCCGCAGGTCATCGGCCAGATCGGCGGCCGACGCGTAACGGCGGGCGGGCTCCTTCTCCAGGCACTTGCCGACGATGATCTCGACGTCCCCGCGGAACGTGGCATCGGTCCGGCTCAGGCTCGTGGGCATCTCTTCCTGGATCACGCGGAGTGACTGTGGAATGGTCCGGTCGGCGAGCTCGTACGGCAGGCGTCCGCTCAGCAACTCGTACAGAATCACGCCAAGGGCGTAGAGGTCGCTGCGGTGGTCCAACTCATGCGGATTGCCCGCCGCCTGCTCGGGGCTCATGTACTGCAAGGTGCCGATCAACTGCCCGGCCGTCGTCGCGAGGGTGGTCATGCGCACGTCGCTGTCGGTCACGCGGGCGATCCCAAAGTCCAGAACCTTGGGCTGGCCGACGTCTGGTCCCTTTCGCGGTCCGGCCCGCGGTCCGACTCGCGAGTCCCGCCGGCCGCCGGTCGCCGGCTGGGCATCAAGCGAAGTCCCCGGGGCCCCAACGATGATGTTGTCCGGCTTGAGGTCGCGGTGCACGATGCCGCACCCGTGGGCGTAATGAACGGCGTCGCAGATTCGGGCCATCAACTCCAGGCGTTCACGGGAATCCAGACGCTGTTCGGCCGCGTGGCGCAGCAGTGGAGCGCCGGCGACGAACTCCATGGCGAAGTACGGCTGTTCGCCTTCGCCAACGTCGACGCTTCCGGCCTCGAAGATCTGGGCGATGCCAGGATGCTGCAGTCGGCCCAGAATTTCGGCCTCGTGTCGGAAGCGGCGCAAGAGCTCGGTCGACACCATGCCCGGCCGGATCATCTTGACCGCCACGCGCCGCCGCGGTTGGTCTTGTTCGGCCTCGTAGACCGTGCCCATCCCGCCGCGGCCGCAGATGCGGATGACGCGGTAGCGGCCGATGTGCGTGGGCAGCGGACCTTCGTCCCCGCCCCGCGAGACAAACGATCGGGCGAGTCCGGCCACCGCGTCGCCGGTCACCGGGACGACCGCCGGACCGTCGAGTCCGAATGAGTCGCGGGCGTCTTCCCGCAACAGGTCTTCGACCAACGCTCGCAGGTCCGGCCGGTCCGCGCACTGGTGATCGAGCTCGGTCGCGCGTCGATCCGCCGGCAGATCGCACAGCAAGGCAAAGATGGACCGCGCTTCGTTGTACTGCTCTTGGTTCACGGCTCCCCTCCGTCGTGTCGCAGGGCGTTGGCGAGCCACGCCCGGGCCATCCGCCAGTCGCGGCTGGCCGCGGCCCTCGAGATGCCGAGCACCTCGGCGGCCATGGACTCACTGAGTCCGCCAAAGAATCGCAACTCGACGAGCCGCGCGCCGCGGGGATCCAGGGTGGCGAGTTCGGTCAAGGCGGCGTCGAGTGCTTCCACGTCGACCGGAGACTGATCCGCTTTCAACGCAAGGCCGCTCAGACTCAGCCGTCGACGATCCGCCTTGCCACCGCGTTTGGCGGCATGACGGGCCCGGGCGTGGTCCACGAGCAGGTTGCGCATCACCACGCTGGCCAGGGCGAAGAATCGATGCTGATCGGGGAACTCCAGATCCGACCGATCCGACATCTTGATCCATGCCTCGTTGACCAGGGCCGTTGGCTGAAGCGTGTGATCGTCGCGGTCATGCCGCAAGTGTCCAGCGGCGATCGCGCGGAGTTCCTCGACGAGCTGGGCGTTCATGTCGGCCATGGGGTCGTTTGATCGATCGCCGCGGGGTACCGCTGGGTCGTCCGGTCGCGGGCGAGGAGTGGGATCGGGTGGCATGGAAGAAGGCGTCCGGGGAGGCAGGGGATTGCTCCCAGCCTACCCAAGCGCTTCGGGAACTCCGAGGCATCGCTCGGCGGTCTCCCTCACGGCGTGTCGTGCGGGCCGCCGAGGCACGGGCCCCGGCCGCGATGGTGAGGATGCCGGCGGGCGATCGGTGGGGCCCGCGGTTTGGCTCTCGGTGTGGCTCTCGGTTTGGCTCTCGGTTTGGCCCTCGGTCCGATGATCATGGTGCGAGAGGGGAATGGCAGTGGCGTCAGCTTCTCCAGTTGGGCGGTCGAAGGCCGGGTCGCGAGCCTGAAGCGTTTCGAACGCCGCCTCATCTGGCCGAACGGAAACCGCGTCGCCGGTGCGTCAGGAACTCGGAAGATTCTCTCGCCGCGGCCGCATCAGCTGATCGACTCGGGCTGAATCGCTCGGCGTCGGCAAGATCCAATGCGGTCCAAGCCGCGGTTCCCGCGGGCGTCTCCGCCGAGACGCTGACGCCGCCGTCGTCCCGCCGTCGTCCGACGCCGCTCGCTTGACACCCCGCCCGCCCATCGCCCATGCTCCGGGAATGCAGACCACCGCCGGACCCGCCGCATGCTGACCCGCCTCGACTGGACCATCGTCGGGGCCTGCCTCGTCATCAGCCTGGGCATCGGCCTGGCCGCCGCCCGCCGGGCCGGGCGCAGCTCCTCGGAGTTCTTTCTCTCGGGCCGCGACATGCCCTGGTGGCTGCTCGGCGTGTCGATGGTGGCGACGACCTTTGCCACGGACACGCCGAACCTCGTCGCCGGACTCGTCCGTTCCGACGGCGTGGCCGGCAACTGGGTCTGGTGGGCCTTCCTGCTCTCGGGCATGCTGACCACGTACGTGTTCGCCCGACTCTGGCGCCGCGCCGGCGTGATGACGGACGTTGAGTTCTACGAAGTCCGCTATTCGGGCCGGGCCGCCGCATTCCTGCGGGCCTTCCGCGCGCTCTACCTCGGCCTGGTCTTCAACGTGCTGGTGATGGGGGCAGTCAGCCTTGCGGCCATCAAGTTTGGCGAGATCGTCCTTGGCATCAAGCCGTGGGTCACGCTCAGCGTCAGCGGGGCGTGCGTGTTGATCTACGCCTCGCTCGGCGGCTTGCGGAGCGTCATTCTGGCCGACTTCGTGCAGTTCATCCTGGCCATGACCGGGTCGATCTGGGCCGCGGTCCACCTCGTCGGCCACGACCGCGTCGGCGGACTCACGACGATGCTCGCCGACGAACGGGTGGCCAGCCGCATGGAGTTGCTGCCGGCCGAGCCCGCCCAGTGGATCCCGCTGCTCATCCTGCCGCTGGCCGTGCAGTGGTGGGCCTCGTACTACCCCGGCTCGGAACCTGGCGGCGGCGGCTACATCGCCCAGCGCATCTTCTCGGCCCGGACCGAACGGCACGCGATGGGGGCGGCGCTGTTCTTCAACGTCGCGCACTACGCGCTGCGGCCGTGGCCGTGGATCGTGATCGCCCTGGCTTCGTTGATCGTTTTTCCGACCCTCGGCGACATGCGGGCCGCCTTCCCCGGCGTCGACCCGGATCTGATTCAGGACGACGCCGCGTACCCCGCGATGCTGACGTTGCTGCCGCCGGGGCTGCTCGGACTGGTGGCCGCATCGCTCGTGGCCGCGTACATGTCGACCATGAGCACGCAGGTGAACCTTGGGGCGTCCTACCTCGTCAACGATGTCTATCGCCGCTTCATGAAGCCCGATGCCACCGAACGCGAGCTTGTGTGGGCCGGCCGGCTGACCACGGTGGGCACGCTGCTGATGGGCTGCGGTCTGGGCCTGGTGCTCACCGACGCCGGGCAAGCGTTCAAGTACCTGCTGCTGCTCGGGGCGGGCACCGGGGCGATCTACATCCTGCGCTGGTTCTGGTGGCGCATCAACGCGATCACCGAGATCGTGGCGATGTCCGTGTCGCTCGTGGTGGCCACCGTCTTCACATTCGTGGTGCCGGGGTACGCACCCGAGCAGCCCGGAGCGGGGTGGGCGATCTTCACGACCATCGTCCCCGTCGGCCTGACCACCGCGGCGTGGATCGCCGCGTGCTTCCTGACGCCGGCCACGACCACCGACACCGAAACGCTGCGGGCATTCTGCCGACTCGTGCGCCCCGGTGGTCCGGGCTGGGCGCCGGTGTACGCCCAAGCCGCCCGCGAGGGCGTGGATCTGTCGGATGGCGCGCGCCCGGCGGCCTGGGCCGTACCGCGAGGCATTCTCTGTGCGGCCCTCGGCTGCCTGGCCGTGTACGGGGCGATCTTCACCGCCGGCATGGTGATCTACGGTCGATTCGGAGCGGCGGCGGCGTTTGGCGTTCCCACGGTCGTGCTCGGCATCGTGCTCATGCGGCTCTGGACCCCGGCCGAACTCACGGCGCCGGACCGAACACCTGAACCTCCGTCATCCGGCTGAACGAGTCGAAGACCTGGCCGATGTGCCCGCGACTGGTGATCCGCACGTAGCGGGCGTCCACCGGATCGATGGCGTGCCGGACCGCCGCGCCCTCGGCCATGTCCGGCGGCGGGGCCCAGCGTTCGGCCACGACGGTGAAGGCCGCGCCGTCGTCCGAGACGCTGATGCCGTAGGACTCCCACGATCGTCCGCTGGTGTACGTGTGCACCGCCACCGCACCAACGCGGTGGACGGCCCCGAGATCGATCGTGACCTCGACCGGCGACGGGCGGGCGGGAAACGCCAGGAACTGGTCGAGGTTGCCGGTGCCGCCGTCGGTCAGGCGGCCGGCGGAAAAGTGTGGCCCCGACGGCACGTTCGCGCGGACCGGCCGGCCGAGGGCGAGGTTCGCCACGGGGTCAACCCGGGTCAATCGCCGGCGACTGTCGTGGCCGACCATGCGGCCTTGATGAAAGACCGCGGCGCGGACGGTGGCCGAACGGTCGAGCACGAACGGCTCGGTGGCCCGCGGGCTGGCGGGCGTCGGCTCGGTGCCGTCGAGCGTGTAGTGGATGGCGCCGGCCGGAGCGTGGCCGCGCGGGATCAGGTGCACGGTCGTCTGCCGGTGGAAGACGCCGGCGGCTGGGAGCACCAGGTCCTGCGGTTGGATGTCGACCGGGTGGAATGCCGCGCGCCGCCGCGCTTCGGTGGCCATCGCCCGATCCTCAAAGGCCGCGTAGTCGCGGGCGGCCGGCGCCGGCTCGCTCCACGCGATCTCGGCCATCGGAATCATCCGCGGGACGACCAAGTGCAGGAAGTTCTCTTCGCGGCCTTCCCACCACGGCATGCACCAACCGAGCACGCGTTGGTCATCGTCCAGTTTGATCGGTGCGCCAAACGTGCGGACATCCGGCCGGAAGTGGGCGAAACGGCGCCGGTCCATGCGTTCGTAGAGCCGCTGCGGCGCGGCCATGGTGAAGTTGTTGCGGGGATAGTGGTCGACGATGTACAGCGGGTCCCACGCGGCATTGACGATGCGGTAGCCAGCGCGAACCATCTCGTCGGGCGGGAAATCCACCGTCCGCCAGTTGATCAGCACCACGTCCTCATTGACCTTGTTCGCGCCAGTGCCCAGGCCCGGGCCCTCCCACGCGATCGTCTTGCGGCCGCGAGCGGTGACGTGGGCATGCAGCTCGTTGAGCAGATCGCGCTGCAGATCCTGCGGGACGCCGTAGGCTTCGTCCGCTCCCACGTGGATCCAGCGCGCCGACGGGAACAGCTCGATCATCTCGTCGATGAGGGTCTTGAGGGCGGCGCGGGCGGCCGGGCGCTCGGCCAGTTCGGTCGGCGTGGCGCCGAAGACTTCCGGATACTCCCGGCGCAGGATCGTCGAGTGGCCGGGGACGTCCAGCTCGGGAATGATCTCGACGCCGCGCACCGCCGCGTACCGATCAAGGGCGAGCCAGGCGCTGGCGTCAATCGCCGCCGGCTCGCTGGCCAGATTGGGAAAGGCCGCCGACGGGAACGCCCAACGCTGATCGTCGGTCAGGTGCAGGTGCAGCGAGCCGAGTTTGTAGTACCAGAGCAGGTCGATCGTCTGCCGCAGCAGGCCGATCGAGTGCGGATTGCGGCCGACGTCGACCATCAGGCTGCGGTAGCGGCTGGCCGGGGCGTCGACGATGCGCTGGGCCGGCAGCACATCGGACCAAAGCTGCAGGAGCGTGGCGGTGGCCGCGGCGAGTCCGTGCAGGCCGTGGACGCGGATGGTGATGGCGCGGCCGACCTCGAGTTCGTAGCCTTCCGGGTCGACGGCGTCGGATCGCTGGATGAGGATGGCGGGGGCGATGGCGCCGGGATCAGCGGCGGGAATGGCGGCGGGATCGGCGGCGGCATCGGCGGCGTTTTCCACGTCTGCCGCGGGCTGCAGGCTGCGGCCGTCGAGTTGGTGGATGGCGGCGGCGAACACGGCCATGTGTTCGCCGGCGAGCGGGATGGCCTCAGCCAGTCGCCACGTGACGACCGGGCCGGGGCGGAATCCGGGGCCGTCGATGCGGGTGACGGACTTCGGGATTGGGACGAGGGCGTGGGCGGGGGCGAGGAGTGCGAGGCGGGCGGGAACGCCCGGTTGGTCGGGGGCGCCAGCGGCGCCCGTGCTCGACGCGGTGGCGACGTGTGGCCCGCTGGCCACGCCTGACGCGGTGGTCAAGACGAATGCGATGACGAAAGCGAGCAGGGTGCGCACGGTGGGCGGCTCCGTCGGAGTGAACCAGCGATCCTAGCGGGCGGGCGGCGCGGGCTTGCGTCAGTCGTCGTCGACCAGCGCACCGGCCCGGGCTCGCCAAGTGGCGGCGTCCGAGCTGCCCCGGGCTTCCAGCGCCGCGGCGAGTTTCTCGGCCACGCCGCGGGCGCGCGGTGCGTCCTCTCCCAGGCGGCCCACCAGAACCTCCCAGGCCGAGGCGAACAGGGCTTCGGCCTCGGCCTGCTCGGCAGGACCATCGGGATCGACGGGATCGACGGGATCATCGGGATCATCGGGATCAGCTGCACTGGCCCGCTCGAGCAGGCACTCGGCCAAGCCGCGGCGAATCGTGGCGTGCCGGAGATCGTCGGCCAGCAACCCGGTGCGGGCCCGCCCGTGCACGTCGCGAAGCAGGGCGATCGCCTCGTCGAGCCCGCCCGCCGCGCGTTGGACGCTGGCCAGGTTGACCATCGAAGTGAGCAGCGACGCGTGGTCGGCCGGCAGCACGCGCGACTTGCCGGTGATCACTTCCTGGAACATCGCCACCGATGCCTCGGTCTCGCCGGCGCGGGCGAGCTGCTGGGCGAGGTTGCTCTGCGTGGACAACGTTCTCGGCGCGTCGGGGCCAAGTTCCCGCACCTGCGTGGCCGCGGTACGGCGGAGCATCTCGATCGCCTCGTCCAATTGACCGAGCCGGGCGAGGGACATGGCGAGGTTGTTGCGGGCGTACGCGGTGGCCAGATGATCCTCGCCGTGGACGCGGCGATTCCGGTCGAAGGCCGTGCGGTGGGCCGCGGCCGCGTCTTCGTACTGCCCGAGCGCGGCGTAGGTCGCGCCGAGATTCGAGAGCGTCTCGATGGTTCGCGGGTCGTCGGCGCCGAAGCGCTCGGCCCGGGCGGCGTAGACGGTGCGCATGGGCTCGACCGCTTCGGCGTACCGGCCGGCTTCGACGCGGATCACTGCGAGCGCTTGCGTCGCTTCCAGGGTGAGATCCGCGGAATCGCCGAGTTCTTCGGTCAGCCGGGCCACCGCGTGCTCGGCCAGCGGGATCGCCGTTTCGGATTCGCCGATGCTGCGATAGGCCATCGCGATGGTCAGGGCCAGCGTGCCCGCGACTTCGCCGTCGGCTGGCGGCGTGGCCTCAAGTTCCGCGTGGGCGTCGGCGAGGATCTGCCCGAGCAGGGCGGTGTCGGCGCCGCGGGCCACCGCCGGGTCGATCCCGCTGAGCATGTCCTGGGTGAAGTCGGCCATGCGTTCGTACTTGGCCGCTTCTCGCCGAGCTTCGGTGCGTTCGCGCTCGGCGGTTTGGCGGGCGCGGTTGGCCAGATCGCGAGCCTCGTTGGCGGCGAGCAAAGCGTCTTGGGCCCGGTCGCGGTCGGCGGCGGCGCGCCCGGCATACACCAGGGTGGCGGCGGAACCGGCGACGATCACGGCCAGTACCGCGGCGGCGGCGCCGAACTGAAGCCGGTAGCGCTGCACCAACTTGCGGGCCCGGTACGTCCGGCTCGGCGGACCGGCGTCGATCGCGTCACCCTCGCGCCACCGCCGCAGATCCTGGGCCATGGCCGCGGCCGATGCGTACCGGCGGTCGGGGTCTTTCTCCATCGCCCGCTGGGTGATCCAGTCGAGCTCGCCGCGCACGCTCCGGGCCACGGACGGATCGGCCACCCGTTCGGCGTGGACCGACGGCCGTGAAGGAACTTCGTCGCGAATGATGCGTTCGACGTCGGCGGCACTGGCCCGCTCGAAGCGGCTGGCTTCAAACGGCGGATGGCCGACGAGGCATTCGTGCAGCAGGACGCCGAGGGCGTAGACGTCGGCCCGCGTATCGATGGCCGCGGTGCCGATCGTGGCCTGCTCCGGCGGCATGTACTGCGGCGTGCCGATGACGTGGCGGGTGCCGGTGAGCCCCTCGCCGGCCAGTGGACCGTGGAAGGCCTTGGCGATGCCGAAGTCGATCACCTTGGGCACCGGGCCGTCGTCCGACTCGGCCACCAGGACGTTCGACGGCTTGATGTCGCGGTGGATGATGCCCTTCTGGTGGGCGTGGTGGATGGCCAGGGCCGTGCGTTCGATCAGGCGGACGCGGGCTTCGATCGGCAACGCGTGCTGTCGGCAGTACGCGGTGATCGGCGGCCCGTCCACGAACTCCATGACGACGTACGGCTGGCCGCTTTCGGTTTCGCCGGCTTCGTGCACCTGGGCGATGCCCGGGTGATTCATCAGCGCCAGCACGCGGCGCTCCGCCTCAAAGCGGGCCACTTCGCCCTGGCCGGCCAGTCCCGGCCGCAACACCTTGATGGCGGTCAGCCGGGCGATCGGATCCGATTCTTCGGCCAGGTACACGACGCCGAATCCGCCGTAGCCCAGCTCCCGGAGGATGCGCCGCGAGCCGATCATCCGCCCGGCGTCCTCGGTCGCTCCGGAGCCGAGGCGCTCGGTCAGCAGATCCGGGGCGCCGTCGTGGGCGTCCAGGAGCGCGCGAACGCGAACCGCCGTCGCAGCGTCGGCGGCGCAGTGCTGCATGATCACCGTTTCGCGTTCAGCTTCCGGCGCGTCGAGGGCGGCGTAGAAGATGTCCTTGACGCGCTGTTGGTTGGCGGGCTGGTTGGCCGATTGGTTGGCCGATTGTTTGGCGTGCTGACTGGCCGGTTGACCGGCCGGTTGACTGGCCGATTCGCTGGCGGGCTGGCTGATGGGCTCGTCGGCCGTTTGGTCGTTCGCGGCGCGAGTTGGATCGTGGTCAGGCCCCTGGCCCGGAAACCGGGTCATGGCGATGACGCCGATGTGCCGTCTGGTGTGAGCAGTTCAGCCAAGCGCGCTCGGGCGAACGCCCAATCGCGGGCCACGGTGCGTTCTGAAACACTGAGCACCGCCGCGGTGTCGGCCACCGACAATCCGGCGAAGAACCGCAGCCGGACGACTTCGCCGGCCTGGGCGTCCTCACCCCGAAGGCACTCGATGGCTTCGTCAAGATCGAGGATCGCCTGCGGATCCGACTCGGCCGCAAGATCAAGGACGTCGATCGAAATGCGCCGCGCCCCGGGACCGCCGCGTTTCTCTGCCGCCCGGCCGCGGGCGTGGTCGATCAGAACGCGCCGCATCGCCTCGGCCGCGGCACGAAAGAAGTGGCTGCGGTCGTCGAAGCGCTGTCCGGTCGATCCCAAGAGACGAACGCACGCCTCATTGACCAGCCCCGTCGCCTGCAGCGTGTGGCCGGGGCGTTCGGCGTTCATTCGGGCTTGGGCGATGGCCCGCAATTGGTCGTACACCAAATCAATCAGGGCCGGGGCGTGGCCGGCGTCGTCGGCGGCATCACGAAGGCTGCGGGTGATGTCCGGTCCGGGGTCGCCCATGGATTTGCAGTGTACGTGGAGGGGGCGGCGGGAAAAACTCAGAACTTGATGGCAGGTGCTTCTCGCAATTCACGCCAAGGGGAGCAGGAGCCGTGCGTGCACGCTCCAACCCTGAAAGGAAACCAACCATGTGCCAAGCATGCTCCATCAATGTTGACGCCACCGAGGCGTTCGCCGGCCGCCTCGTCGGACTACTCAACGACGGCGCCATCGCCCTCATGATCTCCGTCGGTCATCGCACCGGACTCTTCGACGCCCTGGCCGCCGGCCCTCCGGCCACGAGCCACGGCTTGGCCGAGCGGGCCGGCTTGAACGAACGCTACGTCCGCGAGTGGCTTGGCGCGATGGTCACCGGCGAGATCGTCCTGTACGACCCGGCGGACCAGGCGTACGCCTTGCCGGAGGCCCACGCGGCGTTTCTGACCCGCGCGGCCGCTCCCAACACGCTCGCGGTGGCCTTCCAGTTCTTGCCGATGCTCGGGGAAGTCGAAGATCGCATCGTCGAGTGCTTTCGGAGTGGCGGCGGCGTGCCGTACTCGGCGTATCCGCGCTTCCACACGATCATGGCCGAAGAGAGCGACCAGACCGTCGTGTCAAATCTGGTCGAAACCATTCTGCCGCTGGCCGATGGCGTGGTCGAACGACTCGATGCTGGCGGCGTTGCGCTGGACGTCGGCTGTGGCCGCGGCCATGCCCTCATGCGGCTGGCCGAACGCTTTCCGGAAAGCGAATTCGTCGGCTACGACCTGAGTACCGAAGCGATCGCCCACGCGCGCGATGAAGCCGAGCGCCGGGGGCTCACCAACGTGCGGTTTGACGCCCGCGATCTGAGCCAGTTCGCCGAGCCCGGAACCTACGACTTGATCACCGGCTTTGACGTCATCCACGATCAGAAGGACCCGGCGGGCCTGTTGGTCGGCGTGCGGGCATCGCTCAAGCCCGGCGGCGTGTTCCTGGCCCAAGACATTCTGGGCTCGAGCGATGTGGCGGAGAACATCGGCGGCCCGCTCGCCCCGTTCATCTACACCATCTCGTGCATGCACTGCATGACGGTTTCGCTGGCCCAAGGTGGGGCAGGACTGGGGGCCGCCTGGGGCCGGGAGCTCGCGGTCAGCATGATGGAGGACGCGGGTTTCGCCGACGTTGCCGTCAATACGCTGGAGCACGACATCATGAACTACTTCTATGTGTGCCGGAACGCGGCCTGAGGCGACCTGAGGCGGCCTGAGGCGGTGTGGGGCGGTGTGGGCCAGCCTTGCGGCGTCCTGCGGCGGGCGGAAACAGGCGACATCGACGCGGAGGACGCGGCGATGAACGACGGGTGCTCATTGGTCGGCAGTCAGCGCCGGCTACCGACTGCCGGCTGCCCGCAGTCGGCATCTGGCAAGCGGCGATCAGCGTTCAGCGATCGCTGTTGGAAGCAGGAAGCAGAACCCAGAACGCTAGGCGTCGGACGTTGAACAACGTGCACGGTGCGATGGTCGTTCTGCCCCGGAGAAGTCGACCGTGGGTTGACGGGAGCCACGGTGTGCGGCTGAGCGGGAAGACTTGACTGGTCGACGGCGGACCGAAGTGGTGAACGGATTGCCCGTTCCGCTGTATCGGCGGCCGGGGGACGAGTCATCGTCGGTCAGTGGAAGCGTTGCGTTGGCAGGTCGTTGCGATCGATGGTGATCCGACGAGCGGTACGGGCGCCCTGCTTCCGGGGGGTGACCGTACCGCGGCGGACACGGGCCCATTCCCGGTGGCGACTGTTCGCGTTCTCGACATTCGCGTACGATTGTGCGTGGCGGTGCGGCAGTCACCGTCGGCCCTCCCCAGGCCACGGAGTGGACCTCCTCGTCTGCTTCCAATCCCCGTCTGATCATTTGGAGATCGCTCATGGGTTTCATCAGTGAGTTCCGCGACTTCGCCCTCAAGGGCAACGTCGTGGACATGGCCGTCGGCATCGTGATCGGTGCCGCCTTCGGCACCATCGTCAAGTCGCTCGTGGACGACATCATCATGCCGGTGGTGGGCATGGTCACCGGTGGCGTCGACTTCTCCGACATGAAGTACAAGATCAAGGATGCCGTGGTGGCGTCCGATGGTGTTGAAGCGGCCGAAGCGGTCTTCATCAACTACGGCCTCTTCATCAACTCGATGATCACCTTCGTGATCGTGGCGTTCGCCCTCTTCATCGTCATCAAGTCGATGAACAAGGCGAAGGCTCGCTTCGAGAAGGAAGTGGAAGAGGCTCCCAAGGAAGATCCCGCGGACATCAAGCTCCTGGGCGAGATTCGCGACCTCCTGAAGAAGTAAGCCGGACCTGGCTGGCCTGAGCCAGCGGTCATTTGTCTTCCGCCCCGGGGCCGATGGGTCCCGGGGCGTTTTCACGCGCGGTGAGATCGGCTCGGTCGGGACTGCCATCCCCCGGCCAGGTTGCATCCAGTTGATCCCGGGGGCCGATGCTCCCGTGACCCACGTCCTGCAGTCGGAGATCTGCTCATGCCTCGTCCACGTCGCGTTTCGGTTCGCTTGGCGCTCGCCATTGTGTTGCTCGCGGTCCCCGCCTCGATCGCCGGGTGTGTCCGTTCTTCTGGCGGGACGTGGTACGTGGCGTCGGCGGATCGGCCAGAAGGCTGGCCGGAACTGACGCCGGTGGGCGAAGTCCGCGTGCAGACATATCCGGCCTATCGGGCGGCGGTGGTGGGCGGAGAAGCGACCGACGGTGCTTCACGGGCCGCCGGGCGCATGTTCCAGCCGCTCTTTCGGCACATCAAGGCCGAGGGGATCCCGATGACCGCGCCGGTGGAGATGGGCTACGTCGGTGGCGACCCGGCGGCGGATGCGGCGCCGCGCATGAAGTCGATGGCGTTCCTCTATCCCGCGGCGGACGTCGGGGCGGCGACCGACGCAGGGCTGGACAGCGGGCTGGCGACCGGGGTGGCGACCGGGGTCGCGACCGGGATGGCGGCCGGGGTGACCACCGGTCCGGCGGATGATGCTGGCGCCGTGCGGGTGGTCGACGTTCTTCCGCGGCCGCACGCCAGCGTCGGCGTGCGTGGTGGCTATACGCAGCGGAACTTTGAGCGGGGGCTCGCCATCCTCGAATCATGGCTGGCGCGGAACAGTGCGTGGCAAGCGGATGGGCCGCCGCGGTACCTCGGCTACAACGGCCCGTTCACGCTTCCGTTCCTGCGGTACGGCGAAGTGCAGCTTCCGGTGGTGCAAAGAGACTGACGTACGACGTCCCTTGGACCGAGCGATGCGGCTCGCCGGCGACTCAGCGGGCGGTCCAGCCGGCGCCATCCAGCTGGCGACCCAGCCGGCGGTCCAGCCGGCGCCATCCAGCTGGGGACTGGGCCGGGATCGAGCGGAGTCCAGGCCGCGATCGGGTCAGATCGAAGCGGGAATCGAGCCGAAACAGGAGTCGAGCCGAGGCGGAGCCATGTCCAAGCCATGTCCAAGCCATGACCAAGCCATGACCAAGCCATGATCATGGGGCGTCGGCCGAAGGCCTCGGGTTCAGCTCGTTCGCGGCGTCCGAATCGTTCGGCTCCCGCGGCGGC
This sequence comes from Phycisphaerales bacterium, assembly GCA_045106735.1. Classification (GTDB taxonomy): domain Bacteria; phylum Planctomycetota; class Phycisphaerae; order Phycisphaerales; family SM1A02; genus JBGCEZ01. The sequence continues at coordinate 21,576 of JBGCEZ010000096.1, read as the reverse complement.
AAGGACAAGAGCCACGCGATGGCCTCGTCCAGCACGTCCGGCACGATCAGCAGGTGGCCAGCGTCGGCGACTTCGTGGTACGTCACCGGCAATCCGATTGCCGCGGCCAAGCGGGCCCGCTGGCGAATGCCCGCGGCAGGAACGACGCGGTCGACGCCCGCCCCGTAAAAGCGCATCGGCGGGCACCGATCAATACCGCGCAGGTTCGGGGCGCCGGCGATGCACGCCACGCCGGTGATCGCATCCGGCTCAAGACCAGCCACCGCGCCGCCGGTCATTCCGCCCATGCTGTGACCGATGACCAACACGCGTCGCCGATCAATCGGCCACCGCTCGTCGACCGCATCGACCAACGCTGTGAGCGATTGTCCGACGCTGAAGGCGGTGGTCGGTGGACTGACAATGATCGCGCCCGCCTCGGCGGCCAAGTGGACGAGTCGTCCGCCGGCCTGGCCATCCACGAACAGGTGTTCGTTGCCGCCCGCCCCGTGCAGGGCGATGATCAGCGGCGGGCGTTCGCGCTCGCCCGCCACGTCGCCGCGGCGATCCGCGGCCTGCCGATCCGCTCCCTCGCCCGGGACGATGACCCGGCAATCCAACATGGTGCCGCCGACCGGGAGGCTGATCCATCGGTCGCCGGGACGGCCCGCGAAGGGGTCGCGGCCGTCGGCCAAGGCGGCAATTTCCGCCGTGAGCTGGGCGATCAGTCGCGGACGGTCGAGGGCAAAGCTGTTGATGTCGTTGGGAGCGGGACGCGTCCGCAACGGGCGTAGCCGCCGCTCGATCATGTGGCGAACCGCGCGAAGTTCGGGCGCGGTCTCGACGTCGGCGAGCCCTTGTTCCAGCCGGCGACGGGCGACGTCAAAGTCCTCGGCGTGGACGGTCCATGGGCCGAGGTCGATGGCGACGGGCGGTTGACCGGCTCCGGCCGGCGTTCGCAGCCAGACGCGCCACCGGCCATCGGGAACGGCGGGGGTCAGGGGGACGATGATCGGGCGATGGGTGGCGCCGTTGGTTTGCCCCGCTGGGCCCTCTGCACCCCTTGTACCTTTCGCTCCCGGTGCCGCTGCTGCTGCTGCCGCTGCCGCTGCCGCTGCTGCCGGTGCCGCCGTCGCATCCGATGCGCCGGTCGCTCCCGCGTCGTCGGCCGCAATCCGAAACTGGCCGCGGGCGATGGCTTCGTCGGTGATCTGGACCGGAGGGAGTCCGGCTCGAGTGTTGCGGCGGTTTGGCACGACAAGGACTTCGTACGTGCCGAGGGCGAGGGCAAAATCGCCAGCCAACTGCAGTTCAGTCGTCCCGCTCGCTTCGAATCCGACCGCGTCGATGGGATACCGCCCGATCATGCCCGCCGCCGCGGGTATGTCGTCCGCGTCGATCAACTCGAGCACGGCCCGGTCGATGGCTTCGGCCGCGCCGCGGAGCTGGCGGGTAAAAAACGCGGTGGTCGCATCGTCCATTGCCCGATTGGCAACCGCTCGCTGTTCGGGGCTGAGCGGCGAGGCGGCAATCGTCCGCTCGAGCCGTTGGTACGACTGGGCCAGTTGATGCAGTACGGAACGCTGGGGAGTGGCGGACAACGCGCGGTCCGCCGCCGAGATTCCCCCGGCCGCTTTCGCTGCTGTCCGGATCGACGTGCGGAACGATGTCCTTGGCGGCAGCGCCGACGCGAGAGGACCGCCGCCGCCGACGACGACGGTGTCTGATTTATCGTCCGCGGCCGCGTCCGGGTCCAATCCCGCGAGCGCACGAGTCGCATGCCACCCCGCACCGGTCCCCGCGTCCGCGCCCGAACCAGTCCCCGCGCCCGCACCAGTCCCCGCGCCCGCACCAGTCCCCGCGCCCACACCAGTCCCCGCGCCCGCACCAGTCCCCGCGCCCACACCGGTCCCCGCGCCCGCACCAGTCCCCGCACCGGTCCCGACGGCCAGGAGCATGCCGGCCGCACCAGCCAAGACCAGCCGAGGGATGCGGCCCGCCGCTCGTTTTCGCCGGTGACGTTCTACGTGTTCGTTCATTCGTTGGTTGCTTCCGTCGCCGCTGGATCGCCCGCTGCCGGGTCACGTGTGAGACCGGGTGTGGGGCTGGATGTCGACCCCGCGCCGAATTCGCCGTCAACGCCCAGGCGCAGCGTTCCACTTGCCGGGCCGTCGTCCGCGGGATCGAGTGGTTCGACGGGGGCGGTGAGCGGGGCGAGCAGGATCAGCGCCGCGATGCCCGAGAGCATCAAGAGCCAGAAGCCGACGCTGACCCGCGTGGCCCGGCGGGATCGTTCCGCCTCCCACCATCGGCGCGGTCGCAAACCCTTGGCCGCGAACGTCAGGACCGCGGCCAAGTTCACGCACACCAGGTTTGTGGCCAACAACAGCCCGGCGCCCGTCGCCCCCGTCCACTCGCCGCGGGCGGCCAGCAGGGCCATGACCACCGCCGGCGGGGCCAGTGCGACCGCCACCATTACGCCAACGAGTGAGGTCCCCAGGCCGGCGGCGAATCCGAGGGCGCCGGCCACGCCGGACGCGAGCGCCAGGACGATGTCACTGGCCGAAACGCCGGTGCGAGAGGCGATTTCTTGGACCGTCGGGTCGATGTGGAGCACGGTGCCCAGCAGTGCGGCCAGCAGCAACGTCAGGCCGAGCCCGGACAAGCTCGTGTACACCGCTCGGCGCCCGAGGGCCGGGTCGCCCAGGGTCGTGGCCAGGGCGAGGGCCATGTGCGGCCCGAGCAGCGGGGCGATCACCATCGCGCCAATGACGACGGCGGGCGAGTCACGAATCAGGCCGACGGCCGCCACGACGGTGGCGATGACCACCTGAAGGAAGAAGTTTCGGTCCAGGCGGACGGTGCGTTCGACGTCTTCGTACAGCTCCGCGCGGCTGATGCGTCCGGGGACCGAACGCGGCTCGGATGCATCGTTGCTTCCGGCGGCAGCCTTCGGCGAATCACCGGCGCCGGGTGCCGCGTCGACGGTCGCGGCGTCCTTCGCCGGTCCGTCGGCCGGCTCGCCATCTTCCGGAGATTCGTCATCCTCCGGGGCAGGGATAATCGCTCGAAGCTCCTGCACCACGATGCGGAAGTCGCGGATCCCCTCGAACCGGTCTTCCAACTCATCGAGAAGCCGTTCGATTCGGCCCTGCGACATGATCGCGCGGATGACGACAACGTCGCCGCCGTCGAATGACCACGTGGCGATCGGGCGGGATTTCGCCACGACGGACTTGCCGAGTTCGGCGAACGGCGGCGGAAGAATGAACTCGACAATGCGCTCGGCCATGCGGGGAACAATCGTCCGCGGCGCCGAGGCAAAATTCGATCATCGGGCTCGTCGACGCCGTGACGAGGCTCGAACGCAAGCGGCCGCGCCCGCCGACCGTGGATCGGCGCTGGGCGGCCTCGTCGACGACTCATTCCACGCTGAGCGTCTCGGTAATCGGCGTCGGCCACTCGGACCGGTCGACCTGGGTCACCGGCATGGTGAAGAACACTTCGGTGCCCTCGGTGCCTCCGGTACCGTCGGACTCGATCCAAATTCGTCCGCCGTGTCGTTCGGTGACCCGCTTGCAGATTGCCAGCCCGAGGCCGTTGCCGGCACGTTCGCCGGTCGGGTCGACCTTCCGGAAGATCGTGAACACTTCGTCGGCCAGGCCGGCGTCGAGGCCAATGCCGTTGTCCTTGACACTGAAGCGCCACATGAGGCCGTGCTGCACGGCGGTCACCCGGATACGAGCCGGTTCCTCGCCGCGGAATCGAATGGCATTGCCGATCAAGTGGTGGAAGATCTGGACGACCTGCGATCGGTCGCCGTGGACGGTGGGCAACAAACCTTGGGTGATGTGGGCATCGACTTCGCGGATCTCCGTCGAGAGCAGATCCGTGGCGTCTCGCAACGCTTCGGATGAATCGAACGGCTCGAAACCGCTGCCGCGCGTCTGAACGCGGGAGTATTCGAGCAGGTCGTTGATCAGGGATTGCATGCGCGAAGACGACAATTGCAAGAGCTCGAACTGCTCCTTGGCTTCCGGCGTCTCGCCGACGTGGCCATCCTCGTCCATCCAATCGACGACCTGGGCAATGCGACGGAGCGGGGCCTGAAGATCGTGCGAGGCGACGTACGCGAAGTCTTGCAGATCCCGATTGCTTTGCTCGAGCCGGAGCGCGGACTCGCGAAGGCGAGCTTCCACGTGCTTTCGGTTGGTGATGTCGTGGAACGTCATGACCACGCCACTCACGCCACCGGTCTCGTCGATGTACGGCAGAATGCGCAGGTGCAGCCAGACGTTGCCAACCGCTTCAACTTCGCGTTCGACGGTCGTTTGATCGCGCAAGCACATGGCGGCGAGGGCGGCCAGTGTTTCTTCGCCCAAGTTGATCAGGCGGTCGGAGATGTGGGCCAGCGGGCGGCTGATGTCGCGAGGCAGGAGGTTGATCGCCGTCGCAATTGCCGGGGTGAACTTGCGTATCTGCAGTTGGCTGTCAAGGAAGATCGTGCCGATCTGAGTCGAGTTCAGCAGGTTCTCCATGTCCGCGTTCAGGCGGACCATTTCGTGGAGCTTGCGTTGGTGCTCGGCGTTGACGGTGTGCAGCTCTTCGTTGACCGAATGAAGTTCCTCGTTCGTGGACTGCAGTTCTTCGTTGGAACTCTGGAGTTCCTCGTTCGTCGACTGCAGTTCCTCGTTTGCGGCCACGAGTTCTTCGTTGGTCGCCTGAAGTTCTTCGTTGCTGGTCTCGAGTTCCTCGTTCGTCGCCTGCAGATGTTCGCGAGTGAATTGAAGCTCGGACTCGAGGTCCATGATCCGCTGACCAGGCATGTCATCCGTGCCGAGCGGTAGGGATGTCATCGAGGTCGGTTCAACGTCGGGCGTGTCGATTTTGGAGAGCCCGACGAAGAAGAACCAATTTTCGGTGCGCTTGTGTTCCAGCGGATCGACGCGGACGCTCAGGGCAATCGGGTCGCCGCCGTCCGGCGAGCTGACGTGCACGGCGTTGTACACCACCGGCGTTTGGTCGCGGGTCGCTCGGTGCATCGCCGCACTGATGGCCGAGGCCAGTTCGGGCATCACCATCTTCAAGAGATTGCTGGTCAACCGACCGACGGGGGTTTGCAGGTACTGATTGGCTTCACCGAAGATGTGAAGCAGCTCGCGTTCAGCGTCGACCAGGAATCCGGCGTGCACCTTCTGCGAGAGCAACGCCTCATACGCCCAGGCGATCGACGAATCCGTCTGGACCGCCGGCGAAGTCGTGCGAAGGCGCACGCGGGGATCGACGAAGCGGGCCGAATTCTTGTTCATCGCCGGACGCGGCGTCATCGCCAAGCGTCCGACGTCGACCGGCGTATCGCGGCACTTGCGGAACAGACGCCATTCGCTGTTGATCGACTCGAAGTCGTCGGTCAGGTCGCCGACCGTTTCGCTTGGCCCGAGGAACAGCACGCCCTTTGGTCGGAGGGCAAAGTGGAACAGGCTGATCACCTTGCGCTGGACCGCCGGATCAAAGTAGATCAGCATGTTGCGACAGCTGAGCAAGTCGATGCGGGTGAACGGCGGGTCGCCGATCACGTTCTGCGGGGCGAAGATGACCATCTTCCGAATCTCGGAAGCAATTCGGAATCGATCGTTGTCCTGCGTGAAGTACCGCTCGCGATGGGACGCCGGGATCTCGGTGAGCTGGTCAGCGCCGTAGAGACCTTGGCCCGCGGAGTCGAGAGATTCCTGGTGGACGTCGGTCGCGAACACCTTGATTTCGTTCTCAAACCCAATGCGCTCGGCCGTCTCCCGCAACGCGATGGCCAACGAGAACGGTTCTTCGCCGGTTGCGCAGCCGGGCACCCAGATCCGAAGGCCGCGGTTTTCGGCGGTGGCCGTTTCAAACAGCGTTGGAAGGGCCTCGTTCTCGAGGATGCGGAACGCTTCCGGATCGCGATTGAACTTCGTGACGCCGATCAGCAGGTCTTGGTAGAGACTGTTGACCTCCATGGGCGTGGCGTGCAGGTAGTGGACGTAGTCGTCCAGATCCTTGCACCGGGCCATGGTGATCCGACGTTCGATGCGTCGGTCGACCGTCGATGCTTTGTAGTGCTGGAAGTCGATGCCATAGCGCAATCGCAGCAACTCAAAGAGCAGCCGAAGTGCCGACGGCGCTCCGTCCGGCCCGCCGAGGGCGTTTGTCGCTTCCTCCCCGTTGGCCAGGTGCAGGAGTTCGTGCGGCAGCGTGGCGGGGGCGGCGAGGCGCATGACGGCTCGCGTCGCGATCGCCGCGCGCGGCATGCCGTCAAACTTTGCGGTTTCCGGATCCTGCACCAGCGTGAACCCGCCGGCTTCGCGAATGGCCTTGAGCCCGCGTGAACCGTCGCTGCCGGTTCCCGACATGATGACTCCGGCCGCCTGCGGACCCAGTTCGTCGGCCAGGGAACGGAAGAACAGATCGATGGGCAGATGCAGCGACTTGTCTTCTTCTTGCTCGGTGAGCAGAAGACGGCCGCTGGAGATGATCATGTTCTTTCGCGGCGGGATCAGGTAGATCGCGTCTCGCTCGACGAGCATCCCGTCTTCCACGCTGTGGATCGGCAACTGCGTGTGCCGGGACAGGATCTCGTCCATCAGACTCTTGAAGTCCGGAGCGAGGTGCTGCACGACGACAAAGGCCATTCCGGTGGCCAGCGGTACGTTGGCGAAGAACTGTTCGAGTGCGTCCAGGCCGCCGGCGGACGCTCCGACGCCGGCGATGCAGCGGGGAGGGCGCGAAGCCTCGCCGGCGTCACCATGCTCGACGGTGATCCGACGCGCTTCGTTCTCGGTCCCGTTGGTTGGCAAGGCTTCCGAACGATCGAGGACGTTCGGTTCAGCGGCCGGGGGGCCTCCGGCGTTGGAATCAGCGGCCACAAGCGATCTCCGAGCGGTCAGTGCGTCCGGTGCCTTCGGGGAGGTGAGCCATGCGGCAGGTCGATGGGCGTGATCGAACCGGACGAATGCCGAATGAGTGTACTGGTGTATGCCCTCGTTCGCTGCCCTACCCATCTCCTCATAGCGGGTGTCATTCTGTCGCCGGCGGCCGGTCGGCCCGCGGTGAACCTCGGGGACGCCGAGCTCCATCCGTGGCCAGGGTCAGCGGCCGACTCGATGGCCTCAATCGGCTCGAATCGCCGCCAGTGGTCGCCAGAGCTCTGTTCTCGCTCCGATCGCGACCCTCTCGTGCGTCGCCGCGGCCTTGATCTTGCGGGCCGATCCGGCGCCCGCCACCGGGGATTCCGGCAGAGATTTCAACTTAGAATCATTCCAAGCTGTGGAATCATTGGCGAGGCGGGGCTACGCTCCGCCGACCCTCGACCGGGTTGCACGATTTGAACGTTCCCGCCGATGGCGAGAGCCGGATCGATCACACCGAGGTCGGGGACCTACCTGGAGGCGATGGACGCGATGCCGACCACCGAGGAAACGGTCAAGGATTTTCAGGGCAAGGGCTACGAGGCCGGCTTTGTCACGGACATTGAGGTCGACGAGTTCGAGCCCGGGCTGGACGAGGACGTCGTCCGTCGGCTGTCCAAGAAAAAGAATGAGCCCGAGTGGATGACCGAGTGGCGCCTCAAGGCCTATCGCCACTGGCTGACCATGAAGGAGCCCACGTGGCCCTTCTTGGAGTACACGCCCACCGACTACCAGGCTCTGAAGTACTACTCGGCGCCCAAGAATCTGCCCAAGTACGACAGCCTCGACGAGGTCGACCCGGAATTGCTCCGGACGTACGACCGCCTCGGCATTCCGCTCGAGGAACAGAAGATGCTCGCGGGCGTGGCCGTGGACGCCGTCTTTGACAGCGTGTCCGTCGCCACCACGTTCAAGGAGTCGCTCGCCGAGGCAGGCGTCATCTTCTGCCCGATCAGCGAGGCCCTCCAGAGTCACCCTGAGCTCGTGCGGAAGTACATCGGGTCGGTGATTCCGTACACGGACAACTACTACGCCACGCTTAACAGCGCGGTGTTCAGTGACGGTTCGTTCGTGTACGTGCCCAAGGGCGTTGCGTGCCCGATGGAGCTCTCGACGTACTTCCGGATCAACGCCCAGAACACCGGCCAGTTCGAGCGCACGCTGATCATTTGCGAGGAAGGGGCCAGCGTTTCGTACCTCGAGGGCTGCACCGCCCCGATGCGAGATGAGAACCAGCTCCACGCCGCGGTGGTCGAATTGGTGGCCATGGATGACGCGTCGATCAAGTACTCGACGATTCAGAACTGGTACCCCGGCGACGAGAACGGCAAGGGCGGCATCTATAACTTCGTGACCATGCGGGGCAAGTGCCTCGGTGATCGCAGCCACATCTCGTGGACCCAAGTGGAAACCGGCTCGGCCGTCACCTGGAAGTACCCGAGCGTGATTCTGCAGGGCGACGACAGCCGCGGCGAGTTCTTCAGCGTTGCGTTGACGAACAACATGCAGCAGGCCGACACGGGCACGAAGATGGTGCACATCGGCAAGAACACGACGAGCACCATCATCAGCAAGGGCATCAGCTGCGGAAAGTCGCAGAACACCTACCGCGGATTGGTGCAGATGAACGGCGGAGCCGAGAACGCCCGGAACTACACGGTCTGCGACTCGATGTTGATCGGCACCGAGTGCGGTGCCCATACGTTCCCTTACATCGACGTGCGAAACCCGTCGGCCACGGTGGAGCACGAAGCAACGACTTCGAAGATCGGTGAAGACCAGATCTTCTATTGCCAGCAGCGTGGTCTCTCGGAAGACGACGCCGTTTCCATGATCGTCAACGGCTTCTGCAAGGACGTCTTGAAGGAACTCCCGATGGAGTTTGCCGTCGAGGCCGACAAGTTGCTTTCGATCAGCCTCGAAGGCAGCGTCGGCTGACCTGGCCTCTTGGACCAGCCCTCGCTCGACGCTGACCCGGCGGTCCACACGCCGGCCCGCGACCCTGCTGCCCCGCACGACGACACCCATTCGGCCGACTCCGGCCACTCGAAGCTCACGGACACCACGATGCTCACCATTCGCAATCTGCACGCGTCCATCGACGATCAGCCGATCCTCAAGGGACTCAACCTCGAGATCAAGCCCGGCGAAGTCCACTCGATCATGGGCCCCAACGGCTCCGGCAAGAGCACGCTCGCTCAGGTGCTTTCGGGCCGCGAGGAGTACGAGATCACCGAAGGGTCGATCGAGTTCATGGGCGAAGACATGGCCGAGATGGAGCCCGACGAGCGGGCGGCGGCCGGCATTTTCCTGGCCTTTCAGTACCCGGTGGAGATTCCCGGCGTCAAGACCAGTCAGTTCCTCAAGGCCGCGGTCAACTCGATCCGCAAGGCCCGCGAGGAAGAAGAGCTGGACGCCGTCGCCATGCTCAAGCTCTTCCGCGAGAAGGCCCAGCTCGTGAAGCTCCCTGAGGACCTGCTCCGCCGGGGAGTCAATGAAGGCTTCTCCGGCGGCGAGAAGAAGCGGGCCGAGATTTTCCAGATGGCCGTCCTCAACCCGAAGCTCTGCATCCTGGACGAGACTGATTCGGGCCTCGACATTGACGCCCTTCGCGTGGTCAGTGAAGGCGTGACCGCCATGCGGAATGCCGATCGCGGCTTCCTGGTCATCACGCACTACCAGCGACTGCTGGACCACATCGTGCCCGACCACGTCCACGTGCTGGTCGACGGCCGCATCGTTCGTTCGGGCGGCAAGGAACTTGCCCTCGAATTAGAAGAGAAGGGGTATGGCTGGATCGAAGAGGAGATCGCGGCCGGCGCTGGCGCCTGACCGCACGGTCCGCCTGTCCGTCGCCCGCTGTCCGATCGCCCGCCTCTTCGATCGCCTGCTCGCTCGCTTGTCTGTTCGCTCGCGTCTGGAACCGATGCCATGACCACCGCCGCCACCCCGACCTCGCCGTCCGCCACCGGCACCATCCGCTTGTCCGAACCTGACTCGGTTCGCTCGGCCATGCCGACCGGTGGACCGGATTGGCTTTCGTCCCTGCGAACAGCCGGCGCTGAGCAATACGCATCCCTCGGCCTGCCCACGCGGCGGGATGAGGAGTGGCGGTACACGAGTCTTCGGGCCCTCGAGTCCGTCGACTTTGATGCGAACCCGGTGTCCGGCACGGTGACCTCGGCCGACGTGGATCGCCTGGCGATCCCGGGCGTGGTTGGCCCGCGATTGGTCTTCGTGGACGGTCGCTACGACGCGAGTCTCTCGTCCGTCGACGGGGTCCCGGCCAACGTGATCGTCTGCTCGCTGATTGAGGCGATCGATCAGCATGCCGACGCCGTCCGTTCGGTGCTCGGCACCGTGGCCGACGACGACGACCACGCATTCGTGAGCCTGAACGCCGCGCTCATGCGTGACGGCGTCTTCGTCCACGTCCCCGATGACATCACGGTCGAGCGCCCGATCTACGTTCTGTCGATCAGTACCGGGGCCACGCCGGGGGCGCTCGGCGTCCGCCGCAACTTGATGGTCGTCGGGGCCGGCGCGTCCGTCACCGTGGTCGAGGACCACTGCTGCCTGGATGACTCGGCCGTCTACCTGAACAACGTTGTCACCGAGATGACCGTCGGCGACCGCGGCTTCGGTGAGCACATGCTCATCGAGCGCGAGAGCATGGCCGCATTCAACATCTGTGCTCTGAAGACCAAGCAGGGATCGGACTCGAACGTTGAGTCGCACGCGATCTTGCTCGGCGGGCGGATCGTTCGCAACGACGTCAATCCGAAGATCGCCGGCACGGGCTCGGACAGTCTGCTCAACGGCCTGTACGTGCCGATCGGCGAGCAGCACATGGACAACCACATGCGGGTTGAGCACCTGGTCGGTGAATGCACCAGCCGTCAGTACTACCGCGGCATGCTGGGCGATGAGACGACCGGTGTCTTCAGTGGCCGCATCGTGGTATCCGATGGGGCGGCCGAGACCGATGCGATCCAGAGCTGCCAGAACCTGCTGCTCTCGGGCAAGGCTCGGGCGATCACCAAGCCGCAGCTTGAAATCTACGACGCCGACGTGCAGTGCACGCACGGGGCCACCACTGGCCAGGTCGAGCCTGAACACGTCCACTACTTGCGGGCTCGCGGGATTCCTGAGGCCGAGGCCAAGGGTCTGCTGGTCTACGCCTTCGCCAGCGAGGGCATTGACCGGATTCGTTTCGAGCCGGTCCGCGACTGGGTGAATGCCCGCTTCCGCGAGCGTCTGCCGTACGCCAGCAATGTGGACGACGTCGCCTGGGAAGACGAAGCCTGATTCTGGCCCACGCACCCGTGGGGCGTATGATTCAGTGGCGCGAGCGGTGGCAATGGCCGCCGCTGGCTGTCCATCGCCTGCCCAACGTTTCCGCCGGAGTGCCGCCATGTCCATCGACCGCGACGCGGTGATCGGAGCCCTCAAGGGGGTCTTCGATCCTGAGATCCCCGTCAACATCTACGACCTCGGCCTGATCTACGAGGTCGAGATCGAGGGCGATGTCGTGCGCCTGTTGATGACGCTGACCAGTCCGAACTGCCCGGTGGCCGAGCAGCTGCCGCAGCAGGCCCGCGAAGCGGTGGCCGCGCTCGACGGCATCGGCGACGTGACGGTGGACCTGACCTGGGAGCCGGCGTGGTCCAGTGAGTCGATGACCGAAGACGCCCGAATCCAGCTCGAGATGATGGGGATCGAATGGGCCGACCCACTGGCCAGCATCGCCGGTCAGAAGCGGGTCACCGGCCTGACCGTCGGACGCACCGGCGGGAAGCCCCGATCGTGATCGGCGGGCATGCGGGGCCGAGTGGTGCACGCCGCCGGGGCTTGGGCATGCTGGGGACGCCCGGCGACGGCCACGACGGCCTTGGCTGCGGTGGGGGACGCCGCACGATCGCGGCACGCGTGACCATGACCATGACCATGACCATGACCACCGCCACCTCCACGGCCGTGATCGCCATGGCTTGCGCCCTCGGAGCGTCGCCGGTGACGTTGGCGAGTGGTGCCGGCGCGGAGTCAACCGGCGCGACCGTCGCCGCGGGTTCGGATGCGGGTTCGGTTTCGGGTGCGGCGACGGATACGACACCGACACCGACACCGACAACGACAACGGCACCGGCACCGAGCGAATCGGCCCAGGATCGCGTGCGTCCGCCGCGGGTGGATCCGGGGCGCGTGCGCCCGCGCCGCCCGGCTCGGCAGCCGGACCGGGTGAATCCTGATCGTCGGGTTCCGCCCGGGCCGACGAACGATCCGAATCGGCCGGCGGGCGCGGCGGGCGACGCACTCGAAGCCGGATTCACGCGCCTGGCGCGACGACTCGGCGACGCGGCTCCAACGGGGCAAGGCGTCACCGTTGCCCTCATCGAAGCTCCCGAGAATGGCCGCGGTTGGGCGCCGGAGCGCGATCGCCCGGACATGCGCTCGATCACCTTTCTCGGACCGCCGGAAGGACGCGGCGCGCCGCTCTCCGAGAGCGGTGTGTCCCGGCACGCCACCGCCACGGCTGAGCGATTCTTCGGTTCTTCGCCGGTGGCGGCCTCGGGCATCGGCACGGTCCACGTGATCCGGGCCGCGGACTTTCTTGGCGCGGCCTGGCTGCGGGGCGGCGAACGCGCCCTGCCGCACACGCTGCCTGAGGTGCGGGTGGCGGCGAACGCCTGGGTCGGCAACGGCGGGGCATCAACGAACGAGATGCTCGCCCGCATGGACGTGATGCTGGTGCGAGACGGCGTCGTCTTTGTCGCCGGGCTCAACAACAGTCCGCCGGACATGCCGCTGATGACCGGCGCCTGGAACGTGCTCGGCGTTGGCACGGTCCGCGCGGGACACGTGGGGTCGAACCTTGGCCCGCGGGCGGTCGGCCCGGCCCGGCCGCGTCTCGTGGCTCCGGGGGGGACGACCAGCGCGGCCACGCCTGTGGTGGCCTCGGCCGCGGCCATGCTCATGGAGACCGCCGATCGCATCCCGCAGCCGGCCATTCGCCGGCTTGCCGCGCGTCCCGAGACGGTCATCGCCACGTTGCTGGCGTCGGCGGTCCGCGTCAACGAGTACCGCGGCGGCTGGAGTGACGCGCCCGTCCTGGCCGGCCCCGAGCGTGGACGGAACGGTTCACCGCTGGACCCCGGCGTCGGCGCGGGCACCCTGGACGTGGACGCGGCGCATCTGATCCTCAGTACGCCGCCGGCCAATCCTGGCTCGGTCATCGGCGGCGAGGGATGGACGATCCTGCCGCCCGCGATCGATGAGCAGCGATGGTTGCTCGAAGTGACCGAGCCGGTCGACGTGATCGCAACGCTCGTGTGGTTTCGCGCTCCGGTGGCCCCGGTGCCCGCGGCGGATGGCAACGACGGGGCGGATGCCGACGGCGAAGCTCCAGCCCGCTCGGGCGGATTGCGACTCGCCGACCTCGGACTGGAAATCGTCGCCCGTGAAGCCGGGCCGAACGGCGGCTTGGTCGACCGTTCACTGGTCGGCCGAGATCCTGCCGCACGCGGGGCGAACTTCCTCGGTGGCAGCGTTGCTTCGGATGCGGCGGAGAGTTCGGTCGAGGGTCTGCGGGCCACAGGCTTGCAGCCGGGCCGCTACGCCTTGCGGGTGACGCGAAAGAACGCCGACGCCGGACGACCGCTGGCCAGCTTGGCGTGGATCATTCGGCCGGCGGCAGCCCCCGATGCGCCGCAAGGGCAGCCACTTGGCCGGCGCGTTCCACCGCCGTAAGTGGCTCGCCGAACGTCCGCCACGCAGCTCGAGTGGACTCCGGCGACGTGCTTGTTCGGCCAGCGTGTCGGCCAGCGTGTCGGCCGGTGCGCCGGCGTACGCTCAGTCCGCACGCAACTCAGTCGTACCTGCGGCGCCGCGTCCGGCGCTCCACCCGGCCGCGCACTTTCGCGCCGAACCCGGACAGCGGGGTGGCGGCCGCGGCGCGGTCGAGGCTCCGGCCAACCCGGCGCACCGTCCGTTCCACGCTTGGGTGTTCGATCGCCCCGGTGGCAACCTCAAACGCTCCGTCGGCCACCCGCTGCTTGTAGTCGGCCTCGCCCTTGCCCAAGTCAATCGTCGTGATGCCTTCCTCGGCGGCCCATGCGGCCAGATCCGTCAAGAGCATCAGGCCGGCGGAGAACGGGTGCCAGGCGTGGTCGTAGCTGGGAAACCAGTAGTGCAGGATCGTCCGAGTCCGCATGCCCAGGTGGGCGGCCATGAGCTGGTCGCCCACGTGCAGCGTCGAAAAGATGCCGCTGAACGCTGGCTGCTCGGCATCGCTTTCGGTCACCAGGCGTTCGGTGAGCGAGCGGATCCATGCCGGGCCGAACACGTCGACCGAGCCGCTTCGGGCGCACTGCTCGCTCTTCCACCCTTGCAGCGTTCGCAGATCATCGAGATCGGTCGAGAACACGGTGAGCCGCGGGGCCTCGTGGTCTCGGGCGAGCCGCCGGCGGAGGTTGCCGAGCTTCTTGAACAGCGATGACCCCGCGGCCCGCCGAGCGCGTTCGTACGCCTCGTAGCCGTCGGCCAGGTTCATGGTCGGCGAGGGATCGCAGGTGTGGATTGCCTCGCCGTACGGGCTGCCACCGACGTGCAGGTGGTCGAAGTCGAAGGTGGCCAATCCGGCGGCGGCGACAACCCGGGCCGGATCCACCGCCGTGTCAGCGGTGATCAAACCATGGGCATCATTGATCGGCCCGCCGACGGGGCGGGCGGTTCGGCGGGGGCCCAATTGGAAGGGCAAGATGGCTTCCGGAGCTTCGGCCGGGCCCATGATCGCGACCCGGACGTCCGATCGCACCGCGGCCACGCGCCGCGTCCACTCAGGGTGGAGGTACGGCGTTTCCGGCAGCGCCGTTGCGTCGAGCAACGTCGTCCAAGCCGCCGCGAGGGACGCGTCGATCTCGCGGCCGTCGATCACTTCAACCTTCACGGCGCGGCTCCACGCGGCGTGCCGATCGTCGCACGTGCCGCGGCGTGCTGCGCCACGGCGTCGTCGCTCGCCCGCTGCGGTGGACGACGAAACAACGGCCCCGACAGTCGCGCGGCGAGCCGTCCGCCCGGCCGTCCGCGCAGACGCGACGCGACGTCACGGGCCAGGAGTACCGGGAGTTCGAGCAGGTGCGCGGCGACGGCGGCGAGTGTCCCGTGGTGCGAGGCGAGGTAGTGGAACCGGCTCTCGAAGTAGTGTTCGGCGATGCAACCGGCGTACAACGTTCGTTCACTCGCCCGGGCGCTCGCCCCAGCATCGTGCGTGGCCACCGCTTCACCGACACCGAAAATCCGGAAGCCGGCGAGTTGGGCGCGGCGGCACAGATCGGTCTCCTCAAAGTAGAGGAAGTACCGCGGGTCGAACCCGCCGATCGCCTCAAAGAGCTCGCGTCGAATCATCAGGGCCGCACCGCAGACCCAGTCCGCCTCGGCCGGCGCATGGCCAGGTTCGAGTGGACGACGGCCGGAAACGCGGCGGCCAAAGGCCTCGCGGATGATCGAAGCCGGCGTGGTGCGCCCGCCGAACACCTGCAGTTCGCCATCGGGTTCAACGATGGCGGGTGCGGCAATGCCGCACTCAGGATGCTCGTCCATGAACGCGACCAGCGTTCGGATCGTCTCGGGCGTCGCGGTGGCGTCGGGATTCAAGAACAGCACGTAGCGGCCGGAAAATCCTTCGGCACCAGCATTGCAGCCGCGCCCAAAGCCGAGATTTTCATCGGACAGCCGGGCTTCGACTGCGTCGCCGGTCGCGGCGAGCATGTCGCGGGTGCCGTCGGTCGACGCGTTGTCGACGACGACGCACTCGGCCGCGCCCGCGGCGGCGATCGCGGTCAGGCCCTCGAGGGCGGGGCCGAGCATGGATTCGGCAAAGTACGTCACCACCACGATGCGAACGTCCGGGATGGTGCCGCTCATGATCGTGCTCCCGCCGCCGGAGCGATCGTCCAGCGAAACGCGCCATCGCCCGCCGGCGCCTCGCGGCGAGGCAGGCGCATCGGGTCCGTGCCGGCCACCGCGTCGTGGTCCGATCCAGCGATGACCGCGCCGGTGAATCCGGCGGCCCGGGCCACAGCTTCCGCCGTGTCCGAGCGTCGGCCGTACGGGTAACTCAGCAGTGTGGGCGGCTCGCCGAGCATGTCGGCCAGGGCGGTGCGGCTGCCAGCGATGTCCGTTTCGAGTTC
This sequence comes from Phycisphaerales bacterium, assembly GCA_045106735.1. Lineage (GTDB taxonomy): Bacteria > Planctomycetota > Phycisphaerae > Phycisphaerales > SM1A02 > JBGCEZ01. The sequence continues at coordinate 5,468 of JBGCEZ010000096.1, read as the reverse complement.
GTCGGCCGCGGCCTTGGCCAGGTCAATATGCCGCCGTCCGTGTGAGCCGATCGTCCAGCCGTGCTCTGGGCCGCTGCGGGCCAGTTCCACGACTTCATCGGGCCGGACCGTCAGCCGCGGCATGACCGGAGGCTGCAGGGCGGCGGCTGCCGCGTCGAGTTCGGCGTCGCGGCGATCGGAGGGCAATTCCAGCAGATGGCGGGCCAGCGCGCGGGCTGCGAGTTCCTTGGACATGTCGCCCGCTCCGCTGAGTCCCATTGCGACTGCCGTCGCGGCCGCGCCGCCGTGTTGCACCAGGACGTGCAGCCGATCAATCCACTGGGGCGACGCGCCGGCAATCACGTCCGGGCAGACGAAAAGCGTGGCTGGAAGCTGGTGCCGGGCCAGGATCGGCGCGGCCAGCCGAACGTTGTCGAGGTAGCCGTCGTCGAAGGTGATGGCGATGCTGGGGCGGGACACGCGTCCGTCGGCCGCGAATTCGCCGGCGATGTCGGCGAGCGGCCGAACCGCTCCGGTGGCGGCCAATCGCTTGGCGTGGGATGCGAGGGACGCGGCCGAAATGGCGTTGGCGGGATCAATCCACGCGGCGTTTTGGTCGTCCAAGATCGCGTGGTACATCAAGATCACGGCCACTGGGCCGCCGCTGCTTCGCCGCACGCGCGGACCGAGTCCGGCGGCGCCGAGCCATGCACCGGCCGCGCGGCGAACGCGGGCGCGCGTGCCTGGCCGGGGTGGCACGGCCAGGGATGTCCCCGTGGCCGTGGCCGAGGTCGTCGCCGAGGTCGTGGCGGAGGTGTGCTTCGAGTCAGCCATGTCCACCGCCGGCGCCGCCCCAGCCCAGGCCGAGGTCGAAGTCTGCGGTGACGCGGGCGACGGCTGCCTCGCGTTCGGCCGTCATCTTCGGGGCGCGCGGCGGGCCCGACCGAATCAGTCGGCGAACGCGGGTTTCGATGTCGGCGGCCCATTCGAGGCCGGTCGCCGCGTACAGCGAACGGGTGACGGCCACCGGATCGGCCACGATCGCCTCGTAGGACACAAGTTCGTAGCGATCGCGGCCGGCCGAGGCAGCGTGCGAGAGCTCCGTGGCGTAGCGCCAATACCAGAGCTCGCTCTCCTCCAGGCCCATCGCCTCCGGGTCGCCCATGCGTTCGGCCCAGGTCGGCTCGAGCGCGGCCAGGCGATGGAGACGGGCGCGGTTGGCGTCCAGCACCGCCGGTGGGCGATTGCGGGCGACGTAGCGGCGCTGCCACGAATCGAGGAACGCGGCCGGATCGCGGACGATGTGCACGATGTTCACCGCCGGCTGGGTTCGCAGCAGCCAATCGATCCACCCCGGCGTCTGCACGAACTTCAGCACCGGCCGGGCGTCGCCGATCGAGCCGGCGAGCATGGCCGGCACCGGCCATTCAGCTTCTCGCAGCATTGGCATGGCCATCCGGAGCAAGCGCCGCGGTCGGCGACGACGGGTAAATTCGCCGAGTCCCAGGCCGCGAACGCCGCCGGGGCTCCACGACTTGGGCGCGACCGGCGCGTGATCGCGCGTGCCCTCATGCCGCATGGCGTGGTTTACTGCCGACCACCAGGCGTCTTCGGTCAGGTCGGCGGCCGATGCCCGAAACAGCGGCGACGGAAGTTCGGACAGTGCACTGCCGGGCAGCTCGTCGACTTCGCTTCGGCATCGCGTGCCGGCGTGGGCGTCGAACAAGTCGAGCAACCAGTTGGTCCCGGAACGACCTTGCCCGGCCACAACGATCAAGTCGTCGCGGGGCGGAGCGGCGGGGGCGGCAGAACGCGTTTCGGAAGCGGGAGCGGGCATGAGGAGGTTCCGCGGGGAGCGTGACGAACGGGCGAGGAGTCTATTCGCCGCGGGGGGCGGGCGTGGCCCCGGCCGGTTCGCTCAGTCGATCGGCACGATCGTGAGTTCGACGTATCCCGTCGGCAGGTCCGGCGGTCGGCCGGCCAGGACGTCGCCCGTCGCCCGATCCTCAACCCACGCGTGCATCCGTCCCGGTGGCGGTTCCTCGCCGGCCGGGAAGAGCCAGCGAAGCGGGAGAAAGACCGTCTCGACGGTGAACCCGGCCACATCGCCCACCGGTCCCAGCGGTCCGTCGGCCGCCAGGAATCGCTGGCGGAGCCGAACATGATCGCCCGGGGCAAGATCCAAGGGCATCCGGAGCGATTCCACGTGGCGGTTCCGATGGAGGTACCGCCAGGTCAGCGTGTGCAGCCCGGGGGCGAGCGTGATCGTTGAGACATCGCGGTGCGGAGCCGAACGCCCGTCGAGCCGCAGGGAGCCGGGGATCAGTGAGTCGGGCAGGTCGACGACAGCCTGCTGGTGGGCCGGCAACTCCGCCGCTCCGGCCGTCGTCCAGGGGCGAGCGCAGCCGCCCAGCGACACGAGGAGGACCAGGGTCATCAAGAACGCCGGGATGGCCCCGGCCAGGCGGCCGATTGGTCGGGCGTGGTTCATGGGCGATGCTCCGGAGCGGGGGCGGCGGCGGGGGAGGTTGCGGCGGCGGCGGCTGTGGCGCGGGGCGGGGTGCCGGCGTCAGCCTCAGCGTCGGTGTCGGCGTCGGTGTCGGTGTCGGCGTCGGCGTCGGCGTCGGCGTTGGTGTCGGTGTCGGCGTCCGCCGGACCGGCGGCCAGGTTGTCGGCCGTGGCCGGCGATGGGGCGAGGACGTTGGCATCCGTGCAGTCTGGATCATCGGCCAGGTCAAGCCCGATCGGGATCGGCCGGGGCGGCGGGCCCGGCAACGTCGGGCGGGCGGTGGCGTGTACGCGCTGCACGCCGCGTGGGTCATCCGTGCCAGGTCGGCGGTGGGCCGGCGATTCGGCGTATGCGGGCGCGGCGGGCCAGGTCGATCCCAGACGTCGCACGCGATCGCGGACGTGCAGGTCCCAACTGCGCTGCAGCGATGCCGGCGATCCGAAGGCCGACTCGAACAACTCGCGCTGCCGCGTGGCCGGAACGCGCCCCGGCGGTTGGCGGTGCAAGTCGTCGAGCAACATGCGGACGCCGCCGGGCTTCGTTGACATGAGCCAACAGAAGAGGGCGTAGGACTGGCTGTAGACCGATTCGATCGTGTCAGGATCGGCATTGCCGACACTTGTGCGGCCGACGAACGCGTTGAGCGATTCCAAGTCGCCGCGCGCGAGCACGTCGGCCAGGCGGCGCTCGCGCGCTTCAAACGGTTCGGACGGACCGAACCGGCGGGTGGTGTCGTCGGTCTCGAAGCTGGTGGCCAGTCCTTCGCTCAGCCAGATCGGATACTGCACCGCCGCGTTCTGGACGAGGCAGTGATACGCGAGTTGGTGGACGGTCTCATGGACGGCGGCCACCGTGCGCCGGCGAACGGCAAACGGATCGTCGGTGTCATCGGGCCCGTGGAGATAGAGGACGACGCGGTCGTATCGGGGGGTGTAGTAGCCGTGGCACCACGTGGCGTGGACCTGGTCTTGCTCGCGGCCGAATCGGGCGAATTCGCGGTGGCGGTCGAAGACGACGCACACCAATCGGTGGCGCAGCGGCATTGGATCGAGTTCGAGCCGGGCCGAAAACGCCTTGAATGCCCGGCGTGTGTCTTCGAGCGTGCGCTCGATGGCCCGCACCTCAGATGGATCCCCGTCGGTGAGGATGACGAAGTTCGCCGTGGTGATGCGCCGAAAACCGCGCGGAAGATGCTTTTGGGCGGCGGCCAGCGGCGGCGAATCGAGTGGGGGGGATGCCGGTGCCTCGGCCCTCAGACGCGCTCCCACCGGGTGATCGCGGTCCAGCCGGAGGATGGTGGCCCAGTGCCCAAGGGCTTCGGCCGTTCGGCCGGCGCGCAGGGCGGCGTCGGCTTGGGCCTCTCTTCGGGTGATTCGAGGATCAGTCTCACCCACGGCCCGTCCGTTGGGGACGAGACCATTCGCAGCCCCTCCGGCGCTGGCCGGCGAAACCAAGACGAATGACCCGAGGACGAGCGTCCAGACGATGGCGGGGGCGCGGCGGAGGAACATCTGTCGCAGCTATCGGATGGATTCGGGGCGGGCATGACTCCGGTTGCCGGAAGGGCGCCCGGGCAGGCCCATGGGCCACGCGTCGAGATCGGAGAATGCGGACCCAGCCCGTCGCGGAGGAAGCACCTACCGTGGCCACGGCAGCGGGCGATGTTCTCGGACGTGCGCGGATGATGCGGCGTGGGCGATCCCGGAGAGCTGGGCCGGTGGTGGAAGTGCGAATGCAGGCAAGTCAGGCAGCCGAGGATGGACGGGTGGGGCAGCGGAATGTGATCGTTGGCCCCGGGTCGGTTTCGTGTGGGGCACGGTGCTCTGCGCGATCGTCGACGCCGGACCGCTTGGTCCGGACATCCCCGGGAGGGACGTCATGAACGTATTGGCAACGCTGGGCGAATTTGGTCGCCGCCGGACTGTGGTCGCCGCTTTGGCCGCCACCACCGGGTTCTCGAGCGTCTTGCTCACGACGGGCTCCGTGGATGCCTTCCAGTCCGCCAATGAGTTGGACCGCTGGAATGAGGTCGCGATCGGCGGCGGAGCGGGGGCCAAGGTCGCCGCGGCCACGATGGTGACGCGGCAGCCGGTCCAGTTGCGGGTTGATGCGCCCGATGCCGACCGCTTGGCCACCTTGGATGAGTCGCAGCTCACCGAACTCGCACAGACGATGGCCCGAACCGCCCTGGGCCAAGTGGATGAGACGGGCAATTGGACAATTGTCAGTGTCGGGAACCTCCCGCGTCGCTACGAGCGCCTCCCGGCGCCATTGCGAGCGCGGTTGACGGATCTCGAAGGCGACGCCGCCCAGGACCACTACGAGCAACGCGCTGCGTTCTTGTTGTCCGTTTTGCTCGACGCGATGCACGCCGGTCGACCCGCCCTCCCGGTGGCCATTCAGGGCCTGCCGGTGGAGGCCGGGTCGATCGGCGAGGAAGAGGCCATGCGCCTCAACCGCGTGTTTGGCCCGGTGATCGATCGGTGTGAGTTCCTGGCCTCATCCAAGCGGTTCATCCGCATGGGCGACGGAGATCCGATGGCGTCGATCGACGTCGAGGCGGACCTGGCCGAGGCGATGGCCCTGCGAAGCGACCGGTACATCTTGTTCCGCGTGAACCGCTCCTGGCGGTTGGTCCTCCCCGGCGAAGACCAGCCGGTTCCGTCGGCCGAAGAGCTCGCGGCCGCCGCGGCGGCCGACGGCCGCGCATTCTCCGATGACGGATCGTTCGCCGACGAATACGACCTCGGCCGTGACCCATTGGCTGGCTTCGGCGACGAGTCGTTGTTCACCGACGGTCCCGGCGGCGGCAATGGCGGCGGGAACAGCGGCGGCGGCGGCGGGAGCGGCGGTGGCGGCGCATTGACCAGCGGCGGCAGCGGCGGCAGCAGCGGTGGCGGCGGCGGCGGCGGCGGCGGTGGCGGCGGTGGCGGCGGTGGTCCGGCGGAGGCAGCAGACGGAACCCGCGATGGGTGGGCCG
>JBGCEZ010000095.1:0-3728 GCA_045106735.1 Phycisphaerales bacterium | reverse complement strand
GCGGCCTTGCCGTCGCCGGCCGCTTGGGCGCGGGGGAGCTGGGCGCGGGCCGCGGCGATCGCATCGTCCGTCCGCCCGGCCGCGTCGAGCGTTCGGGCTTGGTGGTAGGCCGCATAGTGGTAGTCCGGGTCGACTTCCAGGCAGCGGGCGTACCACTCGATTGCCTCGTCTTCCTCCCCGATCTTGGCCAGCTCGAACGCCAAGCTGTAGCGGAGCATCGGGTCGTCGGGTTCGGTTTCAAGCATCTCGCGAATGGTGGCGATGCGGTCGGCCATGGGCCAGGGCTCCGGGAATCGGTCAGGCGGAGTGCGCTTCGGAACAGTAGGTCCGGCAAATGGCGTCGTCGGCGCACGTATTGCCCCGCGCCTTGCACACGCGGCGTCCGTGGAAAATGAGCAGATGGCTGGCCAGCGTCCAGCGCGGGCGCGGGAACAGGGCCATCAAATCGCGTTCGATGGCGATGGCCGTCGTGGCGGTCGACAATCCACACCGCTGGCTCAGTCGCATCACGTGCGTATCGACGACCACGCCCATCTGGATGCCAAAGGCATTGCCGAGGACGACGCCGGCCGTCTTGCGGGCAACGCCGCGCAGGCTCAGCAGGTCGTCCATGTCGTCGGGGACGGCGCCGTCGTAGACATCGCAGATGCGCGACATCGCGGCGTGGATCGACTTGGCCTTGTTGCGGAAGAGCCCGATGGTTCGGATGTGCGGCTCAATCGTCTCGGGCGTCGCGGCGGCGTAGTCGGCCGGCGTCGGAAAGGCGGCGAACAAACCGGGGGTGGCCTTGTTCACGCCGACGTCCGTCGCCTGGGCCGACAGGATCGTGGCGGCCAGCAATTCGTGGGCGTTCGTGTAGTCGAGTTCGCAGCGGACATCGGGGTAGCGTTCGTGCAGCGCGTCGAGCAAACGGACCGCGCGGTCTTTCTCCCGCCGCGACTTCTCGGGCAATGTGAACCCGGTCTTTCGGGTCCCGCGTGGATCGATCTGGCGCACTGGAGCACTCATCGGCGACGCGATCCCGCGAGGGCCGGCGTTTCGAGGGGGCTGCTTCCGCCGCCGCCGTGGCCGCGGCCGCCAATTCCGCCAGCCGCTCGCGGCCCACGCCACGCCGGCGCCAAGTCAAATGCACTGGCGACGCCGGCAACGACGACGGCCAGCAGGGTGAATCGCAACAGCGAAGAAGCCAGTTGGTGGTCGCCGTTGAATTCGGCGCGCAGCCGTTCGGCTTCCACCATGTCGCCGGCTTCGGCCGCGTCCCACTGCTGCCGCAGCCCAGTCCGCATGCCCTGGGCCAATCCAAGGCCTTGCCAGGCGAACAATCCGGTCGCCACGAGCAATGCGCCGAGCCGGATCGCCCCAAGGATGCGGTGCGGTGTTCGGCCGCCGGTCAGCCGCATGGCCAGCAGGGCGAGCAGGCTCAGCGGGGCGACGACGAATTGAATGAGGTCGACGAGGAAGAAGATCGGGTCCATCACCTGGCCGGCGGCGTACCGCCAGTGTTCTGACTCGGGGGCGGCCCAGCCCGGGATCGTGACCTGGAACTTCTTGAGGACCGGGAACGTGAACGATGCGGCGATGCCGGCCGCGGCGATCGAACTCATCCACACGCCGATCGCGCTCCACCAGGTCGCGGTGGCCAAACGGGCAAGCGTCATGGCGAATCTCCATCGGCCGGCGGAGGCGGCACCGCGGTCCCGGTTGACCACGTCGTTCCGTCGGCCCAGCACTCACGTTTCCAGACCGGGGCGAGCTGCTTGAGTTCATCGATCATGGCCCGGCAGGCGGCGAACGCCTCGGCCCGGTGGGGCGCGGCGGCCTGGACCAGCACGCTTGCCTCGCCGATGCCGACCCGGCCGGTGGCGTGCAGAATCCGGGCGAGCCGGCAGTCATGTTCGGCGGCGACGCGGGCGGCCAGTTCGCGCAACACGCTCACCGCGAGCGGGCGGTGGGCGTCGTAGTCGAGGGCCGAGAGCGCCCCGTGCTCGGGGTGTGTTTCCGCGCGGGTTCGGCCGAGAAAGCTGCAGTCGCCGCCGCATCCATCCGGCGGCACGATGAGATCGCTGGCGCTCAAGGGATGGTCCACCAGACGGGCCTCGATGGACACGTGGGGCAGGGCGGCGGCGTTGGAATCGGCAGGTGCGGGCACGGGCCCATATCGTACGTCCCCCGCGTGATCGACACCGTCGTCGCTCCCCGCTCATGCCGCGAGAAGATTGGGACCCCAGCCACGATGGACGCCGTTCGCCCCATGGATCCGCCTCCGGCTCGCCGGCTCGCCGCCGCCCTCGCCGGATTGCCCGGCTCGGTGCCCGGCCGCCTCGACCGATTGCATGCACTGGGGTTCGCCGCCGTTCAACTCGACGCCGCCGCGGCGGGCATGCGGCCGCGAGAACTCGGGCCCACCGCCCGCCGGGATCTGCTGGCCCGATTGCGTCGCCGGTCCCTGCGACCGGTCGGCCTCGACCTTTGGATCCCGGCCATGCATTTGCGGGAGCCGTCGACGGTTGACCGCGCGTCCGACGCCATGCACGCGACGATCGCGCTGGCCGCGGATCTGGGGCGTCTGGACGTGTCGGTGCAGTTCGGCCGGCCAGCCGCGGCGAACGCCGGCGGCTCCGCGGCCGGCTCCTCGCCGGGCACGACGCCGCCCGCCGGCACCAGAACCGCCGCGCCCGGCGGGATCGTCTCCATCGAGTCGCTGATCATTTCGCCGGACGGGGGGGCCGGGCCGCCCGACTCGGCGGATGCCTCGGACGCGTCCCGTCCCGCGCCCGGCGCGGAACAGTCTCCGGTCGTCGACGGCATCCGCGACGCGGCCGAGCACCACGGGGTGCGGCTCGTGGACTACACGGTCGGCGCGGCGTCGATCAACGGCTCGGGCATCGGCATCGATCCGGTGGCCTGGCTGTCCGCCGGCCGGTCGCCGATCGAGGGCGTGCTCGCCGCCGGGCCCGCGCTGGCCGCGGTCCGCGTTGCCGATCTCGATGCCTCGGGCATGCGGGTGCCGCCCGGCACGGCGGACGGACATCTCGATTTCGCCGAGTTCGTGGCGGTGCTGGACCACGGTCCCGAGGTGGCCACGGTGGTCGATCCCCGGCAATGGGTCGATCCCTGGGGCGGGCTCGAACGGGCGGCGGAAGCCTGGCGGGCCTGCGGCCGATGAGTGGGCCGAGCGATCAACTGAATGAGCAGCCGACGACGCCGCTTCACCCTGTGCGGCCCGCCGCCACCGAGCGCCCAGCCAGCCCCGGCATCGTCGGGCACGGCATCGACCTCGTGGAAATCGAGCGAATTGGGCGGATGCTCGAATCGCATCCCGAGCGATTTCGTGACCGCTGCTTTACGCCGGCCGAGCAGGCCTGGGCCGACGCGGGCGGACGGCTGACGATGCAGCGATTCGCCGGGCGATTTGCAGCCAAGGAAGCAGCCAGCAAGGCCCTGGGGACGGGGATTTCCGGCGACATCCGGTGGACCGACTTCGAAGTGCTGCCGGCCGACGGCGGGGCCCCGATCCTGCAATTGCACGGGGGGGCCGCGGCCCGGGCGGCGGAGCGCGGGATCACGAACCTGCACATCTCGATCACGCACTCGGGCGGGCTGGCCATGGCCTCGGTGATCGCCTCGATCGATCCCGCCGGTCCGGGGTCGCAGGCGGCGGTCCCGGAAGCGTAGAATGCCAGTGGCGAGCCGCCCTCGGCCTGCCGCCAGTCGGCGGGTCGGGACGA
>JBGCEZ010000094.1:0-17328 GCA_045106735.1 Phycisphaerales bacterium | reverse complement strand
AAAACGAAACACCCCCGCATCACTCATGTGACGCGGGGGGTGTGAATTCTGCTTCGATTGCCAGGAGCTTGCGGTTCGGGGCGAGTCGTTCGCCTCTCGTCTCTCGCAAATCGCTGCCACGCCGACCGGCGGGCTCACTTCTGAGGCGTTCAGCCCTGCGAGGCGAGCCAGCCGTCCTTGAACTTCTTGATCTCGGCGGTGAATTCGTCGCCGAGCTTCTTGAAGCTCTTCTGTTCCGACAGCTGATCGCGGAGGCCCTTGGCCGGGCCCTTGAAGTGGTCGAGCAGGCTGGTCTCGAAGTTCTTGACCTTGTTGATCGCCACGTCGTCGAGCGAACCCTTCGAGCCAGCGAAGATCGAGATGCACTGATCGATGACGTCGAACGGTGAGTACTGGCCCTGCTTTAGCAGTTCCACCATGCGAGCACCGCGGTCCAGCTGCTGCTGGGACGTCGCGTCGAGCTCGGTACCGAGCTGGGCGAACGCCTCAAGCTCGCGGTACGCCGCAAGGTCGAGTCGCAGCGAACCGGCGACTTCCTTCATCGCCTTGATCTGGGCGTTGCCGCCCACGCGGGACACCGAAATGCCCACGTTGATCGCCGGGCGAACGCCGGCCGCGAACAATTCGGGCTGCAGGTAGATCTGGCCGTCGGTGATCGAAATCACGTTCGTCGGGATGTAGGCCGACACGTCGCCTTCCTGCGTCTCGATGATCGGCAGGGCGGTCAGCGAGCCGCCGCCGTTCTCGTCGGAGAGCTTGGTGGCCCGTTCCAGAAGGCGGCTGTGCAGGTAGAACACGTCGCCCGGGTACGCCTCGCGGCCCGGCGGGCGGCGAAGGAGCAGTGAAAGCTGGCGGTACGCGACGGCCTGCTTCGAAAGGTCGTCGTAGATGCAGAGGGCGTGCTTCGGGACCTGGCCTTCCTTGCCCTGCCACATGAAGTACTCGCCCATCGCGCAGCCCGAATAGGGGGCGATGTACTGCAGCGGAGCGGAGTCCGACGAACCGGCGTTGACGACGATGGTGTAGTCCATCGCGCCGCTTTCCTTGAGGCTGTCCACCACGCCGGCCACGGTCGATTCCTTCTGACCGACGGCAACGTAGACGCAGACGACGGCTTCGTCGGTGCCCCAGAACTGCTTCTGGTTGATGATCGTGTCGATTGCCACCGCGGTCTTGCCGGTCTTGCGGTCGCCGATGATGAGTTCGCGCTGGCCGCGGCCGACGGGAATCATCGAGTCGATCGCCTTGACGCCGGTCTGCAGCGGCTGGGTCACCGGCTGACGGAACGCGATGCCGGGGGCAACGATGTCGAGCTTCATGGACGCTTCGGCGTTGATCGCCGGGCCACCGTCGATCGGACGGCCGAGCGGGTCAACGACGCGGCCGAGCAGCGACGGACCGGCGGGCACCTCGAGCAGGCGGCTGGTCGAGCGAACCGTGTCGCCCTCGGCCACCGCGAGGTAGTCACCGAAGATGCACGCACCGACGGTGTCGAGCTCCAGGTTCATGACCTGGCCCATCACGGTGCCGGTCTTGGTCTCGAACTCGAGCATCTCGCCGCTCATCGCCTTGGACAGGCCATAGACGCGGGCGATGCCGTCGCCGACCTCGACCACACGGCCGACCTCGCTGATTTCCAGCTCGGCGGAGAACTGCTCGATCTCCTGCTTGATGACTGAAGTGATCTCGTCGGTCTTGATCTTCACGGCGGTTTCCTCGTCTGGCTCCGATCCTCGGAGCCCCAGGGTTGAATCCGTTCCGGCGGCGGTCAGGCCGTCGGCCGGGAACATGCGCGATTGGGCCCGCGGGCGGCCGTCATGTCGTGCGGTCCGGCAGGGGACCGCGGGGGATGCGTCGCCCCCAAATGGACGTCGCGTTCGTGTGCCGCCCGCGTTCGGGCTGCGTCTCTTCCGCGCCGCCCGCGTTCGGGCTGCGTTTCTTCTACGCCGCCCGCTTTCGGGCTGCGTTTCTTCCGCGCCGCCCGCTTTCGGGCTGCGTCTTTTCTGCGCCGCCCGCTTTCGGGCCGAGTCTCTTCTGCGCCGCCCGCTTTCGGGCTGCGTCTCTTCTGCGCCGCCCGCGTTCGGGCTGGCATTGTTCGTGCCGTGGCGGCGTGCTTGGCTCAGTTGCCGCGGACCTCGTAGACGATGCGGACGCCGGCGGTGATCTCGACGTCGCCGCCTTCGATCGGCGGGGCCGAGTCGGCCATGGCCGATGAACGCATCATGCGGGCCTGGGGGCGGCCGCCGCCACTCGACGGGGCGGGATCGACTTCCAGGCGGATGATTCGGACGAGCTCCAGGCCGGCGGCGGTCGCCGCGACGCGGGCTTCGCTGATTGCTTGGCGGGTCGCCGCACCGATCGCTTCGTCGCGGTACTGCTCCGGCTCGGCCAGGCCGAATCCGTCGATCGCGACGTTGTTCGCGCCGGCATCGTTGCACGCGGCAATCAGTTCACCGACGAGTTCCATCTTGCCGGTGGCGATCGAGAGCGAGTTGCTCACGACGTAGCCGACGATGCGGGGCTGCCAGTCATCGGGGGCGTTGCGCGGGCGACGGGCGTACTCCGGCCGGATGCGAAAACGCCCGGTCTTGTAGTCGTCCTTGGTCAGCCCGGCCGCCTTGATCGCTTCCACCACGCGGTTCATCTGCTGCGAGTTGTCGGCCAGGGCCGCCCGAGCATCTTCGCCGGTGGTCTCGACGCCGGCCGAAAGCAGCACTTGATCGGCCGCCTTGTCCAGCGACGCGGTGCCCCGCACCACGAGCTGCGGCACATCGTTCAGCCGAATGCGATCGTCATCTTCGTCCTGGGCCATCAGCGTCGTTCCTGCGTTGGTGCCGGACGCGGCCACCGCGGTTTGCAGGCTCACCGGACGCAGGGCGGCGAACGCCCCGGCCAGCAGGACCGCACCGAAGGCCATGCCGGACATCACCGGCAGGGTGGTCATCGACCGAAAGATGGAATCGCTGCGGGCGGTCATGCCGACGTGTTCTCCGCTCCGTCGAGCATGCCGGCGAAGCCTTCGCGAACCGTCGAGCCGCCCTTGGTGAGCAGGTCGCCGCGAAGCCGACGCAAACGCGTCGCGAGCGAGCCGTCGATCAACTGGTCGCCGATCCGCAGCTTCACGCCGCCGATCATGCTGTCGTCGGTGTACGCGTGGATGACCGGGTCCTTGCCGATGGCGGCGCGGATGCGCTCGCGTACGGAGTCGAGCTGCTGCTCGCCCATCGGGGCGGCGGTCCACATGTCGACTTCAACGCGGCCGTGCGCGGCGTCGACCAACTGTTCGTAGGCGTCGGTGATCGACTGCAGGTGACCGAGGCGTTCCTTGTCGTTCAGCACGAGCAGGAATCGCAGCGTCAGGTCGGTGATGCGGTCGCGAAAGATCGTCTGCAGCGTCTCGCGGCGCTTGGTGCGATCGATGATGGGCGACGACAGCAATTCGCCGAAGCCGGAATCTTCTCGGGAGAGCTCGCAGATCTGCTGGAGCTCTTCGCTGACTTCCTTCACCTTGTCCGAGCCCGCGCCTTCGGCCACCTCATAGAGGCTGCGGGCGTAGGTGGACGAGACGGCGTCGGTGTGGGTGGCCATGGTGGCGATGTCCCGAGCAGGAGGCGAAGGCGAGCGGGCGGGGAAACGACGAAACGCGTGGGATGTGCCTTCCGCCGCGGGGCGGTCGGGAGGCGGGAGGCCGGCGGGACGATTGGGCTCGTCCTCGCGGTTCCGCGCGGTTCGTGGGAGGCAGCGGGCGGTCCGGGATCAGTTCCGGGTGCCGGCGAGCTCCTTGAGTGACTCATCGAGCAAACGCTGCTGGTCGTCGACCGAGATCTCTCGCTGGAGGATCTTGCCGGCGATGGCCGTGGCCAGGGTCGCGGCTTCGGCGTGGATCGAGGCGACGGCCTCTTGGCGGGCGGCGTCGATCTCGGTGCGGGCTCGCTGCTTCATGTCGGCGAGCTCGCGTTCGTTGCGGGCCTTGGCGTCGTCGCCGGCGGCCTTGGCGTCGGCGCGGGCCTGGGCCACCATGTCGGCGGCTTCCTTGCGGGCACCGGCGAGGGCACTTTCGAAGTCGCTCTTGGCCTTCTCGGCGTCAGCGCGGGCGCTTTCGGCGTTCTTGATCTCGCCGAGGATCTTCGCCTCGCGTTCGTCGAGTCCGGAGATGATCCGCGGCCACACGAACTTGGTCAGGATGAAGAACGCGGTCCCTGCGACCACGATCGCAAAGATGTAGGGAGCGATCTTGAACGCGACCGGGGATCCGCCTTCGGCGGCAAGCGTGTGGAGAAACATGAAGCGGCCTCGTAAGGGGGAGGGAATGCGGTCCCGCGAGCCGGCAGTGACGGATCGCGGAATCGAATTCCCAGCCGGGGCTGGGACGTCAATCGCACGCCGGACGGGTGTCCACCGTGCACGGGTGCCCCACGTCCCCGGGGCGGCGGCCGGACCTCATGACGAGGTCGCGTCGGCCAGCCGCCCCGGAGCGGGGACGGAGCCTGCAAGACTTACTTGAGGATCAGGCAGAGCAGGCCGACGACGACGGCAAAGAGCGTCGCACCCTCAATGAGGGCGGCCGAGATGATCATGTTGGTGCCGATCGGGCCAGCCATCTCGGGCTGACGGGCGATCGATTCGACGGCCGAGCCACCGATGCGGCCGATGCCGATGCCGGCACCGATGACGGCGAGACCACCGACGAGTCCGGCACCGATGGGGCCGAGGTTCATGACGTGGCTGGCGTCCGCCGCAGCACCGGCAGCACCGGCGGCGTCAGGGGCGGCAACCGCGGCAGCAGCGCCGACGAGGGCCATGAGGGAGAAGGCAATGGCCGACTGGGAAATGATGCGCTTCATTTCTACTTCACTCTCCGAGCGTGTCCAGGGGACCTTGATGGGGTGCACGGGAGGGTGGCCCCTGGTGCCGATGGGCCCGTGCGCTGTAATGGTGCCGGTGTCGCGGTGCGACGGTCGGTCACCGGTGGGTGATTCGTTGAGCGATCAGTGGGCAGCCACGGCGCCGTCGGCGGCGTGGTCGTCAGCGTGATCGTGATCGTCATGGTGGTGCGTGAGCTGGCCGATGAAGATCGTCGTCAGGAACATGAAGATGAACGCCTGCAGGAACGCGACGAAGATCTCGAGGAAGTAGATCGCCACCGCACCGATCGCGGCAATGATGCCGACGCCGGTGCCCGCGACGTAGCCAGTCGTGGACTCGCCGATCGTATTGACGGTGATGACCGCGAACAGACCGAGCGTGGCCATGAGCGTGTGGCCGGCGAGCATGTTGGCGAAGAGCCGGATGGCGAGCGCGACGGGCTTGATGATCAGGCCGGCGATCTCGATCGGCACCATGATCGGGGCGAGGAACGCGGGGGCGCCGCCCAGAAGGTGGTGCAGGAATCCGCCGACGCCCAAGTCCTTGATGCCGTGGATGTTCACCACGAAGAACGCGATCGTGGCCAAGGCCGCGGTGACCGCGATGTTCGCGGTGGCGGTGCCGCCGATGACGGCCCAGCTCTTGTCCTTGAAGAAGATCTGGCCAAGGATGTGATTGATGTCCAGGATCGGAATGAGCCCGAACAGGTTGTTCACCAGGATGAAGAAGAAGATCGAGAGCAGCAGCGGCAGGTACCGGCGGCCGTAGGCTTCACCGATCACCGGAACGATCACGTTGTCCCGCATGTAGAGGACGATGACTTCGATGAACTGACCGAGTCGCGTGCCGGACACGTAGCGGCGATGGCCATCACGCTCGGGGCCGGTCGCGATGGCCTTGGCCGCGGTGGCCAAGAGCAGCAGAGCGACCACCGACGCGGCCAGCAGCGTGACCATGTGCATGGTCAGCAGTTCCGGCATTCCCGCGGTCGCCTTGAAGACCGGCTTGTCTCCACCGATCAACGTGATGTCGAGCACGTGGCCGAGGGGATTGAGGCTGTCACCGGCGGCAAAGAAGAACATGCAGGCTCACTCCGAGGTCGTCTGGTCCAGTGGACCGACCGTCGACTGAGGCGAGGAAGAATCGGCCGACAACGTTCCCGGTCGGGGTCCGTGGGCGGCCATGGCGCGGGCGTAGGTCATCGTTTCGACCACCATCACCGCCACGTATGCGAGCAGAACTGGCGGAAACACGTGGGCGGGCCCGAATTGGGGTCGGGAGTATAGCAACGCGGCCCCCCCAAGGGCGACGACGAGGCGGCCGAAGCCAGCGGCCGTCCACACCATCGGCCAGGTGCCCAAAGACCTGGGTCTCCAGGGGGTCAGGGCCAACAGGGCAAGGGCTGAAACCGTGGCCACGACCCCCACCGAGGCGAGTCCGGCGGTCACGGCCGTCGGCCCGAATCCGAAGGCCAGCGAGCCAGTTGTCCACAGGATGCCCACGGTGCCGCATGCGGCCGCGATCCCGGCCAGAAAGCGGCCGGTCGGGAGGGTCACGGGCCGAGTGAAGGCGGCGTCGGCGGGGGATCCAGTGGCCGGATCGGCGGGCGAACCGGCGGCCGCGTTGATGGCGGCATTCGACGCAGGTCTGGAACCGGTGGAGACGCCGGGCGGGTCGCGATGAATCGAGTCAGTCACGGCGGGACGCTCCGTCGGGGGACGCGTCGTCGAGCCCGGCTTTCCAGCCCGCGTGGGAGTCGGGGTCACGATCTTCGTCGGTTGGCGGGTCCGGCTCGCCGTCGCCGTCCGCGTCGCCAGGGACGTCCTTGAGCGGCTGAACGCGGCCCTCGTGGACGGCGGCGTCGGCGCGGCGGCCGGCTTGGGCCGACGCACCAAGGGCATTCCGAAGAAAGCCGGTCATCGCCACGGCCACGCCGATGAGGGTCATCGTGACGATGAAGATGGGCGACGTCTTGAACAGAACATCCATGCCCCAGCCGAGCAGCGCGCCGCCGACCACCTCGCTGGTCAGCGTGAAGCCGAGACCGGCGAGCCGCCAGAGTTCCCGGCGATCGGCGTCCTGAGAAGAGGGCATGGGGGATCCGGTTGTGAAAAATAGTACGAACTTCGCCCTCTCGAGCATAGAGGAACGGCGCGGCGCCGGCCATTCGGCGGGGGTTCCGGGAGGTGGGGCCGGTGGCGTGGACGAGTTGGTTCGTGGCCGGTTTGTGGCCGGTTCGTAGCCGGCTCATGGCCAGCTTGCGGCCGATCCAGAAAGGCAGTATGATCGGGTTTCGTTTGGTGTTCTTCGTCTTCGCGGTCGGGCCGTCGCCCGTGATGCTTTCCGTCGCGACGTGTTCTCGCCGCCGGGAGCCCATGGGAGTGCTATCCTTCGCAGCATCGGCGATTCTGAGTCGTTGGGCCGCTTTGGCCCGCGCATTCGTTTGGCCGATGTTCGCAGTCGATCCGGTGGTGCGGCCTCAATCGCTCGCCGCCGCCGTCCGTCGCCCCCAGCCCCTCCGGTGGAGCACCCCATGGTCTCGAATCCCCCTGAGTACGTCGACGTCAGCCCCAAGCGGATGAATCGCAGCGAGTCGCTGTTTCTCCCGGCGATCGTCAAAGGTCTCGGGACGACCATGCGGCACATGCTCGGCAACGCCGGCCGCGACGGAAAGAACAAGAAGAACATCTGGGTTGTGCAGTACCCCGAGGAGCGGCGCGAGGATCGCGACGTCCTTGAGGGCGGCATCGAGAACAGCACCTTCCGCGGCGTTCATCGCCTGAATAAGGATGAAGACGGTCGCGTTCGCTGCGTCGCCTGCTTCATGTGCTCAACCGCGTGCCCGGCGAATTGCATCCACATCGTGGCCGAGGAATCGCCCTGGCCGGACCGCGAGAAGTACCCCAAGCAGTTCGACATCGATGAGCTGCGGTGCATCTTCTGCGGCATGTGCGAAGAAGCTTGCCCCTGCGATGCGATCGAGTTGACCCCGCACTACGAGGTCACCGGCATGAGCCGCAAGGAGCTGATCTTCGACAAGTCGAAGCTGCTCCAGATCTACGACGAGACGGTCGACGCCAAGCCGATGTGATGCGAGTGGCGGCGGGGCGCGTCGCGTGGACGGTCGACGTACCGCGAGTGCTGTGCGAACCGCGCGAACCGCGTGCTGCTTGCCGCGTGCTGCGTGAGGCGCTTGCTCGCCCCAGGGTCGGGCGGTCGGTCGCACGCAAGGTGTTCGCCGGGCGGACGTCGGCACGAAACGGACCAACATCAACGACCGCTCGGCTTTTCGTCGGGCGGTCGTGTTCGTTTGGGCGACGGTTCGTCGTGGGCGTGGACGTGGGCGTGAGCGTAGTCGTGGGTGCGGCGTGCGGCGTGCGGCGAGCGCGTGGCGTGCGGCGTGCGGCACGCCACGCGCCGGTTGGCGCAGCGGCTCAAGTGCCTGCTCTCTCAGTTTGGCGGCTGCACGGCGCCATCCTGAATCGGACCCGGGCCCCAGCCCAGCGGAAACGCACCGTGATCGAGCCCGCACTCGGGGCACCGGTGGCCAATTGTGCCGCTGTTGATCATCTGGCCGCAGCGCACACAGCAATCGATCTCCAATCGCCGCAGTCCCGCCCGGAGCGATGGCCCGCGGAGGCGTCCGATGAGGAACACCACGCCGCAGACCTGCACGACCAGCATGAGGCCGACGAGGACGCCGATGCCCGCCGGTCCGAATCCGATCGCCTGGCCGGCGAGTTGGATAAGAAATGGCAGGACGCCGAGGCCCACCATGGCGAACCCGGCGTCCTGGCGGTGCTTCAAGCCGGCTTTCTCCGACCGGCGGATGTAGTCGGCCTGCACGCTGGTGCGGTTCAGCTCGAACTTCGCCCGCTGACGCAGTAGATCGTCGAAGGGCAACGCCGCTGGCCAGCCGGCCAGTTTGGCCCGCAGCCGGGGGGCGGGGAGCGGCCGACGTGGTGCTGGCGGTGGAGCGGTCATCGGGGCAGGCGTTCCGTGGAGGTTCGGCGCGATCCAAAGATCCTGGTGCGGTGCGGGGTGGGGTGGGGCCGTCGCGCGTCTCAGGTCTTCGCAGGGTCCGTTTCAAACCGCGCTCATGCAACGCCGGATGACACCGTTCGAGGGTCGGCGAGCCGAGTGGCGCTGGGCTGTGCCGGTGTGGACGCCGCCCTTGTCGTCGCCGTGATCGCCGGCACCGCCATGACGGCCGGGCGCCGCTTCATGCGTGCCATCCGGTCTCATTGTCGACCGCCGCGGACCAGGGGGTATCGGGAGGAGCTTCCGCCTCCGCTTCCGCCTCCGCTTCCGTCGCCGCCGCCGCCACTATCGCCGCGCCCGCCGCCGCTACCGCCGCGCCCGCCGCCACTGCAGTCGTCTCGTCAGTCGCCGCCCCCGCACCCGCCGCCGCTGGATGCCCGTCGCCCGCGCCCTTCGTTCCCCCCGGATCGGCCGCGGTCACCGCTGCTTCGCTGGTACCCACGCGGTGGTGCGGCCGCCGATCGTCAGGTGCTCGATGGGATGGCCGTCGTGCGTGCGAGCGTCGGGGTCCTTGCCCCAGCGACGGTGGAACAGCCACGTCCGAGGAAAGTCGCGCTTGTCCGCGTTCACCGCGCATGCCTTGGTGATCACCGATCCGAGCTTGGTCCGCATGCGGATGATGTCCGCGTCGTCCAGGTCGCCGATCGTCCGGCGCGGATCGATCTTCGCTTGGTAGAGCACCTCGTCGGCGATCCAGTTGCCCACGCCAGCGGCGAAGGACTGGTCCATGAGCAAGCCCTTGGCCGAAGATCCGCCGCGCCGCTTTCGAATCAGGTCGCGAAAGGCGGCGGCATTTGGCATGCCGAGCAGCGGGTCGAATCCCAACTTGGAGATCGGCGGCTCATGTTCGGGGTCGTCCTTGAGCCGGATGCGGCCGAGGCGGCGCGGATTGGTCATCGAGAACATGCCGCCATCGTCGAGTTCGACGATGACTTTCCAGAATTTTGGCGGCCAGCTCGTGTCGACTTGCTTTGCCCCGGCCTCGTACTTGATGCCCTCGTCGTCTGGCGAGCGCACGTGTCCGGTCATGCCGAGGTGCAGCGTCGGCCACGGGCGTTCGTCGAGCTCGATCCACATCTGCTTCCCGCGGCGGCGGGCGGCGACGATCGTGCGGCCTTTGAGCGTTCGCCCGAAGGTGACGGGATTGACGCCGTCAAAGACGATGCGATCGTTCGCGCACCGGCAGCGGGTGATGGTGCGGCCGACGCCGACGGACTCGATCTGTCGGCGGGCGCGTTCGACTTCGGGCAGTTCTGGCATGGCAGCGGAATCGTAGTCGCCGGCCGGCCGGCAAGGCGGCCGGAAGCGTGGGTTGGCCGTGCGAATCTGCTGCGCGGATGCGTCCCGCGAACGTGCCGTTGAAATCGTCCGCACGGATCCGTCCGATGAACCGGCCGTGCCGATCCGTCGTGCTGATTCGCCGCGCTGATCCGCGGTGCCGATTCGCCTTGCTGTCCGCCGTGCTGATTCGCGGTGCCGATCCGCCTTGCTGTCCGCCGTGCTGATTCGCGGTGCCGATCCGCCGTGCTGATTCGCGGTGCCGATTCGCCTTGCTGTCCGCCGTGCTGATTTGCGGTGCCAATCCGCCGAGCTGATTCGCGGTGCCGATCCGCCGCGCTGATCCGCCGTGCTGATTCGTGGTACCGATTCGCAGTGCCGATTCGCCGTGCCGATCCGTCGAGCTCATTCATCCTGACGGTCGGCGAAAGGAGTCTGCGAGGAAGTCGACCTCGGCGAGCAATTCACGCCGCGTTGGCAAGCGCTCCACCGGCGACCAGTGGACGGGTCGGCCAACCGTCGGCCAACCGTGGGTCAACCGTCGGCCGAGCTGTTGTTCGCCGCTGCTGCCCACCGTCTCCACGCCCGCTCAAATTCGCAGCAGGGCGTCGCCGATGGTCACGAGTGCCGCGACAACGACGGCGCCGATCAGCATCGAGCGTTGGATGAATCGCCGGCTGGCCACGATGTTCGGCCGGTAGCCGAAGACCGCGATCGCGACCGCGGCCGGTGGGACGGACCACAGAAGCGGGGCAAAATCTTCGACGTGACCGTCGTAGATGCTCTCTGGCCACACGATGAACACCGTCGCGAGTGCGACCGAACTCCAGGCCAGCAGACTCGCGAGCCACATGAGGTGCGGAAGTGCCGCTTCGTCGGCCATCCAGGCGAAGCCGTGGCCGCACTCCGGGCACTGGTCGATGGAACCGCGCCGTTCATAGCCGCAGCGGCCGCAACATCGTTCGCGCCCGCCCCATCCGCCAGCGGCGTTCGGGGCCCCGATGAGGAAGATGGCCGGGATGGCGAGGCCAAACGGAACCCCCCAGCACGGCGCGATCATCGCAAGCCCGATCGTCCATTGTGCCGCCAGCGCGGTCCATTGACGCCACGGTTCCCAGGCGATGAACCGTCGCCGGATCACCATCCAAATGCTCAGGTTCGCGATCGCAATCGAGGCCCAAAGAAGGAGACCGAACAGAATCGCAAACATGATTCCGATCGGGTCGTCGACGAGGTCAGAAACGAATGCCGACGCGGCGGTCAGAACAGCGCCGCCCGTGATCGCCGCGAACAGGGCTGCGGGGAACATGCCGAAGAGCCAGATCGTGTGCTCGCGATGCCAACTCGTTGGGACCACCGGAAAACGCATGGCACATGCAGGGCAGTGGAGAGCGGTCTGGTTGACGGCCGGTTCCCGGGTTCGGAACCTCGCGAGGAACGGCTTCTTTGACGTCGAATCCGAGCCGGTTCGCATGGGCGGGCCGGAAAGATCGGCGACGCTTGCCAACTGGGCGTTCCGTGTTTCCAGTTCCGGGGCTGTCACGAGGTGCTTGCAGCGAGGGCATGCGACGGTCATCGGCGTTGTCGCGGCACCGGGCGAGATCGTCTCCGCGGAACCGGCGGTCGAATTGCTCGCCGATGCGTCGGCGGGGCCATGCACTCCGCCCTTCGTGAGCCGTTTCACGGAATCAGCGGGCGACCCGTCGAGCTGCTCATCCGTCGATCCGCCGAGCGACCCGTCCGGCGACGCGTCCGGCGACCCGCTTGGTCGTTCGCGCGCGGGCTCGTGTGGCCCGCTGTCGGGCGATTGGTCGTCGGACGTCGAAGTCATGCGCCCACCTTCGCCATGAGAGCGGTCAAGAGAAAGCCCGTGATGGCCAGAATCCAGCACCGGTGCTCGACAGATTGGCGGATCAGCACCGGACGTTTCACAAAGAGTGCCAAGGCGACGGCGAAAAACGGGAGAGAAGTCGCTTTGAAGAGCCAGAGGGGGATGCCGAGGGCGATGCGGCCGGGCTCGTCCCATCGGTCATCGGCGGTGAGGGCCGCGATCCCTGGTCCGGTCCACGCGATGATCGTGATGATCCATCCGAGGTGCCCGTGGGCCATGGAGCTGGTGGTCCACCGTGGCTCGCGGCCGCACTCTGGGCACGCGCCGGATGTTGCCCGGCGGTCGTATCCGCAGCATCCGCACGTCTCGAGCATGTCGGCTGGCGGGCCGGCGGCACGGCCGATCATCCACGCGCCGGGGACCACGAGCCCAAACAAGACGCCGGCACAGGGCGTCAAGAGCAGTGGCAGCATCACCCATTGACACAGTGCGGCGGATCGTCTTCGCACGGGAGACCAGTACGGAAACGTTCGGCGAACCGTCAGCCACAACGTGATGTTGACCGTCAGTCCCAGGCCAAAGACGAACATGGCGACGGCCAGTTCGCTGACGGCATCGTCGCCTGAGAAGAGGCCACTGGCGAGGCTGGCCACGATCAGCGACGAAAGCGTTGCGGCGGCCAGCAGGCCCGGCAAGAGTCCGAGCATCCAGCCGCCGGACGGACGAGTCCATGTGTCGGGAATCGGTTGGATCTGGGTCCGGCACGCCAGGCAACGAAACGTGGCGGGGAGCAACGGCGCCGGCGGGGTGCCCGTGTGGGCGTTCTGCATTGCGTCGCACCCGGGACAACGAACCGAGAACGTCGTGTCCGGAGCGGGGTTGACGACGTCGCCGGTCGCGTCAGGACATGTGCTGCCGGACTTGCTGTCAGCTTCAGCGTCGCCGGCGAGCTTTGATTGACGTGCGAAGCCCATGAATGAGACCATGCTTTTGAGGAACGAAACTTGGCCGGGGTTACGCGTCTTTTGTGCACGCGTCGTTCGCGCATGCATCGATCGTGCACGCGTCGTGCATGCACGCGGCTCTTGGGGAGGCGAGCTGGTGCACATCGTCTTGATCACGTGGATTGCAACGGCCAAAGTATAACGAAGCGTTCGTCTTGAAGTGCGCGGCGCACGGACGTGCGATTGAGAGCAGGGCAAGATCGCCTTGCTTTGACGTGATCGACGCGACGGCCGGTCAGGATATGAACGCACTCGTTCGGCATCGCCGGGCCTTCGCCCTTGAGTGGATTTGCATTCGTGCGAACTCACATTCGTGCGAACTCACATTTGTGCGGATTCGCGTTCGTACCCGTTGGCTTCGTCTTGCTCTCACGCGGTGTCCGTGCGATGCCCGGCGACAACCGAACGCAATCGTTCGTGGCATGGCGGGGTTGGCTCACACGAGTCGTGCGGTGCCGCATGTACTTGGCGCCGAGATTCAACTCGTGATGCGCGTTCATCGGTTCCGAGGCCCCGTCAACTCTGGGTGCGCGGATCTGTTTCGTCTGCATCCGCTGGCGATCGTCTGCCGTCCGCCGGCTTGGTCGCCGCTGCTCGCCTCGACCTTGCTTGCCTCGTGGAGGATCGGGACCGTCCCGGGCGAGCCCGTATGCCGACTTGGGCCGTCGCCGCACTCCGGCGACAGGAGGGGCCGTGGCGGTCCGCGTTTCATCTCGGAATCCGATTGACCATGGTGGCCGCGTCGCTACGCTGTTGGCATTCAATTGCCATTTGTCAGGGGCCCCGTCGATGAGCGTGTTTCGTGCGAAGTTTGCCCGGCCATCTCGTGATGTCCCGCGTCGCGGCGTTCTGGTCGTCTGCCTGTGTCTCGGGCTCCTTGCCAGCGGCTGCGATCGAGGGGAGCGTGGATCGTCGGCGAACAACGCGCCGGGCAGCGCGACGGGCGACGCGGCGCGTGGGTCGGTCGCTGACAAGAAGATGGTCTATTGGCCGGAGCTCGTGACGTTCGATGACCTCGCGCTGCGGGCCGAGGGGGTGGCCCGGGCCGGAGATGCGGCCACAGTCGAGGGGCTGCGTCCGAAGCTGGTGGACGCCGGGCGGGCCGTGACCGCCGAGACCATCCCGGCCAATGTTGTGGATCGTCCTCAGGTCGAGATCCTCGTGGGAGACATTGCGAGCCTGGTCGAGAGCCTCGACGCCGATCCAGCGACCGCGTCGACGATTGTGCTCGGGATCCATCCCGCCACCGCTCGCCTGATGATGGCGGCCGGGATGCCCCACATCCACGCCAATGAAGGACCGAACGGCGGCTATCTGCAGCCGTTGTTTGGTGCCGACCGCAAGCAAGTCGGCACCGTGGAGGTGTTGCTCGACGGTGACACCGGGAGATTGCAGGCGTGGCTGACCCAGGGGGGGCGTGGCGGTGAGCCGTGGCGTTTCCCGGTCGATACAAGGTTGGAACTCACGCTCCCGCTCCTGGATCGATCGGTCACCTTGGTGGCGATGGCTGATGTGGCCGACGAAACCAAGACCGACGGAACGACCGCTGCGTTCACGTTCTCGGCCGAAGACGGCGCTCTTCCATCGTGGCTGATGGTCGATGGCTTCACTGCCGCCGCCGAGCTGCGTTTCGCTGACGTCACCACGGCGTCGTTCGTGCTCCGGCCGCGCGGTCAGTAAGTTTCTCAGTTTCCGATGACCGGGAGCATGTGCATGAATAAAACGTCGCGGACCCACGAAGTACCTGAGCGCATGTGCAACGATTCCAGCGGAACGTCGCCGCTCGTCGTGCGCCTGCGCGATGTCGTGCTTCGGCTCGGAAACGTGGCGCACGCGTCCTCCGTCCGATTCAGCCTGCCCGCGTTCGAGGTGGAAGCCGGAGCGTCGGTCGCGCTCGTCGGGCCAAGCGGTTGTGGCAAGAGCACCTTGCTCAACCTGATCGCTGGCCTGCGCCGGGCGGACGCCGGTGAAGTCATGGTGGCCGGGACGGATCTCTCGAAACTCAGTCCCGCGAAGCTCGATCGTCACCGCGGCGCCCATTGCGGGATGGTGTTCCAGACGTTTCATTTGCTCGCCCCGTTCTCGGCCCTTGAGAATGTGGCCATCGGACTGCGGTTCGGTGCGCGGCGGAAGGGGGGCGCCCGCGCTCGCGCATCGGACGTCTTGAAACGCGTGGGTCTGGCCCATCGGATGCACGCCAGGCCAGGCCAGCTTTCTGTCGGAGAACGTCAGCGTGTCGCGATCGCGCGGGCCATCGCCGGTGATGCCCCGGTCCTCCTGGCCGATGAGCCGACTGGATCGCTGGACCCGGCGACCGGCCGAGAGATCTTCGCGTTGCTCCGAGACGTTGCGGCCGAGCACGAACGTGCGCTGGTCATGGTCACGCACGATCACGCACTCGCGGCCGAGCTTCCGCGCACCTTCGACTGCACGGGGCTCGTCCAATCTGTCCGTGATGCAGCCGACAACGAGGAGGCTCGAACCCCGTGAACTTCCCCGCGATGGCCTGGCGTTATCTTCGCTTTCGATGGCTGGTTACATTTTTGACCGTGGCCAGTATCGCGCTCGGGGCGGCGCTCGTGTGTACGGTGCTCGCCCTCCGGAATGAATCGGAACGTGCGTTGTCGACCGACGCCGCACTCTACGATCTTGTCGCCGGCGGCAAGGGAAGTCCGCTGCAGCTCGTACTCTCGAGCGTGTACCACTTGGACGCGCCTCCCGGCAACCTGCCGTACGAGGAGTACGAGCGCATCCGCCGCGACCCGCGGGTGCTCTGGTCGGCGCCGATCGGATTGGGCGACAACTACGCCGGGTACCGCATCGTCGGAACCGAAGCCTCATTCTTCGATCTCCCAGATCGCAACGGTGATCCGTTTTTCGCGTTCGCTCGTGGCGAAATGTTCGTCGACCGATTTGACGTCGTCTTGGGCAGCCACGTCGCGTCGATGACCGGGCTGAATCTCGGTGACACCTTGTACGGAACGCACGGATTGGTCAGTGTTCCGGGCGCTGAAGTGCATCGCGACTTTCCCTATCGAGTGAGCGGCATTCTCGAGCCCACGGGCAGCGCCCAAGATCGCGCGATCTTCGGCACCCTGGAAGCCGTCTGGGAGGTCCACGAGACGGAGGGCCAGCTCCACGCGGCGATCCAAGGAACCGCGCTGCTCGGCGGTGCGACGGAGCGCGAGGCTTCCGCGATTCTGATTCGGCTCAAAACGCCAGGACTGCGACTCTGGATGTCCGATGAGATCCGTTCGCGGAGCGATGGCATCGCCGCCGTGCCGATCAACGAGATTCTGCGTTTCCAGCGCGGCGTCATTGGACCGGTGCAACGATCGCTTCTGGCGATCGCCGCGGCCGTTGTGGTCGTTGCGTGTCTGACGGTGCTCACCACACTTCATCAGGCGGCGGAACGCCGTCGCCGCGATATTGCGATCCTGCGCAGCCTCGGCGCGGTGCGGACCGAAGTTGCGGCCCTCGTCTTTACCGAGGGCTTGCTCCTCACTGGCGCGGGCATCGCCCTTGGCTTGCTTCTGGGCCACGGGGGACTGGCCCTCGCCGCTGGACCGATCCGCGACGCAACGGGGCTTGTACTGCACGCCTGGAACGTGCCCCGTTCTGAAGTGATCGCGATCGCGACGATGGCACTTTGCGGCGCTGCGGCGTCCGTGATTCCGGCGATCTCGTGCTACCGCCACACGCCGATCGATGACCTTCATTTGACCGACTGAGACTCGATGCCGAGACCCCTGACATGAGTGCCAACATTCCACCAATCGGTTGCTTTCTTCTGTTCGTTGCCGCGATCGGTATCGGGTGCGAGCAGGGCGGACCGGAGGCAGCGGTGCCTGCGGTGTCCGCCGCCGCGTCGTCCGGGGTTGATGCGCCGGGAGCCGATGGGAACACCTCCGGTCCGTCTCGCGACTCGGCCACGGCCACGGCGACCGGGGATGCGCAGGATTCGGGCTCCGCGGCTGGCTCCGGCGTCGACGATACGCCACCCGCGATCGACTTCGCGGACCTCGGCGAGGCGCGGCCGTGGAACCTCATCGACCAGGAGCTCCGTTTCCCCGACGCCCTCATGGAACTCAACGGGCAGCGCGTGAGCTTGGTCGGATTCATGGCCCCGTATGACAGCCTCGACAACATGCGGCACTGCATGATTCTGCCGAGCTACGTCGGCTGCAACTTCTGTGCGCCTCCGCGCATGAATCAAGTTGTCTACGTGACCCAGGGTGGCGGCGATGACGATTCGGGTTCGTTTCCGTTCGTGGAGGAAGCGTCCCATGTCACCGGTACGTTGCGGCT
>JBGCEZ010000093.1:0-26149 GCA_045106735.1 Phycisphaerales bacterium | reverse complement strand
GCTCGCCTCTGCCGGATCCATCCCGGAGCTCCCATGACCCTCACCATCACGTGGCTCAGTCACGCCGGATTCATCTTTGACGACGGCACGACGCGGCTCGTCGTCGACCCGTTCCTCACCGGCAACCCCACCGCGACGGTGGACCCGGCAACGATCGACTGCTCGCACATCGCCTTGACCCACGCCCACGATGACCACTTCGGCGACACGATGGACATTGCCCGCCGAACGGGAGCGACGGTGCACGCTCCGTTCGAGCTGGCCGAGCACGTGCAATCGCTCGGGCACGAGCACGTCAGCCCGGCCAATCCCGGCGGAACGATCGCGACCGACTTTGGCTCGATCGCCTTCACCCACGCGGTCCATTCGTCGTCCCTCGGCGGCGCGGCGATGGGAGCGGCGTGCGGGCTCGTCATTCGAATGGGCGGCCAGACGGTCTACCACGCCGGCGACACCGATCTGTTCGGCGACATGAAGCTCATCGGCGAGATCCATCGGCCCGACATCGCGATCCTGCCGATCGGCGATCGCTTCACCATGGGACCGAAACTCGCCAGCCGGGCCGCCGATCTCATCGGCGCACCGCACGTCATCCCGTGCCACTACGACACGTGGCCACCGATCGCCCAGGATCCTGCGGATCTCACGCCGTCGACGGCAACGGTCCACGTGATGACCCCGGGCAGGCCGGCCACGATCGGCGGCTGAAGCGAGCTTCGTCGGGGGGTTCGTCGGGGGTTCGCCGGGGGGGTCGCAAGAGGCTCGCGCGAACTCGGCCAGGCGCAGTCAGCCCCGCCGAACGCCGCACCGGCTCGAAGCAAAAACGAACGCGGGGACGCACCACGTGTCGGTGCGCCCCCGCGTCTTTCTGTGAACCCCTGAGCGATCATGCCCAGCCGGGCAGGTCAGTTCGACGGTGCGCCGGGCGACGTACCCGGGACGCAGACGTTCATTCGCACGGGCCGAACGAGGCGAGCAGGCCGACCAGGTCGTCGAATGCGACTTCGCCATCGCCATCCAAGTCCTGCACGCAGTCATCGCACGGACCGAAGGCCGACAGCAGGCTCACGAGATCCGCGAAGTCGACGGCCCCGCTGCCGTCAAAGTCGGCCGGGCACGTCGGGCCACAGAAGCCGGGTGTGCATTCGGTCCCGCCGCCGGCGTAGTCGCCGTCCAGGGCCGAGCAGATCGACTCACTGACCACGATGCAGGTGCCGTCGGACAGGCAACATGCCCCGCTCAATTCAGCGCAGTCCACGCAGTCAGAGCCGACGCCAAGGAACGTCCCGCCACCGGCAACGCAATTCACTTCGGTCGCCGCCGTCGCGCACGTGCCACCCGGGAAGCAGCACGCCCCGGTCGGCTCGGGTTCGTTGCACGAGATGCAGGTCCGAGTGTCGGCGTACGCATTGATGCTGTCGATGGAACCGTTGCTGAACACGTTGGCACTGGTAATGAACGGGTTCATCGTGAAACTCGTGCAATTGCAGTGGAACGCGCCCCAGAGGTGTCCAAGTTCGTGGGCCGACAGATCGGTCGCACTACTGAAGTTGCCATTGAAGTCCGACTGGCTGAAGCAGAACGAACCGAATGTATCGAACGCCCCGCCGGAGCAACCACCGGAGTTGACGCAGATCCCGGTGCCACCGATGTCGGCCGCGCGACCGATCGTTCCCCCGCTCACATTGCGCCCGGTGAAGAGTTGGGCGACGTCGCGGACGGTGAACTGCTCATTGTCCGTCCATTCGGTGATGAACTCGCAGAGCAGACCAAACGAACCGTTCTCGGTGTACGGATCGTTGGCGTTCGATCGCACGATGATCGTGGTGATTGCGTGGGTGATGTTGACCTGCGTTTCGTATTGCAGGTTCATCGTATTCGTCACGGAATTGATTCGGTTCTCAACCGCGGCGACCGATCCGTAGTCTTCGAAGTACTCAAAGTCTGCGTCGCATGCGAGCTGGGTCACGCACACATTGCCCGATCCAGAAACCGCGCCGCCGCCATCGCCGGCTCCGGCCGCGGCCATGGCCAACTCACCTTCCATCGGCCGAAACTCGTCGTTCCCGCAACGGTGGTCGGTCGCCGTCACGTCTGCACTGCGGTAGATCGCGTGCAGGCCCGCCCCCGCCCCGGGCACCGTTCCCGCCAATGGCTGCAGCCACCAACGCGTGCCGTCGGCATCCATCACCATCAACGACAGACCGTTCGCGCCCGCGCCCCCGGCGGCCGTGACCGACGTCCCCCCGTCGACCGTGCCCCGAACGGTTCGCACCGGACCTGGCGCGACTTCTTGCAACTGGCCGCTCCCGTCGTCGACGAGCACCTGATACATCGGATCGCGAACCGAATGTGCCGACAGGTCAATGACCCGCGGCGTGCCACCGAATGCAACCGACAACCGAAGGTCGGGGACTCCGTCGCCCAATGCGGGCAAGCCGGACAGGTCGACGAGTTCCAGCGCCTCCACGCCGATGAACCCTTGGGCGAGGCGAGCGATCTCGGGTTGACTGACGGGCGCCGCCTGGAGTTCGACGGCCGACGCCAAGGGACCGGTGACGGACGCACTCGACGTGGCCGCGATCGCACCGACGGCGATGGCCGCCGCGGCCGACCGCGAGAGGGAAAAGTTGGACATGGGGATTCCTCGGGGATGGGGATTGGCCCCGAGGACGGTTCCGGCAACACCCTCGCGACCGAGCAGACTGCAGGCCAGGAGAGCGCTCCGGACCAAGCCCACCCCACCCATACCGCCAAGCTAGGCCACGAAAGAGCCGCTGTCACGCATTCATCTGGCGAATACGCCCTGAGCCCGGAGGCCCCCGGCACGCCGACGGCTCTCGTGCCTCCGGCACGGTGCGTCCGGCACCATGCGTCCGACACCGCGCGTCCCGCCTCGCCGCCTCACCAAAGCATTTGATCGCCTCTACGTCAGCACCGGACCGGCAAACCGGACATCGTGGGTATTGCGGGCCGCGTCGTACGGCAGATGGGTCTCCGCTCGCTCGCCATTGAACGCCCGATGAAAGAACGCACGGATCGCCGGATGCTCGGCCGTGGATCCCTCGAAGTATGCATGGCTGCGCCCCACGTCCGGCGCGCCGGTGAAGTCGACGTAGAACGCTCGCACGCTGTTGAGTTGGCTCACGCTGTGCCCAAGCCGCGCGAGCTGCTGGTCGCCAATCTTCATGCGACTCGCCCCCAAGGCAAAATCGTCCTCGTTGATCGTCACGTACACCCGGTTGCGTACGTTGAGCCGGTCGACCCAAAGGCCATGGTCCAAGTTGTTGGTGTCCGCCGCGGCCAAGACCACGTTGTCAAAGATCAGCCGATCGGCCGCGGTGGTCGTTGTCCGCAGCGCCTGCTTGAGCACATAGTTCCCCATGGAGTGGGCCACCATGGTCACGCGGAATGGGCACCGGCGTTCCATGCGTTCGGCCACGTACCGCAGTTGCTCCGCCCGATCATTGGGAAACCGGCTGACGGCCCGACGGGCGATGCGTTCGTGGCTGTCGTTGTTGTAACCGACGAGCGCGTCGTGCATCTTCTCCAGGACGCGGTTGAAGGCCGGCGCACTGGCCTGGGCATCGCGCTTGTCACTCAGGTAACTGGTGACGCCGCGGAGGCCGCCGCCGTTGGCCGGCCACGAGAACACGAGACACTCCACGCCGTACTGCTGCTCGAACGCTTCCGCCCGATCAAGCACGGCTTTGAGGTCGTTGTTGTATCCGTGGACAAAGAACACCAGGTTGCGGCCTTCGACGCCGCGCTCCTGGGGGTTCACGCGATCAAAGATCATCTGCGCGGCGTAGTGACTCGCGAAGTATTCCTTGCCCGAGTTTCGCTCCCGCGCAGTCGGCCGAGCCGGCAAATCGATGGCCGTTCGGTAGCGCGCGGTCAGTCGGTCGGGCAAGATGTTGATCGACCACGATCGACCACGCCGGCGGGCCTGGACGACGCGCAATTCATTGGGGCCGGCTTCGTTGGGACGATGCCCCAGGCGGGCCAAGCCTTTGCGGCCGGCGTGCAGCTGACGATTGGTGATCACGAACATGGTCGACCTCCGGAGCTTCGAACGAGGACGGGCGCCGGCCGCGCGGCCGGCTGACCGGCAATCCAGTGCGACGCAGCGACTCCGCACGTTGACGGCGGCACGGACGCACACCGCGAGCGTACCGCGGAAGTTCGGATGCAGTTGGCGGGCGGGCTGAAGGAAGCGTTGATCGAGATCTCACGCGGCGGCTCTCGCGGCGACTTTCGCGGCAGCCCGCGCGACGGTTCACGCGAGAGCCCGCGCGACCGCCGTCAGTCCGGATGCACCTGCGTCGCCCCGGCGATCGCCGATCGCTCGGCTTCGTAGTGGGCTTCGCGGCGTTCGAGTTCGGCGCGCACCGCCTGCAACTCGCCCGAGGCCACCCCGCGGGCCTGCTGGACGGTCAATCCCAGCCGCGGGTGGGCCAGCAGTTGCTCGAGTTCCATCGCCATCACCAGCGACACGCTGTCGGCGTCGACCATGGGCTCGCCGGCCGCGTCGGCGATTCGATCCAGCGCTTCCAACTCGGCCACGATCCGCGCCCCGTCGACCTCAGGGTCGAATCCCTCGCCAAAGAGCACCAAGGCCTCGCGCGTTTCTGCCCGCTGCCGCTCGATATCCGCTTCCAACTGCTCGGCCCGCTCGATGGCTGCCGCCGCCGCTTCGTCGATCGGCATCGGCCTCGCCGGGGGCACGAACTTGCCGGCCCGGGCCGCCGACCCCCGCTGGACGATGCCGACGAACCACCCGGCCAGCCGGTGGGCATCCCGCAGCCGGCGCATCGCGGTCGGCGCAGGCATCGGCTTCCCGTGGACCGCGGCGTTTCCATCGCGGCGAATCGCGTGCATCAGATCCGCCGTCCGGCGCGGCATGATGCCCGAACGCTGGAGGTTGCGGAGCATCTTGGCCAGGTCCTTCGACACGAGGTCCGGCCGGTCGAGTTCGGCGAGCCGGTGGGCCATCGTCTCGATCATGAGCCGCAGCTTGAACAAGCACGACTCCGGATCGGTGTGGACGTACCGCTCGGCCTGTTCACCCAGGCGGCGGACGCGTTCGTCATCCGAACCGAGAAACTCGAAGTTCGTGTCGTCGCGCTCGCTCACCCCTCCGGCTCCCGCGGCAGGGAGCTGACCGGCGCGTCGCCCGAATGCATCATCGCGGCCATCACGCGGGCGGCCGAGCAACACTCCAGGAACGCATCCGCGTCCACGCCGACCGCCGAGGCGACCATGGACGCCCAACGCACTTCCAGATGGTGCAGGCGTCGTTCGCCGAACGTGATCATCATCAAACCGGTGAGGAACGGGGCGCCGGCCGAGTCTGGCATCCGCTCGCACGCGGCCAGGCAATCCACCAGCGTCCGGCCGGCGATGATCGACGGGTCCTTGGCCGCCAGGCAAGCCGCTTCCGGCAAACCAAGGACGGCCTGGGCGTACAGGCCAGCACTGGCGTCGGCCGCTTCGATGCGGCGCCCGCCAGCCAGGTGCATGGCCCGGGCCGCCTGGAACCACGTGACCGCCAACTCGACCTCGGACGCCGTTGGCTCGCGGTCGAAATGTGTCGCCGGATCACCCACCGCGACTCAGACGTTGAACAGGAAGTGGCAGACGTCCGCATCTTGCATGGCGTACTCCTTGCCCTCGACCCGCATCCGCCCCTTCTCGCGGATCGCCTTCTCGCTGTGCAGCTCTTCCAGATCGTCGACCCCGTAGACCTCGGCCCGAATGAAGCCGCGCTCGAAATCGGTGTGGATCACGCCGGCGGCCTGGGGCGCCTTGGCCCCCTGCCGGACCGTCCAGGCCCGGATCTCCTTGGGCCCCGCGGTGTAGAACGACTGCAGCCCCAGCAGTCGGTACGCGGCCCGGGCCAGACTGTCGAGGGCCGGCTCGGTCATGCCAAAGTCGGAGAGCATCTCCCGCTTGTCGGCGTCGTCGAGTTCGGAGAGCTCCGACTCGATCTTCGCGCAAACGGGCACGACCTCGGATCCTTCGGCCGCGGCGTGAACGCGCACGGATTCGGCCAGCAGACCCGCGCCGTTCACGTCGGAATCGTCGACGTTGGCCACGTACAGAATCGGCTTGGCGGTGATGAACCCGAGGCCACGCATGGCCACGGCCTCGTCACCGGAGAACTCGTCCATCACCGAGCGAGCCGTCTTGCCTTCGTCCAGCACCGGCTGGATGCACTCCAGCACCCGCTTGCGGATGACGGCCTCGGGGTCGTTGCCGCGGGCGGACCGGGCGGCCTTGGGCAAGGCGCTCTCGACCGTCTGCATGTCGGCCAAGATGAGCTCGGTGCGGATGGTGTCGATGTCGCGCAGCGGATCAATCGTGCCGTCGACGTGGGTGATGTCCTCGCCGCCGGGGGCGTTCTCGAAGCAGCGCACCACCTGGACGATGGCGTCCACCTCGCGGATGTGGCTGAGGAACTTGTTGCCGAGTCCCTCGCCCTCGCTCGCCCCCTTCACGATGCCGGCGATGTCGACCAACCGCAGCATGGCGGGGATCGTCTTCTGGCTTTCGATGTGGTGGCGGATGCGCTCGAGCCGTGGGTCGGGAATCGGCACGATGCCGACGTTGGGCTCGATGGTGGCGAACGGATAGTTCGCGGCCAGCGCTCCGGCCGAGGTCAGGGCGTTGAAGAGCGTGCTCTTGCCGACGTTCGGCAGGCCGACGATTCCGGCTTCCATGGACATGGGCGGGCAGAGTCCGTTGCGGGGGCTTCTGAGAAGGTTGATTCGCGCGGTGGTCAGGGCGGCAAACGCCCGTCCAGCGACGCGGGACGATACCGGATTCCCGTATCAGTGGGTCGCGACGGCGATTCCCGACCCTGGATGCCCCAGTTCCCGGAACGCTCCGCGTCGGTCGGGCTGCCGCGGCGCGGCATCGGGAGGGACCCGCCAGGCCCGGCGGCCGGGAATCAGGCCCCAGGGCCTTCAGGTGGCTCCGCGGCGTGGAGGTGGCCACGGGGCGTGGGGGTAGCCCCGCCACATTCGCCGAATGTGCAACGAGGGCGGACGAGGAACGCGTGCCAGAGCGCGGCCACCGGCGTCCAGTTCCGGATGGCGGCCGGAAGCGTTCGACCCGGACGGACGGAGGCTCGAGCGGCTCCCGTCGCCGCTTGCCGGGCCGCCGACGTTCATTGCTCGTCGATGCCCCACTCGGTCTCGGCGACCCCGTCGCCAACGTGCCATCCTCGCTCCGGCTCGATGATGCCCGTCTGCGGCGACGACTCCGTCCGGCGATCGGTGGTCCGCACGTTCGGCTGGCGAGCGGCCCACGCCGAGATCCTCGCGACCGATGCAGTCGATTCAGCCTCCTGCTCGAGTCGCACGTGACGCGGCACCGTGTCCCAGATCCGCGCGGTCCCGTCACCCGACACCGACGCCAGGCGGGTCCCATCGGGGCTGAAGACGACGTCGTGCACGTAGTCGGCGTGCACGTCGAGAACGGCCATGAGCTCCCCGGTCTCTGGTTCCCAGATGCGGATCAGGCGATCGCGGCCCGCGGTGACGAGGCGCTCGCCGTCCGGACTCCAGGCGATCGAGAAGATCTCGCCGACGTGATCGGTCTCGAGCGTGCCGATCAGGGAGAGGTCCGGGAGCGAACGGCGCTCGATCCGTGGCGATCGGTACGCGGCGAATACCAGCTCGCGGCCGTCGGGCGAGACGGCGAGGGTCGGACGATGGGCTCCGGGAACTGGCCGTTCCTCGCCCGTCTCGAGGTCGTACAGCAGCGCCTCGTTGCCGCGGATCGCCCCGATCACGTGACGTCCGTCGTGTGTGACGACCGCGCACGCCCCGGAGCTCGCGATCTTCGACTTGTCCATCGGACTCGTCCCCGCGAACGTGGTGTCGCCGGGCGAGTCAACAAGCACCTCGAAGATGCCCGGCGTGTCGTCGACCACTTCCCCGGTCACGAGGTCCCAGATTCGGCGGTGCATTGGCGTTGTTTCCCAGCGGTATCGCGGTGGCACGGTCGCCATCAGCCGTCTCCCGTCAGCCGAGAACGCCAACGACGCCACGCACGTCTCGCGCCCGTCGATCGGAAGGACGGCGATCGCCGCTCCGGTGAACCCACACCACAGTCGCACACTGTGGTCCCAACCGGCGGTCGCCAGCATGTCGCCGTCGGGACTCCACGCAGCGCAGTAGACGTATCGCGTGTGGCCCGCGAGCTGGAGGCCCGACGATCGGTCCATCGGATGGAAGCTCGCTCCGACGTCGGACGCCAGGAAAATCGCGTCGCCTTCCGGAGTGGTGGCGATCGCATGGATGCGATCGTCGCCCTGCGAACGACTCGTGCGGATCGGCAGTCGATCGAGTTCGTGGCCATCGAAGTCGATGATGCGCGCACTCAGATCGCCGCCGGGAATCACGAGCCGATCCTCACCGAGAAACGCGAGTCCCCATCCACGACGGTAGTCGACCGACCAGCCTTCATACCGGACGACATCGGCCGGCAGGTCGATGACCCGGACGACGAGCGACGCGACGGTCAGGGCCACCCGATCGCCCGACGGGCTGAACGCCAGGGACTCTGAGCGGTCTTTGAACCACGGGCGGCCGGGCAGCCGGCGTTCCGGATGATCCGGCGTCCAAAGCACGAGTCGGCGCCCGGGTGCGGTGGCGTCGTCGGACGGAGCGGGCACGAGACGGTGGTCGGTGATCGACGCGAGCACGCTCGTGCCGTCCGGGGAAGGGGCCGCGCTCGTGGCGACCGGCCATCGGCCCACAACGCCCCCGCCGGCGAGATCGATGAGCAACGTCGCTCGCTCCGCGGCGACGAGCAGGCGATCGGGGGCGGCGCTGGCGAACCGTAAGAAGCGCGGCTCGCCGCTGTCGGCGGGCAGTGACACGGAACGCGGCGCCGTGGCGTCGTCGTCCAGGTCGCCGATCCGGAGCGCCGATCCGTCCGCGGAGACTTCGGCGAACCGGCGCCCGTCGGCCGCGATCGCTACATGATGAGCCGATGCCCCGGGAAACCGCCCCACTTCGCGAGCCGTGATCCCGTCGAGCACGCGGGCGCCATCGGCGGCATCAGCGACGATCCGCGGATGGCCGGCGCGAAAGCCGACACTGGTGGTGGACAGGATCCGCAACTCGTCGTCGAGCACGATCATCGGATCGCGTCGCGCATCGAGGTGCCGCCACTCCCAACCGCGCAGCGGCACGGGGGCCAGCTCCAGTGAGCGTTCGACCAGCGCGCCGTCCCGTCCCTCGATGGCCGACTGGGCCTGACCGATCGCCAGCCGGTACACGCTGCGCTCAGATGCGTCCGCCGCACGTTCGGCCGTGTCGCGATCACGCTGCGCCTGCAGCGAATATCGGGTGGACACGACGGTGGCCGACGCCAGGGTCAGGCCGATGACGGCGATCGACGCGACGAGGGCGACGTTGCGCCGGGCGAACTTCACG
This sequence comes from Phycisphaerales bacterium, assembly GCA_045106735.1. Classification (GTDB taxonomy): domain Bacteria; phylum Planctomycetota; class Phycisphaerae; order Phycisphaerales; family SM1A02; genus JBGCEZ01. The sequence continues at coordinate 16,700 of JBGCEZ010000093.1, read as the reverse complement.
AGCCGGTAGGCGGGACTCGGGCGACGGGCGTGGATCGGTTCGTCGGCGAGGTGACGTCGCAGGTCGCCGGCGAACGCCCGCACCGTCGCGTATCGACGCCGGGGGTCACGGGCGAGAGCGGTGGCCGTGATCACGTCAAGGTCGCCGCGGAGTCCGGCAGCGGTGGTGCGGAGCGTCGCCGCGTCGTCCTCGATCCGCACGCGAAGCGCTTCGGCCAGGGGCCGGCCAGCCAGATCGTGCGGCAGCTGTCCCGACAGCAGCTCGAAGAGCATCACCCCGAGGGCGTACACGTCGGCCCGGTGGTCGACGGCTCGGTCCCGCAGACACTGCTCCGGACTCATGTAACTCAACGTCCCGATGATCTGTCCCGGCATCCGGGTGAGCGAGGTCAGCGTCTCGTTGAAACTCGTGGCGCGGGCGACGCCGAAGTCGAGCACGCGCGGCTGACCGTCGTCGGTGACGATGACGTTGTCGGGCTTGAGGTCGCGGTGGATGACGCCACGCTGGTGGGCGTGGGCGATGGCGTCGGTCACGCGGAGGAGGAGTTCGAGTCGCTCGGTGCGCGTCATGTCCGCCGCCGCCGCCGCGAAGGGCCGACCCTCGGCGTACTCCATGACCAGAAACGGCTGCTGACCGTCGCCCGCATCGAACGACCCCGCGTCGTACGCTCGCACGATGCCGGGATGTTCGAGGCGACCGAGCAACGTGATCTCGCGCTCGAATCGGCGAACCAATTCGACCGAGTCGCGCCCGGGCCGCATGATCTTGAGGGCGACGCGGCGAGCTGGCTGCTCCTGCACCGCCTCGTACACCCGGCCCATGCCACCCTCGCCGATGCGCCGGACGATGCGATAGGGCCCGATGCGTTCGACGTCCATCGCGTCGGCCAGCACCGACACGCCGATCCCTTCATGGGTGCGGGCGAGCGGCGAGGTCGATTCCTCGTCGACGAGGATCAAGGCGATGACCTCGTCGTGCAGATCGGCATCGCGTGCTTCGAGATCGGCGAGAAAGCGCTCCCGTTCTTCACCCGCGAGTTGCACCGCATCCCAAAAGAGGTTCCCGATTTCGGCGTGCCGCTCGGTGCTCATTCCTCGAGGCGCCGGCGCAGCCATGCCTGGGCGATGCGCCAGTCACGCTCGACGGTTCGGCGGGATGTCCCCAGAACCGACGCGATGTCGTCGACGCTGAGGCCGGCAAGGAATCTGAGCTCGACCACCGAGGCCTGCCGCCGGTCGAGACCGGCGAGCTCGGTGAGGGCCGCGTCAAGGTCGATCAGGGCCACCTCGCGATCGCCGCCGCCACTGAGTCCCGTCAGGCTGACCCGCCGCCAGCCCCCGCCCCGCTTCTGCCGGCCGAGGCTTCGGCAGTGATCGGCAAGCACGTGCCGCATGACCTTGGCCGCGACGGCGTAGAAGTGCTCACGGCTCTCCCACGGGGTCGTTCGGTCGTCGGACAGCTTGAGAAAGACCTCGTGGACGAGGGCGGTGGGCTGCATCGCCCGGCCGCCGGCCGGATCGGCGGCGACCTGGCTGGCCAGCCGGTGCAGGTGCTCGTAGACGAGCGGCAGCGCACGCCGCATCGCCGAGCGATCGCCCCCTCCCTCTTCCGGCCCCCCGATGAGGACCGCGGTCAATTCTTCGTCCGACAGCAAGCGCATGAGTCGGAGTCTAATCATCGGCCTCGTCCGTTTCGACGGCGATCCCGCGAGTTCGGAATCGCCCCCGATGGACGGACGAGATGTGGGGGCGGCGCGCTCGCCGGGACCGTGATCTTCGGACGCACTCCCCGCGCATGACGACGCCGGCCGAGCGCAGCCCGGCCGACGTTGCCCCGTCCCCGCGCAAAGCCCCCAGCTTCACATCGGCGGTCTGTTGGCCCGGGCCGGGCGGCGGATCACTCCGGACAGTCTCGGAGCCCGATCCGCTCGCTGAAACGCTGGAGCCGGAACGTCCCGGTCACGGTGATCGTCTCGTGGGAGAGGCCGCTGATCGTCTCGGAATAGAGCCCGACGAGCGTGTTGTTGCCGGCGGACTCCCGCAGCAGATCGCCGTACACCGGGTTCGGCGGGGTCGGATCCTCGCTCGTGATGTCGAGGTCGATCGACCGGATCAGGTCCGGACCCTCGGTGAGCAGCGGGTTGTAGCGATGGCGGTACGGATTCAGCGGATGCGTCGGCGGCAGCGGGAAGCTGCCGTCGAGCTGTACGTCGAGCTCGACGATCTCCGGGAAGAGGACCGCACCGAATGTCGTGAATCGCTCGTTGTCGCCGGCGGTTCCGTCCGGATTGACGGTGGTCGCGGTGGCGATGCAGATCTGATCGAGGATGCGCCCCGTGCCGTCCGCCGCGATCTCCAGGATGATCCCGAATGTGAGCGGTTCCGCGCCCTCGGGACCGCCGCCGCCGAGTTCGGCATTGAGGTTGACCGCGTCGACCGTGACCTCGCCGACCCAGGTTCCGGTTCGGTCGTCCAGCACCTCCATGCCCGCGGCGATGATCTCGCGGTGACCAAGATCATCCCGCACCTCGATCAGCGCTTGATAGAGACCGCCGTCGATGTCGATGCACGCGGGGGCACGACCATTGCGGTCGGCCCGGAGCGCGAGGACCACCCGGCTCTGATTGGCCGGAATCACGACCTCAAGCGGAGTGTCGAACGACTCCCAGGACATCGTTCCGTCCAGGGGATCGATCCGCCGATACTCGAGCCACGAGGCGTCACCCGCCCCCGCGTCGAACGGCTCGCCCGCCGGCGGCGCGGCCGAGGCGATCGCATCGACAAAGACCGACCGGTCGACGTCGGCTTCGGCCACTTCGATCGCCAGATCGAGCCCGTAGCGGGTCTTTCCGAATTGGAGGCCGCCACCGGCGGCGGAGAGCCGGATCGGACCCGCGTAGTCCTGATCGACCGACGTGGTGATCCAGGCCGCCTGGCCGCCGGTGATGGCCTGCAAGCCCGGGTCGACGGTGACGAAGTCCCCGTTGACCGTGTCAAACGCATTGAGTTCGCTGAGCCGATCGACCGCGTCCGAAATCGCGAAGTAGTCCGCGACCAGCGGACGTTGAACGGCATCGACCGCCGCCCCGAACAGGGCGGGCGCCCCGCCGGCCACCGGCCGCGAACGCCGCACCGGGCGTCCGACGATCGACACTGAGCTGACCGAAGTCGCCCGGACGAAGTAGCCGCGATCACCCTGTATCTCGGCGAGGTTCGCGGTAAACGCCGGTTCGGCGGCGTACCAACTCCGCCACGCCCCGCGGTCCCCGGCCCGGCGCCCGGGGATGAACGCGCTGACCGCGTCAACGTCCGGGCCGAAGACGCTCGCCGGATCATCGGCCAGATCGGAGGGTTCCACCTCCAGCCAGACGAGGTTCCAACCAGCTTCCAGCGTGAGGTCCTGCCGCTCCCAGCCGCCCTGCCCCGCCGCCGCGGCGGCGAGGAACAGACCTCCGAGTCCGGCCACGATGTTCGTGGATCGAATCATGTCCATGTCCTTTCGACCGTGGCGGTCAGTTCTGGCGGCGATAGCCCTGGATGTTCCAGACGATGTCGGTGATGCCAAGTCCGAGCGACGGATCGGCCGGCTGAAGCACGCCGCTCGGCGCGCTGGGGTCCTGGCCATAGATGAAGGTCATAAGCGCGTCCCGGATCACGTCCGGGTCGTTCTTCGTCCACTGACCGCCGGGGATGGCGATGAGCCAGCTCGTGTTCCACGCGGAGCGGCCCACGCGGTCCGAGTTGCGGATCGGCTCCCCGATCGTGTCCGCTTCCGGCACCTGGCCGGTCGACCGAGTGAACGGCTGGATCGCGTTGTAGTCCGAACCGAAGTTGGCGACGTCGACCCACGCGTTGAAGTCGGCGTCTCCCTGCCAGGCTCCACCCGGCGGAACCGGAGCGAGCAGGCCTTGGAGGTTCTGGTTGACGACGCTCCACTCGCGCACCGGCTGTTCCTCGACGGTGCCGGAACCGCCCGGTTCACGGAACACCGAATCGCCAACCGGCAGGACCCAGACGTTGACCCGGCCACGCTCGTCGTCGCTGAGCGCCTCGAAGCCGTCGGCCGGCATCTCGAACTGCACCTCGTAGTCGAGCACCATGTGGCTTCTGAATGTGGTGTTGAAGTTCGCGTTCTGGAACTGCCCACCCGCGGTGATCGGCTGGCCAAAGAAGTTCGCGCCGGGCACGATCTGCGTTCCGAGTCGCAGCACGATCGCCGGACCGAAGTCGTCGGCCTCGGTGAGCTGGGTGAAGCGTTCGATCTCCGGTACGGACTCCAGCTGCTGGACGATCTGCGACTCAAGCCACGCCCGGAACCGGGCGCTGCCGTCGGCAAACGCTTCGGGATCGCCCTCGTCGTTCGGCAGGCCGAGCAGGCCGGATCGCAGGCTGAACGAGATCGACGGGTCATCGGTGTTGAATGGCGCGGTGAGCTGCTCGGCATCCTTCAAGGCGTCAACGGTCCCGATCACGCTCCAGATGCCCTCGTTGATCGATCCGCCGAGGCGGGACTCGCGGTGGAGACCGGCGAGCAATTCCTCGACGGTTTCGCGCTGGTTGTATTCGTAGGCGAAGGAGCGAGCCGCAAGCATCACGTAGCGGGCGGCAAGATCACGGAAGCCGCGGTACTTCTGCAGTGAGTCATTTCGGAACACGCGGAAGGCGATGTCCTCGTAGCGGAACTGCTCGAGTTCGTCGTCAGCCAGTTTCCGCATGCGCTCGCGGTCCGCCTGGAGGCGTTCGCCACTGGCGATCGCTGCGGCGAGCCGGCCGATGGCCGCGTCAACCTGTTCGCGGGCGGTGGCGATCTCGATCATGACCTGCGGCGTCTGGCGGATGAGGCCCTCCAGTTCCCGTGTCATGTCCATGACCTCGTTGTCGCCTTCGATGCCGGCGAGCTCGGCGTCCTGCCACGCGTTCGCCAGGATGCGTTCGCGGTTGATGTCAAACGTGCCCTCGACACGCTCCTGCTCGGCCTGGGCTGCCCGCTCGGCCTGGTAGGCCGAGATCCCCGCCGAAGCGCCGCCGGCAAGGAATCCAGACGCACACTCACCCGCGCCCGAGCACCCAGCCATGCCCCCGATCGCCTCGCCCAGGATGCCGAGGCCGATGTCGAGTTCGTCGGTCTCGAACTGAGCGAGTTCAAGGTCCTCCTGCCGGGTCTCCAAGTCGACGAGCTGATTGCCCGCGTCCCAAATGACCTGAATCACCTGGTCGTTGTTGATTCGGCGCTGTTCGATGTCGTCTTTCAGGTGGGCGATGTTGCCGTTCAGCTCCGCGAGCGCTGCGTTCGCCTGCTCAAGGCCAAACTGGGCGATCCGCACCTCGGCGCTGGCCAGCTGGATCTCTCCCGGTGCAGGCCGCGGGGCAAGGCCGACGGCGAAGAGGTCGTCATCCGTGAGAAGGAAGCTCGTGAGGTCCGGGAGCTGCGCCTCCTCGACGTCGTTCGTCTGTGGATTGAAGTCGTTGTCCATCAGGTCATCGGGCGACGCGAGGCCGTAGAGCTCGATGAGCTGGTTGCGATAGTCGAACTCCTGCTCGGCCGTCCATTCGGCGAATTCGCCAAACGTCTCGGCCGAATCCCGCATCCGCTGACCAGTCTCGTTCGCCCAGTTGAAGACTGTGCGGGCGTTCTCCAGAGCGCGAATCGTCGGCTCGCGGACCTGCTCGTAGTGAGACTGACCCGAACCATCGACGATGAAGTTCTCCAGCGAACCCGCGTTGATGCCGAACGGCACCACGTTGTCGATGAGCCCAAGCGGATTCCGCCCGCTTGCCGCCCAATCGACGCGTGACTGCATCTCGGCGATCGCCCCGGTCAGTTGATCGATGTCGTCGAGGTTTCGGCGATTCGGCGTCTCGAAGCCGGCGTCCTCGTCTCCATCGGGCATGAGGTGGTTGACAAGCGCCCAGTCGAGGTAGGCACCCATCGCGCTCCGGGCCGCCCAATCACGGGTGCCCCAAGCTCGTTCGGTGTCAGCATCAACAATCGAAGCGCCGGGGTTCGGATCACCTTCGACGTAGTCCGCGCGGAAGGTCCGATCGACCACCGCGCTGGCGGCCCGCGCCCGGGCGGCCATCGCCTCGGCCATGGTCCGCACCGAAACGTAAGGCACCGCCACCGGACCGAGACCGCCTCCCGCAGAAATGTCCTCGGTGTCGGTCGGCTGGATGCCGGCGAGGTACGGTCCGATGTTTGGATCGCCGAAGCTCCGCGTGTACCCAGTTACCGCCGACAGGTAGTGGCCGTAGGCGTCGCCGTGGCCCTGCGGGTACGCCTGAGCCGCGTCGAGATCGCTCTGGAGACCGTAGGTCTGGCGGTAGGCGACGGCGCCGTCGCCGATGCCGCCGGCGTTCGGAGCGAGACGATTGTAGATCGCGGCTGGGAAGCCGCCAATGTTCGGGTACTGGGTCGATTCGTTCGAGTCGAAGTCGAGATCGATCTCTCGGCCTCGCAGGAGTGCGAGTTCCTCGTCGATCAGGGTGTTGATGCCCGGGACGCCCTCGAAGGCGAAAAAGTCCGCGGGCTCCACCGGAACCGGCGGGTCACCCACGGTGAACAGGCCGGTCGTCGCGTCAATGGCGTCGCCGTAAGCTTCGTTGCCGAGGAGCAGATACATGTCGGCGAGCTCGGCGAGCAGGCGGTCGACCAGCGGATCGCACAAGCCGTAGAGGGCGACCTCGAGCAGTGAACGGGCGGGATCGTCTTCGAACCCGGCGATGCGCTGGGTCGGATCCTGCATGGTTCCGGGCGCCCAAGGACGCCCATACGCGGCCACGATCGAGCGATAGTCGGGATACGCGGTGCCGCGGAATTGACCAGAGAGCTCCGGATCGCCGAGACTCGCGATCAAGTCGTTCAGGCGCCCTTGGGCCTCAAACTGATCCGGGAAGTTGTTTTCGTTGCAATCGAAGTCGCCCTCCCGCACCACCCACTGCGGAGACTCAAGGGCTCCAATGTCGATGCGGTTGAAGGACGCACTGGGCCAGTTCTCAGCCGCACACGCGCCATCGATCCGTCGCCCAAACCCTGGACCCCGGACGTCAACCGGGCTGATGTTCACCGAGTCGTCGCCCGCGTCGAGGGCGGGTGAAAACGGCCCGCACACGAGATCTGGGCCGAACTGCGGATCCGCATCGATGTTTCCGATCCCGACCCCGGCCCCAGGCCAGGACCCGGGAAAGATCGAGTTCCGGGCCGCTCCGAGAAAGCCCGCCGCCCCGTCGATGTCGCTCGCCCCGTTACCCCAGATGATCGTGTTCACCACATCGGCCGTCGCCGTCTGACGAACAAAGAGACCGAGGCCGTCACCGGTCCCCGCGTCGGAATCATTTCCGGTGATGGTGCAATTCCGCAGCTCCACGTTGGCCTCCAGCGCGAGGAACACACCAGCCCCCTCGAGAATTGGACCCGTGCCGACTCGATTGTCTCGGATGACGGTGTTCTCGATCAACTGCGAAACTGGTCCTCCGGCGGTCACGTACAGACCAGCGCCCTGGAATGGAGATCGGCTGTCGGCGATGGTGACCCGATCCAGACGACCGAAGGCAAAGGCCATCCCGCCGCCCAGATCATTGGTCGATTCGTTCCCGACCAATACACTGTCGAAGATCTCGATCTGTCCGTTGCGCGCGTCGATCGCTCCACCAGGCCCGACCGACGTGTTGTTCTCGAAGCGGCACCCACGTACCGCCACGTTGCCACTGGCCGTGACGGCCATGGCCCCGCCGCCTTGCGCCGCGAAGTTGCCCACGAAGACGCAGTCCACCAACTCGCCGTTGCCATCATCAATCTGGATCGCTGCTCCCTGAGTCAACCCAGGGCCGCCATCAGCACGGGCTGACTCGAAACGGAAGCCGTCGATCAGCCAGCCAGTCTCGCCGCCGTAGATCAGGCGGTGTGTGTTGTCGAGCGTGCCCGGCCCGCCGATCTCGCCGGTGAGCGTCGAAGTGGCCGACGGATCACGGTCGGCCGGATCGTTCTCGGGATTCACGGCGTCGAAGCCACCAAAGACCTCAATGTCCTGATCCATTCGGACCGTTCGCGTGCGGATGCCGGTGCCGCTGTCGACCGTATACGTCCCTTCCTTCACAAGAATGCGTTGGACGCCGGAGAACTCCCTCGCGACGGCCATCGCGAACGCGAAGTCGGACGTCGTCGGCTGCGCCCAACTTGTCCCGCCGCAGTCCGTCGCGTCGGCGTCCACCCGCAGGGTCACCGGCACCAGGAATTGTCGCTCGATCGCCCCCATGTCCACGACTGGATTCCACTCGTTGCCGATGCAGATGCCGTGGTCGATGCGATCTCGGGCGAAGACATCAATCGACGTCGTCGTCAGCGCGTTCGATCCCGCGTCGAGGCAGGGCGAGTCCGGAAGCAGCGAATAGTCGCCGGTGGGCGACGCCACGAAGCGTGGATTCGCATCGATGTTGTTGCTTCCGGGCCCGCTCCAACCGGACTGCACGAGCGAGTGATCGACGGTGATCGTGCCGACCGAACTGATCTCTGCGCCGTTGTTGAACGCGATGGTGTTCCGGATCACGATGTCACTGGTGGCGTCGTCACTGAGGACGGCCGTCCCACCCGATCCGTTGAACGCCAGGGTGCAGTTCTCCACCCGCGACGTGCCACGGAGATACAGCGCTGTTCCGGTCTGCGCATCGTTCTCGGCGATGATCGTGTTCGTAAGGACCAGCTCGCCTCCGTTGTTCACCCGGATACCGCCGCCGAACGACGCAGAATTTTCCTCGATCTGGCATCGATTCACGGTGAACTCTGCCGTCAACCAGATGCCTCCGGCGGCAAATGTCGCGGAGTTGCCCATGAAGACGCAGTCGCGGATCGAACCACCAAATCCAATTGATCCATTGCTCCGCTCGGCCGACAACCCACCCCCTCGGCCCGCCGAGTTGCCCTGAAACGTGGAGTCGATCACCTCTGGATTGTTGCAATTGAAGAATTGGATCCCGCCCCCGGCATCCCCATCGGACTCGTTTCCGATGAATGCACAGTCCCCGACGAAGAAGTCGTGTGATGCGTTGACATACAGACCGCCACCGTCGATCCCGGCAATGTTCGTCTCGAACGTCGACCCCACGATCCGGCCATCGTCGTTGGTCTCGTTGTCGACGAACATGCCGCCACCGCGTCCAGATGCAGTGTTGTTGCGAAACGTCGTGGTGTTCACGTTGAGAGCGAGGGAGCCCGATGAATCGGTGACTCCCTCGAAGTAGATGCCGCCGCCGTCTTCGAACGCGGCATTGACGTCGAACGTGCTGTCGGTCAAGTTGAGAATGGACCCAGCCCGGGCGTAGATGCCGGCCCCATTGCGTGCGGATGAGTTCAAGACTCGACAACGTATGACCCCCAGATCGACTCCTGCGCCGATTCGCACCGCTCCACCATCAATTGAAGCATTGCCGCTGTCGCGAATCGTCAGATCGAGAAAGGTCAGCCGCGCCTGATTGTTGTTCGACGTCAGATCGAAGAGCCGGCCTGAGATCTGGCTGCCAAGGACCCGTGTCAGGCCGACTCCCGCGCCCCGGATGAGGATGTCGTTGTAGTCACTGACGTTGATGACGATCGAATCGATCGGCTCGTAGTCGCCCTCGGCCATGCTGATCACGACTTGATTGTTCTCTCCGAGAGCATCAAGAGCGCCCTGAATCGTCCGCTTGGGACCGTTGGCTCCCGCACCACAGTCCGGCGTGTTCCCGCTCCGCGAATCGTTCCCGCAGTTTGCGTCGATGTAGATCGTCTGCGACTGAGCGGACGCCTCGGTCGGCAGCCCAAGGACCGTGACCAATGCGGCCAAAAAGTACATCAGGACGGAGTGACGGGATCGCATGCGGGGGTTCTCCTCAGATTCTCGAACACCTGCTCTCCGCCGTCAGGTGACGGACTGCGACACACTCCTCAAAAATTCCTCGATGACGCCGACCTCGGATGTTCGAGCACCACGCCCGAACTGCCGCCATCAGCTCTGATCAAATTCACGAATCTCGTCCGATGTGTGTCGCACGCATGACGCAGACGTCGGAAGGAGTGATGGCGGTCCTCAACTCGGGCGGCCGACGCGAGTTCTCCAATCTTCAGGAGCCTGAATCGTGACCACCACCTACCTCGCCTCTTTCGCCCTCGCCGCCACGCTGACCACGTCGCTCACCGCCGACGTGCCGCTGCCCGAGCCCGATCTCGTCTACTTCGGCAGCCTGACCGTGGATGGCATGCTGGTCGAGTCTGAGGATCCCGCGGTGAGTTTCCGGGTCCGGGCCCTGCTCGACGGCACCGAGATCGCCGGCTACCGAATGTTCTCGAACGACGCGGCGGTGCTCGGCGCCCCTCCAATCCCGCAGTACCTGCTGCGGGTGCCGATGGAGTTCGTGACCCCGGCGGCCGGCTTCCCGACGAACCAGGCGGTGCAGCTCGGCGACGAGTTCTCGATCGTGCTGGAGCGGTGCACCGCCGGTTGCGACGACGCCGGAGCCATCTGGGAGGTCGTGACGTCGACGATGACCGTCGCCCCGGAGCGGGCCACCGTCACCCAACTGGACTTGCCGGCGACCTCGCCCTGCCCCACCGACCTGGACGGGTCCGGCACGGTCGACTTCGGCGACCTGCTGGCGATTCTCAGCAGCTGGGGGCCGTGCGACGCCTGTCCGGCTGACTTCAACATGAGCGGCACGGTTGACTTCAACGATCTCCTCGCCGTCCTGTCGTCCTTCGGTCCGTGCGAATGAACCCGCGCCGCCGATCGTTCCGAGGATCGCGACCACACCGGCGCGGGGGGATCCGGGGCCCCCACGCCGGGGCGGCGGTCCTGGCCGCGATCCTCGCCGGTGGCGCTCCGGCGATCGCGTGGGCCCAAGTTGGCGGCGGCACCGCCGCGGAGGACGATGCCCGCACCATCCTCACCGGCCGAGTCGAGCTCGTCCGCATCGTCGATCTGGCCTGCCAGCGGCGCGGGATCACCGTCCGCTACGACCCTCAGGAGGTCAAGGGCACGGTCACGATTCGCAGCGGCGACCGGGGCCTGACCACGAACGACCTGTGGGACCTGATGCAGCGGTCGCTGGCCAAGGAGGGCCTCACGACGGTCTTCGAGCCGGGCGACCGACAACTGCAGGTCGTCCGCCTGGCCGACGCCGGCAACGCCGCCCGCCTGGACCTCGACGGCGTGGCCCCCGACCAGGCCGGCTTCGCCACGATCCTCCTGCCAGTGCGCCACGCCCCAATCGAGGAGATCGTCGGCGCGGTCCGCGACGTCCTGTCCAAGCCGAGCGGCCGCATCCGCCGCCTCAGCGAATCGAGCGACCTCGTCCTGCTCTCGGAGCTCGAGACTCGTCTGCCGCAGACGCTCGCCCTGATCGAATTGCTCGACGCCCCGCGCGCCGAGCCGGTGGTGGTCCGCGTCGCCCCCGACCACGTCGCTCCCGCTGAACTCGTCCAGCAGGTCTCGATGGCCGCCGCAGCCCGCGAAGGCCTCACCGGTCGCAAGCTGCCCGGCGTCCTCATCCCGATGCTCGACGGTTCGGCCGCCCTGCTCGTCGCCCCGCCGGAGTCGATCGACACCTGGCGGTCCCTGATCGCCGAGTTCGACACGCCGCAGGCGGTCACCACTCGCACCTACCGTCCCGCGGCCCACGGCAACGACGAGGTCGCCCTGCTCATTGAGGAGAGCGCGCGGATCAACGGCCCCCGCGGCGCCGGCCAGGCCTGGCGAATCGTCCGCGACTCGATCACGGAATCGCTGATCGTGACCGCCACCCCGGCCGAACACGAAGCGATCGCCGCGCTGCTCAAGCGTCTGGAAACGCACGCCCAAGCGACCGGCGGCACCACGACCGACATCCGCCGCATCCGCATCCGAAACCGCGACCTCGGCGACCTGCACGCCACGCTCACCGCAATGGTGCAGGCCGGCGTGGTGCTCGACGTTCCCCGCGCCCCGCGCGGCGGGCCCGACCGCTCCACCGATCGCCGGGCCGGTACCCCGAACGCACGTTCCGCTGGCGCGGGCCGCGGCGGGTCGGTGGCCACCGGCCGCAGCGGACTTGATCGAACGGGTGGTCCGGGGCGTTCGTCCTCCTCCACTGGGGCCGACCCGGCCGCCCGGCTCGCCGCCGGAAGCGGAAACGGCGGTGGAAACGGCGCGGCGACCGGCAGCGGCACCGCCATCCGCGTCAGCGAGACCGAGGACCTCACCATCACCGCCGACGCGGCGACCGGCTCGATCATCCTGATGGGGCCGCCGCGGCAACTCGACCGGATCGAACGCCTGATTCTCGACCTCGACGTGCGCGAGCCGCAGGTCATGCTCGAGGTCGTCGTCGTCAACCTGAGCGACGCCGACATGCTGGACTTCGGGATCGAGCTCCAGAAGGTCGAAGTCTCCGGCGGCACCCTCTCGCGTCTCGCGTCGCTGTTCGGTCTGTCGGACGTGGACGTGAACGACGCTGATGCCGCCAACCTCGGCCGCGGCCAGGGCGGCACCGGCCTGGTGCTCAGCCCTGGCGACTTCGCCGTGGTGATCCGCGCGTTGCAGTCGGTCAACCAGGGCCGCACGCTGGTGAGCCCGAAGGTCCTGGTCAACAACGGCGAGCAGGCGCTGCTTGACTCGATCCGCCGCGAGCCCGTCCAGTCCACGAACGCGTCCAACACCGTTGCCACCACGAGCTTCGCCGGCACCGTTGACGCCGGCACCCAGCTCACCCTCACACCGCAGATCGCCGAGGGTGACCACCTGATCCTCCAGTACGAGGTCACGCTCTCGACGTTCGTCGGCGACTCTGCCGACCCGTCGCTCCCGCCGCCGCGGCAGGAGAACGCTCTTTCGTCCGTCGTGACCCTGCCCGACGGGCACACGATCGTGCTCGGCGGTCTCGATTCGATCACCGAGTCGGAGGCCCGCTCGCAGGTCCCGGTGCTCGGGGACATCCCGCTCGTGGGTGAGCTCTTTCGCAATCGTTCCACGACGTCGTCGCGCAGCCGATTCTTCGTCTTTGTCCGTCCCACCATCATGCGGCACGCCGGGTTCGAAGATCTTCGATTCGCCACCCGCCGCGACCGCGTGGACGCCGGCATCGACGACGGATGGCCCGCGGTCCGGCCCCGCATCATCAAGTGACCTTTCGCCCCTGGCGCCGCCCGTGCTCACCGACCTTCACCCCGATCACGTGACCGACCGATTCCGGACCCGGATTCCGCGGGACTTTGCGCGCGAACACCTGGTCGTCTCGATCGGAACCGATGAAGATCGCGAACGGCTGGCCGTCGCCGGCGGCACGCCGGCCACCGTCATTCATAACGTCGGCGTCCGCCTCGGCGCCGCGGTCCTGGCCGAGACCGCCGACGACGAGGCGATCGCCCGCACCATCGACGAGGCGTATGGCCGCCACGACCAGGACGTGGACGGCGACATGGGCCTGGGCGATGCCGACGATCTCGATGCCCGCCTTCTCGACGCCGACCGCGATCTTCTCGCCACCCAGGGCAAGGGACCGGTGGTGCGACTGGTGGACAGCCTGCTCTTTGAGGCCCTGACGGCTGGCGCCAGCGACATCCATATCCAGCCGCTGGCCGACCACGCCCTGGTGCGCCTCCGCCGCGACGGCGTGCTGCACGAAGCCCGGGAGCTTTCGCGGGACGCCACGCTCGCGGTCACCTCGCGCATCAAGGTCATGGGCCGCATGGACATCGCCGAGCGCCGGATTCCCCAGGACGGCCGGGCCACGGTGCGCATCGGCGACCGATCCATCGACCTTCGCATCTCGACGATCCCGACCAGCCACGGCGAGCGTGCGGTGCTCCGGCTTCTGGACCACTCGAATCAGCTCTGCGACTTCGACGCCCTGGCCATGCCACAGACGGTGCACGATGGCTTCCTGGCCGCCGCGTCCCGGGCGAACGGTCTGATTCTGGTGACCGGCCCGACCGGCTCGGGCAAGACGACCACGCTGTACTCCACCCTGCGGCGGATCGCCACGCCGGGGGTGAACATCATGACGATCGAAGATCCGATCGAGTACGAGCTCACCACCACCGGGCTGTCGATCAGCCAGTCGCAAATCAACACCCGCAAAGGCGTGAGCTTCGCCACCGGCTTGCGACACATCCTCCGGCAGGATCCCGACGTGGTGATGGTCGGCGAGATCCGGGACGCCGAGACCGCGCGAATCGCGGTCCAGTCCAGCCTCACCGGGCACCTCGTCCTGTCCACGCTCCACACCAACGACGCGGCCAGCGCGGTCAGTCGCCTGCTCGACCTGGACGTGGAGCCCTTCCTCGTCAGCTCGTCGCTCGCGACCGTGCTGGCCCAGCGTCTGGTGCGTCGCCGGCACGCCGCCTGCGATGGCGCCGGCTGCGAAGACTGCATCGGAACCGGGTACGCCGGCCGCATGGGCATCTTCGAGTTGCTGCAGGTGGACGACGAGATGCGTGGCCTGATCAGCGCCCGGGCCACCCTGGAACGCATCCGGGCGGTCGCTCGCGCGGCCGGATTCGGCTCCCTGGCCGACGAAGGACGGCGGCTGGTGGCCGAAGGCTTGACGACCGAAGCCGAAGTCTTCCGAGTGATCGAGGGGATGTCGTGACCACCTGGCGCTACGTCGCGGTGGCCACCGGCCCGGGCGCCGACCGGCGCCGCGGGGAGATGACCGGCGCCACCGCCGGTGATGTCCGTCGCTCGCTCCGGCGCGTCGGCTTGCAGGTCATCGACATTCGTCCGATCCGCGGCGGCGGGGCCACCGGGCTCGGTCGTCCGTCCGCGCTCCGCCGCGTCTGGCACCGCCACTTGCGGCGGCGCCGCCAACTCGTCCGCGGCGACCTCTGCGACAGCCTGGCCACGATGCTCGAGAGCGGCGTGCCGATTCTCGAAGCAGTGGCCACCCTGATCGGCTCGGACCGGGGAACCGGCGATCGATCGCGCGTCATGCTGACGGAGATCCATGGCCGCCTGCAAGGCGGCGCGTCGTTCAGTGAAGCATTGGACGCGCATCGCGATTGGTTCGATCCCGCGCAGATCGCCATGCTGCGCATGGGCCAGCAGCGCGGCGAACTCTCCGACGTCCTTCGCCATCTGGCCGAGCGCAGCGCCCGCGGCGATGAACTGACCCGGCAACTGGTCGGCGCGCTCACGTATCCCGCGATCGTGTCGGCCGTCGGGCTCGGCGTCGTCCTCTTCCTCAGCGTCAACACCCTCCCGGAACTGGCCCGGATCCTCGGCGACGCCGGACTCGAGGTCCCGGCGCTCACCCGCGGCGTCATGGCCATCGGCCAGGGCATCATCCGGCACTGGATGTTCATCGTTCTGGCCGCGGCCGCCGCCGCCGGACTGGTCGGACTCGGCATCGGGCTAGCCGATCGCCACGGCGTGGGAGCCCCCGACTGGGTCACCCGCCGCACGCCCCGCATCCTCCGCCGGCTGGGCATCGCCGCCCTCTCCGTCCGACTGGCCGAGCTCGTGCGAACCGGGATCCCCGTCTCCGAGGCCATGGTGATCGTGGCGCCGACGGTCGGCCCGCGGGCGCTGCGGCGGACGATCGAACGCGCGGCCGAGCGGGTGGAACGCGGACACGAACTGTCGGCCGCCCTCGACGATCCCGACTGGTTCGACGCCGAGTACCGCCGCCTGGTGGACATCGGCCTCGCATCGGGAGAGCTCGACTCCGTCCTCGAACGTCTGGGCCGGCGGTACGAACGCCAGGCCGAACGCCTCATCGACCGACTCGCCACGCTGCTCGAGCCGGCGGCCATCCTGACCCTCGCGGTGCTCGTGGGCACCGTGGTCATGGCCGCCATGCTGCCCCTGATTCGCCTGCAGGAGATCATCGGATGAACACCGCTCACCACTTGCGCCGCCGCGCCATGACCCTCGTCGAAGTGCTGGCCGTGGTCGTGATCCTCGGCCTGATCGCCGGCCTGGCCGTGGTCGGATTCTCCGGCACCTTCCGCCAGGCCAAGCACGAAACGGCCAAGTCGCAGATCGCAATCATCACCGGCAAGATCGAGGCGTACATGATCTCGACCAGCCGCCATCCCTCGAGTTCCGAAGGCCTGGGCGCGCTCACCGACGCCCCGCCCGTCGCCGCCCACCACCTCAGCGAGGACGCGATCCTCGATCCGTGGGGTCGGACCTTCCTCTACGTCTCCCCCGGCCCCGAGGGGCACCCGTACGAGGTCATCAGCCTGGGCGAGGATGGTGCCCGCGGCGGCGAGGGACCGGCGGCCGACATTTCGTCGACGTCGCTGCGAGCCACCGGATGACGCGCGGATTCACGCTGATCGAGGTGCTCCTGACCGTCACCCTCCTCGCCGGCATGTCGGCGGTCCTGCTCGTCCCCATGGGGCGATCGACGGCCGCCTCACGCCTGGAGGGAGCCGCCCATCGAGTCCAGGATGCCGACCGCCGCGCGCGTCTCATCGCCACCCGGCGAGGACCGGTGCATCTGAAATTCCCCGTCGGCGGCGTCGAGATCGTGGCGGCGGACGCCGCCGATGGTGATCCCCCGCTCCTGCGAGCCGATCTGGGCCCGGCGATTCAGCTCGACGGCCCCGAGATCGTCGTCGTCGACCGCCACGGACGAACCCGTGACTACGCCGTCTCCGTCGGTGACGGCACCCGCCACGTCAGCTGGTCCGTCCACGGTTTGCTCGGGCTCACCGTCGAGGATGCGCCGCGATGACCACGCGCCGGTCCATCC
>JBGCEZ010000092.1:0-23785 GCA_045106735.1 Phycisphaerales bacterium | reverse complement strand
GCACTTCCACCCCCGCTTCCCGCCGCGACGGCGGCCCCCGCCGTCGATGCCGCGCCGGCGACAGATCCGGCGGCCAGCAAAGTGGCGGCCACCCGGTCAGTCAACGGGGCGGTCGATCGGACGGTCGGCCGTGCGGCCGGTCGATCGACCAGCCGATCAGTCAACGGGGCGATGGCGGTGATTCGATTCATGGGTCGACACTCCACGTGCGGCACCCGAGGTACTGCCGCAGAACAGTTCACTGCTTCCAGCGTATCCGGCCCATTCTTCGCACCCAAGGAGATGTCGCATTGATGGACATGAAGGTCGTGATCGCGTTTCGATGACTGGCGATCGCACGTGGACATGCGCGATGGCGTCGAGGACCCGAGGATCAACTGGCCCAACGCGATCGCCGAGCTTGCTCGCCGATCGAATCGAAGGTGCGTCGAGTGGAATTCGTTCATTCCTCTGGGACCCGGTCCTCCAGTTCCACGTGAAACTTGTTGCGCGTGATCTCCCGGACCTCTGGATCATCCCGGCGGCACTCGTACATCGCGATCGCGGCCGACGTGGCGACGTTCAGGCATGCGACCGGTCCGAACTGCGGGATCACGACGGTCGAGTCGCACCGGGCCATGAGCGGGTCGGACAAACCGCGCCCTTCGTGGCCGACGATCAGCGCGGGGCTGGCCGGGAACGCCGCTCGATCGATCCGCGTCGCGTCGGGCGCGACCTCGATCGCCACGGGCGCGTACGCACGAGCTGCGCACCACGCGAACAACGCCTCGTCGTCATCCAAGTAGGTGATCTCGCAGAGACGTTCCAGCCGGCGCGAAAACGCCTGCGTGTTCTTCTTGAACTGTCACGGCATCTCGAGGCCGACGAACACAAGGTCTGTGCCGCCCATCGCGACGTGCGTGCGCACGATGGTGCCCACGTTGGCCGGGCTGTTGAGTTGGTGCATGACGGTGGCGAAACGGCGCATGGTTCTTCCGAAACGAGCATTCAAAAACGAAAAGCGGCCGGCCGACACGTATGTGTCAACCGGCCGCGGTGGTGCGTTTGGCGGGAGCGAATCAGCTCGCCGCGGTCGCCATCTTGGTGCCGCTTGACGTGGCCGCCACGCCGGTGCGCTTGGCCACCGAAGCAACGAGGGTGTCGACAACGTGCTGCTTCTGCTCGGTCGTCAGCTCGGGATAGATCGGCAGGGCGATCGTCTCGTGGGCCGCGAGCTCGGAGTGCGGCAGGCTGCCGGCGGTATAGCCGAGCGGCTCGAAGCATTCCTGCATGTGCAGTGGAACCGGGTAGTAGATCTCGCTGCCGATCTTCGCCGCGCCCAGGTCGGCCCGGACATCGTCGCGGATGTCGGCCGGCACGCGGACCACGTACTGGTTGAAGATGTGCCGCGACTGGCCGTCGGGACGCCACGGCGTGCGGAGCGGGAAGCCGCCATCCTTGATCGGGCTGCTGCTGTTGACCGCGCCGGCGGCACCGAATGCCGCGTCGTAGAAGTCGGCGTTGTCGATGCGGCCCTGGTGCCAGGCTTCGAGGTGGCGAAGCTTGACCTGCAGCACGGCGGCCTGCAGCGCGTCCAGCCGCGAGTTCACGCCCACCGTGCGGTGGTAGTACTTGGGCTTGCCGCCGTGCACGCGGAGGATGCCCATCTTCTCGCCGAGACCCGGGCAGTTGGTGGTGATGATGCCACCGTCGCCAAAGCCGCCGAGGTTCTTGCTCGGGAAGAAGCTGAAGCAGCCGACGGTGCCACGGGTGCCCACCATGGCGCCGGTGTTGTCCTTGGTGCCGATGGCCTGGGCCGCGTCCTCAATGATCGGGACGCCGAGATCGGTGCCGAGCTTGGTGTACGCGTCCATGTCCGCGGCCATGCCGAACAGGTGCACGGGCATGATCGCCTTGAGCCGCGTGCACTTCTTGGCCAGCTCGCGGACGTGCTCCGGGTCCATCTGGTACGTGACCGGATCGATGTCGGCAAAGACCGGAATCGCGCCCAGGCGGTGGATTGCGCCACCGGTGGCAAAGAACGTGAACGAGGGGCAAATGACCTCGTCCTTGTGGCCGATGCCGAGGGCCATCAGGGCGAGCAACAGCGCGTCGGAGCCGCTGCCGCAGCCGATGGCGTGGTTCGCCCCGGTGTACGCGGCCACGTCTTCTTCGAGGCCGGAAACCTTCGGGCCCATGATGAACCACTGGGCTTCGATCACCTCGCGCACGACGGGTTCGATTTCGTCGCGGAGCGTGGCGTACTGGGCCTTGAGGTCGAGCAGCGGAACGGTGATGTCGTGGCTCATGGCAGGTCTCTTTCCTGGAGCGGGCGCAGGGCGTCCGCCGACTCGGATTCCTCGTAGGTGTTGCCGCAGTCGCCGCACGTGGCGTGGCGGGATTCGTTCGCCGCGGGCAGGGTCGCCCCGCAGCGGCAGGCCCAAGCAATGCGCCGGGCGGGGACCCCGGCCATCAGGGCGTAGTCAGGAACGTCCTTCGTCACGACCGCGCCGGCGGCGACAAAGGCGTAGCGGCCGACGTCGTGGCCGCACACGATGGTGCAATTCGCGCCAAGGCTGGCCCCGCGCTTGACGAGCGTGCGGGCGTACTCGGCGCGGCGGTTGATCTCGCAGCGCGGCGTGGTCACGTTGGTGAACACCATCGAGGGGCCGCAGAAGACGTAGTCCTCGAGCTCCACGCCGGTGTACAGCGAGACGTTGTTCTGGATCTTGCAGCCGGTGCCGATGACGACGTCCGGCGACACGACCACGTTCTGGCCGATGTTGCAGTTCTCGCCGATGCGGCAATTCTTCATCACGTGGCTGAAGTGCCAGATGGAGGTGCCGGAACCGATCGTGCACGGCGGATCAATCGCCGCCGTGTCGTGGATGCGCGTGCCGGGGTGGGCGTCCTCGTGCGGGCGAATGCCGCTCGTATCGGGGGTGGAGGCTGCGACTGCCGTGGGAGCCGTCGCGGGAGCTGCCGAAGCTGCCGCGGGAGCCGCCGTCGTGGTCGTCGCCGAGCTCATCGTCCGGCTCCGTTGGTCGTGGCCGCGGCGGCCATGGACGGGACGACGCCGCTGATCGGCATGGTCTCGATCGTGGGGCCGTCGGCGACGGGGGTCGGGCGGTCGACATCGACATCGACGGGCGAACCGTTGCAGACCATGGACCGTTGGGCCGCGTGGAGCACCTGGAGGACGCGAAGGCCGTTGCAGCCATCGGTCAGCGGGGCGTGCTTGCCCTCGACGGCCTCGATGAAGTGCCGGCACTCAGCCTTGAGCGGCTCATCTGCCGGGTACGCGACGACCGTTCCGTCGCCGCGGTGCGGAATGGGATGGCCTTCTTGCCACTCGACCCGCTGGTCGTACAGGACCAGTTCCTTCGAGATGTCGTCAAAGCTGGCCATCTTCTTGCTGCCGACGACGACGAGTTTCTGCTCCTTGAAGGGATGCAGCCAGGACACGTACACGTGCGACCGGACCCCGTTGGCAAAGAGCAACTGCGTGATCGTCGTGTCGGCGATGTTCGGGGTCACATAGCAGCCGCCGGTGGCGACCACCTGGACCGGCGACGCGCCAACCAGCCGCAGAATGACGGCGATGTCGTGGGGGGCGAACGACCAGAGGGCGTTCTCCTCCGTGCGGACTTTGCCGAGGTTCAGGCGGTTTGACGCGATGTATCGCACGCTGCCGAGCTCGCCCGAGGCGATCAGCTCGTGGAGCTTCAGGATCGCCGGGTGGTATTCGAGCAGGTGGCCGACCATGAGGGTTCGGCCCAGGCCGGCGGCGTGATCGACGAGTTGCCGGGCCTCGTCCAGATCGACGGTGAGCGGCTTCTCAACGAAGCACTCCTTGCCGGCGTCCAGGCAGCGGCGGGCGATCGAGAAGTGCGTTTCCGCCGGGGTGGCGATCATGACGCCGCGGATCGTCTCGTCGTCGAGGATCGCTTGCAGATCGTCGGTGACCAACACGCTGCCGGCCGGCAGATCGGCGGTCAGGGTGCGGGCCGTTTCGCGCCCGGCCTCCGTGGGATCGACCACCGCCGCGAGGTTGCCATCGCCCAGGGCGACGACGGACCGCACGATGTTCTTTCCCCATCCGCCGCATCCGATGACGGCGATCCTTGTTCCGTGTTGCGTCAAGGCAGTGTCCCTGGTGACCCACGCGCGAGCCGGCGTGGTGCGGCCATCCCGAGCCGTGGCTCGTCCGTGGGCCACATCCGGTCGGGAACAGCAGATTGAGCGCGAAGCGACGGCCGAGGGGTCCTCCGCCTGGGCGGCACGTGCGACGTGAACCGCCCGCCACGGCCGGAAGTGTCCGGCCGGATCCTGCGGGAAGGAATGCTCTGGAAGTCGCCGATCGCGGGGTCGGCAAGAGGCCGGCCACGCCTGCGCGGGGCCACGTTCCGGCCCGTGCGCGCGATGCTACGCCCGCGGCGGGTGAGCGTCAAACAGCCGGGATGGTCATGTGGCGCAACCTGTTGTGGGCACGGGGCCTGCGAATTCGTGACAGAAAGTACGAACTGTTGGCCGCGCGGCACGGCGGGCGGCGGGTCGGAAGTGGGGCCGGCGAAGGTCGGTGGTGGGGCGGGCGGACGGCCGAGGGTCGCGGGGGCGTGGTTCGGGAGCGGCCGTGGTGCGACAGGAGTACCTCGGAAGATGCAGGGGAGGTCGGGGGCGGTGCCACAGAAGGGGGAGGCAGCGATGCAGGGCCAGTCCAGCCGCGGCCCCGGCGCAGCCCGGCGGCGGTTCGGTGCGGGTCCATACGCGCGCCTGCGGTGCCGTGTCGTGCCGGGCTGTGCCGTGCAGGCCGGGTGGTGTCGGGCGGTGCGCACTCGCGGCGCGAAACCGTCGCCCAGGCTGTCAATGCGCGAATCTTGCCTGGTGTTCGCTTCACGCGTCGGGCGGGGGTGGCGGACGTCGCGTGCCCTCGTGACCCGGGATCGGTCGGATCCCGGACGGGCGTGCTGCTCATACGGCATGCCTCGTTGCGCAATCCGCAATCCGCATTCCGCACGCCACGTCGCGCAGCCTGAATCGCGCCCACCCCCTCCCACGCTCCACCCCCAACGCCAACGGACCGACACCCATGGGCAACTCCATCACCGGCAGTCATGACGTTTTCATCACCGTCTCGGATCGCGGCATCGACCGTGCGATTCGCGGCGCGTTCTTGGAGCGGGTTGCGCCCTACGGGCTGCCGTGGCCCGTGGCGATCGAGGTTCCGATCTTCAATACGCCGACGCGCTTCGAGTTCCGATTCCTGGCCCCTTCGGCGGAGATTCGGCCGGCCGACTTCAACAACGGCACCCTTCAGACGCGCGAGCACATCGGGATCCGGTTGCCATTTCGCGACTCGGCGATCACCGGCGTGAATGTCATGCGGCGGCTCAATGGCGAACTCCAAATTGCAATCCCGGTCGTGAGTAGCGGCATTTTCGAGCCTGATCTTTCGCAGGCATCCGTGCACGTGATCCCCGACGCGGATGACGAGGACCCGGCCGATGGGGACCGCACCAGTGCGGAGAAGATGGGCGGATTGGCCGTGCTCATGGGTCCGGTCCTGGCAAGTCAGCTGCAGAACGGCACGCTTGGTCTCCCTGCCGACTTCCTGGAGTCGTCGCTCTTTGACCTGGTCCGCGGCGACGGGGCATGCCCGCTCGCGCCAGATGGCACCCCACTCCCGGCCACGCCGATCGTTCGCGCCCCGCGGGTTGATCGTCTTCGTTGTGTGGACGCGGAAGAGCGCGACACGTCGCTGCTCATCAAGGGGAAGGCGTCAGCCATTGCGATCTCGGCCGGGCGAGGTGGTGACGCGGCGGTGGGCGACATCACGTGGAGCGATGCGGCGCACGACGTGGGCGTGGTGGTGTCCAACCGCTTGCTCATGCAGGAGCTCATCCCGTCGGCTGTCTTGCCGGCCTTGGTCGGTGTCGATCGAGGCGCCGTGCGCGACGCGGCCGTGGCCGAAGTGGACGCAGCGATTGAAGCCGGCGAGGTGGACGAAGACGCCCGCGGGGCTTCAATCCGTGCCGCCGAAGATGCCGCAATCACGGCCGCCATTGCTCCATTCTTCGCGTTCCCCATGGCCCAGATCGCTCCCGTCCCCATGACGATCCCGTTGCCGTCGATCGACGACATGCTGGCCGACGGGGCCGACGCCCAGCCTGCCCCGCTCGCCGGGCCCAACGTCAGTCTCACGAGCAGTTCGTTCAGCGTGTTCCCGGGTGGCGGGGCGCCGAGCGTCGTCCGGGCCCGGCTCGATATGTCGATCACCGCCCCGGACACGTATGCCGCCACCATCACGGTCGACATTGGCTTTGACGCAGCCGACGGTCGCTTGCAGGTCGAACCGGCGGTGCAATCGGTCGATGTCACTTTGCCCGGCCTGCCGGACGGTTTTGCGTCGCTGTTCTTCAACGTGATCTGGGACCCGATCCTCAACCTGTTCGTCGATTGGTTCGCCGAGGACTCCGCCGCCGGAGCCGTTGATGGCCAGCTCGATGCCGCCTTCGACGCCGGGTCGATCGGCCGCGAACTGCGCGATGTCATGCTCGTGCAGGACGCGGTGCTGGACGACCTGACGTTCCAGGGCGACCTGCGCATCCAACGCGACCCGGCTCGCGATCAGCGCGATCGTTCCGCGATCATCGAACGCGGGTGCTTGGACGCGATGATCGAGGCCGACGAAGGCCTGGGCGGGGCTGGCTTCTCGCTCGCTCTTGCCGATGGCGAACCCGATGCGGTGACCGTTGCTGGCGGGCAGATCGCGCCCACCCCGGGGATCGAGCTCGCCGACATGGGAGTGCGCCCGATGGCCGCGGCCACCAACGTCGGGCTCAACGACTTGCACGTTCCCGACTTGGTGTGGACGTCGGGGCCGCTCGCGATCGCGGCGGCGGGCGGCCTTGTCGTTCCGGCTCCGCGCGTCGTTGGCGTGCGAGACCGTGCCGGCCGATTCGCACGCCTCGTGGTGTGGGTGGATCTATTGGGACGCCACCGGGCGAACATGACGCGGTATCGCCGCGTCGAACCGGCACTCATCGTTCGCGAGCGTCCGGCGGGAGGCGTCTTGCCGGCCGATCCATCGCGCGTCTTCGGATGGGATCCGGCGTTCCTGGCGATGTACGTCGATCCTGACCACATTGCCGGTGGCTCGGTGGTCGTTGGCCGGACCACGCCCGGCGGTTGGGCCGAGGACATTGAGCTGCCGCGATTCGTCGGGCGGCGGAACGGCCTTGGCGGTTTGGCCATGGATTCCGTCCGCGTCGGCGTGACCGAGCGCACGCGGCGCGTCAGCGGCGCGCTCCTGGCCGTTCCCACGATGCTCCAGGCCCCGATCGGCCACGTCTCCTGGGCGGTCCTGGATGCCGATGGCACGGAACATCCGCTCCCCTTCGGCGAAACCGACGTCGACCTTGGGCCGGCGACCGAGTCGAATGTGGTCCGCTGCACCGTCGATTCCGCCGCCCCGGCGATCGTGCGGCTGGAGGGCCAAGACGGCCGGGACGTGGACGCTCAGTTCATCGCCCGAATCGAGCACGGCATGGACGACGGAGCCGGCCGGCCATCGATCGAAACGCGGCATCGGCTTCGGGTCAGCGGTGTCGCCCATCGGCCGTTCGGATTCGACCGCTGGCTGGAGGATTTCGAGCGAGCAATGGCGATGCTGGCCAACATCGGCCGCGACCCGGACCCGATCGGGCCGCGAATCGAGCGGGTGGGCGGTGGAATCGTCGGCCGCCCGGGCGATGACATGATGCCGGCCGATCGCGGGCCGGCCCTGATCGAGGTCATGCCGCGCGACGGCGTCGTGGGGCGGGCCGCGTTCACATCCGCAGGCGGCCCCGCAGGCGGCCCCGCATCCGCATCGGCATCCGCATCCGGTCGCGGTGGTCGTGGCGAGCGCACGGCCTTCCGCCGTCGCCCGGGTCAGAACGCATTGCCAACTCCCTCGGGTGGAGCCGACCTGACGCCGGAGCGAGCCATTGCATTCGCGCGGACAGCACTCGACGCACTTGCAACCAGCGGGGCGCCCGACGCGATCGTCCAAGCCGCCCGGGCTGGCTTCGAGTCCGCCGAGCGGTCGATGCCCACCGTGGATGCCCTCGTCGGTCGGGCTCGCGATCACCGCCGGGCTGCGATTCGATCGCGTCCGGTGAGCGATTCGCCGG
The DNA here is from genome assembly GCA_045106735.1 of Phycisphaerales bacterium. Classification (GTDB taxonomy): domain Bacteria; phylum Planctomycetota; class Phycisphaerae; order Phycisphaerales; family SM1A02; genus JBGCEZ01. Next base: position 15,632 of record JBGCEZ010000092.1, on the reverse strand, counting down.
ACGCGGGTGGCAGCGATGGACGCCCGGGCCGGAAGGACGTGCGGCCCGAAGGAGTGCGCTAACAGTCCGTTGAAGAAGCCCGTCTCGTCCTGAGTGCGGTGCTTCCGTCCCTCGCGCGGAGCTGAATCGAAGGCATATCCACTCGATACGCCGAGATTCGGCGACAAAGCGAGGGGCGGAATGATCGTGCTCAGGACGGGGCGGGGTTTTTCAACGGGCTGCTAAGCGGCAGTCTGGCCGGCCAGAGATCTCGACCCATCGCACAATTGCTGTTACACCGGGTGTCACCCGGCGGGGCGTTCACGCGCCGTCCGGTCGTGTCGGACCGCTTGCCGCGGGCGGCTGGTCGCTCGCCATCGACGGATCTCAACCCGCGGCCGGTCGCCGGTCGCCCCCGGTCGCCGCCGCCTGCCCCGGTTCGCCCCCCCCCGGTCGTCGTCACGTGCCCGCCGCCCGCTCCCCACTCCATCGCCCAGGAATCCAATCAACCATGGCCGAGCACTTGACCATCGTGGCCCGCATCGAAGCCGAGCCCGCCCACGTTGACTTCGTCCGGGCCGAGCTCGTCAAGCTCATCGCTCCGACCCTGGCCGAAGACGGATGCGTCCAGTACGACCTGCACCAAGACAACGACGAGCCGGCGGTCTTCCTCTTCTACGAAAACTGGACGACGCGAGAACTCTGGCAGGACCACATGAACAGTCCGCATCTCGCCGCGTTCGGCGCCGCGGTCGATGGCCGCGTGAAGTCGATTGTGATCAATGAGATGGCTCGGGTTCAGTGAGTCCGGGGCCCGGGCAGCTCAAGGTCCCCGGGGTCGAGCGATTGGCCGGACTCATTGGCGGTCCGCTCACGCTGCTGACCATGGCCGTTGCGACGCACGTCCACTTCTCCAATCCTCTCGGGCCGCAGGGATTTCCCGTCCCGATTGCGGTCTTTGCTGGTGTCGGCGTCCTTCTCACGCTCGGCGGATCGTCGGTCAAGTTTGCGTGGACGTGGCGTGTGTTCGGGGCGATGGTCGTCGTGGCGGCACTCGCTGTCATGTTCCTGTCGGACGGTCCAGATGCACCGGCGTGGTTCATGTCCGCTCTGCTCTGTCTGGGCGGTCTCAAGCTGATGCTGCGGCGAACGCCATGGTCTCGGGCTCTGGCCAGGAGGACGAGTGGATGGGCCATCGGCTTGGCGCGGGGACGAGTCGTCGAAGTCTCCTGCCTTCGATGTCGGGCGGCCTTCCACGGCATGGACCAGAACGGACGGGCATTCCCGTGTCAGCGGTGCTACGGCCCGGAAGTCATGGAGGCCCTCGTCGCCCACGCAAAGGCCGATGAGGATGCGAACGCGGCGAACGCGGCGAACGCGGCGAACGCAGCGAACGCAGCGAACGCGGCGAGCTCGCGAAGGTCGTCGGAATCCTGACCGGGCCGCCCGCATGAACCGTCGCACGAGCGGCCAGACGAGTCGACGAATGCGCGGGAACACGCGCGGTGTTTCCGCGTGAATCCGGGATGCGCGACTGGCGCAACCCGGACTCACGCGGCCCGGTCAGCCATTCCGCAGCAGGTTCGACATTCGCATGCCGCCCGGCACCACCCCACTCGGGTCCAACCCCAACCAGTCCTTGATCATCGTGCCGTAGACGCCGCGGAAATCCACCGCGTGGGGGACGTCGCCATTCTTGGTGTCGCCGAGATCGGGCATGCCGCCGTGCAGTCCGGCCTTCACGCCGCCGCCGACCACGAACATCGGCGCGGCCGCCCCGTGGTCGGTGCCGCGGCTTCCGTTCTCGGCCACACGGCGTCCGAACTCGCTGAACGTCATCAGCATCACCCGGTCGGCGAGACCGCGGCGCGTCATGTCGCCCTGAAACGCCGCCACGGCGTCTCCGAGCTCGCGGAGCAGCGCGGCGTGCGAGAGATCCTGCCGCGCGTGGGTGTCGAAACCGCTGAGCGTCGTGTAATAGATGCGGGCGTCGAACCCGGCGTCGATGAGCCGCGAAACGGTGCGGAGCCGCCCGGCCAGCGGCGTATTCGGCCACGGGGTACCGCCATCCCCACCGGCGCCGCCGACGTCGCTCGCCGCCACGCGCTCAACTGCCGCCGCATGATCGCAGGCGGCCACGGCCACGCGTTGCACGTACATGAGGTCGTCGGACGCTCCGGCCCCGCGCCCGGCGGCGACCAACGAGCGAACCGCGTCCGTGCCACCGGGCAGGTTGAGGACGTCCAACGACTCAATCGACGGCGGCACGATCGAACGTCCGTGCAAAGCCAGCGGTGGAGCCTGGCCGTCGACGTTGACCGCAATCGGCTTGCCGGCGGCATCGGCGAGGCGGCCGAGCCAGCCAGTGCTGGTGTCGATCGGCTGGCTGCCGTATTTCGGAATCTCGCTCGTGCAGGCGTGCCAGATGTCCATCGACCGGAAGTGCGACCGGTCCGGATTCGGATAGCCGACGTTCATCAAGACGCCAAGATCGCCCGACTCGTGCAGTCGGTGCAGGCCTGAAAGCGCGGGGTGCAGCCCGAGGTCGTCGTTCAAGCGGAGCGCGTCGCCGGGGTCGATGCGCAGCGTCGGGCGGGCGCGGTGGTAACGGTCGTCCCGGAAGGGCACGACGGTGTTCAGGCCGTCGTTGCCGCCGGTCAATTGCAGGATGACGAGCACCCGGCGGTCGACCGCGCCTGGGCCGCCGTGGGCCGCGGCTGCGGCGGCGCTGCGGGCCAGGAAGCCCGGCATGGTCGGGGCGACGGCGAGGAGTCCCGCGGTGCCGGTGGCCCGGCGAAGGAACGAGCGTCGATTGATGTGGAACATCATGGTGACTCCGGGCCGTGGTGGCGGCGGCCGAGGGCGTGGCGGCCAAGCGCGTGGCGGATTGGTGATCGGCGAGCGTGCGCGGCGGAACCGCTCGGCAAAATGGACGTGAAGCTCAGGCCAGTTGGTATTCGGGCACGGTCACGCAGGCAGCGAGCGCCTGTGGCATGCGGGCCGCGGGGCGCGAGAACGCTCCCGTGAGCACCCGTTCCACGCCCGGCGGGATCCGGCCGTCCAGGGTGATCGTGGCGACGGCGGCGTCGACGTCGGCGGCGCTGCGCAGGCTCCCGGCATCGAGGAATCGACTGATCGGCAGGGCAGAATCGCCGCAGGCCAGACGCAGTGACCGAATGCGTTGCAGCATGGCCGCCGGATGCAACCACGCGCGATGCCCATCCCAGCCAGCGACGGACGGTGGTTCCAGCAGGTGCTGGCCCATGGCGGAGATCGCCCGGTCGGCGTCTCGGCCGGCGGGAATCATCTCCAGCGAACGGCCGAAACCGATCACCAGTTCGGCTGGACTCTTGATGCGGTGGTGCCGAATCGCCGGGTCCATGAACGCCCGCGAGCGGAGGATCGTGGCCATGCAGTCGCCGAGGTGAAAGTCGGCATCCCGCAGCTCATCGGCCACCGCAACGACCAAAGCGGCCGATGGCTGGGCGGTGATGAACTCCTCGCACAACCGCCGCCCGATGAACTGGCCGCAGGCCGGCTGTTCCAGCGCCAGGTCGATGATCTCGTCGCCGTCGAACGTTCCGTGGTGCCCGAGCACCGACTTGCGGCCGTCGTCGTGGAATCGGGCTTCGAAACGGAAGCGGCCGGATCGCTGGTGCCAACCGGTGAAGGCGCGGGCGGCCTCGCGCACATCGGTCTCGGAATAGTGGCCGACGCCGAGCATGAACAGTTCGAACAGCTCGCGGGCGAAGTTTTCGTTGGCCCGGCCATTCACGTTGGTATTGCCGTCAAGCCAGACGATCATCGCCGGATCGCGGGCGATCGCCTGCATCATCGCGCGAAAGGAGCCGAGGGCGTGCGCGTCAATCGTGCGCAACTGGCCAAGCATCAGCCGCGGATCGTTGACCTTGGCGTTGCTGGTGGCCAGATGGTCATGCCACATCAGCATCATGCGTTCGCGCAGCGGCGCGGTGCTGAGCAGCATGCGATGCACCCACCACGTCCGGAGGCGATCGATGCCCGCGCGGGCGGCAGCGCTGGCGATCGAGTCGATGTCGGCCGCGTGCTCGAGGCGCGGGTCGTCGCCGGCCAAAGGTTCGCCGGCCACGAGTCGCCGAACCGTTTCCTTCGGCCCGAGTTCCACGGCGGCACGGATCTCGCGCAACGAGCCGCCGAATGCGGCGCGGCGAAGCAAGTGGGCGGCCGCGGCATCGTCCCACGGTGCGTCGGCCGACGGCGTCCACGGTGCGAGCAACCGATTGGCCGAGCCCGCGGCGGGATCGAACTCGCGGCGAGGGCGATCGCGAATCCGGTCGCCGGTGGGCTCGGTGGGCTCGGCGGCGGGGCGCGTGGTGGTGGCGATGGTGGGATCAATCAGCATGACGGGGCTCCCAGGCCGCGGGGTCGAGGATCAGCCGTTCCCATCGGTTGTTGCGGGCTGGGCGGCGGCGACGTCGAAGGCGCGCCGGATCGACGGGTCGAGCTCGATGCGCAGTTCCGCCCGGGCGCGAGTCCCGTCGATGGTGGCATCGGTGCGAATGCGCCGGACAAGGCCGGCGTACTCGAGCAGTTCATCGGTGGCGGCCGCAGCCTGCTGGCGGGTCAGGCCGTCTTCGAGCATGCGGGCGGCGACCAGAGCGTCGCGATTGCGGACGAGCAGGGCCGTCAGTTCTGGCCCGTCGATCACCATGGTGTCGCGAGCCGGAAGTTCGGTTCGCGCGTCCTCGTTGCCCATCGCGGCAACGAGATCAAAGAGCAGTTCGGGATCGCTGCTGACGATGAGTTGGTTGCCATGGAGCGTCAGCGCCGGGGCGAAGTTGTGCTCCATGCCCGCCTCCGCTCCGTCCGGGGGGGCAACGAACCGGCCAACGGATGCCTTCACGCCGTGGCGTTCAATAGAATCCAGCAGCATGCCGCTGAGGTTCTCTTGCCGGCGCTCGATGTTCAGCACGCTCATGAGGGCGACCGCGCCGCTGCGGAGTTGCGCATCGAGCCCGTTCGGGGGATCGTTCAGGGTCATGACCATGGCGAAGGCCGGAAGTTCCGGCGTGGCCGCGATGGGAGCGGCGACTTCGCCGGCTGTACCGTCTCCGCCCGCGTGGCCGCGGCGCCGGGCGGCTACCACGCGGATCGGCCCCTGCACGCGACCGTAGATGGTGTCGATGATGTCGGTGCCGCCCATCAGCGCCGACATGTTGTTGGTGAACTCGACGAATCCGTTGGCCGCCGGAAGCGTCATCAGCGTTTCGCGGTGGGTCACCATGTCGGCCAAGCTGCGGTGCACGGCCATTTCGCCCAGGTGTCCGGGCACTTCGGAGAAGTCGATGCCGCGGGTCGTCGTCTCTGGGGCAAGGAACGCGCGATAGGGCGGATCCAATGGTCCGGCCAGGGTGCCTTCGCTGCGGATCCGGATCGTTCCGTCGCGCACGTCGAGCCACGCGATCGGTGCGTCCACCTGCCGGACAGCTTCGAACCATCCGCCGAGCAGGAGCGCCGACAGCGGATTGTCGGTCATGGCGGGAATCTGGGATTGGGCGAGGGAAACGATCTCGTCGTTGCCGGTGAGCCACGCCCGGGCGTCGCGTGGAATGTCACGGCGCATGTCGTTGACCGCTCGCACCCGCACGGGGTCCGGACGGTCGGCGTGCTGGAGGACTTCTTCGACCGCCGCCACCGACGGCGAAACGACCAGGAGGCTTCCGTGTCGGCCAATGGCCAATTCGTCGGAGATGCGGAGGAGTGTGCCGCCATGCATCGGGCTCAGGTGGTCGGGATTGATGCGTCCACGCCGCTCGATGCCGCTGAGACGCGCGATCGCGGACACGAGTTTGTCCACGGTGTCGCCGGCTCCGTCCTGGTCGCCGGGCGTGTTCGCCACGCGGGTGACGAGCACCGGGATGGGGTCGTTGCCTTCCGCCGTCGGGAGCAGTGCCAAGGCAGCGTGGTCGCCGAGGACGTGGCCGACGGCGTTCCATGGATCAACGCCGGCGCCGGCGGAGAACCCGAGCATGCCGAATCGCATCGCTTCAAATTGTTCGAGCGATTCGATCGCCTCGGCGATGGCCGAATCGGCGAGTTGGCCGTCCACCCATGCCCGCCGAAGGTGTTCGACGATGCCCTGTCCGTCGCGGAGCACGAGGACGGCCGCGGCATTGGCCGGGGTCAGGGCGGCAGGATGTTCGGCGCCGCGAACCGCGATCTGGCCGGTGGCGATCGTGGTTTCGGTCGTGGTTTCGGCCGATGTCGCGGCTGAAGTCGCCGAAGTTGCCGGGGCCACAGCCAGCGCCGCCGGGGCGATCCAAAAGATGGCCGTCAGGGCCACGCCGCTGGCGATCATGGCTGTCGGCCGAGGGGCAGGGGTGCGTCGAGCGGTCGCGGTCAACATGGTTGGCTCTCGGATGAAGGGGTGCGGGCGCCGATGGGTCGAAGACTGGAGCTGGCGAAACGTGTCCGCGGGATCGGCCGGTCGGCCGCCCGTCGGGATCCGGGTTCGCTGCCGCCCGGGTCGGGAGGCTGATTCCGCGTTGATGGTGAATGGACGCGTTCGATTTCGAACCGGCGGAATTTCTCTCGCCGGGTCGGGCCGAGTCGCCGCGCGGATTCGATGGCGGAGCGGGCGTGGGCGCACGATGTGCGGACGTACCATGCGGTCATGCATGACCACCGCCGCCGTACTGGACTCCCCGTTTCGCTTGCTGGCCGCCGGCCCATCGCGTTCTCGTGGGGCTTGGCCGCCGCGATGCTGGTGGGGCTCGGCGGTTGTGCCCGGTCCAATCCCTGGCGCGAAGGCTGGGCCGCCGCTCCCGTGGCCGCCGAACCGCGTCCCGCGGTCAGCGAAGTGCAAGTCCGCTCGATCCCATGGGCCCGCATGAGCCAGACGTTGGCCTCCGCCGAGCAGGCCGCAACCGAGTCGGATGTCCATCCCGACGATTGGTCGCCCGCCCGGCGTCAGGCGGCGGACGCTGAGCTCCTCCGCGGCCTGCAGGTTTCGGGCGACGCGGAGGCGATTCGCATTCTCGGCCAATCGGAATTTCGCACCGTCCGCGATCTGCGGCCCGATGGCCGCGACGAAGCGGAGCTCGCCGCGTTCGCCCGGGAAATCGGCGCGACCGATGTGGTCTGGTCGAGCGTGTTGCTCGGGAAGGCCGACACCATCGTGCAGCGTCCGGTCTCGACCGTGCGCTATGGCTCGATCTGGGATCGCTACTACGGCGACTCACGCAGCGGTTTCGATCGGGCCACGTCGTGGGTCCCGGTACGCATCGAGACCGATCAACGTGGCTTCGTGGCGTTCTTTCTGGCGCGGTGAGCCGGCCATCCGGGAGGCAGCATGTCTGACATTCAAGATCTGATTCGTTCTGAAGAAACGGCGTACGCGGTGCGCGATCAGCCGCGGAACGCCGCCCTCGAGCGCACGGCCGATCTCCTGGCCGCGTGTTTGGTCGGCGTCTCGATCATCACGGTGTTGGTCATGATGTTTCTGACGCCGGCCAGCTTCTTTGGCGTGCTGACGTCGTTGATCACGATCGGCTGGCTCGTTCTGATCTACGTGGTCGTTCGCGTTGTCACTGAATTGCTGCGGATTCTCAAGCGTTCGGCCGGTGTTCCGTTTGAGGGCACAATGACCGGGCCATCGTCGGTCGAGGTCATGCGATGCAGCATTTGCGTCGCCACCCTTGACGGCGGCCCCGCGTGTCCCGGTTGCGGACGCGCTATCGTGCACCATGGCGCGACCAGGATCCGAGCGGACGACACGCCGCCCAACGACGCGCCGCCCAACGAAACACCGGCCTCCGGATCCACGTAAGGTCCGAAGGCCGGCTGGGCGCGTGCCGCAAGAAGCGTTGCGTCAATCAGCAATCGCCGGGGTACAGGCCTTCATCCCAGGTCACGCAGAGTTCGGTCTCGCCGCTGAACTCCCAGATGGCCAGGAAGCCGTCGGCGCCGTCCGGACTTGTGTTGCTGCCCGCTTCATCGTTGAAGAACAAGTGATCGCGGGTCGGGGGGCCACCGGTCTGGTTCGTGCCGCCGACGAAGTACGTGGTCTCGTTTTCCACATGGTTGTCGCCGTACACCACGCCGCCGGACCATTCGCGCTGGCCGCCGTGCAGGTCGTACACCGGGTTGCTGATCGTGAAGTCGCGGCCGGCGACGCCTTCGGGCAGGCCGCGGTTGCCAATCATCGGGAAATTCGACGCGACACTCGACTTCCATCGCCGCGCTTTGCGCGTGCCGGCGATCGGCATGGACGCGTAGGAAACATTGCTGCCACTGTTCATGTTGGCGACAAACGAATCGTCCCAGTACACGTCGTCGCTTGGGACATAGGCGTCGTAGTTGTAGTTTTCTGCTTGCGAGATGACGCCGGAGACTTCCGTCGCCCCGATGAGAATCTTCGGGTTGTAGAAGTTTCGGGCGATCATCGCTGAGTGCAGGTTTGCGGTGGTGTTCACGCTCGTATCTTCGGGTCCGACGCCGGGAAGGTGTTGGTCCGATTGGACATCGGCCAGACGATTGATGAGGCCGGGTGTTGGCAACACGCCGCGGTTCTCTCCGGCAAAGACGATCCATGTTGCGTGGACTTGCTTCATCTGGTTTTGATCGGTCACCAGGCGAGCCGATGCTCGGGCGCGGGCGAGGGCCGGCATGAGCAGTCCGGCAAGGACGCCGATGATCGAGATGACCACCAGCAACTCGATCAACGTGAAGCCGCGTGGACGATTGCGGGTGTTGGAGTGGTGTCTGGGTCGAGACTGAGTCGCCATTGAGGCGGCATTGGTGCGCGCTTTGGTTGTATCCATGTGAAACATCATTTTGAATCTCCAGTTCGAATGACGGGCGCCCGCATCGACGCCCAAGTGGAAGGGACGAAGGGGCGTTGTCAGGGGCGCAGTGCTTCGGCCAGCGCCGTCCGTGTGTCGGCGAGCGTGGCCGGGCGATTGCCGACGGGGCCGGTGTGGGCGAGCCACGCATCGCCTGCGGCCCACGCATCGGCGGAGGTGCCGAACTCGCAATGAAAGATGTTGTCGCGGACCCGTGGTGCGTCGCCGTGGCTGTAGCCCACACGGCCGGGGCGGGTGGACCTCGCCTGGGACGTGCTGTTGTCCGCGTAGACGACGTTGCCGGCCCATTCCCGCGAGCCCGGCATCATCTGGAGCGTGTACGAGCGATCGTGGGTGGGCCCGGACGTTGCCCCGCGGAACGGGGCTCGCGTCGAGAGCACCGGGAACGTGGCGTCCGTGGACGCTCGCCATCGCGCTTCGACCCGTTCGCCGCACAGAACGGTGTGATGGAAAGACACATGACACCGTCCGGGTTTGGCGGCGGTGAGGTCGGCGCGGATGGCCGGATCCCAGAGCACTCCGGCGGCCGGTTGGTAGACGTCGTAGTCGTAGGTGGCGAACGCGGAAACTGCCGGATTCGTCTCGATGGGACTGATCAGGATGTGGGGCGCAAACGAGTCGCGGGTCACCATGGCCGAGAAGAGTGCGGCGGTGTGGTCAGCTGAGCGTTGATCCTTGCCGAAGCCGGCGCCGGCGCCGAAGCCAACTTCGGAATCGGTTTCATGATTGGCTCCAGCTCCAGCTCCACTTCCGGCGCCGGCTCCAGTGCCGGCTTTGGCTCTGGCCAGCATGCGACTCGGCCGCGGAAGCCGCCCGTGGTCATCGTCGGCGGCAACGAGCATGGCTTGGTGAATCTGCTTCTGTTGCGCGGCATCGCGAATTGATGCAGTGCAATGTCGACTTCGCGACAGCATCGGAAGCGAGAGTCCGAGTAGGACGACGACCACAACGATCAGCAGGATGATTTCGATGGCGCCGATGCCGCGGCGGGTTGGGGGTGGGACGGGTGGGCGATGGTGCACAAGGACACTCCTGGTCGGGGACGGTGTGGCGACCCGCGCGGACGCTCCGCGCGCAGCGATCGCCTGCCCTCGGGTGGAGGGCGCGAACATGGAGATCACCACCGCGCAGGGCGATGGCGTGATGCGGTGACTGGAATGAAGGGGGGGTGGCGGCGTGCCGTGGATGCGCGTGCTGCGACCGACGTCAATCGGTCGCCCACGCGTACCGTGGGCCCGAGCCAGGGCATGGCGCGTCCACCGCACATGGCTCGCCCTTGGATGGGGAGGTGCACGGCGCGGCTCGATGACGGTGGGCGCACAGGGCGACCGTTCCGCTTGGCGACCGCAGGAAAGCGGGGGCCAGCGGCGTCAACGGACCGTCAGGACGGTGTTGGTGTGTGGTGCGTCCGCGGGCGAGCGCGAATCGATCGCGCCAGCGTCAAGGCCGTTCAACACACGTACCACGTCCTTCAGGGCGCGGTCGGGTTGTCGATCGACGAGGCGGGCATCATGGGCCACCGGTGGGGTGGCGCGAATGAGGGCAGGTATCGTCGCACGCCGGGCGTGCGGGTATGTGCCTCGCGGATCCGGTCAGTGGGCATTCCAGTCAGTGCAGGATGCTCCACTTCGTCTGTACGCGGCGATGGCCGTGCAGGCTCCGAGAAGTTCCACGAAATCCGGTCCGATGTTGTCATTCGGCCGCTTCCGCCGCTTCACGTCGGTTCACGCGAGGGCGGCTGCATCGCGGTGGATGGTCAGCACCGTCATGTCATCGGCCGGCGGACGGCCGGCTTGCACCCGGGTGACCGCATCTCGCAGGGCGTCGGCCAGGTCCATGCCGGACCGCGTGGCGGCCACGTCGCGCATCACGCCGCGGACGCCCTCGTCGCCAAAGTCCTGCCCGCTCTCCTCGCGCGCTTCGATGATGCCGTCGGACAGCACGAGGAGCGTGTCGCCGGGCATGAGCCGCGTGCACTGCACGCCGTCGCCGCCGAGGGTTTCCATGACGCCGAGCGGCCAGGTGTCGGCGGGGCGAGTCTCGATGTCGTGCTGGCCGGCCCGTTGGATGAACACCGGCCCCTGTCCGGCGGCAAACGATTCCAGCCCGCCAGTCACCGGGTCGAGCCGGCCGAACCAAGCGGTGATGAACTTGTCGACGGGGAGGTCTTCGTGGAGCTGGTGGTTCAGGCGTCCGGCCAACTCGTCGAGGGAGAGGCCGGCGTCGCCGAGGGCGCGGAGCTGCGCGCGGAGGGCGGTGACCGCGAGCGCGGGGCCCACGCCGTGGCCGGTGGCGTCGGCCAGCAGCATCATGATGCGACCATCAGAACACGTGAATGCGTCGAAGGTGTCGCCGCCGGTTTCTTCGGCCGGTTCACTCCATCCTCGGAGCAGCCAGCCGTCTGCCTGCGGGAGGGCGACCGGCAACGTCGCCTGCTGGATGTCGCGGGCGATCGAGAGTTCGCCGCGCAAACGCCGGTTCACCGATTCAATTTCGCTGTCGTAGCTGCGGATGAGCGCGGTCAGGCCGAAGCCAGTGAGGCCGAGCACCGCGAACAGGGCGATGCCGGCCACAAGCAGGACAATGCGCGTGCTCGCTTGACCGGCTTGGACGAGTTGGTTGACCGGTTGGTGCACGAGCAACCGCAGGTCCGTGCCGGGAACGGTCCTTGTGGCCACGTAGTGCGTATCGCCGAGCCGGAAGTCGATGCGGCCACCGACGATCTCGTCGGCGCTGAGATCTGCAACCCGGGTGCCGGGCGGCGCGGCGTCCGCATCGGTCGCGGTGGCGTGGATGAGTTCGTCGCCGAGGTTGACCTGGCGGAGCGATTGCTCTTCGCGAATGTCCGGATGGCAGAGAATGTTGCCGTCGGCGTCCAGCACGCACGCGAAACCGCCAGCCGGAAGATCGGTGAGGCCTTCGATCACGTTCTGGAGGCCGTTCCACTCGTCGGATCCGTAGTCAACGTCGCGCATCAAGGATGGCAGCAGATCAATGACGCGGTTCGCGAGTTCGGCGTTTCGGTCCACGATGCGCTGTTCCACACTTCTGGCGAATGCGGTTCGGACGAGTGTGAACGTCGTCCACCACGCGGCAACCAAGACCACCGCCTGGAGGGCCAACGCCACGCCGATCAGCGTCGCCCGATCCCGGATACGGGGACGGGTCATGGGCCGGCGACGCGGGGTGGGCAGCATGGGCGATTCCGGGGAGGCGGGGCAGGGTGGTGTGGAGTTGCCAAGCTCTGCGGTGGGGCAAGTTGAGCTGGCTTGGTCGGCGGAATGGGGCGAGCGATTGGGCGGGCGGTCGAGTGGTCGGCCGGGCGGGCCGGGGGGCAGGCCGTCGAGCGGTCGGGCCGTTGGGCCAGCCGGGCGGCGGATTTGCGGCGGCTCGGCGGCAGTTTCGCACGCGGGCCGGGAAGACAACCGGCCGCCCGGGGCGTTCATTCCTTCGGAACGACGCGGGGCGGCCGGGTCAAGATCGATTCGGCGGAGGCGGAATCAGTCGTCGAGGACGAAGGTGACCTTCATGGTGACGCGAAAACGCTTCACTTCGCCGTCTTCGACGTCAACTTGCTGTTCCTTGATCCACGCGCCGCGGATGTGCTTGAGCGTCTTGGACGCGCGGGCGATTCCGACGCGGGCGGCGTCCTCAAAGCTCTTTTCGCTGGACGAAATGATTTCCGTCACCTTGGCCACGGTGCCCATGGGCAGTCTCCTCATTGGGGGTATGCAGGTCTTCGGGGTATTCAGGTCGGGCGGAGTCCAGTCGACGGCCATTCAGCCGGTCACCGGCGGACTCCAGAGTTCGGGCGGCGACCACCAGGGTTGCGCGGCGGATTCGCCGTGGAGGTGGTCGATCATGACGCACGGCCGAATGAGCATCGGCTGGGCGCCGGGATCGATGCTACCGCGGCCATCGCGGGCCCGCGTGAACTCGGCGGCAAATGCGAATCGGGCGCCGGGGAGGCCATCCTCGGCGGGCGTGGCGGTGCCGTGTGACTGGTATCTCAGATTCGGATCGGGGAAGCGAATGGGCAGCATCGGCGAAAGTGATGATCGTCCCGGTCGCTATCCCGTCCGCTGGCTCGTCCGCTGGCTCGTTCGCTGGCCCGCCCGCTGACCCGTTCGCTGACCCGTCCGCTCGCTTGTCCGCTGGCTCGCCGGCTGTGCCCGCCGTCGTTCCGCCCGCTGTCCCCGCCTTCCCGTCGCTTCACCGTGACCGGTTCGCGGTATCGGTCATCGATCCGACTCGCCGCATCAACTCGGCGAAGGCCCCGTCGACGTCCGGCCCGGATCCCACGCGTTGGATTGTCAGCCCGTACGTTCCGCGGATCGCCGCTCGCTTGGGCCGGCCGCGAATCGTCACCACGCGGCCGTCGTCAAAGCCGGCAGCGCCCGCGCCCGGGAGGTCGATCGCGCTGACGCGTCCGGCGGCGGGGCCGTCCGGGGCGTAGGTTGTCACCCACCATCGCCCGGCTGCCGCGACGTCGCGGAACTCAATCACGCGGGCGATGACCAGGCCGACGACGCCGTCGCCACGCTCCCAGCTGTACTCGGCCACCGCCACGGCCCCGGCCTCGCGGAACGCCTCGATGATCGGCCGGGCCGCCCGACGCTCCGCTGACGTCAATCCGTCGAGCACGCCTGGCGATGCGATGTCGGCGAGGACAAGCCTCTGGCCCGTTCGCCACGTGGGGCCGAAGGTGGCTGCGGGCGGGGCAAGCGTGTCGAGTGTCCAGTCCTCGGCAGCAGCAACGGCAGCCGGGGCGGGGTCGCGAGGCGATGATCTTGCGTCAGCGACGATGCCAGGGGTGGTCCTCGAATCTGGCCGTGCGTTTGCGTCCACGTTGGCGTTCGCCCGCGCATCTGCATCGGACGTCGCCGCCCGATCCGCCCGATCCACTCGATCCACTCGAACTGCCGAATTCGTTCGCCCGTTTCGATCGGTGCGCTGCATCGGCGCGGCGGGAACTCGTCCTGGAATCGGAATGATTACCGCGGCGCGGCGATCCCCCGCCCCCGAACGCACCACTGGGTTCGGTTCGATCACCGAAGACGAATCAAGCGTCTCCGCGCGAGGAGTTGCTCGACCATCGAGGCGGTCGACGTCGATCGGTGCGGCAACAAGTTCCTGGGCCCCGGGCATTTCGCCATCGACTGGCCAGTCCGCCAAGAACTGTCGGCGTACCCGAAAGCGAACCTCGTCATCGGCAGCTTCCGTGGCCGCCGCGCGGTGCCAAGCGACGTTCGGCGCCGCCGGTTCGCCGCGCCGGTCGTCATCGACAACAACCCGCCAGCGGCCTTCGTCGTACCGAAGTACGAACGCGTTGAGTCGCACATCCTCAGGGAATTCTGGTCGCGCCGACGGACCCCCATCCGCTCGCGATTGCCGGCTCCAGGCGAAAACGATGGCGGTGCGCGAGTCCGGCGTCCCCGTCTTCCACGCGATCGCGGTTCGGCGGTGGCCGAGCAGTCGGTCGACTTCCTGGCGGCGCACCAGGGCCCGGCGTCGCATCACCGACGGGAACGCGGGGTCGCCAGCGCTCAGCCAGTTCGCGGCATCAAACGCGCCGTCGGCCAAGGCGGCATTCCAAAGCGTGAATGTTTCCAGTGGCCCGGGCATGTCCCGCGATGGAGGCGCGAGTTCGCGTCCCGCCATGGGTTGCGTTGCCGGTGCCGCGAGCGCGGTGTTCGCGGTGAACACGAACAGTACCGTTGCTCCCGCAATTCGCGCCAGTCCGCCTGCAATCTGTCCCGTCCGATGCATCGACCGCTCCCGATTCATGCCGATCCCATTCGATTGATCAGGTCCACCGAATCCAGGATATGGCCGGCGAGGTCGCGCGGTCGCACGCGGGATCGGTGGCGTTTGATCACCACGCGTCGGTCGCGCGCTTCGATGATGTTCCCGGCGGGCGTTCCGATCGCCTCCCGGCGGGCCGGCGTGAACCACGCGCGAATCGCCGCTTCATCGTCCGCGGAGAGATGCCAGGCTTTGGAGAATGCGGGGTCGTCGTCGAAGTCGAGATCGGCCGCGCCAAAGACTTGCCGGAGCCGACTTCCGATTCCTTCGCGTTCCAGACGAAACGTTGGCCATGCGCGATGCGGCAGGGTTGCGGCGACGACCGTCTCGGTGATCGTGTGACTGTTCTTGCCGGCTTGCACGCGGTGACGCGCTTCAAAGCAGTGGACTTCAATGTCAGCGATTTGTCCGAACATGCGGTTCCGGGCGGGGCGACGGCGACGTTGATTCAAGCACGCGAAATCGTCGTAGATGGCCAACGAAGCTGTGCCATCGGCCTCAAAGTCCAAGCCGAGATCCGCCGCGGCGTCGGTCAGCTCGCGCTGCCGCCGCTTGTCGAACATGACGCCGATCCACACGATGACGCCAACAGCCGCAGCGAAGATGGCGATGCCGACGATCGGGTGCATGGGCTCGGATCCAGTCCTTCTCTGGTCGCGGGAGCATCCGGCGGCTTCCGAGGTTGAACGGTAGCATCGGACGCGCTGCGGCGGTCGAAGCAAGACCGCGCGACGTGTCCCCAGGAGTTCCGCCGATGCATCCGAACATTCCCCGTCTGGTTCCCGCCGCAATCGCCGCCGTTGGAATGGCTGCCCTGGTTGGGTGTACCGCCACGCCACCAGCTGGCGTGCCCACCATGCGGGCCGTCCCCGCCGACGGGGTGGATTCGTCCGTGATGGATGTGTCCGACGGGGCCATCGTCGAGTTCCTGCCCGGTGACACGATCGCAATTCGCTTCGGACTCGACAGTCCGCTCGGCCATTTGGACGGCGGGTCGGCCACGTC
>JBGCEZ010000091.1:0-30983 GCA_045106735.1 Phycisphaerales bacterium | reverse complement strand
CCGTCGATCCAGAAGAGCAGCTTGAGGTCGACGGTGGACGCGCCGAGCCGGGTCACGAGCACCAGCGGCTCCGGCTCGTCCATGACCGCGGGGTGGTCTTTCAGCACGCGCAGGGCGACGGACTGCGCTTCGGCGATGCTGGCGTCGTAGCCGATACCCACATCGAAGTTGATGCGGCGCCGCGGATTGGCGGTGAAGTTCTTGATCGTGTTCTTGTAGACCGTCGCATTGGCCAACTGGATGTGATTGCCGTCGAAGTCGATGAGCACGGTTCCGCGCGTCGTGACCTTGTGCACCACGCCGGTATGGCCTTGCACTTCGATCGTGTCGCCGATCCGAAACGGCTTCTGGATGCTGATGAGGATGCTGGCGAGAAAGTTCTCGGCGATGTCGCGGAACGCAAAGCCCAGGATCAGGCCGGCCACACCGGTACCGCCGAGCAGGGTCACCGCGAGCCGGGTCAGGCCGCTGATCCGCAGGAAGAGGTATACGCCGATGATCGCGACGATGGCGAAGGCCACCTTTTCGAGCACGCCGCGCAGCAGCCTGTTGTCCAGCCGATACGAAAGTGCACGTCCGGCAATGCGGGAGACGGTCCCGGCGATCGAGAGGAACAGCACCAGCACGAGCAAGCCGAGGATCAGGAGCGGGAGCGTGCGGATCAGCGCTTCCCAGAGGATGCGGAACTCCCGCTTGGCCGGCTCGATGGTCCAGATCGGCGCTTCCGGCACCGTCATCTCGTTCATGACCGCAACCACGCCCTGCGTGCGGGTGGCAAGATCGGCGGCCCATGTTCGGTCTTCGTCGGAATTGGCGATGCCGCCCATGATCACGACGCCTTCGTCGACGGAAACCTCGACCGCGACGAAGCGATCCGTCGCGGTCAGGATGCGCCGGAGCCGAACCTCGATGCGGCGGTCGGATGGCAAGTCGTCGACCGAAACCGTCTGGTCGGGAGACTCGAGTTCGGCGCGGCTGGCGGCGGCCTCGGCTGGATCGCCCGCGGCGTTGGCCGCCGGGCCGGACGGTTGAGCAGATGGTTGAGCAGATGGCGGGGCCGCCGGCGGGGCGTTTGCCGCGGCGGAATTCGTGGCCCCGGGGGCGAGTCCCACGGCGGCGGCCGCAAGCAAGGCGATGGCGAAACGAGGCAGGCGGTCGGCGGGGCGGTGCAGCATGCGGAAACCGTACCGCCGATTGCCCGGCGGTTGGTCGACGCGAGGGCCAGAACGAACCGCCGCCGCCGAGCAAGCTCAGGCGGCGGCGGGCGTGGGTTCGGTTGGTTCCACCGGGCGGCGTTCGATCTGGCCGGGGGTGGCGTGGCCGATCTCGGCTTACTTGCGGCTCGCCTCAAGCAGCTCGCGGTAGTGCTTCGCCGCGGAATCCGGGGCCCGCTTGATCTTGGCCATGAGTTCTTCGGCCATTGCCGGGTCGATGGCGCCGGACCGCATGGCGGCGTGGATCTCCGCGAGGCCATCGGTCCGCATCCATTCCGCGGTGGTCGCCTTGGCCGAGCCCTTCGCCGAGCCCTTCGCCTCGCCGGATCGCATCGCTTCGTTGGCCCGCTTGGCCCGTTCCTTGAGTTCGGCCATCTTCTGTTCGGCTTCCCCGAGCGTCAGCCAGCCGCTCTGGACCGCATTGCGGATCTCGGCGGCGATCCGCTCGACGTCGCGCTCGTAGGCCAGTCGCCGCTCGGCGACCCGATCTCGCCGCAGCATCGACTCGCGTGCTTCGCGGGCCGCTTGATTCGCCTGGCGAGCGGACTCGCGGGCGGCGCGGTTCGCTTCCTGGGCGGCGTTGAGGGCGGCGTCACGGGCGGCGTTGTAGGACTGTTGGGCATCGTTCGAGCGGCGGGAGTCGCGCGACGATTGGGCGTCGCGGGACCGCTGCGAGTCGCGTGACGATCGGGCATCGCCGGATCGCTGTGCGTCACGGGATGTCCAGCCGTCCTGGGACTGCCGGGCGTCGCGGGACGACGGGGCATCGTTGGCCCACTGCGAGTCGCGGGAGGTCCGACTGTCGGAACGGCGATCACGAGCGCGATCCGAACGTTCGGAGACGCGGCCGAACCCGTCCACGACCCGCCATTCGCCGTTCAACGCGCGGCCGATCTCGAGCTGCTTCTGCATCAGTTCTTCGATCTTCCGCTTTGCGTCTTCGGTGTTCAGCCTTCCGGCGGCGAGCTTCGCCTGAATTTGGGCCATGGCGGCTTCCAGTTCGGCCTGGGCCGAGCGTTCTCGCAGGGTGCGGCGTTGCGTTTGGGCATTGAGTTCGCCGAGTTGGCTGCGCAATTCTTCGATCGCTCTCCGGGCTTGTTCCGGGGCAAGGTCGCCACTGCGCATGGCCTCTTCGATGCGCTTCTGGGCGGACTCCAACTGACGTTCGGCGCCGCGAAGCCGTCCGGGGAGTTCCTGGGCGGCGTACTGTTCTTGCAGCGCCTTCATTCTGCGTTCGGCTTCCTCGGGAGCCAGCGTTCGAGCCAGTTCTCGCATCTCGGCGTCGTACCGCTCCTTGATCACGGCCGCGCGGTCGTGCTCGGCTTGGCGGGCGGCCATTTCGGCCATGCGTTGCGCCTCGTTGGCGGCCTGCTTGGCCATTTCGGCCGCGCGGCGAGAAGCCTGGAGCTGGTCAGCGGGGGACGTCCCATCGGCGGACTCGCGCTTCTTGAGGGCGCCCATCATGGTGGCGGCCTGGTCGCTGCTCAGTTCGCCGGCGCTCACGGCTTCCTTGAGCCGCTTGCTGATGGCGTCGTAGTCCTGGGCGGACGCCATGCCAAAGGGAACGAGCCCAACGGCCGCGGTCAGTGCCGCCGCCATGAGCCAGCGCGGACTGCGCGGAGAACGGTCGGATGAGATGATCATGCGAAACCTTCGTTCAAGAATGCCGCCACCAGTAATCTGCGAAGCCACGGCTGGCGGGCGGAACGCCGGCGTGGCGAGGTACTCGACGACCTGCATGAGGGCGACGGCGTACGTGCGTGGGTTGGGTGAGAAGCGGGCCAGGACCATGGCGTCGCAGCAGATTTCCTCATTGATGCGGAGATTGCGGCGAGCGATCCAGGCGAGCGGGTTCCACCAGAAGAGCGAGCAGGCGATCCACTCAAGCCAGCGAACGAGGTGATCGCGGCGCTTCAGGTGGGCAAGTTCGTGGGCCAGGATCCAGCGGAGGGGGCCGCCGGGTTCCGGGGTGTCGATCAGGGCCGACGGGATCACGATGCGGATCTCTCGGCCGGCCCACCACACCATGGGGGAGAGTCGGGCCGCGCTGGCGTACACCGTCGGGACCCGGCGCAAACGCAGGGTCGCCGCGACGTCGGCGGCGAGGCGCTGCACATGCTCGGGGGCTGGGGTGGTGGCGGCGTCCAGGCGACGGTTGAATCGCACCATGCCGAAGATCGAGCCGCCAATGAGCAGTGCGCTTCCGGCAATCCAGGCCGACGCAGCGGCGAGGCGGAGCCAGCCGGGAAGCAGGGGGGTGGCGGAGGCGGGGGCGATCGGGCCGGATGCCGCCGGCGCGGGGGCGGGGGCGTCGCTGTCAAAGGCCGCGCTGAAGTCGCCGGCGTGCGTGCCGCCGGCGGCGAATGCACTGGCGGCCGATTCAGTCGACGTCCGGGCTGGGGCCGAATCCAATGCGGCCGTCGAAGCCAAGCCGGCGGACACGCCCGGCCACGGAACGATCGGCAAGGCGACCATCGGCGGGATCACCAACTTGACCAGCAGCAGCAGCCACAGCAGGTGGGCGACGGCGGGCGCGCGGCCGGAGCGGTGCACGGTGAGGGCGATCAGGGCGAGGAGCAGGGACGTGAACACGCCGCTGAAACCGAAGCTCAGGAGGGAATCGGTCATCGGCCGGCTCCCGGGTTGGTCGGGGTGGACGGGCCGCTGGGGTCGACTGGATCGATGCGGTCGATGGGACCGGCCGCGCTCGCCGGGTCATCCGCGGCCGCGTCGTTGGGCTCATCGAGGATCGCCCGCAGCCGTTCGATCTCGGTCCGCGAGATGCGGCGCTGCTCGACGAGGTGCGTCAGGAGCGGAGCCAGCGAGCCGCCGGTCAGCGAATCGGTGAGGTGCTCGAGCCGGGCGGTGGCGTAGGTCTCGCGGGTGACCGCCGCGGCAAAGAGGTGCACGGCCAGGTCTCGGTCGCGAACCAGGAAGCCCTTGTCCTCGAGCCGCTGCAGCAAGCGCTGGACGGTGCCGTGCCGCGTGCTCGTGGCGTCGGGGTACAGGGACTCGCGGATCTGCCGGGCGGTGAGGCGATCGGACTCCCAGAGGAGTTCCATGATCGCCAGCTCGGCGTTGGCCAGGACGGGTACGGACATGGGCGAATCTCGCAGGGGTGTGACGACACTATGTCGTACCCCTACGACATGTTGTCGTACAAAGTGCGTGATTGACGAGAAAAGTTCTCGGCCTTCGGGCAGAATGTGGCCTGGCGACGTCGAGAGGCCGGGTTGGCAGGGGCGGCCTGGGGGCACGCGTGGGAGTCAGCACGCGGGCCGGCGGAGCGTCGAGCGGGCTGCCGCGCTGGCCGTCGCGATCGTCGTCGCGCGGGTGATCCGGTCAGGGCGCCGCCCGGCGCAGGACCTCGGCGTAGGCCGCGCCGGCCGCTTCGCGGGTGTACCGCCGCTCGAACAGCTCGCGGGCGTTCCGGCCCATCTCTCGGCAGGCCGCGTCGTCGTCCATCATGCTGCGAATCGCGGTGGCCACGCCTTCGGCGTCGCCGAGTTCGAACCAGCGGCCGACCTGATGCTCGTCGACGATCGTCCGCAGCTCGCTCCGCGTCTCGCTCAACGCAAGGATCGGCTTGCCGACGGCCAGCGAGGAGTACAGCTTGCTTGGGAAGCTGATGCCCTCGACCCCGTGGGCGATTGTCACCAGCGAGGCATCGCATGCATTGAGTGATTCGTTCAGCGTTTCGAACGGTTGGTACGGCAAGAGCAACGTGTTGTCTTGCAAGCCGCGGCGCTCGATTTCGCCGGCGATCCAATCTCGCTTGCCGCCGGCACCCACGAGCACGAGTCGGAATGGTTCGTCGCGCAGAAGTTCCGCCGCGCCGAGGATCGTTTCGAATTCGTAGTAGAGCCCGAGGTTGCCCGAATACAAGACGGTGAACGGTTCGACGAGTTTGTTCTCGCGGGCGAAGGGGCTGTCGGATTTCTCGATCGGGAAGAGCTTGGAACCGTCGGCCCAGTTCGGGATGACGTGCACCGTCGACGGATCAACTTTGTAGGTGTCGCAGACCAGATCCTTCGCGCGGTCGCAGAGCACGATGGTCTGTTCGGCGCGGTTGTAGATCGATCGGTTCAGACGGTGCCAGAGTCGTTCGACGATGCCGCCGGTGCGCAGTTTGCCGATCAGGACGGCAATCTGCGGGTACGAATCGTGGAGCAATACAACGTATGAATGGCGGCGCAGTCGCGAGACAAGTGCGCCGATGATGCCGAGATACGGCGGATTGGTCGTGTACAGAAATACTTCGCCACGCCGCTTTCGGAACAGCACGCGCAAGGTCAGTGGCGCGAGAAACGTAATCGAATTCAAGATGCGGCCGAGAATGTTGTCCTTGCGGAACCGCGTGGTGATCATTCGGGTGACGTCGACGCCGCCGCTGCGGTCCCGGAGCTTGACCGGCTGCCAGGTTTCGCGCGGGCCGTACGACGGGCGCGCGGTGACGACGGACACTTCAACGCCACGACCGGCGAGGTCACCGGCCAACTCGTGCAGAAGGTGGCCAGTCGATGCGACATCCGGCCAGTAGTACTGGTTGAGGATGACGACGCGGAGGTCATCGGTCGCGTCGGCGGGAACCGAAGCCGAGGCCGCGGCCGAAGCCGAAGCGGAGGCGGGCGTGTCAGGGGGCGAGTCGGGAGTCATCAATGGCTCACGGACGCGGCGCCGCGGGTGCCGCGCCGTCCGGTTGGGAAGATTCGGGAACGCCCGGCGATTGGAGCTGGGCTCGCAGAAGTTCGTGGACGCGGGCGCCGCAGACGTCCCAGTTCAGGGTGTCTTCGTACGTGGCCCGTGATCGTCGGCACAGGTCAAGGTACGCGTCGCGGTCGTCGAGCAAGGACGCAATGCGGTCGACCCAGGCCTCGGCCGGCTCGGACAGCTCGAACAGATGACCGTTGCGTCCGTCGATCAGGGCATTCGGGACGCCGCCGGTGTTGGGGGCGAGCGACGGGAGGGCGTGGGCCGCGGCCTCGGCGAACACGATGCCAAAGCACTCGGCCTGCGTGGGCAGCAGCAGGAAGTGCGACTCGCCAAGCAGTTGTTGGAGCCGGGCCAGGCCCTCGTCGGTGTTCTTGGCGATGAAGCCGAGCGATCGCAACCAGGGCGGCGGATCGCTGATCGGCGGGTCGACGCCAACGACGGTGAGCCGGACGTTGCGGCCGGCCGCGTGCAGTTGTTCGGCCACCTGCATGGCAATGTCGCCACCCTTGCGTTCCCAGTCCACGCCCAGAAAGAGCAGCTCGCAGGTGTCCTCGGGGCGGGCTTCGGCCAATGCCATCGCGCCGGCCGCGTCCACCGCCACCGGCAGGTTTGCGCCAAAGGGCACCACGTGCACCTTGGCCGGGTCGGTTCCGTAGTCATCGATCGCGCTGCGGGCGGCCCACTCACAGGCCATCACGATGACGTCGGCCCGCTCGAGCACGCGGCGTTCGGCCTCGTGGCCATTGCGCCGGGTGCGTTCGGACATGTTCGTGTACTTGGCGTAGTAGCCCTCGAGGCTGGCGAACGTGCAGTCCGTCCAGATCGCCATCGGCAGATCCGACTCGACGTAGGTCAGCGGCAGGCCTCCGGGGCCGACGAGGATGTCGACGTCGACGGTGGCCAGCTTGGCGTGGATCTGCTTCGCCCAGTTCTTCAGCAGCCCGGGGTCGCGCTGCGGGTGATCGCGGCGACCGAGCAGCTTCTCGTGCATCAGGTACTGGGCGACGTTGACCGGGTGCCGCGGAATCGTCAGCGGGCCGATGGACGTGACCGAACTGCCGTCGCGCTTCAGGCAGTCGGCAATGTGGTAGCCCGTTCCCGACCATCCGCGAATGTCGTCGGCGGCGTAATGGCTGACGTATCCGATGCGCACGGGCGGGGTTCCGAAAGAGGGGACGCGGCGGGAGGGGGCAAGGGCGAGGCGGGATGTCGCGTGCCGGGGCGGGGCGGGACAGGGCGAGGCGGGACGTGATGCGATAGGACGGGACGGGAGCGAGTAGCTGGGAGCGACTGCCCCGGAGCGACTGGCCGGTTCAGGTGGCCGAGCCCTCGATGGTGGGCGGCCGGCCGGGCGTCGGGGTCACCCGGCGGTAGGCCCGGGCCTTCACCGGCCGAGCCGGCGAACCGACGCAGACGGTCCATGGCGGCAGGTCGCGGATGACGTTGCCGCGGGCGCCGACCATGACGCCATCGCCCACAACGACGCCCGGAGCGACGTACGTCTCGGTGCAGAGCCACACGTCGGACCCGATCGAGATCGGCACGCGATAGAGCGGCATGTCGGACCGTGTGTGGTCATGGGTGCCGGCGCACACGTGGGCGAACTGGCTGATCATCGTCCGATCGCCGACGCGAACCGGACCGAGACAATAAAGGATCGCGCGTTCGCCGATGGCCACCTCGTCGCCGAGGCTCAGATTCCACGGGACTTCGATGCGTACGTCCGGCCGAATCAAGCACTTCTGTCCGATGGTCGCCCCGAACCGGCGCAGGATGGCCGAGCGGAATCGGTCGGCCCGCCGGAAGCTCCAGCGGAAGATCGTGGCCTGGGCGAGCGACCAGAGCAGGCGGCCGGCCTTTTCGTTGCGGCTGAACCAGCCGACGGTCGCGTGGCCGGCACTGAACTCGGGCGAGACGCCGAGCGGATGGCCCCGAAACTCGTCGAAAAACGTCTCGACCGGGGCCGGTCCGGCGGCTGCGGGTTCGCCCGTCGGCGGCGCAGCGGCTTCCGGGGCCGCGGAGGCGGCAGACGGTTGGCCGGAGGATGGGGATTCGGACGATGTCATGCCAGGTCAAAGGGCTCGTCGGACAGACTGGAATCGAACTCTGGACGGGCCGAACGAATAGGGTACCGGCCCGGGGTTTCCGCCGGCTGGTGGCGGAAATGCGCTCTCGGCGGACCGATCCGCCCCTTCCGTACGGAGTCACGGCCACCCGTGGATGGTCCGAACGAAACATCTTCCTCGTCCGGGGCCGTTCCGGCCACGCCGCCGCCGAGCCCGCACTCCTTCCGTCATCGGCTCGGAAGGGCTGTCTGGGGTGTGGTTCAGGGAACCGTGTTCCGATATTCCCCGCGGCCGCTCCACGGCTGGCGGCGGATGCTGCTGCGGCTCTTCGGGGCGAAGCTTCATGCGAGCGCCCGGGTTTACCCGAGGGCGAAGGTCTGGGCGCCCTGGAACCTCGAGATGGACGCCCTGGCCACGGTGGCCGACGACGTGGACGTCTACGCCGTCGACCGAATCGTCCTCGGCCGGCGGGCCATCGTCAGTCAGTACAGCTTTCTCTGCGGGGCCGGCCACGACTTTGAAGATCCGCGGCGGCCGTTGGTGCCCGAGCCCATCGTGATCGGGGCGGGCACGTGGATCGCGGCCGATGTCTACGTGGCTCCGGGCGTGACCATCGGCGAGCACTCGGTGGTGGGGGCGCGGAGCAGCGTCTTCAGCGACCTGCCCGGCGGGATGGTCTGCGTCGGATCCCCGGCCAAGCCGGTGCGTCCGGTGAAGCGTGCCGCCGCCGCCGTCGACGACGCCGACGGTGCGGCCGCCGGCACGGCCGAAGACGACGCGAGTCGTGGCGCCGGGAATGCGGCCGAATGAGCGTGTCGATTTTCATCCAGACGCTCAATGAAGAGGCGAACCTGCCCGGTTGTTTGGAGTCCGTGGCCTGGGCCGACGACGTTGTCGTTCTTGACTCACTCTCCACCGATGGCACCGAGCAGGTCGCGCTCGATGGCGGCTGCCGTTGGTTCGCTCGCGCGTTCGACGGGCGCGGTCCGCACCAGACCTGGGCGATGCGGAACATCGATTTCAAGCACGACTGGGTGTTCTATCTCGACGCGGACGAACGCATGACGCCCGAGTTGCGGGCTGAGATAGAAGCGATTGCCGCCGACGAAAACGAATCGCGTGTCGCTTTTTACTGCGGCCGGAAGAACTACTTCCGCGGACGCTGGCTGAAGCGAGCGATGCCGCCCGGCACCATCATGCGTTTCTTTCAGCCGCCGAAGGTCAGCTTCGAGCGCGCCGCCAATCCGATCCCCGTCGTCGACGGCGAGGTTGGCTATCTGCGCGAACACTTCTTGCATTACAACTTCAGCAAGGGGCTGCGCGAGTGGTTCGAGCGTCACAATCGCTACTCGACTTTCGAGGCGGAGGAGACGGTGCGGGCGCTGAAGGAGCGGCCGATGCGCTGGGGCAATCTGTTCAGCGGTGATCGGATGACGCGGCGCTACGAACTGAAGAACCTCTCGTTCCGCATGCCGCTTCGCCCGGTGTGGAAGTTCTTGTACATGTACCTGGCCCAGCGCGGCTTCATGGACGGCGGCGCCGGCCTGAATTACTGCATGATGCAGGCGTTCTACGAGTACCAGATCGTGCTCAAGGTGCGAGAGATGCAGCGCGTTGAGCGGGGCTTGCCGGGGAGTTGAGGGGGCATCTGTCGCGGGCCCCGGGGCAGTCCGTTGTGATCGCCGCGATCGCCACTCTCGCCACTCTCGCCACTCTCGCCGCTCTCGCCACCGCGATCTTCAACTGCATACTCAGGTTCCCCGGCACGGCCGTCGCGTTCACGACGTGATCCTCGCCGCCCGGCAAAGACGTGCCCGGTGTCCCGGCCATCTCCTATCGCGCTTGGGGCGTACGGTATGATGGGCCGCATGCCTGAGATCCATACGTTTCTTACGTTTGAGGACCGCGCCCTCGAAGCGGCCGAGTTCTACACCGCGCTCATTCCCGGCTCCAGCATCGAACGGGTCACGCACTACCCCGACCTCGGGGCGGAGTCGCCGCGACCCGCCGGATCGGTGATGACCGTCGAGTTCGCGCTGGACGGGCGCCGTTTCACCGCCCTGAACGCTGGGGCGGGATTTCCGTTCGGGCCAGGAATCTCGATCGCCGTTGTGTTCGATGCGCAGTCCGAAGTGGACCGTGTGTGGGACGGCCTGGTGGACGCGGGCGGCACGCCGATGGCGTGCGGGTGGATCACCGATCATTTCGGAATCGCCTGGCAGATCAATCCACGGCGACTGACCGAATTGATCACCGACCCCGATCCTGATCGGGCCGCGCGGGCCATGCGGGCGATGATGGGCATGGCCAAGATCGACGCCGCGGCGATCGAACGCGCTGCCGACGGATAGGCGGGTGACGGAGGCGCGCAGGAGCGTCGGAGTCATCGCGCGCGGGCGATCTCATATCGACGTCCGATTTCGGCGCGTCATCGCCTGGCTCGCCGGGTAGCGTCACGTCCGATGGAACTGACCGACGACCAATGCTGGGCCGCGATGCAGGCTCGCGATCCGCGTTTCGACGGGGTGTTTCTCGTCGGCGTCGAGTCGACGGGGATCTACTGCCGGTGTGTCTGTCCGGCCCGGACGCCGGCCCGTGGGCATTGCCGATTCTTCGGCGGGCCTGTTCCGGCCGCGTCGGCGGAGGCGGCGGGATTCCGGGCGTGTCTTCGCTGCCGGCCGGAACGCATCGTGGGAGCGGAAGGCGTGCCGGGCTCGGCCATTGGCTCGGCGTTCGATCGCGACCACGCCCCCGCGTCGGTGGATGCGACCGAGGTGCTGGCCCGCCGGGCGGTGGATCGGATCGCGACGGGAGCCCTGGATCACGGACGTGGGGTTGACCAACTGGCCGCGCGGCTCGGGTGCAGCAGCCGGCACCTGCGCCGGGTGATGGAGCGGCATCTCGGCGCGGGGCCGCAGGAGTTTGCCCGCACGCGCCGTTTGCACGCGGCCCGTCGCATGGTGATCGAGACCGCGGTGCCGTTGACCGACGTGGCCTTCGCCGCGGGGTACGCCAGCCTCCGGCGGATGCAGAGCGAGTTTCGTGAGCGGCTCGGGCGGCCGGCGTCTTCGTTGCGGCGTGGGGCGGCGAAGCGCGCCGGCGCCAACGCGGGTTCGGCCGATGATCGAACGCCCGCCGCGACCCTTGCCCTCGACGTCCGGCCTCCGTTCGACTGGTCGTGGTTGTTGGCGTTCTTCGCCGCCCACGCGGCGCCGGGCGTGGAGAGCGTCGACGGTGATCGTGTCGTTCGCACGCTCGCGATCGGAGCGCATTCGGGGTGGGTGAGCGTTGGTCCCGCCACCGGATCGTCCGCCGCACGTTCCTCGTCGCCCGTGTCGGCCCGCCTCAGCGTGGCGGTGTCTGCCGGTTTGATTCCCGTGCTTCCGGAGGTCTACCGCCGAGCCCGCCGTCTCGTGGATGCCGACGCTCGCCCGGACCGCGTGGCCGGCGACCTCGCGGACGACGCCATCCTTGGAGCGTGCGTGCAGGCAGCTCCCGGCACGCGCGTCCCCGGCTGCCTTGATGGATTCGACCAGGCGGTCCGCACGATTCTGGGGCAACAGGTCTCGGTGGCGAGTGCGGCCGCGGTGCACGCCCGCGTCGTCGCGTTGGCCGGACGGCCGATTGAGACGCCATGGCCGGAACTCACGCATGTGGCTCCCGCTCCGGCCGACATCGCCGCGGCCACGGGTGACGCCCTCGGCCAAGCCGGCGTCGTCCGCCAACGTCAGGCCGCACTCCACGCGCTCGCGGCGACATGCCTCGATCCCGATGACCCGCTTGATCTCGATGTCGCCGGGGACGTGCCGCATCGCCTTGCCCGGCTCGAGTCCATCCGCGGCATCGGCCCCTGGACGGGCGGCGTCATCGCCATGCGGGCGATGGCCTGGCCGGATGCGTTTCCGGCTGGTGATCGCGCGCTGGTGGTGGAAACGGGTGCGGCGAACATCAAGGAGCTGTCGGCGATGGCGGAGGCCTGGCGTCCGTGGCGCGCCGTCGCGTCCATGCATCTCTGGCGGCGATACCTCGACCGCACCGACGTCATCTCGGAGCCCGCGCCATGAGCGTGATCGCATCGTCCGCCATCGTTCGCACCCTTCAGACGCCGATCGGTCCCGTGCTCAGCGCGGCCAGTCCGCGGGGGCTGGAGCGCGTCCACTTTTCCCTTGAGCCCATCGATGCGCCGAGTTCGCGCCGGGCGTCCGGTCCGCACGATCCAGAAGCGGTGCTGGCGGGGCTCGCCGCGTGGATGGAGTGGTACGCGGCGGGGGGTGAGCGGGCCGCTCCCGCGGGATCGTCCGTCCCGCCGGTCCCGGCAGCTTCGTCCACGCGATCCGCGCCGCGGATGCCACCCATGGCTCCGGCAGCCACGCCCTTCCAGGCGCAGGTCCGCGCCGCGTTGCTCGCGATTCCCACCGGCGAAACCCGCACGTACGGCCAGGTCGCCGCGGCGATTGGCCGGCCATCAGCCGCCCGGGCCGTCGGCATGGCCAACGCCCGGAATCCGCTGGGAATCATCGTGCCCTGCCACCGCGTGATCGGGGCCAGTGGCACGCTCACCGGATACGCCGGCGGACTGGCGGCCAAGGCCCGGCTGCTGGATCATGAGCGCGGCGGCGCGGAAGCCGCCGACCATCGGAGGATGCCGGCATGACGTTTCAAGATCACTTTTCCGGGCACGCCAGTACGTATGCCGCCAGCCGTCCGACGTATCCGCCGGAACTCTTCGAGTGGGTGGCGGCGACCGCGCCGGGGCTCGAGCACGTGCTGGATTGTGGCACCGGCAACGGGCAGGCGGCGGTTGCGTTGGGAGAGCACTTCGCCTCCGTGACCGCGATCGATCCGAGTGCCTCGCAAATTGCGGCGGCCGCGCCGCATCCAAACGTGTCGTACCACGTCGCCCCGGGCGAGTCGGCGCCAGTCGATGACGCGTCGGTCGATGCCCTGACCGTCGCCCAGGCTTTGCATTGGTTCGACTTGGATGCGTTCGGGCGCGAGGCGCAGCGCGTGGTGCGGCCCGGAGGCCTGCTGGCCGCGTGGAGCTACGCGATTTCCACGGTGGATGAGGCGGTCGACGCCGTGGTGGAGGCGCTCTACGAGGGCACGCTCGGGCCGTATTGGCCGGATCGGCGGCGGCACGTGGAGGCGGGATACGCGACGCTGGAGATTCCCGGCGAGCCGGTGGTCGCGCCGCCGGTGGCGATGGAAGTGCTCTGGACCAGTGGCCAATATGCCGCCTACCTGCGGAGCTGGTCGGCCACGCAGCGATACATCCGCGAGCGGGGCGACGATCCGGTGGCCGCCATGGAAGGGGAACTGGCCCGGGCGTTCGGCACCGATCAGCCGCGGCGGGTCCGTTGGCCGCTGCATATCAAGGCGACGCAGATCGGGTGACGGCGAGGGGCGAGGGGCGACGGGCGAGCGCGGAGGCGATGCGACCCGTCGCGATGCGGCGCGACTCGGTGGCTGTGTTTGCTTGCGGCCGAGCGCAGACTCAGAAGTACAGCCGCAGCCCGACTTCCACGGCCAGCGAATCGGACTCGCCGATCACGCCGCCAAGGTCGACTTCGCTCGTATTCATGTAGCGCACGCCGGCGTACAGCTGGGCACTGTCGAACAGCGAGAACGTGACGCCGCCGAAGATCTGCCACGCGAAGTCGGTCGAGCTGTCTCCGCGGAGCACGCCGCCGACGTCGGTGCCAGCAATCTCCCGGACATCAAAGTCGGCGTACGAGACGCCGATGCCGGCGCCGACGTAGAAGCCGAGCGGGCCGATGACGTTCTCGGCGTCGATCAGGGCGTTCAGCGAGACGAGGTGCGACTCGTAGTCGCCGTCGGCCTGGAATGCGCTGACCGCGCCGCCGACGGTGTCCACGTCATTCGAGGTGTAGATGTACTCGAGCTCAACGGCGATGCCGATCGGTTCAAATTTGAAGCCGAGGCCGGCCGTAAAACCGGCTCCTTCGTCGAACTCGGTGTCCCCGTCGCCGGACAAGTCGCCGGTGATCAGGGCATCAATCGCGCCCGATGAGTCGCTGAAGATGCCGTCGAAGCGGTCGATGTACATCGCCGAGCCCTTGACGTAGAGGCCGTCCGGGCCAGCTGTGGCCGCCGCAGTGGCGGCCAGGGAACCGATTGCGGCGAGGAGGCGTCGATTGCGGTGGCGTTGTGGCAGCGACATGGCGTGACTCCGGGAGCGATGGGCGGGCTGGCGGGCTGGCGGGCGATCGAGCGAGCCGGCGATCGGTTGCTCTGGGGGCTGGGGCAGCGGGCTGAGGGGCGGGCTGGGGCGCACGACAGCCATGCAGTGCGGCCCGCACCATCCGGGGAATCCATCGGCCCATTGGCGGCGATTCCATGAGGGAGGCGTTGTTGCGGTCGATCGGCCGTGATTCGTCGCTCCAGGAGGCCCCGTTGGGAACCGTTGTTCGTAGGCTGGTCGGCCCGCCGGAGCCCGCCGTCAACGGAGATTGCGTCCCATGTACTGGCCAGTGGCCAAGTTCGATCCAGCTGCCCGCCGCCGTCTGGGCGTCCCGTGGTCAGTTGGGCCAGGGCATCGAAGTTCGCGGTGTACGGCCGGCCGGGCGTGCAATGCTCTCGTCGTCGCGTTGTGCGGCCTGCTGGCGGGATGTGTGGGCGTTGTCCCCGCTGGGGCATCCGGATCGTCGGCCGAATGGTCGCTTCGCGCGTACCCCCCGGGATTTTCATTCGACATGATCAACGCCTCGGCCAATCGATCGCTCGAATCCGCGGTCGCCACGGAGCATTCGTCGGTCGCCGATGGTGGCGGTGGCAACCGCGCCGGCGACGGCCGCGGCCTCGTCGTCGGCACCTCGGCCCGCGACGCTGCCGGTGACTCGGCCGGCGACTCGGCTCGCGAATCGGCCGGCAAGCAAGCTGACTTCCCGGCCAGCGGGGTGGCCGGCCCGCACGGCAATCCGATCGCGTGGCCCGAGCGAGACCCGGCGGCCGTTGCCTCGCTCGTCCACGACATGCCCATCGACGTCATCAACCGCCATGAGTTCGTGGATCGGCCGGATCGTCGTTTCACCGTGGGGGAGCGGATGCAGCGGGGACGACTCGCGGCCACGCGGCTGGCCGGCGTCGGCGTGATCCGCCAGTGGGTGCCGGAACCGGAAGCAGGCCCGGCGACACCGGATGCTGCACCGGATGCGGCGGATCCGCAGCATCTCATTTTCGTCTCGAGTTGGACCGCGGTCGCCGGGACCGGTGGGCCCGTGGCGTCCGAATCCGCGGCGTCCTCTGCCCCCGCCGCGTTGGCTCCGTCCGCCGCCCCCGATGCTCCATTGGCCGAAGATCCCCACTGGGGCGTGCGGATGCAGTACCGGCCGGCCCCGCCCGACGTGCCCGCCCGCGGCATCGTCGTCCACCTCCATGGACTCGACGGGCATGGCCTTGAGCGGCGGGTGACGCGCCGCCTGCATGCGGCCGGTTGGGGCGTTCTGGAGTGCACGTATCCGCTGGTGAACTGGCAGCGACTGGAAGTCGATGTCGCGGATCCGCAGTCTGTCTCGGATGCCGGGCGAAGGATGGCATCGATCATCGACGAGCGCTTCGGTGAGCTCGCCTTCGCAGCCGAGGCCGCGGTGGCGGATCTGCAGATGGTCGGCGATCCCGCCGCTTCGGCGGGGCCGATCTTCGTGACGGCGTTCAGTGCCGGCGCGAACGCCGCCAGCGCGGTCGTCGCGCGGCTCGGCCCACGCGTCGAAGCCGCGGCCATCATGCTTGGCGGCGCGGATCTCATGCGAATCAGTGCCGACAGCTCGCTCACGGACACCGGATTCGACATGCGGCGAGGCGATCGCCAAGTCGCCCGCGGATCGCTGACGGAAGCCGAACGGGCGGCGATTTCTGAGGCGTACCTGCAGCATGCCGCCATGGACGGGTGGACCATCGCGCCGCATCTCGATGTCCCGTGCCTCTTGGTCCTTGGCCGATTCGACGCGATCGTGCCGCGGGGTGCGGGAGCGCTGCTGCGAGAACGCCTCGGCCGCCCCGAAACGTGGTGGATCTTTGGCGGCCACTACGGCGGATACGTCTCGATGCCCTGGGTCGGCCCGCGGATCGCACGGTGGCTGCTGCGGCAATCGCCCGGCGCGTGACGATCCGAGGCGGGACTCGCCGGCGGAGCATTCGCCACGGGTTCTCGCGCGGTACGCGCCCAAGCAGTTCTCGCTTCCGTGCCCGGCCGCTCCGGAACCATCCCGGCCAGCCAGACGGCTCTGGGCTGCCCCGCGCGAATCCGCGGGCACCGGTACCATCGACGCGTGCATCGACTCATCTACATCGTTGATGCGTTCACCGAAACGGTCTTTGGCGGGAATCCCGCGGCCGTGGTGACGCTCAGTCATTGGCCGTCCACGTCTCTGCTGCAGTCGATGGCGACCGAGCACAACCTCTCGGAAACCGCCTTCGTCGGGCCGATTGACGACACGTTTCTTGCCGAGGTTGGGCCCGCGCCCGCCAATGTCCCCGACGGCGCCCTCGGGATCCGCTGGTTTACGCCGAACGACGAAATGGATCTGTGCGGCCATGCCACGCTGGCCGCGGCCCACGTCATGTTGCGCAATGAACGGCGAATCGGACCGGACCTCTCGTTCCTGAGTCGCAGTGGCCTGCTTCCGCTGCGCCAGCAAGATGGCGGCGCGGTTCGGCTCGACTTTCCCGCTCGCCCGCCGGTTGAGATTGCGGCCGACGATCCGCGGCATGGTCCGCTTCGCGATCAATTGGCCGCCGCCCTTGGGGCCTTGCCGGACCAGATCGTGGAAGCCCGCGACATCTACGCGGTCTACGCCGATGCCGCGACGGTCCGAGCCATCGACCCCGATCAGCTCGCCCTTGCCCGCATCGATGCCTTTGCCGTCGGCGTCACCGCGCCGGGCGACGAAGAGGGCGTCGACTTCGTCAGCCGCTTTTTCGCCCCGCGCAAGGGCGTGCCCGAGGATCCCGTCACCGGTTCGGCGCACTGCTCGCTCGCTCCTTACTGGGGACAGCGACTCGGTCGGACGCAGATCACCGGACGGCAGGTCAGCCGCCGCGGCGGAACCGTCGTCTGCGATCTCGCCGGAGATCGTGTCGGGCTGACGGGCCATTGCGTGTCGTACCTTTCGGGTCAGTTGCGAGCGACGCTTCCGGAGTGAGGGTGGATCGTCGCCGGTTGTTTGAGGATTGGCTGGCCTGATCTTCCGTCGGTTGCTTCTGTGCGGTGACCGGCCATCGAGGCGGAAGCAATCGTGCCCGCATCCCAATGAAGAGGGGGCGGGTGACGTATGGGCGACGCGAGTCGCTCGTCCGGGTGTGCGGGCTGGTTCGTTGCGTCTGGCGTGCTGCGGCTTGCCTCGCCCGCCGAACCCGCATGCGTCACCCCTGCACCCCGCACCCCGCACCCCGCACCCCGCACCCCGCCGCACACGGGAAGCTGCACACGCCGTCCCCCGCATTTCCTCCGCCTTCCACCTCTGCATTGCCGCGTACAGCATTCCGGGAGCCACCGATGGCGCACCATCCGAGCAAGGAAGACGCTGCGGCCGTGCATCCGGTCGATCGACGGCGTGCTCGCCGGGTCATTCGGCTGGCTGACTTCGGCCGTGGGATCTGCGGCCTCTTGCAATACACCTGGCTGTTGGGCCTTCTCGGCCTCGCGATCCTCACCGTCGCTGGGACCATCGCCGGCGTGGCGCTGCGGCTGCAGCACGGGCCCGGAACTGGCGTGGCCATGCCCGTGGCGTGGACGCCGCTGGTGGCCGTGTTCGTCGGGACGACGCTCACCGGCTTCGTCATCGCCGGAGTGGCCATCCTTGGGCGGATCGCTTGCGCTGCGGCCCTCGCGGGTGCCGCGCGGAGCAACGCAGGACTCGAAGCACTTGGTGAAATGGCCAGTCGGCCGCCGGCCCGCGGCCTGAGCCTCGGGGCGTGCCGGCTGACGTCGGTTGACCCGCCCAGCGGCAGCCATCGCCTCCCGGGCTGGCTGCGCTTCGCCCTGCGGATCGGTGGCTTGGTCTTTGGCCTCGCCGGCATCGTGGCCGGGATGATGACGTTCATCCTGTCGGGAGCGGGAGCTTCGGCCGGCGTGCAGCCGATCATGGCCGTGGTCTTCGGCGTCGGCATCGCTGCCCTCGCGGTGCGTCCGATGCACGGGACGTGGTCGGTCGAGGGCGACCGGCTCGTCGGCTACGGACTCGGGTGGGGGCTTCGTCGACGGTGCACGCGCGTCCACTTGGCCGGGGCGCATCTCGAATCGCCGCGCGGATGGCTCGGGCCTGCGGCGGTGCGCCGATGGCTCGTCGTCGAAGGCCGGACCGCCGGCTCGCCGATGGAAGTGGCCGAAGCGGCCGACGCGTCGCCGTCGTCGGGGCATCGGGCGGGTGTTCGGTTGGGGCGGGTGTGCCCGGGCTGCACCGGAGCGGTCACCGTGCAGCGGCTGCGATCGCTGCCGGGGCTGTCGCAGATCAGCGACCGACCTGGGGGGTGAAGCGCGTTCGGTCGCGTTCGATTCCCGCCGGCCCAGTTCGGCCGAGCGTCGCGGAGTCCGGTCCCACTCCGGCCCCACTCCGGTCCCACTCCGGTCCCACTCCGGCCCCATTCAGTTTCGTGCACAGCCGTCCGGTTCGCCCGGCGCCTCCGCGCTCAGCGAATCCGTCGCGCCGCCTCAGTCCGCCGTCGGCACGAGCATCGCCCGCAGGCCTTCTTCGGTCGTCAGCAGCGGGTGGTAGCCGAGTGCCTTCTGCACGCGATCGATCGCGGCGCCGGATTCCTTCACGTCGCCCAGGCGTGGGGCGGCGATCGTGTACTCGACTTCGCGGCTCAGGACCCGGCCGATCTGGCTGAGGACTTCGAGCAGGCTGGCCCGCTCGCCGGTGGCGACGTTGAAGACTTCGCCGCGGAAATGGTGTTCATGCGACAAAGACAGCAGAATCGCGTGCACCACATTGGCCACCGGCGTCCAGTCACGGGTCTGCATGCCGTCGCCGAAAATCGTCGGCTTCCGTCCCGTCTGCACCGCGTTGATGAATGCGGCAATGGCGGCGGCGTACGGCGACTGCGGATCCTGCCGTGGCCCAAAGATGTTGAAGAACCGCAGGTTCACGGTCGAGAGTTCGTAGCACTGGCCGTACGCGGCGACAAAGCCCTCGCCGGCCGCCTTGCTCGCGGCGTACGGCGAGCGGCAGTCCACCGTGTCGTCTTCGTGGCTGGGGATCGACGGTTCGCCGCCGTACACGGCCGACGACGACGCAAAGACGAGTCGTTTCGCCCCCGCGGCCCGTGCCGCTTCCAACACCCGGACCGTTCCCTCGACGTTGATCGCGTGGCAGTCCTGCGGCGACTCGACGCTCTGGGGCACCGAGACCATCGCGGCCAGGTGCACCACGCCGTCGACCCCGTCGATCGCCTTGGCCAGGGCATCGGCGTCGAGGATCGATCCGGACACGAGTTCCGCGTCGATTCCATCGAGATTCGACGCATGGCCGCTGGACAGGTCGTCAAGGACCCGCACGCGGGCTCCGAGTCCCGTCAGCCGCTCGGCCACGTGGGAGCCAATGAAACCTGCGCCGCCGGTCACGAGGATCGTGCGTCCGGCGAAGGCATCCTGATACGGTGGGGTCTGGTCCTGCACGCTTCGAGCGTAGCACGCGGCCGGGCCCCGGGACGGGTTCGGCCCCCGGCGGATGTTCGAGCTTCGTGCGCGTGCCCGTGACGCTGGCGGGCCCCGCCGACCGTCGCCCTCCTCTTTCGAGGCGATCCGTCGTCGCCCGCGATCCTTCGTCCCGGAGTCCGCCGTGGCCGATCGGTCCAAACCTCCGACTTCCGATTCGTCGCCCGATTCGTCGCCCGATTCTGCGCCCGATCCGTCGCCGTCGTCCGCCGCTCCGTCGCCCGCGCCTGCCTCCGCCGCGCCGGCCGCGCCCGAAGCATCTTCTGCGCACCAGTTCATTCCCCAGCCCAATCCCCAGCCCGGCCCTCCGGCTGGCTCGTCAGCCGGCCCGCCCGTCATCGGCATCGCCGGCGGCATCGGGTCGGGCAAGAGCGCCGTCGCCCGGATCCTGGCCGAGTTTGGCTGCGTGGTCTCGGATTCCGACGCCGACGCCCGGGCGGTCTTGGATGATCCCGAGGTGCAGAAAACCCTGGCCGATTGGTGGGGGAGCGAGGTTCTGGCCGATGATGGTTCGGTGGACCGCGGCCGCGTGGCCGCCATTGTGTTCGCCGATCCGGACCAGCGGACCCGTCTCGAGGGCCTGATCCATCCCCGGCTGCACGCCATGCGCGAAGCGAGATTCGCCGCCGCGCCGCCGTCGACGCCCGCCTTGGTCATCGATGCGCCGCTTCTTTTTGAGGCCGGCCTGGCCGACCAGTGCACGACGATCATCTTTGTGGACGTCCCCCGCGACGTCCGTCTGGCCCGCGTGGTCGCCAGCCGAGGCTGGGACCCAGAAGAGCTGGATCGCCGGGAAGCATCCCAACTCTCACTTGACGAGAAGCGGGCCCGGGCCGATCATGCAGTTTCGAATACCGGAGAGCTCACGGCGCTTCGAGCGCATTTGCGGGCCCTCCTCCACGACATCGTTTCGGCGACCTCGTGATTCACACCGCCCTCTGAGGCCCCTTCGTCGACCGCCCCGTCCGGCATTCCGCCGCCCCGGGACCGTCGATCCGCAGGGACCATCCCGCATGTCCATCCTCCGATGCCCGGTCTTGATCAGGCATCTTTCCGCTCGGTTCACCGAGCGTGACGGTGCGCCCCGTTCCGGTGGGACGCGCCCCCATCGGCCCTGCCCACAGGGCCCGGAGTCCGCAGTCACATGGCCGCCAAGAAACCGCGCCGCCGGCGCAAGCGCTCGTCCAATCATCACAACGCCACCTCGCCTCAGTCGCTGACGCTGCAGCCGGGGGAGGTGCCAACGGACGAGGAGCTGGAGGCCGAGGCCGCCGCGCTCGAAGAAGAAGTACAAGGCAAGTACGACCTGGCCAAGAAGGACGACATGTCCTTGGCCAAGTTGCGGGCGATGAAGCCCGATGCCCTGGCCAAGCTGGCCAAGAAGGAGAAGGTCGCGGACTTTGCGACGCTTCCCAAGCAGAAGCTCGTCTTCGAGATCCTGAAGTCCCGCGCTCGCAAGCAGGGACTCATGATCGGCGAGGGCACCCTGGAAATCATGCCCGACGGCTATGGCTTCCTCCGCAGCGCCGAGTACTCCTACGTCGCCTCGCCGGATGACGTGTACGTGAGTCCGGCCCAGGTGCGGCGATTCGGCCTTCGCAAGGGCCAAGAAGTCGCCGGCCTGATTCGTCCGCCCAAGGAAACCGAGACGTACTTCGCCATGCTCCGCGTGGAGGAAGTGAACGGTCGGGACCCGAAAAGCCTGCACGATCTGCCGACCTTCGAGAATCTCACGCCGCTCCACCCGGAGGAGCGCGTGGTGCTCGAAACCGACTCCAAGACGATTGAGACGCGCTGCATTGACTTGGTCGCGCCGCTCGGCTTTGGCCAGCGGGCGTTGATTGTCGCCCCGCCGCGCACCGGCAAGACGGTCATCATGCAGAAGATGACCCGGGCCATCGCGGAGAACCACTCCGACGTCCACGTCATCGTGCTGCTCATCGACGAGCGGCCGGAAGAAGTGACCGACTTCAAGCGCAACACGCCCGAGTCGGTCGAGGTCGTGGCCAGCACCTTCGACGAAGAAGCCCATCGCCACATTCAGGTGGCCGAGATGGTCTCGGAGAAGGCCCGTCGCATGGTCGAATTCGGGGAGGACGTCGTGATCCTGCTCGACTCGATCACCCGCCTCGCCCGCGGCTACAACAACGCCATGCCCACCACCGGCAAGATCGGCACCGGCGGCGTCGACAGTCAGGCGCTCACCAAGCCCAAGAAGTTCTTCGGCTCCGCCCGAAACATCGAGGATGGCGGATCGCTCACGATCATCGCCACCGCGCTGGTGGATACCGGGTCGAAGGCCGACGAAGTGATCTTCGAGGAGTTCAAGGGCACGGGCAACAGCGAGCTGCACCTGACCCGCAAGCTCGTCGAGAAGCGAATCTGGCCCGCGATCGACATCCCCGCGTCCGGCACCCGGCGCGAGGAGCTCTTGCTCGATCCCAAGGAGAAGGAGCTGGTCGACCGGCTTCGCAAGGTCGTCTCGGACATGAGTGTGGTCGAAGCCATGGAGCTGCTCAGCGGCCGCATGGGCAAGACCAAGTCCAACGCCGAATTCTTGATGACGATGAACCTCGGCTGAGGCTGGCCGCACGGCGTGGGTTCGTCTCTCGGGCGATCATGAATCGCCCCGGATTCGCTGCCCGATGCGCCCTCGTGATTCGTCCTCCGATCTGGCTTGGGGTTTGGCTTGGGATCTGGCTTCGGGTTTGGCTTCAGATTCGCCCCCCGGCATGTTCGTGATCCGTTCGCGATTGTCGGCCTCTGATGCTCCCAGGGCCGGCGTGATGCGGTCGGCATCGCGTAATTCCCGAAGGTCTGGCCCCGCTTCGCTATGGTTCGGCGGCCCGGCTCGGGCGACGATCTGAAGGGTTGATCGCCTCCGTCCACCGTCCGGGGGATCCGGTCGCTCGCCTTCCGCGTACCAGCTTCGGGGCCATGAACCGCCCCGGGAGATTGCTTCATGTCCTGCATCCACGCCGACGCCCCGTTCGCGGCCCGCTCCGCCCCGACGCTCCGCCGGGGGTTCACCATCATCGAGATTCTCGTGGTGGTCTTCGTCTTGGCCGTGCTGCTGGGCTTGCTGTTTCCCGCTTTGAGCGGGGCGCTGGCCGCCGGGCGTGAGACCAAGTCCGTGACGCGCTTGCGGCAAATCGCGACGTACATGGCCGACTACTCGGCCCGGAACAAGGACTACGTCCTGCCGACGTACTTCGACAACTCGGGGGCCAGCTTCCAGGGCGGCGTCCGCAACGGTGGTGGCGGCGGCGTGGGTGAAGGCATGGCGTTCACCGGGACCTGGGCCGACATCATCTGGGCCGAGAACGAGTTGCTGCAGGTGCCGGTTGTGGACGCCGGCGGGTCCGACATCGTGGCCAGCAACGGCCGGTCCGCCAGTGCGTACCTCACGGACTCCCCGGACAAGTTCTTCCACGAGGGCGTGGCCGAGGTCATCGGCTTCTCGCCCTTTGACGACAACCCGCTGCGATCAGCCGAGCCGAACACCCGAAACGCCCAGACGCCCAATCCGGACGGTTGGGCCTACCAGTTCGCCAAGAACGCCGCCGGCGGGGGGGCGACTGAGATTGATCTCCCCGGCTACTTCGCTGGCAACGCCTTCTTTGACGCGGCGCGTGATCCCGATCCGCGGACCAAGTTCGGCTACTGGACCAACCCCCAGATCCGCGAGCCGTCCAACTCGATGTACCTGATCGACTCGGCCTGGGGTGAGCTCATCCCGGATGAGCCCGAGGCCTTCGAACTGGTCGACGGCGAGCCGCAGGCGGACACCCACGTCGACTTCCGCTACGGCGGTTCGGCCGCGGTGCTCTTCATGGATGGCAGCTTCGCCACCGTCTCGGACTGGCAGACCCTTGATCGCCTCGAAAGTGGCAATGGGGCCGGTCGCCGGGTCCGCGTTCGCAAGTTGGCCGATCGGACCGCCCAGCTCCCGGCCGCCCCCGGTGGCGGTGGATTCGGTTCGGGCCCTGGCCCTGGTCCTTAAGGGGCACCGGTCGGGTCGGAGGCGTCGCCCTCCGGTTGCGGGGCAGGATCGCGCACGCCATGCGCCCATTCGTGCCCCCGGGCCACCCGTTGATTTGGGCCTCGAGCCCGCTTCCGGCGGCGTTCAGGGCTGGTCGATGCGTTGATTCGTGCACCGTCCGTCCCCACCCCCTTGCAGCGGAATTTCGGACGGCTACCATGTCCACTCGCTCCGCGGACCGCGGGGCGTTTTTCTTCGGTCTGATCGCGGGACCAACCGATCATCTTGATCGGCCGCGATCCGGCCCGGACCTCCGCTTTGGGGGTCCAGTATTGAGGCACCGCGCCACCGTAGCTCAGTGGTAGAGCACACCCTTGGTAAGGGTGAGGTCACGGGTTCAAGTCCCGTCGGTGGCTTTCCCCGCCGCCAAGTGCGATGCGGGCTCAGATCGTTCCGGCCGCGAGAGGTTCGCGGTTGGGCACATTTTCCGAAGTGGCCGGCGCCCTTGTGGCCCACCACGGCACATCGCACCGACGCGCATCGGCAGGAGTTGACGAGACATGGCCAAGGAGACCTTCGTTCGGAACAAGCCGCACGTGAACGTGGGAACCATCGGTCACATTGACCACGGTAAAACCACGCTCACTGCCGCAATCACCATGCGGCAGGCGGCGAAGAACCTCGGCAACGCGAAGGCGTTTGACGAGATCGACAACGCTCCTGAGGAGAAGGAACGCGGCATTACGATCGCGACCAGCCACCAGGAGTACGAGTCCGAGACTCGTCACTACGCGCACGTCGACTGCCCTGGTCACGCTGACTATGTGAAGAACATGATCACCGGTGCCGCCCAAATGGACGGCGGCATTCTGGTGGTCGCCGCGACCGACGGTCCCATGCCCCAGACGCGTGAGCACATCCTGCTCGCCCGTCAGGTCGGCGTGCCCGCCCTGGTCGTGTTCCTGAACAAGTGTGACGTCGTCGACGACGAGGAGCTTCTCGAGCTGGTTGAGCTCGAGGTTCGTGAGCTGCTCTCGATGTACGACTTCCCCGGCGACGACATTCCGCTGGTTCGCGGTTCGGCGCTCAAGGCCGTTGAGTGCGAGGGCAAGGACGACGCCGTCTGCAAGCCCATCGACGAACTCATGGACGCCCTGGATTCCTACATCCCGGAGCCGGCCCGCGAGACCGACAAGCCGTTCCTCATGCCCGTCGAGGACGTGTTCTCGATCAAGGGTCGCGGTACGGTCGTCACCGGTCGTATCGAGCGTGGCATCGTCAAGGTTGGTGAAGAAGTCACCATCGTCGGCCTCGCCGCCGAACCGGCCAAGACGACCGTCACCGGCGTTGAGATGTTCAACAAGATCCTCGACGAGGGACAGGCCGGCGACAACGTCGGTGCCCTGCTCCGCGGCGTGGAAAAGGAAGACGTCCAGCGTGGCCAGGTCCTCTGCAAGCCGGGTTCGATCACCCCGCACACCAAGTTCGAGGCCGAGGTCTACGTTCTGACCAAGGAAGAGGGCGGCCGTCACACGCCGTTCTTCTC
The DNA here is from genome assembly GCA_045106735.1 of Phycisphaerales bacterium. GTDB lineage: Bacteria > Planctomycetota > Phycisphaerae > Phycisphaerales > SM1A02 > JBGCEZ01. The sequence goes on along the minus strand of JBGCEZ010000091.1, from coordinate 5,788 downwards.
CGGCTACAAGCCTCAGTTCTACTTCCGTACGACGGACGTGACCGGCAAGCTTGACCTTCTCGGCGGTGCCGAGATGTGCATGCCTGGCGACAACATCCAGATGGCCATCGACTTGGAAGACAAGCCGATCGCCATGGAAGAGGGCCTCCGCTTCGCGGTCCGTGAAGGTGGCCGAACCGTCGGTTCGGGCGTCGTCACCAAGATCGTCGAGTAGTTCGACGGGGATCCGTTCCCCGTTTGCTGAATCACTGGCGGCCGGCTCAACGGCCGGTCGCCAGCTTTCCCCCGCGGGACTTCGATCCCGCCCCTCCCCGGCGACCGCTTCCGCCGGGTTGCGATTGAAGTTGAAGCGGCCCAACCACGCGAGAGGGCGTGTCCCATGGCCAAGAAGGCAGCTGATCGCGAGCACGTCTGGCTCCAGTGCACGGAGTGCGGCGACCTCAACTACCGCACGAGCATTCGCGTCAAGGGCGGCATCTCTGAGAAGGTCAAGGAGGGCATGAAGAAGTACAGCCCCCGCCTTCGCAAGCACACGCTGCACAAGATCAAGCGAAAGTGATTCGCGGGTCCGGGTCGGCCGCACGGCTGTCCTGGGCCACGAAGCGCTCGCAACGGCCGTAGCTCAATTGGCAGAGCAGCGGATTCCAAATCCGCAGGTTGAGTGTTCGAGTCACTCCGGCCGTGTTTCCGAGATTCCCGGCGTTCCGCCACGGTGGAAGCTCCGGGACACCGGTGAGGGTTCGATTCGATCCTCATCAACTCCCTTCGGGGGTCACGAGGCCGACCGTATGGTCATGGCCAGACCGGCGACCCCCCGCACCCGGTGGTGGCTCCGTCTTCTGGACGCCAGCGCCTCACGCGGCCCGGCCGCTCGGTGGATCCATGCAAGCAGGCCTCTACAAGAAGGGTCAGGGCTACTACGTCCGACTCTGCTCCGCGATCGCCTTGGGCACGATTGCCCTTCTCGGTGGCCGCTGGATGTGGGATCAGCTCAAGGGCGTTGAAGTCGGAACCATGCGTTCCGAGTACGTCCAGATGTCCGGCGCCGTCCTCATGATTTCGATCTTCGCGATCGTCGGTTTCTGGCTGATCGGCCGGAAGCCCGGCAGCGTCGATTTCCTCATCGCCTGTGAAGCAGAGATGAAGAAGGTCAACTGGTCGACCCGCCGCGAGATCATCGGATCAACCTGGGTGGTGATCGCCCTGGCGGTCTTCATCGCCGCATTCCTGTTCCTCTGGGACTTCTTGTTCCAGCTCTTCTTCCGAGCCATCGGCGTGCTGCAAGGCGCCGGCTGACCCCAACGCTGACCCCGCCGCCTCGACAATCGTGTCGCGATCGCTCCTGCGAGCCGCCAGCCACGAACTCGAGGCCGTCACCCAAGACCCGCCGCGGAGCAGACGATGAGCGAGACCAAGGTGTCCGACACGACCCCCGAGACCGGAACGAACCCCGAGGATGAAGGCCACGCCCACGCTGCTGGTGGCGCGGAGGCCCCCGCGGCCGGTGGTCAGGACCCGGTGGACGCAAGCTTCGACCCGGCGACCGATCTGCCGGCCTACCGCGGCGGCATGAACTGGTTCGTGCTCCGCGTGGCCACGAACAAGGAGAACTCGGTTCGCGAGACGCTCCTGCGGAAGGTTCAGATCGAGGCGCTGGAGGATCGCGTCGGCCGCATCATGGTGCCGACGGAAAAGACCAAGACGCTCAAGGGCGGCAAGGCTCGCATCACCGAGACGAAGCTGTACCCCGGCTACGTCTTCGTTGAGATGAAGCTTGAAGACGACGGACGCATCCCGCAGGACGTGTTCTTCCTCATCAAGGAGACCACCGGCGTCGGCGACTTTGTCGGCACCGCCGGCCGTCCGACGCCGATGAGCCCGCCCGAAGTCGAGAAGATGCTCGCTGACTCCAAGCTCCCGGAAGAAAGCCCGGAAGTGAAGATGGAGTTCGAGCCAGGCGACAACGTGACCATCAACGCGGGTCCCTTCGAGAACCACGAAGGCACCGTCGACGAGGTCATGCCCGAGAAGGGCAAGGTCCGCGTGCTCGTCACGATCTTCGGCCGTCAGGCCCCGGTCGAGCTGGAGTACTGGCAAATCGCCAAGGTCGAGGAGTAGTGACGCTCTCGGCCGGCGACTCGGCCGGCGACTCGGGCATGCCTGGGCATCCGACGAAGTCTGCGTCTGCGTCGCTCCCAAGAGCGCCGGAGGCACGGTCGTCGGATTCGATGCCGCCGGTTTCGCCCATGCCGGTCCCGCCCCCGCCAGTCCAAGCCGATCCGTCCCCGAACCCCGATCGATCGGCGAGCGATCCGGTGCTCGTTGACGACCCGTGGCTCGATCAGGGCAACTGGGTCGGTGGGATGTATCGCTCGCCACAGGATCCGCGGCTGTTTGTTCCGCAGCAGGTCGGAAGCGGCTGGACGGTCAATTTCTCATATCCGATTCGTGCGACGTGCGTGCTCGGGGCCATGCTTGCATTGACGTCATGCCCAGTTTTGCTGGCCATGTTGGTCTTTGGTGGGCATCCCAAGGCCATGGTGGCCGGAGTCGCGGCCAGCCTCGGCGGCGTCTTCCTCAGTCTGGCGTTGGCCGAACGGCTTCGCTCGGGGTGATGGCGTGGCGGGGGGACGCGGTCCGCTCGTTGCCGCTCGCTCATTCATTCATGCATGCACTGCGTTGCTGTCGGTCCGGGACGCGTGCGTCGCGCCGCCGGCCCGGTGACGCGCCGCCATTGCCCCCGTCCCGCGGCGTGGCTCTCTCCCGCCGGCGGCCAGCTCCACCGGGGGCCGTTCCTGCCGCCCTGCGTCATGCCGCGCCCTGGCTCCCGTGACACGTTGGATCCCGCAACCGGCGCCGTGCGCGAAAATGCCCCGGCGGTACACGTCCTTGCCCAGCTTGCCAGAGTCGGCGAATCCCAATCGTCGAACATGACGAAACGCGCTCTGGGCGGGCGCAATGACGTCCGAATCGCTTCGTCCGGTGCCAATCCCGGCGGATGGTGGTTGCCGTCGTCCGAGGATCGGCCACAATCAGAGTTGGACCCTCGCTTTGCAACCGCGTGCTCGGCGCCGCGCGCGGATGCAGGTCCCATATCCCGTCGCGGGGTCTGCCTCGGATGCGACGCGATGGCCTCGGCCGTCCGCTGCGTTCATGCCTGACCACGCGGCCTCCTACCCCGGAAGCTTGTCGGCGCCGATCCCCAAGAACGGATCCCCGAACCATGTCCAGACTCTCCGCGATCGCGGCCACCGCGGTTCTCGCCGTTGGCGTTGGGCTCGCTGGCCCCGCCGCCGCCCAAACATCCTCGAGATCCGACGGTCTCAAGCACGCTGAACGCTACGCGGTCATCGATGTCGCGCCCTTGGCCAACGTCACCGCCGGTGAGACCGCTCGAGTGATCTTGCCGATGCCGGCTGGTCCGCTCGAACTTGATCTGAAGCAGTATTCGATCCGGGCGCCTGACTTCCAGGTGCTCGTCCAAGATGACAGCGGCATTCGTGCCGTCCCGGCCCCGCCGGTGCGGACGGTGCGCGGACAGATCGCCGGCATCGACGACTCACGGGTTGTCGGCTCGGTCATGAACGGTCAGTTCATCGGCAAGATTCAGGGCGGACCGGACGAGGCCTGGATCTCCGTGAACCCGCTCGCGGAATTCGAGCCCGGGGCCGATCCGCGAAAGCACGTCGTCGTCGTTGCCTCCGAGATGGGTGACGCCGGCTACCGCTGCGGCGTCGACGATGCGTTCCTGATCGCTCAGGGCATTGATCCCATCGATCTGAATGCGCTGCCAGCCGAGCCCATTGAGGGCGGGTTCAAGGTCACGGGTCCCGTGGGATCGCCCTCGGCCAAGCGTGCTGGGCACGACCACGATCACGACCACTCCATCGACGCCCTTGCCGGCGGCGACTTCGAGCTGCAGCCGGAAGGCGCGATCAACGATCGTACCGACGTCCTGATCGACGCCGACGTGCAGTTCTTCAACCTCAACGGCGGCAGCGTGCCCAACACGATCGGCGACATCGAGAATGTCATGGCCGGCGTGGATGACGTCTATCAGCGCGATCTTGACATCGCCTGGGAGATCACCGGCGTGTTGGTGCGAACGAGCACCGCGGCGAACCCGTACACCACGAGCAACGCCGAAGCGTTGCTCTGCGAGTTCGTGTCCGAGTGGAACGGTGGTGCTGTTGGCACGATTCGGCGTGATGTGGCCCACCTCTTCACCGGGCGACCGTTGATCGGGACCACGATCGGCATCGCCTTCAACAGCGTGATTTGCAATGCGGTGTCGGCCAGCGGTTGCGGTGGCCCGCAGAACGTGGCGTACGGCCTGGTCGAGTCGCGTTTCAGTACGCTCTTTGACGCCCGCGTCTCGCTGTCGGCCCACGAGCTTGGGCACAACTACAACGCGGGTCACTGCGCCGGCGGCACGTGCCACATCATGTGTGCCGAACTCAACGGCTGCGGCGGCACGATCGGTGCCGACCTGGTGTTCGGCCCGACGGCGACGAATGAGATCGTGAGTTTCCGGAATGGACTGAACTGTCTCGACCCGCAGACGCCGGCGATCAACCCGCCGCTCGTCGAGTCGTGGGGCTCCAGCACGATCGACACGAACCGTTGGAACTGGTTCAACAACGACCTCTCGGTCACGTCCTCTGGTCCGACGCCGCCCAACGGCGTGTTCAGCCTGGAGCTGCGAAGCTTCGGCTCGGTGTTGCTGCGGGATGGCGATATTCGCTCGACTGAGGTCTTGCTTGGTGGCCAGTCTGGCATGTTCTTCCAGGCGGTGGTTGCCCGGACGGGCACCAGCGCCGGCGACGCGCTGGTGGTGGAGTACCGCGACCCGAGCGACAACTGGCGTGAGCTGGTGACGTCGGTCAGCGACGGGAACGACACGGAATTCACGCCCTTGATCGTGTCACTGCCGGCCTTTGCGTACCACAACAAGTTCCGTCTCCGGATGCGGATCGATGCCGACGGCTTCAGTCCCCGTTTCTACGTGGACGAAATTCGGGTGGGTGAACTCGAGGTCGATCCGCCCTGCCAGGGTGACATCGATGGCGATGACATCGTTGCGTTCAGCGACCTGCTCTCGGTCCTGTCGGCCTTCGGCGACTGCCCTCCGGGCGAGTGCGCGGCGGACCTGGATGAGGACGGCGTGGTTGGATTCAGCGACGTCCTGGCCGTGCTGTCGGCTTGGGGCCCTTGCGAGTGATCGATCAGGGAGATCGTGGAGTACACGCTCCGCGTTGATCATCTGAATCAGTTCAATCCGCCCCCCGTGTCCATTCGGACGCGGGGGGCGGTTGCATTGGGGGCAGGCCGGTCTCGGGGGACGCCGAGGTTTCGGGGGAGTTGAGGTGTGTGGAAGACGGGGTGCGGGAGGTTTGGAGGGGGTCGACACGGAGGAAGGCGGGGATGCGGGGGCGGGAGTCGCTTCCAGAGCCGCTTCGGGCGCCGCGGCGGGCGTCCCCCGGCCGGTCCGCGAACTGGGCGACACGCCCCACAGCCGGAGACACTCGGGGCTCGGCGGAGGGGTCGTCAGGATGCATCGCTTTCCTCGAAGGACGCCGGTCGAGTTGCCGGTCTGGCGGCATAAGATGCCAACCCCGCTGGCCCCAAAAGCAGCCTCGCTCCCCGCCCGCGGGGCCTGGCGGGCCCGTCCGAACCCATCCCTCGACCGCCCCCGGCTCGCCCGCCGAAGCGGGGTCGGACGTCGCTCCCGAACCGCCCGGAGTCGCCCTTGACGCCTCGCCATTCGTCGGTCATCGCCGCCACGCTT
>JBGCEZ010000090.1:0-7646 GCA_045106735.1 Phycisphaerales bacterium | reverse complement strand
CGCTCGAGCAGACTGCCGCGACTGTCTTCGGTTTCGCCGGAGAGCGTGCCGGAACCCAGCAGATCGCCGGGCCGCATCGGGCAACCGGTCGACGCGTGGTGCACGAGCATCTGGGCGACGGTCCAGTACATGTCGCGGAAGTTGCCGCGGCTGAGCTGCATGGGCTCGGTGCCCGCCTCGCGCATGGCCGCCGACGAGAGATGCACTTCGCACACGATGTCGAGTTGCCACGGGCCGGCGGGCTGGAGGTAGGGCAACACGTCCGGGTCGCCGGCGGCGCGGTTCGGGCCACTCTGGCGGTACGGGGCGAGGGCGTCCATCGTCACGACCCACGGACTGATGGTGCTGCAGAAGTTCTTGGCGTTGAACGGACCGAGCGGTTGGTACTCCCACTTCTGGATGTCGCGGGCCGACCAGTCGTTCAAGATGCACATGCCAAAGAGATGGTGGCCAGCCTCGCCGATCGGAATGCGATCGCCCATGGCGTTTCCGCCGCCCACGAACGCGCCCATTTCCATTTCGTAGTCAAGCAGCCGCGACGCTTCGTCCACCGGCGGTTCGCCGTCGGCGGTGACCCGCTGACCGTGCGGGCGATGGACTGGCGCCCCGCTGACCACGATCGAACTCGCGCGTCCGTGGTAGCCCACCGGCAGGTGCTTGTAGTTCGGCATGAGCGGGTTGTCGGGCCGGAACATCGAGCCGACGTTCGTGGCGTGGTGGATGCCGCAGTAGAAGTCGGTGTAGTCGCCGATGGTGGCCGGCAATTCGTACGTCACGTCGGCCATGGCGTGCAACAGTTCCGGTTGCGCCGGCGAGCCCGCGTCCAGCAAGTCAGCGATGGCGTGGCGAACGGCCCGCCACACGTCGGGGCCGTGCCGCATCAGGTCGTTGAGCTGCGTGGCCGACAGGGCGCAGCGAGCTTCCGGTGAAAGCCCGTCGAGATGCCCGCCGGCGACCGCGGCGTGCAGATCGAGCACGCGGTCGCCGATCGCTGTACCGAGCCGGGGATCGCCCCCACCCGCCGGCCGAAAGCTGGCCAACGGCAGGTTCTGGATCGGGAAGTCGGTGTCGCCAGTGTTGGCGGACTCCACCCAACTGCGGCGGGCGGGATCGTGGCTGGCGTCGATGATCGGGGCGTCGGACATCGGTGGCTCCGGCGAACGGGAGGGGCGAGGGGCACGGGTCAATCGCGTCCGGCCGTGGCGAGCCAGGCTGGCGCGGATCGACATGGTACGGGGACGGAAGCCGGTCCGGGCTCGAGGATCGGCGGGCCTCCGACCATCCGATGGCCGCGGCCTACTCGTCCCACCTGCCCACCTGCCCGGTGGCTGAAAGCACGGCGGCGAAGCAGATCAAGGCCCCCACGCCGATGACGCCGCCGCCGAGGAAGAAGGCATCGCTCCCCCCGAATCCGCCTCGTGCCCCGGCGCCGCGGACCATGATCGCCAGCGTCGCGCCCGATCCCAGGAGCACGGCCAAGCGTCCCCATCGACCGCCCCAACGGGTGGCCGATGCGACGGTGCCGAAGCTTCGCGAGCGGGCGAGCCGGGAAAGCACCATCGCCACCGACGCCGCCATCCACAGGCAGGCGGCCAGACACGCAACGGCCACGAACGCCCCTGCCGCGTCACGCTCGGCCAGGCCCCCAACGGCCCAGCGGACGGCCATCGCCGCGATCGGGAGGCAGAGCGGCAGCCCGAAGTCCGCGATGGTCCATCGGCCGATGACCGGATGCCCGCGAAGGATGAAGGCCACGCGTCCGGCCACGAGCAGGGCAAGCCCCATCAGCGAGCCCCACACGATGGCAGTCCACGAGGCCCACCCCGCGATCAGACCGAAGAGCGCGGCCACGGCCAGGATCTGCACCAAGGCGTTCAAGAGCCGCATCGCATCGGTGAACACTTCAACCGGCATCGCCGGCGTGCCACACTCCGAACACGACCGTCCTCCGCGACCACCGACCGCGTACCCGCATCCGATGCAACGAACTGATTCGGCGTCGATGTCGGTGCTGGTGCCGATGTCGACGTCGGCAACAACGTCATCGTCAACGTCAACATCCATGAGCGGGCTCGCGTCGGATGAATTCACGGCGCTGTTCGGTTCGCTCGGCTTCGGTTGCATGGCCGCCCCCTCGCACGTGTCCCGCACTTGACGCACCGAACGTCCCGGGGCCACGGGCGCCGCGGGCGCCGACGTCGGCTCGGCCAGAGGGACCTGTCAGTCCCGCCCGATGAGCTCGTTCGCCGCCGGCCAGAGATGAAAGAACTGGACGATGACGCCGACGCCGACACTGCCGGCGGCCACCCGGTAGAACTCCGCGCCGCCCCCGACGAGTCTCAATACGCCCGTGGCCCCGGCGATGATCGCGACGGCCACCGAGATACATGACACGATCACACCAATCGCGCCCGCCGACCGGGCGATCCGGCAGCGGTGGACCGTGCCCTGCATGCCTCGTGCCTTGGCCAACGACCCCATCACGACGGCAAACGGAACCGCCGCCCACATCACCGCCGCGATACAACTCGCGGCCAGGCCCAGGTGCAGCCCCCTCGCCATGCTCCCCTGGACGCCGCCGTCGATGCTCGACCTCCACGTCATCCACAGCACGAGGAGCGGCGCGAACAACACGACCAACGAGGCGGCCATCATTCGATCGAGGCCCGGCATGGAGCGACGAAGTACGGCGACGCCTCGCCAGCCCATGGACGCGGCCAAGCCCACCAGCATGATCACGACCGCGGCCATCGACCAGAACCACATCACCACGATCGACGACAGCACGGTCGCCCCGAGCATCGTCATGCCTTGGTGCATGGCCAACACAGCCTCGGCGTGGTCCGCGTCGTTGATGATCGGTCGCCCGCACTCCGGACACGCCGGACACGTCGGGCGAGCGATCTCGCCAAGCGGATAGTCGCAGGCCATGCAGCGATCGCCCGAGCGATCCCGGCTCTGGTCGATCGTCATCCGCGGCGGCCGTCCCGCTCGCTCGTCCTGTGGCGGTGGCGCCTGATCCATCGCGATCCCCCCGGTTCACTGACGCTGAAGCCGTGGACCCTCGCCGCCGGCCCAACATCGACCGCTCTCGGCCAGACTCGGCCAGACTCAGCCAGTCCCGACCAGTCCCGACCAGACTCGACCAGTCTCGGCCATCCCGCCTCAGCCGTCCAGAAGCCCCAGGCCCCGCAGATCTTCCCGCGGCTCGTCGAACGAGCACGAGCCGAAGCTGATCGAGAAGCCCAGGCGGGCGTCTTCGACTTCATCCGGCGTCACCGTCAGCTCGCCGAAACCGACTTCGCCCTCGGTGAGCACGAAGCCTTCGAGCGAGCGGGCCTCGAGCACGGGCTCCAGCCCCTCGGCTTCCACATCGTGGTGGATGGCGAGCTGCGCGGCCACGAACACGTTCAGGAAGCCGTGCATGTCGCAGCCGACGGTGGCGTCGGCGTGCCGCAGCGGGTGGTGCAGACCGGCGGTCGCCTTGAACGGAACATCGGCCGTCGCGCAGGCTTCGATGAAGCGGGCCACGGCGTCGATCGGTGGCACGGCCGACGGTTCCACTCCGCCGGTGCGGATCTTGGCCCCGGCGTCGCCGCCAACGAGCGTGGCGATCAGGCCGCGCGGGTCGGCGTCCCAGGGGATCTCGTAGAACGGAAAGATCTCGTCGGGCATCAGGTCGAGCGAGGCGTCGATCGCCTCCGCATCGTCGCCTTTGAGTTCCACCGCGTCGACGATGGCCAGGCCATCGGCCGGCTGGCAATGCCGATCGTTGAAGGTGGCGATGGCCTCGAAGTCTGCCTCGAGCTGATCGCTGCCGGCCGGCGAAACGAGGACCGAAAGCGGCCACGGATCTTCGGTTTCATCGGTGGGCATCAAGCCGGCGGCCGCCGCTTCGAATTCCTCGAGTCGGCCGACGGGCACCACGAATCGCTCGAGCATCCACGCGTCGGCGTGCTGCACGTAGGCGGCGTAGTTGGCGACCGCGGTGGCCATGTCGAGCTTGGCCGGTGGAAAGAGCCCGGCGTAGTCGACCAGGTTTTCCAGCAGCGAGTGGAACGCGTGGGGCATCGTCACGGGCACGGCAAGACTCCAGCGGGGCGAACACCGTCCGCGGCACGGCGAGGACGAAAGCGTAGACAGGGACGCAAGCCCGACACGGGCAATGGCACAGGCGAGGGCGAGGGCGAGGGCGAGGGCCAGCTCGAGATGGAGCTCGAGATGAAGCCCCAGATCGAACCCGAGATCGAGACCGAGATCGAGACCGAGGCCGAGGCCGAGGCCGAGGCCGAGGCCGAGCCGACGATCAAGATCACGATGGACTCAGGCAAACAGCGTCGGACGGAGGGCCAGGCAATTGTCGATGCGGGCGACCACCGACGACTGACCGAGCAGGGCCAGTACGTCAAAGATCGGCGGGCTGACGGTCGTTCCGCTGACGGCGATCCGCAGCGGCTGGGCGACCTTGCCGAGCTTGTCGTCGGCGTGGGCGGCGGCGTCCACCCGCACCGCTTCTTCGATCGACTCCATTGTCCAGGTGTCGAGTCCGGCGAGGGATCCGCGAACGCGCTCCAGGTGCTCCCAGCCGCACGGCTCGCCGTTGGCCAGGGCCTTGCGCACCGGCTTGTTCGACTGGTACGTGATCGCGTCGTCGGGCAGGATCAAGAAGCGGCTCGAATCGAGCGGGTCGGCCAGCGTCTTGGATCGCTCGTGGTTCGCTTCGGCCATCAGACGGAATCCGTCGGCCGAGAGCTGGGCGATGAACTCGGGGGCGTACGCGGTGCAGTGGGCGTGCAGGGCGGCGGTGAAATCGTCGGCGCTCATCGCCTGCACCGCGTCGAGGTTGAAGGCCAGCAGCTTGTCGCGGTCGAACCGGGCAGGGCTGCGGACCAGACGATCCAGGCTGAACTTCTCGATGAGCAGATCGTTGTCGAACTGTTCGAGGTCATCGCCCGGCGACCAGCCGAGCAACGCAAGGTAATTGCACACCACGCCCGGCAGGTAGCCGGCGCGGCGGAAGTCGTCGACGTTGATCTCCGGCAAGGGCACGCTGAGTTCGGCGGCCAAGGCCTCGGCCTGGGTGGTCTCGAGCTGCACATCCTTGGAGCCGGTCCACGTGGCGAACGTCTCGGCGTCCACCGCGGCCACGTCCGTCACCGCGTGCTCGCGCACGTGCGAACGCAAGGCCTTGTCCTTGTCCCGCTTGCTCATCTTGGACCCGTCGGGGTTGAAGATCAGCGAGAGGTGGGCGTACGTGGGCCGCTGGAACCCGAGCAGATCCTGCAGGATCACGTGCTTGGGCGTGTTGTTCAGATGCTCTTCGCCGCGGACGACGTGGGTGATCTCCATCAGCTCGTCGTCGACCACCACCGCGAAGTGGTACGTGGGGAAGCCGTCCTGCTTGCGGATGACAAAGTCTTCGAGCTCGCCGGGGGCGATGCGCACTTCGCCGCGCACTTCGTCGTTCACCACGATCTCGCGATCGTCGGGAACGCGGAGGCGAATCACGTGCGGGCGACCCTCGGCCAGGTACTGCTGCACCGTCTCGGCCGGCAGGTTGAGCGACGCGCGGTCGTACTTGTACGCCCGCTTGGCCGCCCGAGCCTCGGCCCGCGCGGCGGTCAGCTCTTCCGACGTCTCGAAGGCGGGGTACGCGTGGCCGGCGTCGATCAGCCGCTGGATGTGCTCGTTGTACAGGTCCAGGCGCTGGGACTGGAAGTACGGCCCGTGGGCGCCGCCCCCGCTGCCACCGTGCTCGGGACCCTCGTCCCAGTCGATGCCGAGCCAGGTCAGGTCTTCCAAGAAGCCCTGGCCCGCCGCGTCGCTGGACCGCTTCTGGTCGGTGTCCTCAATGCGGAGGATGAACGTCCCGCCGCGCTGCCGGGCAAAGGCCCAGCAGAACAGGGCCGTCCGCGCCCCGCCCACGTGGAGGTGGCCGGTGGGACTGGGAGCGAATCGGGTACGAACGGGGCGGTCGCCAGATGCGGCGTCGGGGGTCGGGTGGCTCATGCCGAGGAGCGTACCCGGGCGGTGGCGGCAGCGTCCACGCCGCCGGCGGATGGATCGGCCGGTTCGGGGGCTTCCGTTGATTCCGCCGCGGCGGAAGCGGTCCGGCGGCCCGAACGCCGGCGCAACCAGCCGAGTCCGTAGCGGACGGGGCTCGACAGGGCGTACGCGGTGAAGGCGATGGCGACCGTTTCCTGGAACCACCACAGGGCCAGGAACAGCGGCAGCACGATGCGGACGACGTACCCGAAGGAGCGGCCGCCGGCCACGTACCGGTTCATCACGTGCACGTACGGGATCGACGACACCATGGCCGCGGCGCACGCCAGGGCGACCGCGGGAATCGCGAACGCAAACCCGCGGCTCAGCCACTCGGGCACCGCACTGACCCCGCCGGGCTCGATGGCCAGGAGATGCTGGTGCAGGACGATCAGGCTGGCCACCGCGCCGGCGGCTCCGGGCGAGGGCAGCCCGCGGAAGATCAGGTGGTCCTCGGCCGCGTCGGACGGGGTCTCGACGTTGAAGCGGGCCAAGCGCAGGGCGGTGGCCACCACGTAGGCCGCGGCCACGCCCCAGAGCACCTTGGCCAACTGCGAGTCGGCTTCCGGGTCGATGATCGACACGTTGCCGGCGTCGCCCGCGGCCACGTCCGGCCCGAGCATGTGACTCACCAGCCGCAGCATCATGAACGCCGGGGCCACGCCGAACGTCACCAGGTCGCAGAGTGAATCGAGCTGCGCGCCGAGTTCCGACGTCGACCGCGTGAGCCGGGCCACCGAGCCGTCGATCGCGTCAAAGAACATGCCGAGGAAGATGAGGGCGCCGGCCACGGTCAGCGTGGACCATCCCCACGGCCCGTCGGTTTCGAGCGGCTTGCTCGCGTAGTGGATCGCGGCAAAGCCGGCCACCAGGTTGCCGAGGGTGATGATCGTCGGCACGACCGAAATCGGCGGCAACGGCCGACGACGCGGGCGACGCGCGATGCGCACGCGGCGCAGGCGGGCCCGGCGCCGGCGACGATCACGCGGCGGCTTCATGAGGACGGCTCGCCGTCGGGGCCGGGCGTGCGCATGGCTTGGGCGGAGTCGGCGGGGTCGCCGGGGTCGGCGGCGTCGGCGGCGTCGGCGGACTCGGTCGGCACGCGCGGCTCGATCACCAGGACACGCCACGTGCGGGCCTGTCCTTCGGCTTCCAACAGCACGCGGCCGGCGGAACGGGGCGCGGTGGTGGCCGGTCCGGGGCGAAACGCGCCGCCGGGGCCGGTGAAGCCGCGGGTGCGGGACCAGCGGCCGATGGACTCGGGCGCGGTTGCCGCGGGACCGCGATCGCGATCGGCGCCGGATTCAGACCCGGATTCGGTGTCGTCGACGCCCGAGTCAGCGCCGGCTCCGGGCGCCGCGTCCGATTCGCTCGCGCCGTCTGCGTCGTCCGCCCCGCCGTCGGCCGATCGCAGCCAACGCGGCACGTACGGCGTGCCGATCTCGGGCCACTCGTCGCGTGCCGCCGCCGGGGCGAGCACCCACAAGACGTCGCCGCCGGTGGCGAACTCGAAGTTGACCTCGTCGATCAGTCGGCCGGGCGGCCGCACGGTTGGGCCAAGCAGGTCGATCGAACGCCGCGGGGTGTCGGCGTGCTCCAGC
>JBGCEZ010000009.1:0-126270 GCA_045106735.1 Phycisphaerales bacterium | reverse complement strand
TGGGCTTGGGCCTCGTCGGCCACGCCCGGTTCGACCAGCGCCCAGTAGAGCCGGCTGCCCTCGGTGTCGCCGAGGATCTGCGCGAGCATCGCCGCGGCGTACCGACGGTCGTCGCCCATCGGCGGCGCCGGGCAGGCCATCAAGATGTACTGCCGGTTGATCGTCGCGCTGGTCATTTCGAAGCGATCGGCTCCGGGGGTGAACGCCGGGTGCGATCGCACCGCGCCCGTCCGCTCCCAGTGACCGCAGTGCTGCTGGACCCGGGCCACCATCGCGTCAAAGTCCAGCTTGCCGGCCATCGCCAAGACGGTGTTGTCGGCCGAATAGCGATGCTGAAAGTACGCCATCATCGCGTCGCGTTCCATCTCGCCAACCGTGTCGTCGGTCCCGAGCACGCGGTGGGCGAGTGGATGCTCGCCGTAGTAGATCTCGAGGCATCGCTCGTAGAGGCTGAACACGGGATGGTCGCGGTACATCGCGATCTCTTCCAGGATCACCTTCTTCTCGTCGTCGAAGTCCGACGTGCGGATCGACGGCCGCATGATGTCCGACAGCACTTCCTCGGCCCGGGCCAGGTGTTCGGGCAGGCAGTGGGCGTAGAACGCGGTCATCTCGCTCGTGGTGAACGCGTTGTGGTTCGCCCCGATGTCATCAAAATCGCGGTCGACCATCTCGGCCGTGCGGGCCTCGGTGCCCTTGAACATCATGTGCTCAAGGAAGTGGCTCACGCCCATGACCGCGGGTTCTTCATCTCGGGCGCCGGTGCGCACGAAGAAACCCGCCGCGGCGGAATGGGCGTCGGAATCGATTTCGGCAATGACCGTGAGGCCGTTGTCGAGTTCGGCGTGTCGGAATTCAATGGACATGGCCGAAGTGTATCGGCCGCTCTTCAGCCGCGGCGGAAGAGTCCGCGGAACCGCAGTGCGGGGCGGCCGGCGGGGTCGATGGCGGTGGCGACGGCGGCAGTGGCGACGGCGTTCGGAATGGCGGTGGCCGAGGGATGGCCCGGGACCGCGGCGGGCACGGCGGGCGCGGCCGCCCGTTCCAATTCGAAGATGTCGATCGGGGTGTCGGGGACGAGGCCCGCGCGGCCGGCCACCGCTTCCAATTCGCTGGCCGTCAGTGGCCACGGCGGTACGGCGCGGGCCGAATCGAGCGGCGTTCCCTCTGGCCGCGCGTGCCCAACCGCAAGCAGGTGGCCATGGGGCGTGAGCAGTTCCGCCATCGCGGCCATGATCCGGTCGCGCGCCGTCGGCGGCATGGCCTGGACCGTGTTGACTTCGACCACCAGGTCAAAGCGGTGCCGCCATCGGCTGGGCAGATCGAACAAATCCGCCTCAACGTACTGCCCGTCGTTCGCCGGATCGAGCGATCGGGCTCCGCGCACCGCGAGGGGCGAGACGTCGAATCCGATCGCGTCGTATCCGCGGCCGATGAGCGCTCGCACTTCTTCGCCGTACCCGCATGCCGGCACCGCGACGCGCGCGCCACATCGCACCAACTGCGGAGCAACCACGTCGAGCCAGCGAACCAGGGCCGGGTGGGCCCCGCCGTGTGACCACGGCACCGCGTTCGGATCGCCGGCGGCGTCGGCGTAGATCGCACCGTAAAAGTCGGCCGACGTGCGTCCGTCAATCATCACCGGCGGGCCGGTGAGGGTGGGGGCGGCGGGCGAAGTGGAGATGGGCATCGCGGGGCTCCCGGGCACCGAAGTACCAACCGCTCCAGCGTACGACGAGTCGGTCATATGACCAGCGGTGAATCTGGAAACCGGTGGTGACCCGACGCGCACCGGTGCCAGCCGCCCGCCCGACGGCGCACAAACACGCGAACATCATCCGTACGGAGACGTGCGCAAAGTTTCACAAAGTCTTGATGTTCGTGGCCAGCAACGGGGGACGAGCGCGCAGGATCAACGGGCGCGCACGAAGCGATGCATCGGTGCCCGCACGTTTCCCTCGGAGTTTCCCGTGCCCATCAGTTCATGCCTGTCTTCACTGCGTTTCCCGTCCGAACTCGCCCGCGCCGCCTGTACCCGGACGCGCCGTGTCGCCAATTCGATCGCGATGGTCCCGATGGTCGCGACCGTCGTCGTCGCCATCGCGGCCACGATCGCCGCTCCAACCCTGGCGATCACGGTCTTCGAACCCGAGACTGGTTCTGAGCCTCGTTCCAATGGAGACCCCGAGTTTGGCACCGAGTTTGGCACCGAGGTCGGCACCGAGGTCGGCTCCAAGGTTGGCTTCAAGGTCGGCTCCAACGTCGGCTCCAAGGTTGGCTCCAAGGTTGGCTTCGAAGTTGGCACCGAGGTGGTCTCCGAGGTCGGCTTCGAAGTTGGCCCCAAAGTTGGTTCCGGGAAGTCTTCCGAGCGTCGTTCTGCGGTTGGCTCGAAGCACTCATCTGAGCGTCGTACCACGGTTGACGCCAGCGTTCGCCCCAGCGCCGAAGCCGTCGCCACTCTGGCCGATGACATCACGAGCCTGCGTTCCGACGGGCCACAGGATGCAGCCTCTCGGATCACGCGCATGCTCCGCGACCGTCCCGACCCGTCGACCATCGCCGACGTCATTGCCAACCGTCCGTCAACCGAGCTTGCCGCCGATCTGCCCCGCGGTTGGTCGGGACGCATGGCCCCGTTGGGCGGACCGCGCGCCGGACGCGTGCCGTACATGCTCTACGTGCCGCGCTCGCTGCCCGCGGGCGACGCGCCCGTGCCGCTGCTCGTCCACTTGCACGGGGGCGTCGGACGGGCGACGTATCCCGAGCGAGCCGAAGACGCCGGGCTGGGCGGACGACTCTGGGGGCCGATGAGCGAGCGAATGGGCATGCCGATCGTCTTGCCCCTCGCCCGGGCCGAATCGGAGTGGTGGGTGGAGCGCGGGGAGCAAGCGATCGCTGCCGTCCTCCGCGATTGCCGCCGCGTGCTGCCGATCGACGACGACCGCATCATCGCGACCGGCTTCTCCGACGGCGGCACCGGGTGCTACTACCTGGCCATGCACGCGCCACAGTCGTTCGCCGCGTTCATGCCGATGAACGGCCAGCCCGAGATCCTCACCACGCGCACCGCCACCGAATTGCACCCACGCAACATGGCCCGTTCGCCGATGATCGCGATCGGCACGCGGAACGATCATCTGTATCCCATGTCCACGGTCATGCCGCACCTCATGCCGGCGCTCAACGATGGCGGCTCGATGCGCATCATCAGTTGGGAATCCGGCGGGCATCAGCCGACGTACTTCCTCGCCCTCGAGCCGATGATCGAGGCGTTCCTCCGCACGGTCCGGCGCCCGTCAATCGACTCGATTCGCTGGCGATTCGCGGTGCCCGGCGCGTACGGCCCGGTGGTCGTCGAACGACTCGGCGGCCGCAACGCGGAAACCGATCAGATCATGAGCGTCGCCCCGCCCCCGTCCATGTGGGTGCAACTGGAACCCGGCGGCGGCACGCAGGTGAACACGGTCATCATCGGCGGACTCGCCCACGCCATCGGGGTGCGGCCGGGCGACCGCATCCTGCGCCTCGCCGGACGCGCGACGCCGGATCCCGCGTCACTTGTGGAGGCGGCGCTGCGCGTGCGCCCGGGCGACGCGCCCACGGCGGTGGTCGAGCGGGACGGCGCCCGCCGCACGCTTTCGGGACGCTGGGCCGCCCACCGTCCGCGCCCGCTGTACCGGCGTTCGGGCCGCGTTGGTCTGGCCGAAGCTCGCATCATGGGCGGCGAGATGGAAGTGCTGACCGAAGGCATCACCCGCCTGCGGCTCGAGTGGCCGGGCCCGGGTCAGCCGCCGAGCTCGGTCCGGGTCAACGGATCACCGCGGAAGGTGGACTGGACACCGATCGAAGCGCGCGAACTGCTTGAAACATGGGCGGCCAGTGGCGATGCCGGCCAGCTTCGGACGCACCGATCGGAGCCGATTTCGGTGCGGCGGTAGGGGAGGACGTGATCGGCTGACTCGCCCGCGTTGAAGCCGCAGGGACGCAGGGACGCGGGCCGCGGGCGAAGCACCACGCGGCCACCCCTCAAGGCAACGCCAACCACTCGCTCGCCGTCAGTCCCCCCGGCTCGCCGGCACCGCGAATCGGCCGCCGCGTCCGCCGCGGGACCCGCCGCCGGAGGCGATGTCCGGAACGTGCCCGCCGATGAGACGGATGCGGCCGGGACCGATCGCCGACTCGATGCGGCGCAAGACGGCCGGCTCGGGAACCACCCGCAGGTTGTTCGGCCGCAGCATGATGCGCCGGCCGCTGGCCCGCAGGTCGATGGATACTTCGGCCGGATGCCCGGGCACCGCGCCGCCCTGGGCGGCCGCTTGCTGGAGCAGTCCGGCGGCCAGTCGCATGTCGTTCAGGAGTTCCGCCGGGTCGCCGCCGCCGATCGGCTCGTCGAATCGCAATTCGATTGCCCGCGTGAGATGCCGGGCCGCGTCGTCGATCGGAATCACTCGGTCGACGATGATTTGCAGGCGGCCGCGCGAGCGATCGGTCTTGCCGAGCAGGAGGACCACGGCTTGCGACTGCAGTCGCGCCGCCTCGCGGGCAAAGACGTTGGAAAAGACCACGCCGTCCAGCGTGCCGATCCGGTCTTCGAGCGTGATCATCGACATCTTTTCGCCGGCACTGCGCCCACTCTTGACAACGGTGATGCGCACTTCGGCCAGCATGCCGCCGACCAGCACCGTCCGTCCGTCGCTCGCGCCCTCAATCGACCGCAGATCGTGCGTCGAATACGTCTGCAATGATCGACGGTATTCGTCCGTCGGGTGCCCCGAAAGGTGCACGCCGAGCACTTCCTTCTCCGCCGCGAGCGCCGTTCGGCTGTCCCAGACCGGCACGTTCGGTAGTGGCATTTCGGTTTCGGCGAACGTCTGTGCCGCCGGCGCCGCGCCGGGTTGTCCGAAGATCGACAACTGACCGCTTGCCTTGTCTTCGGCCGCCTTCGATCCGGCGCTGACCGCCGCTTCCAAGCCGGCGAGCATGGCCGATCGGGCTTCCGCTCCGTGCACGGAATCGAGCGCACCCGCCTTGATCATCGATTCGATCTGCGCCTTGGTCACGACGCGCGGACCAATGCGTTCGCAGAACTGGTGCAGGCTCTTGAACGGCCCCTCGGCCGTGCGCTCCTCGATGATCCGGTCCACGGCACCGCGGCCGACGCCCTTGATCGCCCCGAGTCCGAAGCGGATGTGGCCGTGCAGGTTGTCGTGCTTCTCGCCCGGATCAAAGACGACGGAGAAGTCCGTCTCGGAACGGTTGAGGTCCGGCGGCTTCACTTCCACGCCCACGTGGGCCCGGATCGCGCCGCGCTCGCCTTCGGGATCGTGGTCCGGCCACCGACAGTTCGCCGCGTCCTGCAAGTACGGCACCCAGTCTTCGACTTTCTTTGCGCCCGACTCGAGCGTGAGCACCGCGGCCATGTACTGGGCCGGGAAGTACGTCTTCAGGTACGCCGTCTGGTACGCAATGATCGCGTAGCCGGTGGAGTGCGACTTGTTGAAGCCGTAGCCGGCAAACTTCAGGATGAGGTCGAAGAGTTCCTCCGCCTCCTTCTTGGCCAGCCCCTGCTCGCCGGCGCCCTCGATGAACTTGGGCCGCTCGGCGTTGATGATCTTCTCTTTCTTCTTGCTGATCGCCTTGATCAACGAGTACGCCGCGCGAAGTGGCACGCCGCCCAGGCCGTGCACGATCTGCATGACCTGCTCTTGGTAGATCATGATGCCGTACGTCTCGGCGGTGAAGCCGTCGACAATCGGGTGCACGAGCGGTACTTCTTCGTTGCCGTGCTTGCGCCGGCAGTAGTCCGGAATGAGGTCCATCGGGCCGGGGCGGAACAGGGCATTCGCCGCGATCAGGTCTTCCAAGCGGTCGGGCTTCATGTCGAGCAGCAGCTTCTGCATGCCGCCGGATTCGAACTGGAAGATGCCCGCCGTATCGCCGCGCCGGAACAGCTCCAGGACCTGCTGGTCGTCATAACGCAGGCGCTCAAGGTCCAGCGGGTGCGCCCGCATGTCCGATGCGTCGCCAGCCTTTGGCGGTTCCTGGCCGACGGCTCGCCAAATCGCGTCTTCCTCCACGCCTTGGCGGATCAGATCTTTCGCCCGTTCGATGGTCGAAAGCGTGCGCAGTCCCAGGAAGTCCACCTTCAGGAGGCCGACGTTCTCGCAGGTCGGGCCATCCCACTGCGTCATCGCGTCTTCGCTGCCCGCCTGACGGAGCAGCGGCACGATGTTGTCCAGCGGCTGCGTCGCGACCACGACGCCAGCGGCGTGGATGCCGATGTGCCGGGCGTGGTTCTCGAGCTGCCGGGCGGTGTCGATGATCGTCTTGACCGCCGGATTGCCGTCGTACTCGGACTTGAAGTCCGGTTCCTTCTCGAGCGCCGCGTCGATCTTGATGTTGAGTTCGTCCGGCACCAGGTTGGCCAGGCGCTGGCCCTCGACCGCCGGGAACCCGTGGACGCGGGCCACATCCTTGATCGCTTGCCGCGCCTTGAGCCGCCCGAAGGTCACGATCTGGGCCACGTAGCCGTACTTCTGCCGCACGTAGTCGATCACGTCGCCGCGGCCGTACTGGCAGATATCAATATCGATATCCGGGTACTCGGTTCGGTCGGGGTCGGTGAACCGTTCGAACAGCAGGCCGTAGTGCACCGGGCACGCGTTCGACAGGCCGAGCACGAAGCCGACCATCGTGCCGACGCCCGATCCACGCGCATTGGACGGCATGCCGCGCTGGCGCGCCCAGTCGACGAAGTCCCACACGATCAGGAAGTACGCGCTGATGAGCTTGTCGGCCAGCACCTTGAGTTCGCGGTCCAGGCGCGCCCGCTTCTCTTCGTCCAGCGGTTCAGCGCCATAGCGCCACACCGCGCCGGCTTCTGACAACACGCGCAAGGCCCGGTCGCACTGATCCTTCAGCATCGCCTCTTCGGCCGCGGGGTCGCTGATCCCTTCCTTTTCCGACGCCGCGGCGTCAAAGGGCTCCAGGCGGAACTGCGCACAGAACGACTTGAACCACTCGGTGGACCCGACCGGATGGCCGCATTCGTACGCGTGGATGAGTTCCAGCGCGCCCTCAATGGTGTCGGGCAGCTCTTCGTAGTCGCTGACGATGCGCACGACGGGGGCGTGGTTCGCCTCAAAGTCAATTTCGACGTTGCACCGCTCGGCGATCCGAACCGTGTTCTCCAGCGCCTCGGGCAGATCATGGAACTCGGCCGCCATTTCCTGCGGGCTCTTGACGTAGAGATCACGCGGATAGTGCAGCCGGTCGGGGTCGTCCTTGATCTTGCCCATCGAAATACAGCAGAGGCTGTCGTGGGCGTCCCAGTCGTCGGCCCCCAGGAAGTGGGCGTCGTTGTCGCAGACAAGCGGCGCGCCGATTTCTTCCGCCAGGCGGATGAGGTGCGGGTTGATCGCGTGCTGATCCTGCACCGAGTGCCGCTGGAGTTCGACAAAGAAGCAGGGTTCGCCCTTTTCGTTCGGCGGAAAGGCCTCCATGTGCCAGCGGGCTTCCTCCACCGCCGCGTCCCAATGTTCTTGGGCGTGCCCCGACCGCTCGTACTGCGTGAGGTGGTGGGCCAGGGACGAACCGAGGTGGCCGTTGATCGCGATCAGCCCACCCTTGAACTGGGTGAGCGTTTCCTTGTCCATGCGCGGCTTGTAGTAGAAGCCGTTGAGGTACGCATCGCTACTGAGTTTCAGCAGGTTCTGCCAGCCGTGCTGCGTTTCCGCGAGCAACACGAGGTGGAAACCGCCGTCGGCGATGCCGGTCTTGACGCGTTCGCGGCGATCACCGATGGCCACGTAGGCCTCGATGCCAAGGATCGGCTTCACGCCCGCCCGCTTGGCCTTGGTGTAGAACTCGACCGCGCCAAAGAGATTGCCGTGGTCGGTCACCGCGACCGAGTCCATGCCAAGGTCCTTCACCCGCTGGAGCAGCCGGTCGATGGTGTTGCCACCGTCGAGCAGCGAGTACTCGGTGTGCAGGTGCAGGTGGGCGAAGCCTGGAACGGCCGGCGTGGCGGCGGCGGTGGTCATGGGCGGCATCCGGGAATGGCCCGTGGCGGGCCGGGAGCGGCGAGCACGAAGCGGGGAGCGGGGAGCGGGGAGCAACAAGCGCGGACGGGCGAAAAAACGCGGCCACGGCCTGGCGAAAGGCCCGGCAAGCGGCCGGTCGGGGCAGACGCTCCGTGCGAACTCAGCCCCACAGATGGTGCTTGTCGGCGGAACGCGTCCAACGAGACCACAAGATGTAGTCGAGCCGACCCCATAGCCTACCCGGCCCTTCGATCGGCGTCGTGGAGGGCCGCACGGCCGACAGTCAGTCCCCGCCAGCGGGGGCCCGAGCGGAATTTCGTGACCCACTTGCCGTACCATGAGGTGCCATGGAAGCAGTCAGAGTTGTACGCGTGATGCAGGCCGGCGGCCGAAGGGCCGGCGGAGCCTGGCAGGTGATGCAGCGGCAGCCCGGTTGGGTCAGCCGCCTGGCCATCGGTCTGTTCGTCCTGATCATCGCCCTGCCGATCCTCCTGCTGTTCCTGCTGGCCATCGCCGCCGCAACGCTCGTTTTCATCGCCCTCGCCGCGGTCAACACCGTCATGCGGGCGATCACCGGCCTCTTCTCCGGGACGGCGGGGTCGGGCGGCTCGCCGGCCGCGCCCCGCCGACCTTCCGGCGTCGACGCCAGCGGCCGCTCGAACAACGTGCGGGTCGTGCGGCGTCCGGCGGAGCCGTGAGGCTGGGTTTCAAGAACGCAGTCGCCCTGAGGAACCTCTCTTGACTCCTCACGGCTCATGACGTGCATCCGCAGAGGATGGAAGCATGCGGCCGACCGAGCCTTCGGCAGCGCTCCAGACGGAGGCGACGATCCAGCACGCCCCAACAACACCAAACAGCGGAGTCAATTGTTGATGTTGACGATGCTGCGCGCACCATGAATCTCGAACGCGTCCAGGCTCTCTTCCGGCGCGGTTCCCGATCGGACGACGGGACGGACGACGAATCGAAGACTGACCACATCACCAAGCAGAAGCGTGCGGTCAGGACGCAGCACTCCGTTCGAGCTCGCCAGCGACTGGTGAGGTCGCACCAAATGATTGCGACGCCGCCCCATCCGAAGACTCGGACGATGCGTCGCCACGGCGCTTGGGCGGCTGTGACCGGTCGACCGACTGGCCGCGCACGGCGTCCCTCCGTCTCATCTCGCGCATGAACGCTGCGACCGTGCCGCCATGCTTTTCGAAAAGGCGTTGCCGATTCTGACGTACTTCGTGAA
The DNA here is from genome assembly GCA_045106735.1 of Phycisphaerales bacterium. Lineage (GTDB taxonomy): Bacteria > Planctomycetota > Phycisphaerae > Phycisphaerales > SM1A02 > JBGCEZ01. The sequence continues at coordinate 116,991 of JBGCEZ010000009.1, read as the reverse complement.
GAATCGGATCGTCTTGGGCATCAGACATTGGCGAGCTCCTCCGGCGTACACATGTTACGCCGCCGGAAAACCGGCCTCCAAGCAAATCCGAACGATCTCCGGCCGCATGGCCGCATTCGCGATGTGCTTGCAGTTCCGCGTGAGCAGGTCGTCCATGCCGTGAACCGCCGCAGTCGCCATGTGGATGGCGTCAACGTGAGCGTTTGGCGGCAGTCCAGAATCCTCCATGATGGCCTGTGCGAGCTGGTCAACCACCGGGATCGCTGCGAGCATGTCAAGCCCTTGTGTGTACCCGAGCCGTTCCGATGCAGCTGTCTCATCCCCGGCGGCCAACTCCGCGATGACCGCTTCCGAAACGAAGAGATCGAACTGATTCCGCTCATCGCGCCACCAGTCGTGGGTGCGGATTTGCTTCGACGCAGTGTGAATGCTCCGGCTTCGGCGAGACGCAAGGAAGCCGATGATGCTTGTCTCGATGAAGACACTCGGTCTCTCCATCATGAACGCGTTCTCGGTGACGGATGGAGTTTGCAGTCGTGCACGCGGTGGTCTTTCTGTCGAGATTGGTTGGCCGTCGCGATGGGTGTGTGTACGTTCGGGCGTTCTTCATTCGTCCCGCGGCTTCACCTCGATCCGCTGCACGCCCACATCCATCGTGTCGCCGCCGAAGTTGATCAGCAGGCCGAGCCGGAAGCCGGCCATGCGGCAGTAGGTCATCACCTGCTGGCGGTGCACGGCGGCAAGCCGGGCCGCGGTCTTGACCTCGATGAGCAGTCGACGGTCGACGACGATGTCGGTGCGAAAGCCCTTGTCGACGACGATGCGGCCATAGCGCACCGGGAACATCCGCTGCCGCTCGACGGGAAGGCCGCGGCGGATCAGCTCATGGCCGAGCACGACCTCGTAGACGTGTTCGAGCAACCCAGGCCCGAGGGCCGCGTGCACGTGGCGCGCGGCGTCGACGACAACTTCGGCCACCGCGTCGGTCGACCACTCGGCGACGGGGGAGTCGGGCGCGGGGGTGGGCGCGGGCGCGGGAGCCGAGGCGGGGGCTGGAGCCGGAGCGGGGGCGGGGGCCCGGGACGGCACGGTGGCGTCGGAGCGATCGGGGGCGCCAGGGCCAACGCCAGGCTCGGATGGTGGTTGGGGTCGGTTCACGGCGGGCGACCGTACGTCGGCCATTCCCCGTCGACGCCGAGTGCGACCGAAGGGCCGGCGAACGGCCATGCGGCCTCGGCGAATCCGAGGGCGGGGTCGGACGTGCCGCGGTTTCGCCGCGGCGCGATTGGGGTCGCGGTCCGATGAGCAGGCAATCGCTCGATCCCGAAGATTGACGAACGACCGTGGATGTGGCCGTCGCACGGGAATCGACTGCCGACGGCTCCTTCGACCCGACCGTCCAGACCGTCCAGACCGGCGGGGAGCCAGCCCATCGCACGAAGTCGTCGCGGCTCCGAACCGCTACCGTGCTTCGTCCCGCCGCTTCGCGCCGCTCCCCGGCCCCGGCGGACTCCACCCGCGCCCCGGTTCCCGCCCCATGTCTTCGGTTTCAGCATCTCCGGTCGGGCCCGACCTTCGTGGCCGCGACATCCTCGCCACGTGGTGGCCGCTCGCCGCGAGCTGGCTGCTGATGGGCATCGAGATTCCGGGGATCAGCGCGGTGGTGGCCCACTTGCCGGATGCCGAACGTCAGCTGGCCGCCTTCGGGGGCATCGTCTTTCCGCTCGCCCTGCTGATCGAGTCGCCGATCATCATGATCCTGGCCGCGTCCACCGCGATGAGCCGGGACCTGCCGTCGTTTCTTCGCCTGCGCCGGTTCATGACGCAGTTGGCGATGGGCCTCACGCTCATCCATATGGCCGTCGCGTTCACGCCGCTGTATGACCTGATCGCGGTGCGGATCATCGGCGCTCCGGACACCATCATCGAACCGGCCCGCACCGGATTGCAGGTTCTCAGCCTCTGGACGTGGGCGATCGGAGACCGCCGGTTTCACCAAGGCCTGCTCATTCGGTTCGGTCGCCAGCGCACCGTCAGCATCGGCACGATGCTCCGGCTCGTCGGCACCGGCATTCCGCTGCTCGTGGCGTTCGGGCTCCAACGCGGGTTCGACTCGGGCGTCATTGGCTCCACGCTCCGCGGACTCGACCTCGCCTTCGCCCGCGACCTGAGCGCGGCCATTGCGTGGGCCGATACCGCCGCGATCCACGGCACGATGCTCGCCGGCATTGCCATGACCTGCGGCGTCTTCGTCGAAGCGACGTACACCCGGATTTGTGCGGCCGAGGTCCGGCGCGGCCCACTGGCCAACGCACCGCTGGTGTCCACCGACGAAGAACGCCGGCTCGGCGCGATCCTCGGCTTCTACGTCCCGCTGGCCATGACGCCGCTGCTGGCCCTGGCCACGCAGCCGATCGGCTCCGCCGGGATGGGCCGCATGCCGCTGACCAAGATTTCGATGGCCGCCTGGCCGATGATCAACGGCCTGGGGTTCATGATCCGCTCGGTGGGCGTGGCCTACAACGAGGTCGTCGTGCGCCACGCCGGTGAGCCCGGCGGCGAGCGAGCATTGCGACGCTTTGCCACCATCGGCGCGACGGGCACGCTCATCGCCCACGCCACGCTGGCCTTTACCCCGCTTGGCTCGTGGCTGTTCCGCGGCCCCGGCGGACTGAGTCCCGAGATCGCCACCGTCGCCCTCGAAGGATTCCGTTGGGCCACACCGCTGCCGGTGGTGAGTTGGACGCTGTCGCTCTACACCGGCCTGCTGGTGCACGCTCGCCGCACCCGCGGCGTCACCGAGTCGGTGGCGATTTTCCTGACCGTGACCAGCCTGACCCTGGTCGCCGGATCGTGGGCCGACGTCATGACCGGGGCGTCCGTTGCGGTGATCGCGATCAACCTCGGGGCGGCAGCGCAGTGCACGTGGTTGGTGCTGCGGTGGCGGCGGGTGCGGGCCGAGCGAGAGGCGGCGAATGCGGCGAATGCGGCGACCGTGGCCGTTTCGACGAGCCCGAACGGCCCGGCGACCTGAACGAACCCGGCGCCGCCATCGCCGCGATCGCCCCCCGGCGCCCCGCATCGCCCCAGCAATTCAGTGAAGCTGTTTCGGCCGCACAAGCGTCACGTCGGCTTCATCGGCGGCGGCGGAAACGAGGTCATCCCAACTGTCGATCGCCAATCGGCAGATGCCGATCGCCGCGGTCGGCATGGCATCCTTCACGCCGCGAAATCGGGCCACCGCCTGCTCCATGCCGGGGTTGTGGCCGACGAGCATCAGCGTCTCAACGTCATCGTGCTTCGCGTGTTCGGCGCCGATGTGCAAGATCGTGCCGGGGGTGGCCAGATACAGCTCGGACCGAAAGGTCACGTCGCCGGCCGCCGCGGCGAATCCGCTGGGCTGATGCCCGGCCATGCCCTCAAGCGTTTCCACCACCCGCCGCGCGGTGGACGCCACGACGAGGTCCGGCAAGCAGCCGCGCTCCGCCAGGTACGCGGCCATCCGCGGGGCATCGCGCCGGCCGCGATCATTCAACGGACGATCGTGGTCGTCCATCCCGGCATCGGCCCAGGAACTCTTCGCGTGCCGCATCAGGAGGAGGTGTTTCACGCCAGCACCCTACCGCCAGCTCCCTCGACTGCGGTGGGAATCATCCTTCCCCGCGCGTCTCGGTTTCTACCAGGTCAAGCCACGCCGCCCGCATCGCCGCCGCCACTTCGCCGACCTTGCCGCCGCCAATCGACGTCGCTTCCACCGCGACCACGGGCAGGACGCCCCAGCCGCTGTTGGTCAGGAAGAGCTCTTCGGCCCGCATCACGTCGTCGATGTCCATCATGCGCTTTTCGACGTTGAGTCCGGCCGCCTCAGCCAGCTCGATGATCGCGGCCCGCGTCACGCCCGGCAGCACCGGGGCCCGCAGACTGCCGGCGGCTTCCTCGCCGCGGGCGATCGGCGTGATCAGCGACCCGTCCCGCACGGCAAAGATGTTGCTCACGCAGCCGCTGGCCAGGTGATTCGTCGCACTGAACCAGAGCGACTCGCTCCCGCCGCGGCTGCCGGCGATCTGGAGGCACTGGATGCGCTCCCAGTAGTTCATCGTCTTGTGGCCGGCGTGCATGGACAGCGGGTTGGCCTTGACGTCCGCCACGGTGACCATGACCCCGCGCTCGAAGAACTCCGGCGGGTACTCGGTCGACGGCTGGGCCACGATCATCACCGTGGGGTCCTGCTGCGACCGGCCCTCGGCCTGCAGGCCAGAGAGATCGCCGCCGGTGATCGTGAGCCGGATGCGGGCGGAGCCGAGCTCACTGCGGGCGGCGACCAGATCGCAGGCCTCAGCCAGCGCGTCGGCCCGCAACCGCTCGGTGAGCATGAGCTCGCTCGCGCTGCCGGCCAGCCGGGTCATGTGGGCCCGTGGCCGAAAAACGCGGCCGTTGCGGGCCAGCATCGTTTCGAACAGGCCGACGGCGTGCTGCATGCCGGCATCGAAGATGCTGACGTTGGCCTCGTCGGGGACGACGAAGCTTCCATTCATCCAAACGGTGAGTGCCATACGGGGATGCTACCGCCGCCGGCGAGCGACGGGCGGACCGCGGCGGCGATGAGCGGCGCGAGGACGGCAGATCGCCGACGGCTGAACGCAGCTTGCCGGTCACCGACCGCCAACGGCCAACGGTCAACCGCAGAGTCCCGGCGCAGATTCACCCACGAAGCCGTTCGCCTTCAGGCCGGGCATCACGAAGACACCGACACGGCTGGTGCGCGACCTCCGTGGCCGCTTCCGTGACAGCCCCCAAGGCAGCCCGCACGGCCGCCCGGCATGGCCGCCCGCATGGCCGCCCCAATCACGGCCGCCAGTACCCCAGCACCAGCACGCGCTCGCCATCGTGGGCCACCCGCAGATGGATGGCCGGATCGGCGCCGATGTTCACCGTCGCGGTGTGCGTGGCCGCTCCGGGCGGACCGGGACCGCTGTCCCCCTCGGTGACGGCCACCGACCAGGGCGTGCCGTTGAGCCGCGGGGCCAGCTCCAAGAGGGCAGGATCGAGTGTGCGGCGGACCGCTTCGGGCGTTCCCGGCAACGGGCCGACGCGCTGCTCCTGTTGCACCGCGGTCATGAGCCGGGTCATCACCGTGGTCATCTGGGCGACGCGGGCCGCCTCTCGCTCGCTGGTGTACTGGTGCACGAACCACGCCCCGGCCAGAACGACCAAGGGCAGGAAGACCATGCGGGGGCTGAAGCGGCGGCGGGGCATGCCAGCATTGTGACGGATCCGGACGGCGGGCGACGCGGCCGAGCGGCGCGGCGCACAAAATCGATGCCGACGATCTGTCAATGCACATTCTGAGCGATCGGTGAAGAAATCTCAGCCGTGTCGGAACACTCGGCCGACGCCGGCGGTTGGCTTCTCCGGACACGCACGGGCAACCAACCACGCCCACGAGTGTCCCGCCCGGTGACGGCCGGTCACGCAGTCCAGCCGCCAGTCTCCCCTCCTTTCCTCTCACCCTTGAATGCAGCCACCAGGACGCGGCCCACATGCGTGGCCAAGTCCGTGGCCGGCGATCGGTCTGTCCACTCCGCGGTTCGCGGCACGGTCAGGGCGACAGCGGTCCCGTGGACCCATCCAAGGACGCTCGCGAAACCCGGATCCGCCACCCGTTGGCGGGCCACCCAACCTTCCCGATCGCACAGGAGTTTGACCGATGTTCACCAACGCCGCCCGCACCGCCGTCCTCGCCGCCGCCGTCGCTTCCGCCAACGTCTTCGTCGCCCAGGCCGTCCTCGCCGCCCCGGCGGTTCCCGCTCCCCAGTCAGCCACCGCCGGCGCTTCGCAGGACGCCACCCCGGTCCGCAAGACGTCCGCCTGGAACCTGCCCAAGCGGGAGGTCAAGCTTGCCATCAGTGGTTACGACCCGGTCGCCTACTTCCCCGAGGGTGGCGGCAAGGCCACCAAGGGCAAGAGCCAGTTCACCGCGGTGCACGGCGGCGTGACCTACCGCTTCGCCAACGACGCCAACCGCAAACGCTTCGTCGCCAATCCCAATCGGTACGAAGCGGCGCACGGCGGATGGTGCAGCTTCGCGATCATGTCCGGCGATCTGGTGAAGGTCGACGCCAAGAATTTCATCGTGAAGGACGACCGCCTCTTCCTCTTCTACAAGGGTGCGTTCGCCAACGCCAAGAACGAGTGGAAGAAGGGTGACCACAACGCCAACGCCGAACGGGCCGACGGCCGCTGGAAGCAGCGTTCCGGTGAATCGTCCCGCCAGGTGAAGGCGAAGCCCGCGACTTGAACCCTCCACCCCACGCTCCGCCTCGGCGGAGCGAGGCCCGGACCGATCCCCGGGCCGCACTGCCCGCCACTTTCGTGCGGGACCCAATGGAGCACACGCCATGAGCCAGTCCACCACCGCCAGCTTCGACCCCTCGTCGAACCGTTCCACTTCGCCCGAGTCGTTCGCGCGTGCCGCTGACGCCGCCGCCCCGGCAAGCCCCGCTCGCCACGGCCGCCTCGCGACCGCCGGCACCTGGACGTTGCAGCTCACCGCGGCGGCCATCCTCGGACAGACGCTGTTCTTCAAGTTCACCGGTGCACCGGAAGCCGTCTACATCTTCGAGACCCTCGGGGCCGAACCGTTCGGACGCTTCTTCACCGGCGGCATGGAAGCCATCGCCGTCCTGCTCCTGCTCATCCCGCGCCTGTCCGCCGCCGGCGCCGCGCTCACCCTCGGACTCATGTCGGGGGCGATCGCCAGCCATCTCGGCCCGCTCGGCATCGAAGTCATGGAAGACGGCGGCGCGCTCTTCGCCATGTCCTTGCTCGTCGCCGCTTCCGCCGCCGGCGTCCTGGCCATTCGCCGGACGCTCGCGATCGCCCAGCTCCGCTCCCTGATCCAACTGGCCACCACGCGATTCCGGCGGTGAGGTTCGTCCATCCCCGCGAACCCACCTGAACCGAATCGCTTGGACCCGCGCCCCGCCACCTGACCTGGCGCCGGCGCGAAAAGAGGCCGCGAGTTGCATGATGCGACCCGCGGCCTCTTTCATTTCACGCAGCGGATGACGAGTCAGTCGTCGTCATCACCGTCCAGCAGCGCGTCGGCGGCATCGACGACCTGGGCCGCACTCAAGGCGACGTTCCAGATCTTGATGTCGTAGATCTCGCCCTCGAACGGACGATCCTCCGACGACTCGTTGCCGATCAGAATGTGGAAGTCCTGCCAGTTGGCGAACGTTCCCTTTGGCGACGAGTCAACAAACCACAGCTCGCCGTTCACGTAGATCCGAAGCTCGTTGCCGGCGGCCGCGTCGTACGTCATCGTCACGACCGACGGATCGTCGTCCGCCTGGTCATCACTGACATCATCCGGACCGTCATTGAACATGCCGTCTGTCGTGCGCAAACGCGTCTGATTGTCATACATCTCGCTCTCGGACCCGAAGCGCCCGAGCATGGACACGTTGCGATCATCGACGTTCGTCCCGTGCGACCACGAGAAGATGCGCGACCCGTTGGCGTGCGCCCCATCCTGTTGATAGAAAAGTTGCAATGTGATTGCATTGGTTGACTGCAAAGCCGACCGCAGGGCCGCGCCATCACCGGTCGAGTCGGTCCGCAGCATTGCATCACCCGAATCCGGCGACTGATTGAAGTCGACGCCCGTCCCGTAGCCGCTGGTGTACCAGTCGACGTCCGAGTCCGGACCGTGCATCCGTAGTCCGATCCCGCCGACGATGTCGGTGGCGACCTGCCCGGTCTGCTCGTTCAGTGGCCAGTGGGCCACGAGACCCGCGGCAGCATCGGGCTCGCAGATGGGCAAGGCGATGAATCGCCAGTCCTTCCACGTGCCGCGATCGGGATCGTTGCCGTAGAGCAGCCACCCCCAACCGCTGATGCCCGGCCAACCCTGGTGGCCACCGTCGTCATCCTGGTCGCCGAAGCGGAACGCAAAGCTGCCGTTGCTCTTGTCGGTGAGGTCGAACACTTCGCCGGTGGCGAGCCAGGTCAGCGAACCGGCGTTCGTCATGCCTTCCGTGGTCACGATGAGATCATCATCGCCGTTGGCCACGTGCACCATGTCGTAGATGAAGTCCACCGCGACGAGGCTCGTCCACGCCGGGTCATACCCGCCGCCCGATCGACGTCCACCGAACGCGGTGCCGGTGATGCGAATGGTCGCACCGTCGTACGTCAGCATCATGTTCGCGCCGTCGGCGTCAAAGTCGAACGTGAAGACGTCGTTGTCGGGCGTCACATCAAAGAGCTCATCCAACCGCAGCCCCCAATCGGGACTGAACGGATGACTGGCCAGCCGGTAAGTCCCCGGTTGATTGAGGTGATCCGGCGTGCAGAACGTGCCGTCGCCGGCGTACGCGCCGCCTTCCTCATCACAATCAATGGACGAGAGTTCGACACAGGTGCCATCGGGAAGGCAGCACGCGCCCATGAGCATGATCGAACAATCAACGTCGCCGCACTCGGTGCCGTCACCGGCGTACAGACCGCAGAGCGCGATGCACTGGTCTTCGGTTGTGACGATGCACGTCTCATCCGGCAGGCAGCATGCCCCGGCCATCGGGTCGGGAGCGCAGATATCTACCGCACTGAAGAGCCAGTCCTGGGCTCCGGGCTCATCGCCGCCGTCAACGAACATCCAGCCCCAGCCGGTGATACCGGGCACGCCATTGTGTCCGGCGTCATCGTCTTCGTCGCCGAGTCGGAACGTGAATTCTTCGGCGTTCATCTTGTCCGACAGATCGAAGACCTGACCGGTGGCCAGCCAGGTCATGGTGCCGACGTTGGAACCGTTCGGCGTGAGGACGATCAAGTCGTCATCGCCGGGCGCCGAGACCACGACGTCGTACGTGAGGTCGATCTCCACCGCACTGATGAAGTCCGGGTCGTACTTGATGCCGGTGTCACGACCACCGAATGCGGTGCCGTGAATACGAACACTGGTTCCGTCGTAGTCGAGCCGCATGTTCGACATGGGCCCGTCGAAGTCGAAACTGAAGACATCAAAGCCGTCGGTGGCGTCGAACAACTCATCCAAACGCAGGCCGTATCCGGGAGGCGCTTCATTGCCGTTGGCAAAGTTGCGCAACCGGTAGGAGCCCGGCATGCCCAAGACGTCAGGCGTGCACATGGAGCCGTCGCCGGCGTAGTCGCCACCTTCGGCCGCGCAGTCGTCGGCGCTCAGCACCATGCATGTTCCGTCGGCCAAACAGCACGCACCGGTCGGAACCGGAATGCACACGACGTCATCGCAGTCGGTGCCGACGCCGGCAAAGTCGCCGCCCATCGCCAAGCAATCATCTTCGATCGTGATGACGCACGTTCCGTCGGCCAAGCAGCACGCGCCACTGACGACGCAGTCCACGTCCGCGCACGTTGTTTCGTCGCCGGCGTAGTCGCCGCCCTGGGCAAGGCAGTCATCTTCGGTCGTGACGATGCACGTCTCATCGGGCAGACAGCAGGCGCCGACCGGCGTCAGCGTGCAGTCAACGTCGATGCACAGCACGTCATCGCCTTGGTAAAGACCGCCCGCTCCCACGCACTGTTCTTCGGTTGCTTCAACGCACGTTCCATCCGGAAGGCAGCACGCGCCCAGCACCGGGACCACACAGACGGAGTCCGTACAGGGAACACCGTCGCCCTGGTAGGTTCCGCCGACGGCCATGCAACCCGAAGGCGTCAGCACGACGCACGTGCCATCAGCCAAACAGCAGGCTCCCTGCGGTTCGGGATCGACGCAGATGTCGATGGCCTGGAAACGCCAGTCCTGGGTGCCCGGCGAGTCGGTCCCGACATACGCCATCCATCCCCACCCGCTGATGCCCGGCGCCCCAAGATGCCCCTGGTCGTCATCTTCATCGCCGAAACGGAAGTTGAATCCGTTGTCATTGGAGAAGTCAGAAAGTTCGATGACTTCGCCGGTCTCGAGCCATGTAATCGAACCGAAGTTCTGCGCCGGTGGCCCGAGCACGATGAGATCGTCATCGCCGGAAACAGATTCGATCGACGTGTACGTGAAGTCGATGTTGACCCAGCTCGTCCAGTTGGGGTCGTAGGCATCGCCCACGTCAAGCCCACCAAACGCCAGCCCATGAATGCGAAACGTCTCGCCGTCCCAGCTCGCGCGCATGTCCGCGCCGGGGTGCTCGAAGTCGAAGGTGAACGAGTCAAGCACGCCCACGTTGACTTGAAACAGCTCATCGAGCCGCAGACCGTAGTCGGGCGGATTGAGTTGGCCGAAGGGGAAGTTCACCAGTCGGTAGTCGCCCACGTCGCCGAGCAGATCGGGGGAGCACTGGGTCTCGTCGCCGAGGTACGTTCCGCCCATGAGGTTGCACCCCAGGACGCTGGTCACCATGCAGCTTCCGTCGGGCAAACAACACGCGCCGCCAAGGACCGCCTGGTCGATCACGCCCTGATAGCCGGTTGCGCTGCCACTGAAGCTGCGGGTGAAATCGCCCTGAAACGTCGAACGGTCGCTGTCGATGTTCAGGCCGATGGTCGCGTCTTGGAAGAATCCGGCGAGCGCGCCACCGGTCACTTCGACGGCAATCTGGTACCCGTCACTCATCCCCGCGGCGGCGAAGAGGTTGCGGGTCATTCGAGATTCGTCGCCCAAGGCGCCGTTGACCTCACGGTCGGCGCTTCCGGTCCCGGGCTCGCGAAGCACAAAGGCCGGTTGCCGGTCTTCCCAGTCAAAGCGGATGACTTCGCCGCGTAGAAGTACGCCGCTGGCGTCCGGCTGCCCGTCTCCATCAAGGTCGGCGGCCCCGACCATTTGAAAGTCATCCCCGGAAATGCCGCTGACGATCGACCCGTCGTCATTCAATCGGACGTGCAGTTGCACCGTCTTGTTGGCGGGATCGCCGATCGGCATGATCGTGCACGGATCGGCCCCCGGAGCGAGCTTGAGCACGACCGGCGTGGTGCTGATGCTGAACAGCCCGGTCCGCGCGTCAAAGTTCGTGGTGCCGGAACCTCCCAGCAGGGTCAACGGGTGTTCCAGCGGCATGGATTGGGCGTGCGCGGTGCCGGTCAAACCGGCGGCCGCGATCGCGGTGGCAAGCGTCGCGGTGCCGAGTCGGCGCGCAGCGACAGCGCGTGAGTGGATACCCACGGTGCATCTCCTTTGTCCTCGTGGAGCTCGCGCCCGCCTTGCTGCGTGCGTGCGGAAGGAGCGCGAAACGTCCGAGAACAAAGCTACCGCCATTCATTGCCATCGCAATACCGAATGGCAACTGAGACGCACGATGCGCGGGAAAGGCGTCGGAACCTCATGCTGCGTGGGTAATAGTCCGCCACGCCCGTGCGCGTTCTCGCCGCCGACCAGCGCGTTCGCCAACCGAGCTCGCGCCATCGATGACGGCTCGGAACCGAGACCCCGTCGATGAGGGAGGCCTCTGAAACCGCTACCGTTCTGGCCATGCAACAAGACCACTCCATCGCCGACGGACGCCTTCGCATCACTTCCGGAACGCCGTGGGAAGGCCGGGTTGGCTACTCGCGGGCCATGCGGGTTGGCGACTTGGTCTTCGTCACCGGCACGTTGGCGGCCAACGATGACGGATCGATCGCCCATCCGGACGATGCCGGACCGCAGACCGCGTTCATTTTCGAGAAGATCCGCCACGCGCTGGAAGCGTGCGGCGCGACGGTGGCCGACGTCGTGCGAACGCGGATGTTCATCACGCACCTTGAAGACCAGGCCGCAGTCGGTGCGGCCCACGCCGCGGTCTTTGGGAGCGTGCGACCGTGCGCCACGATGGTGCAGTGCGGCGGATTGGTCAGTCCGGAAGCGCGCGTCGAGATCGAGGTGGATGCGGTGGTCACGCAGCCCAAGCCGGTGCTCTGAAACCTGACGCTCACGTCCCGACGCGGCTCGGTCGTCGCTCGAATGCGGCTCGGTCGCAGCTCGGTCGCGGCTCGGTCGCGGCTCCGCGACAGCGTGACTCGTACGGCCAACTCAGCCGTCGGCTGGCGTTTCACCCAACAGTCCCTCGGCCACAAGCCGCAACGAGCGGACGTGTCCGGGGGCGTAGCCGACTTGCGTGAACCGAATCGTGCCTTTGCGGTCGAGGATCACCACGTGCGGCATGCCGCGGACGCCATAGGCTCGCGCGGCCGCATCCGCATCCAGCAGCAACGTGTAGTTCAGCTTCTTCTCGGCCATGTACGCCGCCGGGTCACCGTTCTCTCGCTGGTTCATGCCGATGACGGTCAAGCCGCGATCGCCAAGCTGATCCTGCAACTGCTGCAGTCCGGGCATGGCCAGCTTGCACGGCCCACACCATGTGGCCCAGAAGTCCAGCACCACCACGCGGCCACGCAGTGATTTGAGGCTGACCGTCTTGCCATCGGGGGTGAGCAGTTCGAACGCCGGGCCGGGCGTTCCGTCGGCCAGCGGGCCATCCGGAGGACGGGCTTCGATCGGCCGCGACGGCGTTTCGGCGTCGGTCACCTTGATGGGGCCGTCCGGGTTCACCGGCTCTGCGGGCTTGGGGGGCGTGCCGGTGGCTGGCTTGATCGGACGCTCAACCGCGGGACGGGTCGTCTCCGTCGCGGTGGCGGGACGGGTGGTCTCATCCACCGCGGCCGGACGGGTGATCTCGGTGGCCGTCGCCCGGCGGGTGGTTTCGGTCGCCGGTCTGGGCCGCGTCGTCTCGGTGGCCGTCGCCCGGCGCGTCGGGGCCGGACGGGTCACCCGCGGCTCGACCGCCGGGGCCACGGGCGTGGCCGTCGTCCGCATCGCCGGGCCGGAGCGATTCCAGCCGGCTGGCAGGGCGACGACGAACTGGGCCATGTCGCTTGCCCGCTGGATCTTCATGTCGCGGGCCGCCACCACGGTGCGGAGCGGCTGGCCCCCGTTGAGGCCGTTGATCACCGACTCGCGCTCGAACCGGCGGGGCAGACCGTCGACGTCGGCAAACCAAATGCGATCGCTGATCCGCACGCCACGGCCGGCCGCCCGTTCGATGGCGACAGCGCGGCAAGGCACACCGTCGATCTGTTCGGCTGCGCCGAGCGTGGCCCGGTCGCCGGGGCGAAGCTCAAGATCACCCCGTTGCACCCACCCGGGGAGGAGGGCGGCGAAGGCCTCGGGCATGGCGTCCCACGGATTGCGCTCGTCCAATCGGCGCACGGACGGGCGCAGCGTGCGCACGGTCGTGCCGTCGAAGCCGATGCGGATCGCCTCGCCAGTGGCGAGGGCGGTGTCGGTCGATGCCCCCGGCAGGGCGGCGTAGCGGCCGAGCACGCGAAACGGACGGACGAGGATCGGCGAACGACTGTCGGCCGGACTTCCGACGACGACGTTGAGATCGCGCATGCGGGCGGCGCGGCCACCACCACTCTCGGTCCAGACGTCGGCCACGTAGGTGACGCCGTCGGCCGCGTCCATCGCCGCCTGGCACCGGTCAAGAATCCGCTCGACGCTGGCCGGCTGGGCCTGGGCCGTCGCCGCCGCTGCGGCCATGCGGGCAGGCTGCGGCGTGATCGGAGACCAACCCGGGCCCCCGAGCCCCTGGTCCCGAGCCGTGGCGAGGGTGACCACGCTGAGCGCGAGCGCGGCTGAAACCGCGCCGAACTGCGCCTGGCGGCCAAGAAAACGCACGGCGCGGGCGGCATGGTCGGCGTGGTCGGCCACGAACCGCCGGTTCCCCGGGCGGCGGTCTGGCGATCGCTGGTCATGTGACGTCATATTCGGGGTCCCTCTGCTGCTTCGCGGAACGAACGAATGTAGCACGGTCCCCGCTCAATTCACCGGCGGAGTCGACCCCAACCGGGACGACAGTTCAGGTCGTACGGGCCAGAGTCCGAATCGGTGGAAAGCCAGGTGTTATGGGGGTTTCTGGGCGTTGTGCCCTGGCGGTTGCGGGCCCCTGCCGGCCAGTATCGGCGAGTGCGAGGCCCGTCCCCGAGCACGCTCGAGGGCGTCGAACAGGCCGAGCACGCTCGAGCGGGCCGAGCAAGGCCGAGCAGCACGCCGAGCACGTCGAGCACGTCGAGCACGTCGAGCAGGCCGAGCAGGCCGAGCAGCACGCCGAGCACGCTCGAGCACGCTCGAGCAAGCCGAGCACGTCGCGCACGTCGAGCACGCCAAGACGATCGGCGGGCAGCCCGAGCACCCGAACCGGATCAAGCCGGCATCGCCGACGAATCAGCCCACGAATCAGCCGTCCGCGTGCTCGTCGCCGTCCGGATCGCGATCTTCGTCGCCATGACGATCGCCGTCGCCATCCCCATCCCCATCCCCATCGACCAACCGCGAACGCAGCCCACCCGCTCGCTCCAGCAACCCGGCGGAATCCGTACGCACCGGCTCCAGGTCAAAGTGCCACTCGATCCGGCTGGTGAACGGCAGTGGGGCGATCTCGGCGAAGAAGTCCAGCGGCACCGTGTCCCAGATCGGGGCCCGCGCCTCGCCGACCGTCGTCAGTGGCTCGGAACCCTCGCGGACGAGCCGCACATCGAAGGTGCCGTAGTGGACGAAGCCCGTCTCGAGCGGAGTCCGGCCGATCTCGCGATCGTTCAGGTACACGAGCGCTCCCGACGGCTCGCTCGTGATGCTGACCGTTCGTTCCACGCATCCACTGGCCATGAAGCCAGCCGCGGCAACGGCCAACCCGCCAAGGGCAGCCAGGGGACGACGGGCATGGCGATGGCCGATCCGGGGGGGGCTCTGCATGGATCCAATCGTACCCGGGGACGCCGGTGGTACGCTGGCCGCATGGACCGGATCCTCGGACAAGACGCCTCGATCGATCTGCTGCTGCGGGCCCTGGCCAGCGGCCGCGTGCACCATGCCTGGGTCTTCGCCGGGCCGCGCGGCGTGGGCAAGTTCACCGCGGCAATCGAGTTCGCCCGGCTGCTGCTCGACCCTGCCGCCGGGCCCGACCTCATGGGGCGTTGGACGGCCGACCCGTCCAGCCCGGTGTCGCAGTCGATTGACACCCGGTCGCACCCCGACCTCCACATCATCCGCAAGGAGCTTGCCCTCACGAGCGACAACCCGTCGCTGCGCACCCGCAAGCTCTCGAACATTCCGCTGGACGTGCTGCGCGAGCACATGATCGGCGGCAAGGGCGATGCCGATCGCAGCTACGAGCCGGTTGTCTTTCATACCGCCAAGCTCGGCCACGGCAAGGTGTTCATCATCGACGAGTCCGAGCTGCTCGACGTCACCAGCCAGAACGCCCTGCTCAAGACGCTCGAAGAACCGCCGCCGCAGACGTACATCATTCTGGTCACCAGTCGACCCGAACGGCTGCTGCCAACGATCCGCAGCCGCAGCCAGCTCGTGCGGTTTCGCGCACTCACGCCCGCCGACATGGACGTGTGGTTTGATCGAGCCGCGGCCGACGAATCGCTGGTCGTGGAACCGGACGCGCGTCCGTGGCTCGCCGACTTCGCCGAGGGTTCGCCCGGGATGGCGCTCCGGGCCCACGAGTTCGACTTCCACCGCTGGGAACTGACGCTTCGGCCGCTGCTGGGTCGCCTGGATCGGGGCGGCTGGGTGGCGGGATTGGGCGACACCATGGCCGGGTTGGTCGACGAATTCGCCCAGGCGTGGGTGAAGCAGCACAAGAACGCATCCAAGGATGCGGCCAACAAGGACGGCGCCGCCGCCTTGCTGGCCTTGCTCGGCTCCATGGCCCGGCGCGATCTGGCCAGCCGAATCGCGGACGGCCAAGACGCCGACCCCTCCATCCAGCGCATCGAAGCCCTCCGCGAATGCGAGGCGATGCTGGCCGGAAACGTCAACCTCAAGCAAGCGCTCGAAGGACTGATGGTGGCCTGGGCCGCGGCCGGCGACGCCATGGTCGCGGCATCGCGATGAGTGGTCCGGCCGCGGATCCGCCGCCGCCGGATTCGCCACCGCGCGCGGAACGCCCGCCGGTCGACCGGGCGTCGCTCTGGCTGAGCATCGCGGCTGCGGTCGGCTTGATCGTCACCGGCATCATGGTGGGAACCGGAAGTTCGCTCTCCGCCGGCCTCGTCCTCGGCGGCGTCGCCGCCGGCCCCGTGCTGCTCGTGTGGTTCCTTGTCCGCGAGTTCCAACTCGACCGCCGCGTGCGCCACGCGATCCTCACCCAACGAGAAATATGCATCCACTGTTCGTACCCGCGGCCATCGCACGACGGACCGTGCCCCGAGTGCGGCGGCTTGCCCGGATACGCCAGCCCGTCGGACAATCGATAGCTCGCGCCGGTTCCGCACTGCCTGCCGTATGCTGGCCCCCAATCCCGGCGTTCGCCGCGGATCGGAGCCTTCATCCATGAGCGACGCCCCTCGCGAAACGCCCGTCACCCTGACCTGGCACCGCGTCGCCGGACCGGATGATCTTCCCGACGGGCGCGTCAGCACCGTCACCGTCGAACGCGGCAACACCGTCACGGCCATCTGCCTGACGCACTCCGACGGCACCTACGGCGCCCTGGACAACCGCTGCCCGCACCAAGGCGGCCCCCTCGGCGAAGGCTCGATCGAGAACGGTCTGCTTCGCTGCCCCTGGCACGGCTGGGACTACTGCCCCAAGACCGGCAAGCCCCCGGGCGACTACGACGACGGCGTGGACACGTTTCCGGTCGAGGAACGCGCCGACGGAATCTACGTCGGACTCGAAGCCGATCCTCCGCACGTGCGCACCATCACCGACGTCATGGCCGAAACCATGGTCGCCTGGGGCATCACCCACGTCTTCGGCATGGTGGGCCACTCGAACCTCGGCCTGGCCGACGCCATTCGGCGACGCGTGGGCGACGGCGAGCTTGCGTACATCGCGATCCGCCACGAAGGCGCGGCCAGCTTCGCCGCCTCGGCCTACGGCAAACTGACCGGTGATCCGGCGGCATGCCTGGCGATCGCCGGTCCCGGCGCGACGAATCTGCTCACCGGACTGTGGGACGCCAAGGTCGACCGAGCGCCGGTGCTCGCCCTCACCGGCCAGGTCCAGACGCAGGTCTTCGGCCCGGGCGCGTTCCAGGAGCTGCCGCTCAAGGCGGCGTTCGATGCAGTCGCTGACTTCAGTCACCTGTGCTTGCCCGACTCGCGCCACGCAGAGCTGATGAGCCTGGCCATTCGCTCGGCGGTCCTTGGCCGCAACGTCTCGCACCTGATCTTCCCTGACGACGCGCAGACCAAACCGGCCGACGAGAAAGCCGCGGCCGGCGCCCCCGACGGTCGCCTGGCCGCGGCCACGATCCAAGCGCCGCAGGCCGACTTCGATCGCGGGGCGGAGATGATCCGAACCGCGAAACGCCCCGTCATCATCGTCGGCCATGGCGCCCGCTTCGAGATGGATGCGGTGCGGCGACTGGCCGAAACGCTGCAATGCCCGGTGCTGACCACCTTCAAGGCCAAAGGCATCATCGGAGACCACGGGGCCGCCCACGGCGGACACGAACTCGGCGGTGGCGTCCTTGGGCGGAGCGGCACGCCGATCGCGTCGTGGTTCATGAACGAGTCGGATCTGCTGATCGTGCTGGGTGCGAGCTTCAGCAACCACACCGGCATCACGCCCAAGAAGCCGACGATCCAGGTCGACAGTGACCGCGCCCAGCTCGCCCGCTTCCATGCGATCGATCTTCCCGTCTGGGGCGACGTCGGCGTGACCGCGGCGGGGTGGGCCGATGCCGTGGCCAGCTCGCACACGTCGCACGACCACCGGGCCGAACTGGCCGAGCGCTGGGCGATCTGGCGGGAAGAAAAGGCGTCACGGATCCACGACGACGAGCATCCCGAGGCCCGGGGCATCGCATCGGCTCGCGTGTTCGACGCCCTGACCCGCACGTGTCCCGCCGACGCGATTCTCACGGTGGACGTGGGCAACCACGCCTACAGCTTTGGGCGGTACTTCGAAGCCAGCGGTCATCAAGCGGTTCTGATGAGCGGGTACCTCGGCTCGATCGGGTTCGGCTATCCGGCGGCCATGGGGGCGTGGGCGGCCACGCAGGTGCGCGGCCGTTGGAACGGGCGGTTCGAGAATCGGCCGGTGGTGTGCGTGACCGGCGACGGCGGCTTCGGCCAGTACGCCTGGGAAGTCAACACCGCGGTGCTGCACGGCATGAACCTCACCCACATCATGCTGAACAACGGCGAACTCGGGAAGATCAGCAAGGAACAGCGGGCCGGTGAGTGGCCGGTGTGGGAAACCAAGCTGACCAATCCGAATGTTGCCGAATACGTGACGAGCTGCGGCGGGTTGGGCATCCGGGTCTCGGAGCCCGCGGACCTGGACGCCGCCATCGAGCAAGCCCTGGCGTATCCCGGCCCCGCCACCGTGGAAATCATGACCGACGTGGAGCTGATCTAAGTGCTCGGAACAAGTGTGACGTGGGACAACCTGATGTGGGGCAAGCCGATCTGGGGCAACCATTCGGGGACAACCGGGGCCATAAGCGAGCCGCTCGCGGCCACATGGACGCTCGCGGTCGCCCCCGCAAATCTCCTTCTGGCCTTCGTCGGCCTGTACGCATTCGTCGGTCTCGTGTTTGGCGTGCTGTTCGTGCTGCGCGGGGCGGGAGCACTTGACGCGGGGGCGCGCGGCGGAAGTCTTGGGTTCCGGATTCTGGTGCTCCCCGGGGCCGCGGCACTGTGGCCATGGCTGCTGCTGCGCTGGCGCGGGATGAGCGGATGGCAGGGCAAAGGGCCGGCGCCGCATCGCATGAGCGATGAGCCGGCGCGGCGCCGGACGGGCGACGCCCGCACCTGGCAGGCAACGGCCTGGTGGTTCGCGGCGCCGATCGTCATCGTCCTGGCGTGGCTGGCCGTTCGCGGCGTGGCCGAAACGCCACCGGTTCCGGCCGCAACCTTCGCCCCGATGGAGGTGAAGCCGTGAGCCATCGTTACATCGCCGTTCAATGGAACCGGCACAAGCGGCGCTACGACATCGGAATCGTCGCCGCGGTGCTTGCGTTTCTGATCACGTTCGTCGTGGTGGCCACGATGCAGGCGACGCCGGAAACGCAGCTTTCGCCGCCGATCTTGCTGATCCGCGCGTTCGGCATCGCCGCCTTCACCCTGCTGCACGTGGTCTTGGCCATTGGCCCGCTCGCTCGGCTGACGCCGCGGGCCGAAGCGCTGCGCTACAACCGCCGACATCTCGGCGTCACGGTCTTTGTGCTGGGCCTTCTGCACGCCCTTGCGTCGATCGGGTTTTACGGCGCGTTCGGCGATCGCAATCCGATCTCAGCATTGCTCGCCGGCTACAGCTCATTCGGATCCCTCAGTGGTTTCCCGTTCGAGTGGCTCGGCTTTCTCGCCTTGATCATCCTGTTTCTCTTGGCCGCGACGAGCCATGACTTCTGGCTGGCCACATTGGGACCGCGCGGCTGGAAGCGCCTGCACGGCCTGGTCTACGTGGCGTACGTGCTGCTGGTCGGACACATCGTCTTGGGCGCGCTGCAAACCGAGCGCTGGAGCGGGTACCCGATCATGCTGGCCGTCGGCGGCGTCTTCCTGGCCACGTTGCACATCGCCGCCGCGGGAAAGCAGCGGGGGATCGAGCGCCGCGAACGAGAAGCCGCCACGTCGTCGGATGAAGACGGTTGGATCGACGCTGGCCAGGCCACCGACATTCCCGACGATGGTGCGGTGACGATCCGTCCGCCGGTGGGCGGGGCGATCGCGGTGTTCCGGCACAAGGGCTGCGTCTCGGCGGTGGCCAATCAGTGCGCCCACCAGGGCGGACCGCTCGGCGAAGGCCGCATCATCGACGGCTGCATCACCTGCCCGTGGCACGGCTACCAGTACCGCCCGGCCGACGGGCAATCGCCGCCGCCGTACGAAGAGAAACTGCCCACGCACGACGTCCGCGTCCAGAACGGTCGCGTGCAGATCCGCATCCAGCCGAACCTCAGCGGCACCGCGGTCACGCCCGCCCCGATCGACGGGTCCGGTGGGTCTGGTGGGTCTGGTGGGTCGGACGGGTCCGGCGAGCCCGACGGCGCCGGCGAGCCCGACGGGTCGAGCGCTTCGACCGCGACCAACGCTTCCGACTCCTCCCAATCGTCCCCACCGTCGGAGGCCGGCCAATGAGCTCCCGCGATGATGCCATCTACGTCGGCTACCTGCCGCTTCCGCCGCGCCACGCCCGCTTTCTGCGCCTGGCCATTCCCGTTTCGCTGTGGCTGATCGTCGCCGCCGCCGGCCTCGCGGCCTGGGGCATGCGCTCGGCGGGCACCGGGACCTGGACGTTCTTGGCCACCGAAGCCGAACCAGAAACCTGGACCGGCCAACTGCAGGCCGAACCCTATCCGCTGCTGCTCGTGCCGCAGGACGATGGCTCGGTGCGCACCGTGCTGATCGTCGAGGCCGGCAAGTTCGGAGCCCAAGACCGACTGGCCGCGTACGACGGGGCGGACATGACGCTCACTGGCTGGCGCCTCGAACGCGAAGGCCGGTCGATGATCGAACTCCTGCCCGGCGACGAAGCGATCGCCCGCACGTCCGAGGCGGCGAATCCGGCGGCCGCGGCGACCACGGCGGCTCCGGCCACGGCTCCGGCTCGCCCCGCCATCGCCCCGCGCCCCGTCACGCTGAGCGGCGAGCTCATGGACGGCAAATGCCACCTTGGCGCGATGAAGCCCGGCGACGGCAAAACGCACAAGGCGTGCGCGATCCTCTGCATCAACGCAGGCATTCCGCCGCTGCTGAAAGTCACCGACGACGCCGGCGAGTCCCACTTTGTGCTGGTGATCAGCGCCGACGGCACGCAATGCGATCCCGCGATCGTGGCCCGCGCCGGCGAACCGCTGGTGCTCTCGGGCACGATGTTCACCGTCGGCGATCTGCCGGTCTTGATGGCGTCGGCTGAATGAACATCGCGGACGGCGCGTCGTTCTGCACGCCACGACTGGCACGGCTCATACGCAGCGGCTCACGCGAAGCGACCTGCGCACCACGCCACTGACGCCACTGACGCCAAAGCCCCCACCAAGCACCGCACGTTTCGCGCATCATGTCTTACGTACTACACACTGCGCGTTACGCATTCCGCACCGCACATCACGCACCCATGGAGTTCCCACGTGAAGAAGACACCCGTCGCCCGCTGGGATGATCTCGCCCTCGACGAACCCGCCCACGCATTGGTGGCCAACGTCGACTTGGTCGTCACACGCTTCGTACGCGACGGCGAGGAACAGGCTTCCGTGCTCTACGGTCGATGTCTGCACCGCGGGGCGCTCATGTCCGACGGGCATGTCGACGGCGAGAACCTCATCTGCGGAGTCCACGGATGGGACTACCGCGTGGACACCGGGGTCTCGGAATACAACAACGCCGAGAAACTCCACTCGTTCCAGGTGTGGATCGGGGAGCACGAAGGCGTCAAATCGGTCCTGGTGAATGAAGAAGAAGTCCGGGCGTGGGAGCAAGACAATCCGCAGCCGTACAACCGCGACGAGTACCTCGGCGCGTACGCCGATGTGCACGGCACGCCCGAGGAACCGCACGTTGGCCTGATCCAATCACTGGCCAAGCACGGCCTGACGCAGTTCGGACACCACGGTCCGTCCGGTGCGATGGGCGTGCCGCGGCAAGCCCTTCCGGACTGGGATGACATCCAGATCCTCACCGCCCAAATGGCCACGAAGCCGCGCTTGGATGAGGATCCGGTGTCCACACGCGTGACGATCGGACCGCGGGCGGCCAAACCGCTGATCTTGGAGATCCCGATCTTCGTCAGCGACATGAGCTTCGGCGCGCTCTCAAGTGAAGCCAAAGTGGCATTGGCCCAGGGAGCCGAACAAGCCGGCACCGGCATCTGTTCCGGCGAAGGCGGCATGCTGCCCGATGAACAAGCGGCGAACTCCCGCTACTTCTACGAGCTCGCTTCGGCCCGATTCGGATACGGACTCGACAAGGTCGCGCGATGCCAAGCGTTTCACTTCAAGGGGGGCCAGGGCGCCAAGACCGGCACCGGCGGGCACCTGCCCGGTGAGAAGGTCGACGTCACCATCGCCGGCGTCCGCGGGATCGAACCGGGAACCCCGGCGATCAGCCCGGCGACGTTCCCCGATTTGCACGGGGCGGCGGACTATCGAGCGCTCGCTGACGAAGTGCGGGGAGCAACTGGCGGTATCCCGATCGGATTCAAGCTCAGCGCCCAACACATCGAAGACGACATCGACTTCGCCCTCGAAGCGTCGGCCGACTACATCATCCTGGACGGACGGGGCGGCGGGACCGGTGCCGCGCCGCTGATCTTCCGGGACAACATCTCGGTGCCGACGATTCCGGCCCTCGCCCGTGCCCGCCACCACCTCGACCGCGTCAGTCCAGACACCACACTGGTGATCACCGGCGGCCTCCGCACGCCCGGCGATTTCGTCAAGGCCATGGCGCTCGGGGCCGACGCGATCGCCGTGTCGAACGCGGCGATTCAGGCCATCGGCTGCCTGGGCATGCGGGCCTGCAATTCCAACAACTGTCCGGTTGGAATCGCCACGCAGAAGGACCACCTGCGAGCGCGGTTGATCGTGGACGAGTCGGCGAAACGGCTGGAGCGCTTTTTCCGGGCGTCGGTGGACCTGATGTCGGTCATGGCTCGGGCGTGCGGGCACACTTCGTTGTCGGAGTTCGCCGCCCGCGATCTCACGAGTTGGCGCCGGGAAACCGCCGAACTGGCGGGAATTCGATTCGCCGGACCGGCCTGACTGGCTCGACGCCGGTGTCGTGCGCCAACGGCACGCCGAGCGCGACAGGACGCCGAGCACGACCCGCGAACGGGCCGGGACCCTGACCCGCACCTCGGGCTCGATCAACGTTCGAACACTCGCCCCAACACGAACGCGACTTCCATCATGAACAGCCTCCGATGATCGAAACCGTGCATCTCATGGTGCTCGCCGCACTGGTCTTCGCCTTCGGGCTCGTCTCGAAGCGATTTGCGTCAACGGTGGTCACCGGCCCGATGGCCTTTGTCGGCTTCGGTCTGCTGCTCACGCCGGGGGTTTGCGACGCCCTCGGAATCGGGCACTTGTTCGCGGCATCGGAAGCCTTCAAGAACGCCATTCACCTGCTGGGCGAACTGACGTTGGTCGTGGTGCTGTTCACCGACGCCGTGCAGATCGAGCTGCGATCACTGGTGCGCAGCGCAGGTCTTCCAATGCGGCTCCTGGCCATCGGCATGCCGTTGACGATCGTGTTGGGCGCGGCCCTGGCGGCCCCGCTCTTTCCTGGCCTGGGGATGTGGGAGCTCGCACTGCTCGCGACAATGTTGGCCCCAACCGATGCCGCCCTCGGTCAAGCAGTTGTCACCAGCCAGCGCGTACCAAAGCGCATCCGCCAGGCTTTGAGCGTCGAAAGCGGCCTGAACGACGGCATCGCCGTGCCACTGGTGGTCATTTTCGCCGCCCTGGCCAGCGTCGGCCACAGTCACGGAGACGACCACGCCGGCGCGGCGATGACCGGAGCTCAGTGCGCCACCTTCGCCGCCAAGCAGGTCGTGCTCGGACCACTGGCGGGCGCGATTGTCGGTGCGGTGGGGGCGTGGCTCATGGCCCAGTCGATCCGCCGCGACTGGATGGAGCACGCCTACCAGGAACTGGCCGGGATCGCCCTGGCCATCATCGCGTTCGTGGTGGCATCGCAGATCGGCGGCAACGGCTTTATCGCCGCCTTCGTCGCTGGCATCGTCGTGGGCAACAGCAGCAAAGAAGTCTGCGCATGCTTGTACGACTTCGCTGAAGCTGAATCGCAGCTGCTGATGCTCGCGACATTCTTCCTCGTGGGCCTGACGCTGGCCGCGGAACCGCTGCGGGAAGCCAGTTGGCACGCGTGGGCGTACGGCGCGCTCAGCCTCTCCCTGATCCGCATGGCCCCGGTCGCCCTCAGCCTGATCGGCCTTGGGGTCCGAACGCGAACCACACTCTTCGTCGGATGGTTCGGTCCACGCGGCCTTGCCTCCGTACTGTTCTCCGTACTCTTGATCCACGAATTGCCGGTCCCCAACGGGGAACTCATCGGCCAGGTCGTGATCATCACCGTGTTGTTGAGCGTGGTGGCCCACGGGATCACTGCCGCACCGCTTTCGGCCCTCTACGGCAAAAGCATGAATCGTGACCCGGGTCCGACGTACGAACTGGAGCGCGATGTCGCCGGCGAATCGCCGGTGATGCGATCATCCCATCTCATCGATCATGCGCACGGCGGCAATCAAGAGGCGCGACCCTGACTCACCCGCCGTCGAGTGACCGTGCGGGTCGGACGCCCAAGCTGTTGTTCCGCGCGTCCGGGCCACGGCCGCCAACGAAGGCGATTCGAGCGAAGTGCAGTGCACTGGCGTGGCTTCCACCTCGGTTGATCCGGGGCGTGGCCGTCCACTCCCAGACGTTGCCGATGACGTCATGCAGGCCGAAGGCATTCGGCCGGTAGTGGCCGACGGGGGCGGGCAGGTGGTAGCCGTCATCAAGTCCGGGCAGATTCGCCCAGGCGGTGAGTTTCGTGGGATCGTCTCCACCCGCCCCCCAGATCGAGGACGTGCCGGCCCGCGCGGCGTACTCCCACTCTTCGTCGGTCGGCAATCGCAGGCCCATGCGGGCAAGGTTGGCCGTCGCCATCTCCCAGGACACGGACTCGACGGGATGGCGGCGGTCGATGGTCGTGCCGAGCCGTCCGGCCGGGCGTCCATTGCGCACGGCACGCTCGTCGGGCGCTGCGTGTTCACTCGGATTGCGTTCATCGGCGGCCGAGCGTTCCCATTGCCCCTGGGTCACTTCGTACTTGGAAAGCATGTACGGCGCGGCGATGGATGCCTGACGGAGCGTTTCGTTCGGTTGTCCGCCGGGGTCGTGGTTGGGTTCATTCCGTTCGCCCACCTGCGTGCCGAGCCAGTCGGTGCCTGGGGGAATGAGCACGAAGATCAGGCCGAGGTCTTCGGTCACTGGAATTCGGCCGTCGATTCCGCGCGTGGGAATCGGACCGACGTGCGTGGCCAGATGCAAGAACTCTTGGAGTCCGGACTCGGGATCGGCGCCCAGCGGAACGAGGCCCATCTGCGGGCGGAGCTCAAGTGCTCCGTACCGGCCGGAGTCCCGAACCGCCGCGGCGCATCGGTTCCAGTCGACGAGTGGATCGCCAGCGTTCGGGGCCAATGGACCGTTGGTCGGCGAAACGGCGACTTCTGGCCGCGGCGTACTCGCGACCGCGGCGGCGAGCTGCGGCCAGATTGCATCGCCGGCGGGCCGCGTACTCACCTGCATGCGCAGAACGGAGCGATCCCGAGTCGTCGCCGTGGCGTGGATCCGGGCGGTCGCCACCACCGGTTCGAACGCGCCAAAGGCATTGTCGAACTTCAGCGTGGCGGAGAACTGGTGTGGTCCGGTGCGGGTCACCGAGATGTCGGCTGGATCGGCGGCGGCGGCGTCGTCGGCGTCGGCGTCGGCGTCGGCGGCGGCGGCGGCGGTGCCGGTGCCGGTGCCGGTGCCCGCAGCAGCGCCCACAGCCGCATCATCGTCCTTCGCCGGCCGCTTCCCTTCGCCAACCGCGGCGATCAAGCCGTCGTAGTACAGCTCCAACAGCGCATCGATCCGCGCCGCGTCCGGCGTTGGTTCGTCGATCCAGATCGACAGGGCGTACGACCAGAAGTGCTCCCCGTCCGGATCCCGCCAGCCGGGCGCGAACCGCAGCGACTCAATGCCCGATGGCAGTTCGGGGGCGAAGCCGGGCGGAAACGCAATGACCTCGGAGGGCCATTCGGCGAGCGACTCGACCGGCGGCGGCGGCGTTTGGGCCGTGGCCGTCGAGACCATCGTGGTCGTGGCAATGGTGGTCGAGACAATCATGGTCGTGGCAATCGCGACGGCCGAACCGGCGGTCAATCCACGCACGCAACGTGCCGCAAGCGGTGATGTGGTCATGGACAGGTTCCTTCGGCGGGCTTGAGGAAATCGCGCGTCATCGAAGCGGTCGGCCTCACGCCCGTCCGCCGGGCTCCAAGACTATGGCGACCGACCCATCGCAGCGCAACGCAGGCGTCACGGCTTCCCTGGCGAATGAGCGCGAACTCGTCCTGAGCGCTGACCCAACCGCCGTTCCCGCCGCCAGCAACGCCGTTCGACCCACCGTCGGTCGTCCCCTCGCCTCTATCGAGTCGTCGCTCATGGCCGATCGCGAAAACGCGGGCGCCCGCACTCCGGGCAGCGGTCGACGTCGCTGAACCGCATGTCGTGTCCGCACGACTGGCATCGGGCGGAAC
The DNA here is from genome assembly GCA_045106735.1 of Phycisphaerales bacterium. Taxonomy (GTDB): domain Bacteria; phylum Planctomycetota; class Phycisphaerae; order Phycisphaerales; family SM1A02; genus JBGCEZ01. Next base: position 90,773 of record JBGCEZ010000009.1, on the reverse strand, counting down.
GCGGTTGGCCGTACCGATCGAGTTCGATGGTGCACGTGGGACACGTGATGCCGCCCCAAAGCGCTTGTCGCATGCTCGTCGGCATGCGAATCGGCGGCAGCATCCCGTTGCAGTTTGGGCACGAACCGGTAAACCGGCCGATGCCGAATCGCCCGAAGCCGCGCCGGGTATCGTTGAGAACGCGCCAGGCCACCCAGCTCCCCAGGAGCATCAGCTAGGCGAGCACCGCCAACCCGATGGCGATGTTCAGGCCCATGGCCTTCCCTTCCCGCCCGCATCAGTCCGCCGCGACTTCCACCGGCCGCCGCCCGATCGTGTACCGGGCGGACGACGCATCGCGGGACCAGCGCCACAGCAAGAATCCGCCGGCAAGCACCATGAGCGTGCTCAATACCTGACCGCGGGTGAGTCCCGCGAGCAGGGCGATGCCCTCATCGGGCTGCCGGAATTGCTCGGTGATGATTCGCAGGATGCCGTAGCTCAAGACGAACAGTGCTCCGACCGTCCCCGCCCGCCGCGGCTTCAGCCAGAAGATCGCCAGGATCGCCAGCAGGACCGGGCCATCGCTGACCGCCTGGAAGATCTGGCTCGGCCAGCGAGGGGTCAGCAGTGGGGTGAGTCGTTCGAGGACGGCGGCGTCGCCGGCCAGGGCTCGGTCGTAGACGGTGCGGGTCAGCTGCTCGGTGAAGACCTCGCCGCGCATCGCCTCGGCCAGGGTGACCAAGCGGTCGGGGCCGAACTCGAAGACCTCGCTCGGGTACTTGATGGACCAGCCCGGCGGATTGGCCCGCATGGTTTCGGGCAATGCCCGTCCTGGCAGTTCCGCATTGATGAAGTTGGCCACGCGGCCGAGCCCCAGGCCCACCGGCGTGGCGAAGGCCAGAATGTCCAGGGCGTGCCGGACGCTGACCTTTCGGCGCAGGCTGAACCACATCGCCGCGGTGATGACGCCGAGCATGCCGCCGTGGCTGGCCATGCCGCCCTTGTTGAGGCGGAAGAGGTCCCACCACGGAAAACTCGGCGTGAAGGTCGTGATGATCTCGCGCCGGTAGAACAGGGCATAGCCCAGACGGCCGCCGATCATGACGCCCAGGATGGCGACGAACAGCAGATCCGTCGCGCCTTCCCGGCCGAGCGGGCTCCGCGTGCGGGCCGCCGCCCATCGCATGAGCAGCCAACCCAGCACGAAACCGGCCACGTACGAGAGTCCGTACCAGCGGATGCCGATATCCGGACCGAACTGGAACACCCACGGATCGAGCCGGTGAACGAATGCTTCTGCAAGGGTCATGTGCCGGGTAGCCTATCAGGCCCTCGTTTGGCCTTCGCCAGGTCTTCGATTGGCCCCCGTGCGGCCGCGCCCTCGAGACCAGTGACCAGAGACCAGAGACTCGATCGATGAAGACCCCCGACGGCCGATCCGCCCCCGACCCGACCGACGGTGCCGCGTCGCCCCCCTCGACGGTGCCCAGTCGCACGAATCCCCACGCCGACGCCGGCGCCCCGGCCGAGTTTTCGCGCCGGGTCGACGCCGACCTCACCCCGCTCCTCAAGCACCTGCTCGCCGGCGGCACCCTCAGCGCCGAGCAGACCACCGCCGCGTTCGAGGCGATGATGACCGGGCTCGTCCACCACGGCGAGATCGGCGCGTTCCTGGCCCTGCTCGCCACCCGCACCCCCACGCCCGACGAGATCCTCGGCGCGGCCCGCGTCATGCGGGCCCACGTCGACCGCGTCCCCACGTCCATCGACCCGGCCGAACTCGTCGACACCGCCGGCACCGGCGGGGCCCCCAAGACCTTCAACGTCTCGACCGCCTCGGCCATCGTCGCCGCCGCCGCCGGGGCCAAACTGGCCAAGCACGGCAATCGCTCGCGCACCGGCCGCGGTTCGGCCGAGGTCCTGATCCAGCTCGGCGTGAACGTCGAAGCCAGCCGCGAGGTGCAGCAGCGCTGCCTGGAAGCCTGCGGTGTCTGCTTCTGCTTCGCGCCGCACCACCACCCGGCCACGCGGCACGTGATGCCGGTGCGGATGGCCGTCGGCTTTCCCACGCTGTTCAACCTGCTGGGCCCGCTGACGAACCCGGCCGGTGCCCGGCGCCAGGTCATGGGCGTGTACGACCGACGCTTCGTCCGGCCGATCGCCGACGCCTTGGCCGGACTTGATGCCGTCCGGGCGATGGTGGTCCACGGGGCCGACGGGCTCGATGAGATCTCGATCAGTGCGCCCACGCACGTCGCCCTCGTCGACCGCGGCCACGTCCGCGAGGCGACGATCGAGCCGCGCGAATACGGCATCGAGCTGCGGCCCCGCGAAGAGGTCATCGCCCGCGATCTGGACCACGCGGCCGAGATGGTCCGCGGCGTGGTCGACGGCAGCATGACCGGCGCCCCGCGGGACATGACGCTCCTGGCCACCGCCGCGACCCTGCTCATCGCCGACCGGGTCTCGAGCTTCGAAGAGGGCCTGGGCCTGGCGGCGGAGACGATCCGCGGCGGTCACGCGGCCCGGACGCTGGCCGAGCTCGCCGAGCTGTCCCACGCCGAGGGCTGAGCCGGCTGAAGCGGCTGAAGCGGGGGGCGGGGGCGCGGGGCAGCAGCCGAACTCGAGGTTGCCCTCATGGCCAGGCCCTCCGCTGAGCCCCAAGTCGCGGCGGCTGTCCGAAGCCCGAGCCCGAGCCCAAGCGAATCAGGGGCCTGGAGGACCGCTGACCAGCGATTCGCCGAGCGACTGGCCATTGATCGGCGAGCGATCGGCGAGCGATCGGCCAACAAGCCGCCAGCTTGGGGCGGGATGATCACCCAGCGTCCGCCCCGGTTCCCGCCCCAATCCTGACATGACCGATGATGGGGAGGGCGTGACATGTCCCGCCCCATTTGATCCGCGATCATCATGGTCGAAGGATGGCTGGTCCCCCGCGCCGCGGCGGGCCCCCGTCCGTTCCCCGCCTGGAGTCCCCCGATGTCGAATCGTCGTCCCGAGTTCCGTCCCGCCCCCAAGCCCAAGCTGCCGGTGGCCGGCATCGCCATCATCATCGTGGCGGTGATCCTGGTGCCCGTTGCCCTCCGGGTCTTCCGGACCGTGCCGGCGGGACACGTGGCCGTGGCCACGCTCTTCGGATCGGTGAAGGAGCAGTCGTACGACTCCGGCCTGCACGTCGTCAACCCGCTGTACGCCTGGCACCTGTACGACGCGACGGAAAAGACGCACATGGAGACGGCCGACGTGCCGTCCCAGGACCAGCTCGCCACCAGCGTGGACGTGTCGGTCCAGTGGCGCGTGAAGCGCGAGATGGCCTCGTTCATCAAGAACGACACCGGCACCGTCGAGCAGCTCAAGGAAGTGCACATCGTCCCCAAGGTCCGCAGCCTCCTGCGCGAGCAGGGCAAGTCGATCGCCCGGGCGGAGGATTTCTTCCGCGAAGAAACGCAGCAGCGCTTGCAGCAGTCGCTCACCAGCGGACTGCAAGAGTTCTTGTCCACCAAGGGCGTTGAGGTCACCGCGGTGCTGATCCGCGACATCCGTCTGCCGGCCACGCTCCGTCAGCAGATCGAGCAGAAGAAGGCAGCCGAACAGCAGGCCGAACGCGAAAAGGCCGAGCTGGAACGCCAGCGCACGGCCAAGGAACAGATCGTGGTCGAAGCCGAAGCGCAGCGCCGGGCGGCCGAGGAAGAGGCCCAGCAGCGCCGCGTGCTGGCCGACGCCCAGGCGTACGAAATCGAGACGATCAACAAGGCCCTGGCCAACGCCCCGGCGTACATCCAGCTCCAAGCATTGGAAGCGCTCAAGTCCATGAGCGGCGATCCCGCAGCGAAGCTCTACTTCATGAACAGCGACAGCCCGATGCCGTTGCCGCTCATGAACATCGGCCAGCCGTTCGTGGAACCGGCGCGTACGCCGTAACGCCAGAACGCAGAGCCTGGCCCGAAGCCCGCCCGACCGCAACGCCCACCGATCGCCCGAAAGCGACGGGGATGCGCATCCGGCGAGCCCAACGGCCCCCACCTTGAAACGCGCCCCGCGGCCGGCGATGCAGAAACGCATTGCCGGCCGCGGGTCTGTTCTGGGGACCAGGGCCGTGTGCCGTGTGCCGTGTGACGTGTGCCGAAAGCCGCCGGCCGCGAGCCGTGGGCCGCCAGCCGCGATCCGTAGGCCGTGCGTCGTGCCTCGTGAGCCGTGAGCCGTGAGCCGTGAGCCGGACGTCTTGAGCCGGAGGTCGTGCGGTACTCAGCGCATCATCCGCGCGACCAGCACGTGGCCGCCGCCACCACGCCGCACACGTGGATCGACAGCGCCGATTGCCGCGGCAAGATCCGACGGGATCGAACGGGACGTGGTGTCAAGCCGATGACCGCCACATGGATCAGCCCAGATCGACTCGACATCTTCGGCGGCCAGCCGTCACCGCGGTGGTCATCGTTGCGATTCAGGCCATCGTCCTGGCCGTCGGCTGGGTCGTGGTCTTCAACGCCAACAACGAAGCGGTCGCCCGGAACGTCGAGGGCATCATTCTTGACAACAACCGGCGCGTGGCCGAGAGCTTGGCCGGCAAGCTGGGCGACCTCTCCGCCATCTATGACGGTGAAGCCGACGAATGGCAGCGGGCTCAGTCACTCGTCGAGAACATTGAGTTCGGCTCCGGCGGCTTCGCGTGCATCATCGATGCGACCGGGCACATCGTCTGCCACCCCGACATGAAGAACACGCCTTCACTGCGTCAATTCAATCTGGGGGAGCACGTCCTCAGGCCGATCGTCAGCGACGGAAGCCACGGCAACGATGGAAGTCCCGAGTCAGCCCCGTCGGCCATGCCGATCCGGGAAGCCACGTTCGACGCGGGTTACGTTGAACTCAACGTCGGCGGAAAACATTACGTTGCCTCGCGAGCCATCGGTCAGGATGGCGCACGGCTGCTGGTTCACCAACCGGTCTCCGGCCTCGACGTTGCCGCATCACAAGCCACGGCCGGGCAGGTTGCCCGCATCGCAATCGTCGGCGCCATCACGTTGGTTCTGAGCAGTCTGATCGCGATGGTGCTGACCCGCTCACACTCGCGCGCTGTTCGATCGTGGAGTCGCGAACTCGAAGTGAAGGTTGACGAGAAGACCAAGCAACTGCGAACGTCGCGTGAAGCAATCGTGGTCGCCCTGGCGAAGCTTGCCGACTTTCGCGACAACGAAACTGGTTTGCATGTCATGCGCATCAGCGAGTACTGCGTGGTGTTGTCGAGCGCGATGCGCCAAACCCACCCCGAGATCAACGAAGCATGGATCGAGCGGATTCGACTCGCTTCCATGTTGCATGACATCGGGAAAGTGGAAGTTCCCGATGCCGTGCTCCGCAAGCCCGGCAAGCTCACCGAGGATGAATTCGAACTCATCAAACGCCATCCACTCGCTGGCGCGGACACACTGCTGGCGATCCACGAACAAGTCGAGAGCGATCCGCTGATTGCCATGGCCGTGGAAATCTGCTTGTACCACCACGAGAAGTGGGACGGCAACGGCTATCCGTATCGCATCTCGGGTGACGACATCCCGCTGCCGGCACGCATCACCGCCGTGGCTGACGTATTCGATGCACTGCTTTCCAAACGCGTCTACAAGCCGGCAATGTCGCCCGACACCGTCCGTTCGATCATCGTCGAATCGGCGGGGACACACTTCGACCCCGCTGCGGTCAAGGCCTTCGAATCGACGTTCGACGAGTTGATGCGCGTCCGAGCCGACCACGAAGAAGCTCCGTGCGACGATGCGGATCGTCGCGCCGCCTGAAACACGTTTGCGTCCAACCCACGGGGGCGTGGCGTTCGGATCGTGCAAGCTTGATTCGGCGTTGGTTCGGCGCTGGTTCGGCCCTGGATCAGCGTTCTCTGAGTTCAGAGGTGCACCCGACGTGTCCCTTGGCTTGCACACCACCCCGACCATCGGCGACGATGCACGGATGCAACGACCCAGTCCCACCACGTTGGAAAGCGATCGTGTTCGATTGGAACCGATTGGCCCGGAACATGCCGCTGGCCTCTTCGAGATCGGTCAAGACGAACGCACGTTCGACTACATGATCAGCGGTCCGTTTCTCACGTTGCCGGCAGCCGAAGACGAGATCGCCCAGATGCTCGCCGATCAAGCCGCGGGAGTTCGCGTTCCCTTTGCGGTCATCGATCGCGTCGGCGACGGCGCTGGCCACGGCAAACGCGAGCGATTCGCTGGCACCACGTCGTGGCTCGACATTCGCCCGGAACACGGTGGAATCGAGATCGGTTCAACGTGGTACGGCGTGCCCTTTCGCCGCAGCCACGTCAACTCCGATACGAAACGGCTGCTGCTCGCGCACGCATTCGAAACGCTTGGCGCGCACCGGGTCCAGCTGCTGACCGACGAGCGGAACGAGGCCAGCCGGGCGGCGATTCTGCGGCTGGGAGCCGCGTTCGAAGGCATCCTCCGACGCCACAAGGTCTACCCCAACGGGTTCATTCGCAACAGCGCGATCTACGCGATCGTGGCCGATGAATGGCCCGAAATCCGTGAACGTCTGGACAGCCGCTGAATCTCGCGGCCAGCGCGAGACTTCCGGCGCCGGGTGCGATACCGTCCGCCCATGCACGTCATTCCCCTGACCGTTCTGACCCTCGCCCTGGTGCCCGCCCTGATGCCCGGCTGCGGCAGCGCCGACGGACCCGCCGCCACGAGCCCGCCGGAAGCCGCGGCCAATGGTGGACCGGTGAACACCGCCGCGAACACCACTGCGGGTGCGCCCGCGAACGCCGGTACTGGTTCTGCCACCGGCACCAATCCCGCACGCCCCGCCGCCGATCCGCCGGCCAACCCGCTCGGCCGTCGCCAAACCAAGCCGGAAACCCAACCGACATCGCCGGCCGCGCCCGCCGCGCGCCCGGCAACGGCCCCACCCACGAACACACCGACCACCACGCCCGGACGCGCCCCGCTCCGCGACACCGTGACGCTCCAGGCCGGTCAGTTTCCCGGGGTCGTCACGATCGCCCGGCTCGGCTCACTGGATCAACGCATCGCCAACGCCCGGCTTGACCTCGGCCGGCTCCGCTACGACGCCCGCCTGTCGGCGACGGAAGTCAGCGCGGCGGGGGAGACGCTGGCCATGGTCGCGCCGGCCGGATCCGACCTGTCGCTCGTCCTGGCCACCGTGGACGGCATGGTCACGCGCCGCGTGATTCCCCGGATCGAGATGGACAAGTCGTGGTCCTACTCCCCGTTCCGCTCGATTCGACTCTCGCCTGACGCCACGCGCATCGCCATCAATCCAAAGGCTCGCGCCGGTCAGAACCCGGCGGCGATGTTCAGTCGGATGCGCACGGACGGGGCGATGGGCATGCAGTTCGCGCGGCCGGCCAACCTGGTGATGGTGTACGGCGTGGACGGCCAACTGCAGCAGGTGCACGACGGGTTCGTGGATCCGTCGTGGATGCCGGACGGGCAGTCGCTGGTGATGATGGGCGACGGCGACGGGAATGACTACGGCGTCTACCGGTTGGACGTGGCCCGCGAGCGCGTCGAGCGGCTCGACAAGGACGTGGTCCTGGGACCGGCGAGCCAGGCCGCCGTGAGCCCGGACGGTTCGCACATTGCCTTCAGCATCAATGGGCAGATCTGGATGGTCGACGCCGCCGGCACCACGTTGACGCCGATCGCCCGCAGTCCCGAACACTCCCTCGCCCATCCCACGTGGTCACCCGATGGCGCGGCGGTCGCGTACATCAAGCAAGGTCGCCTTGGTTCCGTCAGTGCGATTTTCATCGTGCGACTGGACGATCCCCGCAATGAGTTCGTCCACGATCTGCGACGAACCGCGGCCACCGGTGAGGTCGAACTGTTCGAACCCACCGGACCGCTGAGCTGGACGTCGCAGTAACCAGCGAGCCGAAACCGTACGCGGCGGCTGGACCGGCCCTTCGCCGCCCGATACCGTCCGGCCGAGACTTCGTCCGGGCCGACGACCGACCCGCACGCCGCCCCGCACGCAGAGCCGAACGCAGACTCGATCGCCGAACCCACGCCGAACCCCACGCCGAACGCGGCCCCGCCGCCGTCTCGCCCCCGCATCTCGATCGCCCGCATCAGACTTGAACCCGCACCGACGGAGCCCCCCGATGTCCCCGATTCGCCCCATGCTTGGCGTCATGTTCATCGCCACCGCCGTCCTGGCTGCCCCGCGTCTGGCGAGCGCAGCGACCGCTTCGACCACGGTGAACGCGCGGGCGACCCCGACCGACGCAGCGGCCTCGCCGGCCGCGGCCGCCGCGCTCCGCTTCGCCGATGACAACGGCGCCATCACGCTGCCCAAGGGCTTCCAGGCGGTGGTGGTGCACGAGGGCGTTGGACCGGCCCGCCACATGGCGGTGGCCGCCGACGGCACGATCTATGTCGCACTGCGGGCATCGGTGCGTCAAGACGGCCGCACCATTCCGCGCAACACCTCGGCTGAAGCGCGGGCGGCGATGGACTTCGGCGGCATCGCCGTCGTCCGTGACACCAATGGCGACGGCGTGGCGGACACCACCACGTACGCCGGCCGCGAAGTCTTCGGCACCGGCATCGCCCTGCACGATGGGCACCTGTGGTTCGGCACCGACGATTCCGTCGTCCGCTACGCGATCGATCCCGAAACCAAGCTGCCGATCAGCCCGCCCACGGTCATCGTCAGCGGTTTGGTGAACCGGCGACAGCATGCGGCCAAGCCCATCACCTTCGATGGTCAAGGCGGTCTGTACGTCACGGTCGGCGCCCCGTCCAACGCCTGCCAAGAACAGGACCGCGCGAAGGACTCGCCGGGCATGCAGCCGTGCCCGCTGCTCGAGACCTCGGCCGGCATTTGGCGCTTCGACGAAGCCACGCCGGGCCAGACCCAAGCCGACGGCGAACGCTACGCCACCGGCCTGCGGCACTGCGTGGCCATCGCCTGGAACACCATGGCCGACGACCTGTACGTCGTGCAGCACGGCCGCGACCAGCTCAACACGCTGTACCCCGACACCTACTCGGTGGAGGACAACGCCGAACTGCCGTCGGAAGAACTGCACCGCGTGCCCGCCGGCTTCGTCGGTGGGTGGCCCTACACGTATTGGAACCACCTGCTCGGCGGCCGCGTCGTCGCCCCGGAGTACGGCGGAGACGGCCAGGCCATGGACGAATCCGGCCAGTACGCCGCCCCGATTCAAGCCTTCCCCGGCCACTGGGCCCCCAACGGCCTGGCCTTTTACACCGGCGAGCAGTTCCCCGAGCGATACCGCCGCGGCACCTTCATCGCCTGGCACGGCTCGTGGAACCGGGCGCCGCTGCGACAAGGCGGCTACAAGGTCACGTTCACGCCGATGGGCGCCGACGGAATGCCGACCGGCGACTTTGAGGTCTTTGCCGACGGCTTCGCCGGCCGCGACCCCCTGATGAACACGCGCGATGCGACGTACCGCCCGATGGGGCTCGCCGTCGGCCCCGACGGTTCGATGTACATCGCCAGCTCCAAGCAAGGCACGATTTGGCGCGTGGTGTGGACTGGCGAGGGGGCCGAAGTAGATGAAGCACCACGCGACGATCGCGGAAGTCGTCTCAGCCCACCGAAGCTCAGCGGTGGACGTTCCGGCAGCTAAGTGGACATGGCGTTCGCGATGCATCGCGCGGCGAATGGATTCGGCGGCGGCTTCGACCACTGAAACGAGCCCAGAGCCTGGCGAAGAGACGAGCCCAGAAACGAGCCCAGAGCCGGACCAGGAGACCGGTCAGGAGACGGGTCAGGAGACGGGCCCAGAGCCGAGTCGTTGAACCGGTTCGAGCGCAGATCTCAGAGCGGACCCCGATCGCTCGATCGAGTCCGTCGATCGAGGTGGGCCGCGGTTCGATCACCGGTGGAACAGAAAGACCAACATGCACCAATCGGCCAATCAGTCGAACCCTTGTCGCGGTCGACTCGCCGTCCTGGCGGGCCTCGTCCCCCTTTCGCTCGCGCTCATCGGCTGCGCCGAACCACCGGCCGATGATGACGGCACGACGACCGAGGCGAGCGCCGCGACCGGATCAGCTGCTCCCGCGAGTGCCCCCATCGACGACATGAGCCTGCGCATCCTTGGCCGACAGGTCTACGACGAATCCTGCTTGGTATGTCACCAGGCCGACGGGCAAGGCGTTCCCTGGATGCAGCCCGCCCTTGCCGCGGCCGAAGGCGTGCTCGTGGACGACGCTGAACCGATCGTCGAGTTGCTGCTGCGCGGCGTCGGCGGCGACCCGGCCACCGGCGCCATGTCCGGCACCGGCGAGTGGTCGCAGGCCATGCCCACGTTTGCCGGCCGTACGGACGAAGAACTCGCCGCGGTCATCACGTACATCCGCCACGCCTGGGACAACGACGCGGCGCCGGTCGCCCCGGCCACCGTCACGCGCGTGCGGGCGCGGGTCGATGCGGCGATGGCGGCGAAGCGTGATGGCGACGGCAGCTCCGGCACCAGCGAATCAAACCCCGCCCCCAGCGACTGAACGTTCTGAACGAGTTGGCGGACTTGGCCCGCGCGCCCACACCACGCTGGCCAGAACCCCAGTCGCCGGTGACAATGCGGGCATGACCAATCACCGCGCCCGTCGTGTTCGCTCTGCCGCCGCCTTCCGCCTGACCGGTGTTGCCAGACTGGCCTCCGCTTTGGCCACCGCGTTGGCCACCGCTTCGACCGGCGCCCTCGCGGGCTGCACGGCCACGACCAACATCTACACCGACGCCGCCGGCCTCATGGACGTGCAGGCGGCGCCGTCGCCCGTCATCACCCAACCGAACGACGCAACATACCCCGACGCGGTGCTTGCCGCCGTGCGGGGCATCACTGCACCGGACCTCGTCGACACGATCGAGCATCTTGCGTCCGACCACATGAACGGCCGGCACTGGAAGAGCGTCGAAGGCTTCATGGCCGCCGGTTGGATCGCCGGCCGCATGCACGCGCTGGGGCTCGAACCGTGCGCGGCCGACGGCACGTGGTTCGATCCACTGGCCGGGCACGATGACGCGTCGCCGAACGTCATGGGGCGCATCCGCGGCACGGGCGATGGAATCGTGCTCGTCGGCGGGCACTACGACCACCTGCGGCGGGCCACCGACAAGCCGGCCGGCGCGGACGTGATCTACAACGGGGCCGACGACAACGCTTCTGGTATCAGTGCCATGCTCGCGGTGGCCGAAGCGCTGCTCAAAGTGCACGCCGGGACGCCGCTCAAGTCCACCGTGATCTTCGTCGGCTTCAGCGGCGAAGAGTCCGGGCTCCGTGGTTCGCGCGACATCGCGGCCAACCCGCCATTCGACCTGGATCAGATGCGGGGGCTTTACAACATGGACATGATCAGCCGGGGCAAAGAGAACCTGATCTGCGTCGACGGTCCGATCCGCTCGCCGCGGCTGGCCGCCGCGCTGCGCCGGGCCAACACGGTCGTCGGCCTGGACTTTTCCTGGGACGAGCATCCGGACTGGTTGCCCCGCAGCGACCAGGCTCCGTTCCTGGCCAAGGATCGCCAGGCGGTGCTGTTCAGCGTGGAGGACCACGAGGACTACCACCAGGTGACCGACCACGCCGACAAGGTGCTGCCGAAACTCGTCGAGCGCACGACCCGACTCGTGGCCCTGGCCGCATGGGACGTGGCGATGGACGACGGCCCGGTGGCTCCGGCGGTGAAGGATCCGCGGCCGCAGCGCCGGCGGCGCGGCGGCGAAGGCGAGGAACACGATGCCCGCGGCGATCACGATCACGACCACGGCGACGACCACGTCCACCGATGAGTGATGCGGCACTGTGGCCACACCGCGGCTCGACACCGACACCCTGGTCTGCGCCCGCCGATCGCGGGCGCCCGACGCGGACCGACCGACCATGAGCACGCACCAGGATCATCCCCGGCAGATTCGCCAGCTCACCGCTGACGACGCCGCCGCGTATCGACGCATCCGCCACGCCATGCTCACCGGCGCCCCGCAAGCGTATTTCTCGAGTCCCGAAGATGAGACGGACCGGGACGATGCCGCGTGGGCGAAGCGGTTGGCCGATCCGAACGCGGTGACGTTCGGCGTGTCCGTCGATGGCGATGGCAACGGCGATGGCAACGGCGATGGCGACGGCGACGGTGACGTCGATGGAACGCTCGTGGCGGTGGCCACGATCTTCCGGCACGAGCGGGTGAAGGCAAAGCACCGCGCGGGGATCGTGGCCGTGTGGTGCGAGCCGGAGCATCGCCGATCCGGCCACGCGGCCGCGGTCATCGAGGCAGCCATCGACCACGCCCGAACCTGGCCGGACGTCCAGCGCCTCGAGATCGGTGTGAGCAGCGAGTCCCCGGCCGCCCACCGCCTGTACGAGCGGCTCGGCTTCCGCGCGTGGGGCCGCGAGCCCCAGGCGATGTGGCTCGGAGACCGCTTTACCGAGGAAGTCCACATGGTGCGAATGCTCGAGCCGCGGGACGACTGACGGGTGGCCAGCCCGATGGGGGCGGGTGATGGATTGGGAAAGCCGGTTTTCCTTCGGCGTCCTCGTGGGAGCGCGAGCGTGACGCTCGGTCTCACTTGGTAAGAGACGCTGAACCAACGAGCACACTTCGGCGCACTCCCTCCCCCGAGGGCCGTCCACCCCGCCCCGTGAGACGGCATCCATCGTTTGAGGATCACCCGCGGTGCGTCCACCGCAGATCGCGTGGACCCTGACGACACTCCGAGACGTGGCACCCTTCGAAGTCACCCACGATGCCGCATGCCCGTGCGCTCGCCGCGCTCGAACAAATGATCCACGGCCCCGGCGCGATACCGCCACTGGATCATGCGGCATGACCCGCGTGCAGGTCGAGACGATTCACTTCCACGATGCTCGCGCGGTTGACCGAGCACTTGGGTCTGCTTGATCAGTCACTGTTGTGGCGATCGGTTGCTTTCATCGGTCGGCATGCGGCGCATTCCGATCGCGTCTCCCGGGTTCCCACGGACGGGCGCATTGCTCCCGGTCTCGAGCAACCCCTCGACCAAGTCACGGGATCGAGTGAAGATGGGCTGTCATCGCCTGGAACGTCCAGCTGCACCTGGCTGACGTCACCTCTTGCCGGGGCGGCGGCCCGTCGACTACGGTGAGCGTCGCCGGGCGGCTCGAAAACAATCCGCAGATCGATCGCGCCACGCCGGCGGCGTCAGCACGGTCTGTCTTCGGCCATCTGTCATCCGCCATCCACGACGCCCAACACGACACCGTTCGTACCCGCAGCAATCCGGAGCCAACATGCACGACGAGGGGAACACCACCAGCGACTTCGGCCAGAGCGATCCCGACCAGACGGTGACCCATCTCGACACCGCTCGGCCGGAGCGATCGGCGAGTCTTGAGCACGCTGGCCAGACGATCAATCAATACACGTTGGTGCGCGAGTTGGGTGAAGGCGGATTCGGCACGGTGTGGCTCGCCGAGCAACATGAGCCGGTCAAGCGCCAGGTCGCGCTCAAGGTCATCAAGCTCGGGATGGACACGCGCCAGGTGATCACGCGTTTCGAAGCCGAGCGGCAGGCGTTGGCGGTGATGGATCACCCCAACATCGCGAAAGTGTTCGACGCCGGATCGACCGACACCGGTCGCCCGTACTTCGTGATGGAATACGCCGAGGGCATGCCCTTCACGCAGTTCTGCGACGAACACAAGCTGGATGTGCGGGATCGATTGCGAGTGTTTCGGAAAGTGTGCCTCGCGGTGCAGCACGCGCACCAGAAAGGCATCATCCACCGTGACATCAAGCCGAGTAATGTACTCGTCGCCACGGTGGACGGTGAACCGGCGCCCAAGGTCATCGACTTCGGCATCGCCAAAGCAACCGAAGCGCGGCTGACCGAACACTCCGTGTTTACCGAGCAAGGCCAGTTGATCGGAACGCCGGCGTACATGTCGCCCGAACAGGTCGGGCTCAACGCAATGGACATCGATACGCGTTCGGATGTGTACGCCCTGGGCGTACTGCTCTACGAAGCGGTAACCGGCCACACGCCGTTCGATTCGAAAACGTTGCTGCGGGCGGGAATGGAGGAGATCCGTCGTATCATCCGCGAAGTTGATCCTCCGAAGCCAAGCACGCGCCTGAGCAAAGCAGGTGAATCAGTCTCCGAGATCGCCCAACGAAGAGCGATTGAACCACGACGACTCGGGCCGCTCGTGTTGGGCGATATCGACTGGATCGTGATGAAGGCAATGGAGAAGGACCGCACGCGCCGATATCAGACCGCAAGCGGACTCGCCGAAGACATCGACCGGTACCTCCAGAACGAGCCGGTGCTCGCGTCGCCGCCAAGCGCGAAGTATCGACTCGGGAAATTCGTGCGCCGCAACCGGCGATCCGTGGTCGCGGCCAGCTTGGTACTCGCCGCCGTGTTGGTCGGGACCGCCGGAACCTCGGTCGGCATGGTGCGGGCGAAGCGAGCCGAACACGAGGCCATCAAATCCGCGACCGAAGCCGAACAAGTCGCCACGTTTCTCACCGACATGCTCGCCGGCGTGGGCGCGCAGGTCGCACAAGGCGCGGACACCACATTGCTCCGCGGCATTCTCGACAAGACGGCCACGCGAGTGGGCGATGAGCTGGCTGGGTTCCCCGAAGTCGAAGCCAAGGTGCGCAGCCACCTCGGCGAGACCTACGTTCAGATCAGAGACACCGAGCGAGCCGAAGAAAACTTCAATCGATCGCTCGAGCTGTACCGAACGCTCAGCGAGGCGGACGAAACGGGGAACGCCGACGACATCAATGTTGCCCAGACGATTGGCAACATTGCGATCCTCCGGGGTTCCCAAAGTCGGCTGACCGAGGCAGTGGAGCTTCACCGCGAGGCGGTCGCCATGTGGCGGCGCCTCGCCCCGGCGGACCCCACGCACGTGCCGCGGGCGGAGATGCACTTGGCCAATGCCTTGGTCGCGGTCAGCGAATACGAGGAAGCCGACACATTGCTGGCGAGATCGCTCGCCGCGCTCCGCGAACATCTGGGCGACGTCCACCTCGACGTTGGCGTGGCGTACAACAGCATCGCGAATCTCCGGCACCGGACAAGTGCATACGACGAAGCCGAGCGATCGTATCGCCAGGCCATCGAGACGCATCGGGCAGCGCTCGGTGACGACCATCCGTTCGTTACCACCAATTTCCACAATCTGAGCATGCTGCTCGCCGACATGGGACGAAACAGGGAGTCGATTGAATTGCACCAGCAGACGCTCGCCCGCTGCCGGGAGCTGTATCCCGACGGACACGAGCAGATCGCTTCGCACTTGGTTCAGCTGGCGATGCTCTACCGCTACGACGACGCGCGCTCATCGGAAGCACCGGGCCTGCTCGCCGAAGCGATCGAACTCCAGACCAAGCTCCAGGGCCCGTCATCTCACACGGTCGGCGCCAGCTACTCTCAGTTGGGGAAGATTCTCTTCGCGCTGCGTCGAATGGACGAGGCCGTCGACGCCTACGAACGTGCGGCCGAGATTCACCAATCGATACACGGCGAACAGCACAACAGTGTCGCCGTCGCCCTGCAAGCCCGCGCTCGAACGCTCGCAGAGATGGGACGATTTGCCGAAGCGAGTGACGAGTACGACCGGGTGCTCGCCATTCAGACGGCCCTGTTCGGCGACGCGCACGCGGAGCCGGCAACCACACTCGTGAACATCGGGGCGATGCACCGTCAGGCGGAAAACTACGATGCGGCGGTGACGGCGATCAACCGGGCCCTGGAGATCTTCGCGGCTGCGGGGCTCGATCGCACGAGCGCCGTCGCAGGTTCATACGAGAATCTTGGGCGCATCTTCCGGGCGCAAGGCCGCATTGAAGACTCCGCCGATGCGCTGCGACACGCCCTCGAGATCCGCCGCGAGGTCGCCGGTCCCTACGCCCGGGTGACGCTGGGGGCGGGATACGCCCTCGCCGGCACCCTGATCGAGATCCAGGCATTCGACGAGGCCGAGGCACTTCTGCTTCGCGCACTCGAAGATCCCGAAGGCGTGATCGAAGGCCGGGTTCGTACGCTGATCCAGCGCCGGCAAGCGGAACTCTTGCTCGCCATGGAACGATACGAAGAATGCGTGGCCGTCCTTGAGGCGTGCCACGAGGGGTACACCACGCGGGGGAACACGGGCGGCGAGCGCGAGGCGTTGGCCGAGCTGGTGACGGTGACCCAGCGGCGTCAGGCGGCGGAACCTTCGGCAACCAATGAGGCGGCGATTGCCGCGTGGCAGCGGCGACTCGAACAGCACGATCAAGAACATGGGGCAGGGTGAGCGATTGATCGGCGGGGCGACACGGCGTCACGGCGGCGATTGAAGTGGCCCATGCTTCTCGCCGCGATCGCCGCGGACGGTGCAGTGGCGCGCGGCGAATCAAACCCGACTCCGTCCGGCGGCGCCCCAGCCTCGCGGCCGACGCTCGGAGTCCGTGTCCGTGGCCGTCGCCGAGTCGGCCCCCGGCGTTTCGAGCGGCTTCGGGGCGCCTACCCCTCGTACTGCACCCGAGCCAGCGTCAACTCCACCCGATCCTGCACCGCACCATGGCGACCCGTCTCCAGGCGGATCGTCAACCGGCGATCGCTTGACGCCATGCGGACATCGATCGGGGCCGACGGGTTGGCGCGGTTCAGTCGCACGCGCATGCGCTCTTCGCGACCGTCGAGCACCACGAACTCCAGGTCCGCCCAGTCGCGGGCGCCCTCGGGGATCGTGACGTCCGCGAGGAATCGCCCGTTTGGTTCGGGGAGCGTCCACGTCACGCTGGCCGGGCCGGTGAGGGTGACCGCGCCGAGCTGCGCCGCGACCCGCGGCTGCAGGAGCTGCGGGGCTTCCGCCCGGTAGCGGCCGTCAAGGGGTTCGATGCGTTCGACGGGCAGCGCGGCCAGCGGCACGAGCGCGTCCATGTCGAAAACGATCGCGGCCACGTCCTCGAGGTCGATGCCTTCGAGGGTGATCGGCGTGCCGGAGCCCGGCCGACTGACCGAGATGCTGCTCGCCGCCGGAGCGGTGAGGTCGTCGATGTCGAGGACCGTGCCCTCGTCGAACCACATGCGTCGGTCGCCCGGTTCCGCCGCGTCCGCGACCAGGCGCAGGCCGGCCACTCGGCGAAGTGGCACGTTCACATCGCGGACGTCGCCCGACGCGTCTTCTTGCTGCACGACCACTTCCGCGCCGATCGACATGATGAAGCCGTCCAGGCGGTCACCGTTTCGCAGCACCACGCGGTCGCCGCCGGAAAGTTCGATCTCGCCGGGCGCTTCGGCCACGCGAAACAGCACCGAAGCGATGTCTTCGATGGGCAGGTTCTGCCGCCCAAGCTGGGGATGCACCCAACTCAGGACGTCCGGATCTTCCGACGGCTCGCGGGCCACCGTGCCGGGGAAGTGCTGGCCGTCGCGCATCCGCAGCAGTCCGAGCTCGCGCCGCAGAATCGGACGGATCATGGGCGACTGGCGGCTTCCCGAACGCCATTGGACCGCGGCCAGAACGTCAGCGATCGGGACGGATTCCGGACGCCCGGCGAAGTCGTGGATGATCATGCCGTCGCGCATTTCCAGCACGGACACGGCCTTGACCGAACCGTCGCGGAGCAACAGCACGAACTCTTCGCGGGCAGAAGCAACTCCACTGCACGCGAGCGTGACCACAGCTGCCGCGGCGGCGGACGCGAGATGGCGACGGATCGTTGGCATCAATCGGTGACTCACACGCACCTCAGCGCTGGAAGATCGGCAGGTACCGCTTGGGCATCTGCAGGACGATGAGACTCATGGCGGACGAATAGGCCCCGCCGGCGTAGTGATCGAGCCAGCCACCCTCAGGGTGCTGGGTGCTCATGAGTTCCTGGCGAATCGCCGGCCACCACGTCGCCCAACGTTCGCCGCCGGCCAAGTACATGGCCTGCACCGCGTAGTAGTGGCCGTAGTACTGGTGCGAGCGGTTTGCCAGTCGGCTGCCGGGGAAAGCATTGCGGACGAGGTAGTCCAAACCGCGGTCGATCGATTCGTCGTCATGTTCGCCGGCGTAAAAGAGCGCGGCCACGCCAGCTGCGGTCCGCGGCCACGCGCTGCCGCCGGGCGAACGCATGTACCGAAATCCGCCATCGTCGTTCTGGCATTCGCGGACGTACTCGACCGCACGTTCGATCGTTTCCTTCGGCACCTTGATGCCGGCGTTGCGGGCCGAACGCAGGGCCATGACCTGGCAAATGGTCACCGACACGTCGGCGTCCATCGGGACCGGGTTGTACCGCCAGCCGCCTTCTTCATTCTGCGAACCGATGATGATGTCGACGGCCTTCTCGAGTGCCTCGCGCACCCGTTCGTCGGTCGGGTTCATCCCGTAGATCTCGCCGAGAAAAAGCGTGGCGAAACCGTGGCCGTACATCGGACCGTGCGACGTTTCGGCCGCGAGCAATCCCGCGTCCGTGGCGTGGTCGAGCACAAACTCCAGGGCCCGTTCGACGCGATCACCAAAGGGACCGCGGCCGGGCAGGTTGCCGTCGGCCATGAAGGCGATCGCGCACAGGGAGGAAATCCCGACGTGCTTGCCGTACCGCCCGTGCCCAAAGGAACCGTCATCGTTCTGCTGGGCGGCCAAGTAGGCAAAGCCCTTTTGCACCGCCGCTTCGAGTGCCGGCGTGATCTCGTCTTCCAGCGGGTTGTTCTGCGCGCCGATCGTCTCGTCGTCGGCGAGGTTTGCCGGTTCTTCGACGGTGACGGGCGGAACTTCTTGGGCGTCGGACGCGGGAGCCGTTGCGGGAGCCGCAGGCGCGATCATCGATGCCGTCGCATCATCGGCCAACACCGAACCGGTCAGCACGGTGGCGGCGAGAAGGCACAGAGCGCCACGGGTGGGAGAGAGACTGTTCATCACGGGTTCGAACCTTCCTCGGCCAGGCTGCGGTAGTAGGCCCGGGTCATCTGCTCGTAGATGCTGCTGACGTGCTCGCGCGAACCTTGGAGCAACATCTGGCGAACGCGTTCGGGGAGCGAGCCCCACTCGGACCGCGACTCTTGCAGAATCTCGTTCCGTTGGCCGTCGGCGAAGGGCACCTGGTTGTCGTCGCCAGACTGCTGGTCGTCTTCGCCTTGGGCCGCTTCGGCTTGGCCTGGCTGCGCTTGTTGCTGCTGACCCGACTGCTGCTGCCCGGGGTTCTGCTGCTGTTGTTGTTGCTGCTGTTGCTGTTGTTGGGATTGCTGCTGTTGCTGGTTCTTGGCCGCGTCAATGAGCTGGTCGAGCCGGCGGAGCACATCCTCTTGGGTGCGCTGCGTCGTGAGATCGGTCTTGCGATCGAGCAGCCGGGACGAGGCGAGCCGCATGCCGTCGAGGGCTTTGACGAGCGGATCGGCGGGGGCTTCACCGGCCAAACGCTGGTCGAAGGCGGCGTCTTCCGGGTTGGCCGCATCGTCACTGGATGCGGCATCGCCGGAGGGGCCGGCGGCGGCGTCTGCATCGGCATCCGCGTCGTCGGATCCGCCGATCCCGAGGAGGTCGTCGAGCGACGGCGGGGCGGTCTTCTTGGGCGCGGCGGCGGGAGGATCGGCCGGGGCGTCCGCGGGCGCATCGCTCTTGGCCGGCGGATCAGCGGGCTTGGGGTCGGCTTCGGCCGGCTTGGCCGGGGTTTCCTGCTTGGCTTGCGGCTTGGCTTCGGCCTTGGCGTCGGGCTCGGCTTGCGACTCGGCCGGAGCGTCCGCGGCCGGAGGCGGCGTGACCGGCGGCGCATCTTGCCAGGCCGACGCCGCGCCGGTGGAAGCGGCGGCGAGCACGACGGTAGCAGCCAGAACGCGGGCAACCGCGGGCGACATCGAACGTGATGGGCGCGGTGAACGCGACGAACGCGGTGAACGGCGTGAACGGGATGCAGTCAGCATCATGGGCTCGTCTCCGGGGACGGGGCGGGATCGTTCGACGGGGGAGCGGGAGGGGTGGGCGCCGCGGGCTGACCGCCGCCGCCACCTTGCTCCTGCATCAATTGTTCTTGCATGCGCTCGGCCAACTCGAGGACGTCCGCCTGCTGACGGGTGAGGTCTTCGACGATGCCGGCCCGGCGAGCCGGGTCGAGGTCCGTCGCCTCGTCCACCGCCCGCGTCTCTTCGTAGATCGCTTCCTGCAGACCTCGGAGTCGGACGAGTTCGACCATCGGCGGAAGCAATGGCTGCGGACCGCCGCCAGACTGACCGCCGCCGCCACCGTCGGGTGGTGCGGCCTGCGATTCCTCGGCGAACTCTTGCTGGGCGGCGTTGAGCGCTTCGAGCGCGTCGATCTGGCGGCGGATCGCGTCGGCGATGCGAAGTTGCCGTCGCGCGACCGTCGAGTCGACCGTTGCTTCGTAGAGATCGTCGCGGACTTGTTGCGTCCACACGTCGAGCTGTTCGTGGACGTAGCTGAACACAATGCTGTCGGCCAGACCTTCGGTGTCCGCGGCGACCTGTTCAAGACCGACGCGGATCGTTTCCTGGTCGTTGCCCAATCGCCGGGCCGTCTGACGTCCACGGCGGTTCAGCGGCGTCTGCGGCAGCAGTTCCTGCGTGGACGCGCGAATGATGATCTGCCGTTCCAGCAGATCGCGATACGCCTGGATGAGTTGGCGGCGCTCTTCGGCTGCCTGGTCCTCTTCGGCTTCCTCTTCCGCTTCCCGGACGAGGTCGCGCGCTTCACGGAGCCGGGCAAGGGACCGCTCTTCGCCGTCCCGGGCGTCGTCCACTTCCGGCGGGGCGGCCCGCAAGGCCGAGATCGCGCCGGTCTGGGCATCGCGCGCCCGGTCGATGGTCCGCGCGATCCGGGCCACGTCCTGGCCGGCGGCGCGAGCCTGTTGGGCGGTGGCCGCGGTGTTGCGCTCCTGGCGAATCATGGCCCGGCCACGCTCGGCCAAAGCTTCGGCGACATCGGGGGCGTCTTCGGCCCGGGCGAGCAGGGTCAGTTCGCGTTCTTGCACCGCGATCAGGCGATCCAGCGACTGTTCGAGGCTGTCGAGCTGTCGCAAGAGTTCTTCGGTCCGCACGCCGCCGGCTTCTTCGAGGGCGTCCTGCATTTGCTCGAGCGCTTCACGGGCCCGGGCCTGACGCTGGGCGGCGTTCTGGAGCTGGTTCTCTTGCGTGGCCTCCGCCGCTTCCCGCATGGCCCGCGAGGCACCGCGGGTTTCGCCTTCGTCGGCTGCGGCTTCGAGCCCATCGGCCGCTTGCTGATCGGCTTCCTGCATCGCGTCCGAACGACGACGCATCTCCTCGATCAGGCGATCAAAGCTCTCGGCCAGGGCGGACTGGTCGTCGGCGATGTCTTCGAGCACGCCGCGCTCGGCGCGGGTGAGTTCGTCGGCCCCGCGACCGATCAGGTCATCGGCCACGTCGCCGGTGCGTCCTTCAAGCTCCTGCTGCTCGTCCAGGATGCGCTGGAGTTGCTGGCGAACCAGCCATGTGTCCTCGTCGCGGTCGAGCAGGCGAATGAGGTCGCCGAGTTCGTCGCGAACTTCCTGCTGCGCTTCCGCGGAACGGCGGGCGGCTTCCCGCGCTTCGGCCACGGCCTGTTCGGGGGTGGTGGCTTCGTCGCCGGAGGGTTGTTCGCCCGAGGGCTGGCCGCTTGGCTGTTCGCCCGACGGCTGACCGCTCGGCTGTTCACCAGAAGGCTGACCGCTCGGCTGCTCGCCCGAGGGTTGACCGCTCGGCTGTTCACCCGACGGCTGGCCACTCGGCTGTTCGCCGGACGGCTGACCGCTGGGCTGTTCGCCCGACGGCTGACCGCTCGGCTGCTCGCCCGAAGGCTGACCGCTGGGCTGTTCGCCCGACGGCTGACCGCTCGGCTGCTCGCCCGACGGCTGACCACTCGGCTGCTCGCCGGACGGCTGACCGCTCGGCTGCTCGCCCGACGGCTGACCGCTTGGCTGTTCGCCGGACGGCTGACCACTTGGCTGCTCGCCCGACGGCTGACCGCTCGGCTGCTCGCCCGAGGGCTGGCCGCTCGGCTGCTCGCCCGGCTCGCCCGACCCACCCGGCTCACGCCGCTCGCCATCGAGCGATTCTGCGTCGGGCAGCTCCAAGCCGCGAATGGACTGCTCACCTGCCGCACCGCCGCGCTCGCGTTGCACCAGTTCGCCGGCCGCGGCTTCCGCCTCGGCCAGGTTCTCCAGCGAGTCGAGCGCTCGGTTGGCCGCCCGGCCGGCGTAGTCGAGCAGGTCGCCCGACTGCCGCAGCAGCTCGCCGAGTTGTTCGTCGTCCAGGTCGTTCGCCCGCACGCGCTCGGCGACGTCGGCCACCGATTCGCGCTGGGCCGCGACCCGCTCGGCGATCTCGGCCTGGGCCCGCGCGGTTTCACCGGCGTCGCCGCCGCGGGCGAGCTCTTCCTGCAGCTCCGCCTGACGCACGTCAAGTCGGATCGCCTCCTGCCGAATGCGCGACAGTTCGCGGCGCATCAGCGTGGCAAAGTCCGTTTCGTTGATGATGCGGATTCGCCGGGCCGGGCTGTAGGCCGCCGGCCGAGCATCCGCCGGGTCGTACACATCTTGCGCCACCGCGCGAATCAGCAGCACGTCGCCGGCGTTCAGGCCGAACGCGCCGAGATCCAGCGGCGACGAAATCTCGTCGCGGAGCACCGGGTCCGTCGTCCGCACCAGCAATTCTGCCGCATCGGACGACAGTTCCAGCGGAATCGGATCGCCGCCCGGACGTTCCACTTGCAGGTCGATGCCAATGCGCTGCAGCCCCACGTCGTCGGTCGCCTCGACGTGCACGTCGAGCACCGCGCCGGCCAGCGCTCGGTCATCGCGCTCGGGCGTCAGCACCGCGGTCCGCGGGAGGGCGTCGTCCACCGACTCGATGACGTAGCGAATCGGTTCGCGCGGCCCCAGTCCAAAGCCGTCGCGCGGCTCCGGAGCAAAGACCAACGACTCGGCGATCGTCCAGGTGGCCGTCCACTGGGCAGCATCGTCGGCGTTCTGGGCGATGGTCACGGCGGCCGGGTCCAAGCCGAACGTCTCGGCCTGCCATTGGGCCATGCCCACCGAGTCAACCAGCGCCGACGCCGGCGGGTTGATCGGCTTGTTGAAGGTGAACGCGAGCGTCGCGGTCGAACCGGCCAGGGCCGCTTCGGCCACGCGGGCCCGGTCGTCGATGCCCGGACCCATTTCGGCCTCGATCGGCGCGATGAGTCCATCGGCGTACGCCGGCGGCGCGATCCGCAAGCTCGCTCGCTGGATCGCCGGCGGCGGCACCAGGTCGATGCGTTCCACTTCGGTGCGGGCGTCGCGGGTGGCGAACCACACGTCGACGGCTTCTGCGTCACCGTCGACGAGACGCTCGTGGATGCCGTCGCCCTGGTGCGAGAGGGTGGCCTGCTCCCAGCGGCCGAACCGGCCGTCGCGCTGGACGCGGTAGTTGGCCTCGACCGGCTGGTCGGTGCCGTCGTCGGTGAGGTTGCGGGCCCGCAGCGGCAAGACCTCGCCACGCGGGTGCACGCCGGGATCTCCGAGGACATCGGTCATGAGGGACGCAACCGCGGTCTGGGCCGGCCACGCCGCACCGGACCAGGGGGCGAGCACGCGGGCGGCGCCGGTGGTGACGAACGCGGGGGCGATCACGAGGGCAACAACGACCAGCGCGAGCAGTGCGCCGACCATGCCGCCGGCCCGGAGCAACGGGCGCGATTCAACGCGGCGGCCGAAGTCCGTTTGGACGAGGGCGGCCAGGCGATCAATGGCCAGCCCGGCGAGCGGGTTGCGCTCCGCCTCGCCGCGTTCGACGAACTCGACGCCGGAGGCCAGGCGGCCGGCAAGATCAGGACGGGCCGACTCGACCCGCAGGGCGAGGTCGACCATGGTCGGGCGGTAGTTGAGGGCCGGACGCAGGTGCCGGAAGGCGAGCCACGCGGCGGCGGCGAGCAGCATCAGCAGCGTGACCACCCGCACCGGCGACGGGAAGCGGAAGAACCAGTCGAGCACGGCAAGGCCGACGACCCCGGCGATGAGGCCCGCGGCCACGATCGCCACGCCCCGCAGAACGAGCAGCCGCCGGGTCACGGCGCGAAGCCGTTCGAGATGGCCGATGACGACGCCGATGCTGCTCATGGGGGTGGATCTCCGAATGGTCGTACCGGTGGCGACCCGCGCGGCGGCGGCAAGCCTGGCACCAAGCGTCCTCAATGATTCAACGCTGCTCGCAGCCCGAATCACACCGCCAATCGTGAATATCGGCAGGTTTCCGATCCTGGAGGATGCACAACGTCGCTCTTGCCCGTTGTTCGCATTCTGATCGGTATATTCACCGCGAATCGGGGGCACAAGCGGCCGCGCGGCCGCCACAACGGTCCCGATCCCGCTCGCACGCCCCCTGCGACGCAATCACGCCAGCCGCAGCATGCGGCGGCCGGCCCACTCCAGGCCCAGGAGCAGCAGCAGCAGCAGGAACGCCAGCGGCGTGTCCCAGATCGACTCTCGGAGGGGGTTTTCCGTCCGCACCTGGCGGTTCGGCAGGGTCTCAAGGGTCGCCCCAAGCTCATCCGGCGCCACCACGCGGCCGCCGGTTTCCGAGGCGAGCCGGGCCAGCAGGTCGTGGTCGGTCTCGGGCTGGAGCAACTCGTCGGCCGGTTCGCGGATCGAAACCGCGGCGGCCAGACCGAGGCCGTCGAAGGCTCGCTCGCTGATTCGCACGGTGTATTCGCCGGCGGCATCCGGAATCCAGGTCGTCGCAAAGGCGTCGCCCGAATCGCCGTCCCGCACGAGTTCGGCCCGGCTGCGGACCTGCCCATCGGCGTCCACGATCTCCGCCGCCACGCTCGAACGGCGTTCGTCGGTCAACTGGGCGTCCAGCACCCGCAGGCTGAGGCGCACCGGACGGCCGGTCTGCCCGCGCGAGGGATTCGCGTTCAGGACCGCACGCACGCCGCTCGCGGCCAGCCGCTCACGGGCCAGCATGCGGACCATCTGGATCCAGAACTGGTCGGGCAGCAGTTCGCCGCGGCCGTAGCGCCATCGCCAAATCTCGTCGGTGGCCACGTAGATCGATTGGCCAGCGCCGAACCGCATCGACATGAGCAGCGGCAGCGGCGCACCGTCGAAGGTCTGCACCGTGGTGGCCAGCGCTTCGGCCGTCGGCTTCATCTGGTCGAGTCCGATGCGCTGGGCGTAGTAGAGCTGCGACCACCCGGTGGACGGATCGATGAGTGCCTCGGGCCAGCCCTGTTCGTCGCCGATGACCAACTGCAACACGCCCAGGCGTTCGGCCAGCGGCGTGGGCTGCATCGTCACCGGCGAACCGATGGCCGGAAGCCGCAGTCCGCCGCGGAACGGCATGAGGTCGGCGAGCACGCTGTCGGCGTAGGTGCTCGGCATGGACTCGGGGCCGCCGATCCACAGCACGCCCGCGCCGCTTTCGGCCACATGGTCGCGCATCAGTTCCATCTGCTCGGGCGAGAAGAAGCCGGCCGGCACGTCGCCAATGACCATGACGTCAAAGGGTTCGAACTCTTCCATCGAACGAGGAAGCCGCGTGATCGGGGCATTGCCTTCCTGGGCAAAGTCGCGGTCGGCGGTGACCAGGAAGTTCGACGACTCGATCGACGCCTCGCGGATCAGCAGGTTCTTGAGGTAGCGGTATTCCCAGCGCGGATAGCCGTCGACGAAGAGCACCCGCATCTCGCGGTCAATGAGCTCGACCGGAAACGCGATGCGGTTGTTGTCGGGCACGAGGTCCGGGCGATCCGGCTCGATGACCACCGACCAACTTGTTTCGCCGGCCACTTCAGGCTCGGCCACGAGCGTGAGGCGATCGCGATCGCTGCCCGCCTCGAGTCGTTCGCTGGCCAGTTCCTCACCGGTGGATTCGTCGATCAAGCGGACGGTCGCACCGGAGTCTTGCAGGGCCGGACCCAGCCGTTCCAGGTCGACCCGGACCGGCACCTTGTCGCGGACGAACGCACGGCTCGGGGCATCCAACCGGCCGACGGACAGGTCGCCGATCGGCTCAGCGGCTCCGAGCGGGACGGTGAAGAGTTGCACGCCATCGGCCCGCAGCCGCCGGGCGATCGCCGGATCAACCGTGCGCGTTGAGCGGCCGTCGCTGAGCAAGAGCACCGCGCTGATCGGCCGGCCGCCGGCTCGTTGCAGGGATTGATCGATCGCGCGGCCGATGTCGGTGCGGCTGCCGCTGGCTGGCCCGAACGAAGGGATGATCGGCAGGGCGTCCGGCTGGGGGCCGGCGGAGTTCGCGGCATTCGCGGAGTTCGCGAGGTTCGCGGAGTTCGCGGCATCCGAAGCAGCCGCGTTCGATGACCCCGATGCACCCCCATCGGCCGTGGCCTGCAGGGTGAACACGCCCTCATGGAAGCCGAACCAACGAATGTCCTTTTCGTCGGCGACGGCCTGCAGCTCGTCGGCCGCGGCGGCAAATGCATCGCGGGCCTGTTGGTCGCGGGTGCGGCGGAGCGGGTCGGACCCCGCCGCGCCGGCGACGGTCGAACCTGCCCCGGTATCGGCACCGACGGCCAGTGCATCGGCGTCGGCAATCGTCATCGAACGGCTGCGGTCCACCAGCACGAGCAACCAATCGCGCTCGATGTCCACGCGCGGAAGTTCAGCTTGCGGACCGGCGAGCAATGCAATCACCAGCAGAATCGTCAGGGTGCGCAGTCCGGCGAGTCCGGCCCGCCAGGTGCGTGGCCCGGCCATGCGCCGGTACGCGATCCACGCGAGGGCCGCCGCCCCGAGCACGATCAGCAGCCACATCCACGCCGGCAACCCGCGTTCCCACGCGAGGCGGAGCGGGCCGGCATCCTCCGGCAGCAGATCCAGGTCAAGCAACCAGCGAACCAGGGGCGAGTTCATCGACGACCTCCGCCCGGACCTCGGCCAGAACCTCGGCCAGAACCAATTCCAGAACCGCGGCCGCCACCCGCGCCGCCGCCACCGACGGTCTGCAGGTTCAGCGTCGGCAGAATCGAACCGTCACCGCGGCCACGGCCGCCGGCGGACGACGCGCGGTCGCCCGACGCGTTGCGGGACGCCCGGCTGAAGAGCCGGCCCAGCAGCGTTTCGGCCACGAGCAGCAGGAGCAAGATGAGCAAGATGGCGGTGGCCAGTCCGGTGGCCGCGCCCGAGCGACGGAGGGCCGCGGCCGGATTGTCGGCGTCAAACGTCGTCCACGCTCCACTGCGGGCCAGCCAGCTCTGCACCGCATCGGCCGCCTGCGTTTCCGTTCGGCTGCCGGCGGGATCAATCACCGCGGCGAAGGTGCCGAGTTCGGTCCCGGCCGCATCGCGGACGCGGTACAGGCCAGGGGCGGGCAGGGGATCCGCGGGCCGTCCATCGCTGGTGATGGCCAGGGTCGCATCGTTGGGCGTGATGAGTTGGTCGGCGGCGGGGAAGCGGGCGAGCGTCGGCCGATCACCGGTGCGAATCACCGCGTCGCGGCGGACCTGGCCGAGGCCTTCCCGCACGAACTCCTGCACCAGCGGCACCATCAGCGGCTTCGTCGGCAAGTTCGTCCACTCGAGCGACGGGGCGGTCGACAGCAAGGCAATCAGCCCGCGACCGCTGGGCGTGGTGAGGTTCGGGTTGGCGCTCGGGTCGGCGTTCGGGTTGGCGTCACTGGGGCCCGCTCCACTTCCGGACCCACTTCCGGCTCCGGCCCCGGCCGGACCCGATCCCGCGATCGTCGCGACGGCGGGTGAGTCGGCATTTGTCCATCCGGTCAGCATCAGCGGCCGGCCGTCTTCCATCGTCAGCAGCGCTTCGGCCGAACCGTCGACTTCGATGTCGAGCCGGCGGGTGGTGAGCACGGGGCGGACGAGGTCTTCCAGTTCGCCGGCCAGCATCGTGAACACCGACGGCACGCCGCGCGGCGTGGCCAGCGGCACGGCCTCGGCCAGCTCCTGGGCGGTGCGGTCGATGCGCCAATCCAAGTTGAACGTGGCCAGGAAATCGTCGGCCCACTGGTGGACGGTGAGTTCTTCGGGCGGGCTGACGAGCAGGAGCCCGCCGCGCTGCGTCCACTCGCCGATCGCCGACCAGCCCTCTTCGCGGAGCAAGTCCGGACGCGGGACGATCAATGCGTCGATCGTGCGGAGGTCGGCCGGCACCAGGGCCGCGGGTTCCAGGCCGACAACTTCAAGCTGGCCGCCGCCGCCGGGGCGAAGCGCCCGGGCGTACCACTGCCCGCTGGTCAATCGGTCGATGGCGCGGTCGGTCCCGAAGCCGCCGCGATCCACGAGGCCGATCCGCAGCGACTCGCGGACTTCGAGCACAATGGCCCGGCGGTCGTCGATGGGAAGCTGATCTTCGTCGACCGCGATCGACACGGCCAAGGACCGTGCGTCGAGCCCGGTCACCGGCAGCAGCACGTCGAGCGAAGCTTCGGCCTGGCCAGGACGCCAGGTGACGGTGCGCGGTTCGATGACCGGCAGATCTTCGCCGTCGATGCGCACGCGCGACGTGCCGGCAGAAAGGTCGCCGTGGCGTTCCAGCCGAATCGTGATCTGACCCGACCCATCGGCCGCCCCGGGAAGAATCACCGCCCGAATCGGATCCACGCCGCCCACGACCACGTTGGCCCGGAGGTCGGTGGCCGGCTGACTGGCGAGCAACGCCGTCGACGCGGGCAACGCGAGATCGGGCAAGGCATCTTCGAGGTCGGCCGAACCCGCGCGGAACTCCGACAGCAGAAACGCCGCCGGTTCGCCGCCGCCGGCCTTTGCCCGCATCGCCGCATCGGAGAGCTGGCGCATGGCCGACGGAATGTCCGAGCGAACCGGCCGCGGAGCCAATCCGCGCAGCCAGGTTCGCACCGAAGCCACGTCGGCCGAGGGCGGGAGCAGGTCTTCACCGCCGCGCGACGTCCGAATGACGCCGATCCGGTCGCCCGGTCCGGCTTCGTCGAGCAGTTGTTCAGCGGTGGCGACGTGTCCATCGAGCACCGTGGTGCCCGAGGCGTCGACCAAACCGGCGGTCATCGAATCGTCGATGACGATCAGCATCACCCGCTGGGATCCGGGCAGCAGGCCGGCGCGTTCCAGCAGCGGCCGGGCGAGGGCCGCCCCAAGGGCAATGACCGCCAGGCAGCGCAGCGCGAGCATGATCAATCGCTCGGTCCGCAAACGGCGGTGGTGCTTGCGTTCGGCCTCAAAGAGAAAGCGCATCGCGGCAAACGGCACCGGCATGCGGCGTTGCCGCCACAGCAGGAAGATCGCGATCGGTACCGCCGTCGCCAGAACGCCGGCGATCAGAAATCCAGGGGCAAGGAGGTTCACCGGGCGGTGCTCCCGCGGGCCATGGCGTTGCGACGAGCGAGCAGGTACGCCAGCGGCGGGCCCACCGATTCATGCGTGTCCACGCGAACAACGTCGTAGCCGAAGGCGGTCGCCGTCGACTCCACCATTTCCGTGTGGCGTCCGATGGCTTCCAGGTATCCGTCGCGCAGGCCGCGCGGATCCACCCGCAGGCGGCCTTCGCCTTCGAGTCCCTCGAACGGGGCCGGCTCATCGAATTCGAAGCGCATCTCCGATCGGTCGAGCGTCTGCACCAGGATCACGTCGTGCCGCCGGTGGCGGAAGCGAGCAAGGGCGGTGCGGATCTCTTCGGGATCGGTGAAGAAGTCGCTGACGATGATGAACAGAACGCGGTTGGTGACCTTGGACAGCACCAGATCCGTGACCTTGGCCAGATCGGTTTTCCGGTCGACCGGCTCGGCGGTCAGAATCTGCACCATCCGCCGCCACTGCTGCTGCGAACTCGACCGACTCATGATCTGCAGAATGTCGTCGGCAAACGTCACCGTGCCCAGGCGGTCGGCCTGACCGAGGGTCAGGTAGCCCATGGCCACCGACAGCGCGGCGGCGTGGTCGTACTTCGTCCAGTACTTGGTGCGGCGACTCGCTTCGGTCCCGCCCCAACCGCCCTTGATCGGCAGCGTGCCGTACCCCATCGAGGCCGACGAATCGACCATCAAGACGACGTCGAGATTCGTTTCCTGCTGGTACTGCTTGATGTAGAGCTTGTCCGTCCGGCCAAAGGCCTTCCAGTCCAAGTGCTTCAGGTCATCGCCCGGGGTGTACTGCCGGTACTCGGCGAACTCCACCGCCATGCCTTGGTACGGCGAGCGATGCATGCCGCTCATCACGCCTTCGACAATCATCTTGGCCCGCACCTCGAATGGCGCGAGCTGTCCGATCGTTTCGGGAGCGAGATAGGCTTCGGCGCGGGCGCCTTGGGCATCGGCCACGGGATCAGTACCTCAGGTGTGGACGGGGAAACGCAGGAGCGAACGGCGACAATCGGGGCGGTGGCATTGACGACGGCGTTGGCGATGACAGCCGCATTGCGACGGCGACGGTGACCGGCGGGCGATCATCACCCGCACAACACCCCACGCCGGCCGCGCCGACTTACTTCATCACCATGTCCATCTGCTGCTTTGTTTCGTCGCCGGCGCTCTCGACGGGAATCTTCTCCAGCAGTTCGCGCACCACGTCATCGCTGGTGACGCCGTCGGCTTCGGCGTTGAAGTTCGTGATCATGCGGTGACGCAGCACCGGCAGGGCCACGGCCTTGATGTGCTCGGGCATCACGTGCGTGTCGCCCCGCAGCAGCGCGTTGGCCTTGGCCGCGAGCACCAGGAACTGGCTGGCCCGCGGACCGGCACCCCACGAGAGGTAACGCTCGACGATGTCCGGCTTGGGGGAAGGCTCGCGAATGCGCGTGGACCGCGAGAGGCGGAGGGCGTAGCGGACGACGTGGTCGGCCACCGGCACCGCGCGGACGAGCGTCTGCAAGCGGAGCACTTCCTCGCCGGTGAGGACCGGCGACGGATCGGCCATGCCGGAACTCGTCGTGCGCTTGACGATCTCAAGCTCTTGCTGCTCGTCGGGGTAGCCGACGGTGATCATGAACATGAACCGGTCGAGCTGGGCTTCGGGCATCGGATACGTGCCCTCCTGCTCGATGGGATTCTGCGTGGCCAGCACGAAGAACGGGCTCGGCAGGGCGTGCCGCATGCCGCCGGCGGTGACCTGACGCTCCTGCATCGCTTCGAGCAGGGCGGCCTGGGTCTTGGGCGGCGTGCGGTTGATTTCGTCGGCCAGGACCACGTTCGAGAAAATCGGGCCCTTCACGAATCGAAGTTCGCGGGCGCCGGTGGTCTTGTCTTCCTCGATGACCTCGGTGCCGGTCATGTCCGAGGGCATCAGGTCGGGCGTGAACTGGATGCGGCTGAAGCCGAGGCTCAGGCTGCGGGCCAGCGTCGAGATCAGCATGGTCTTGGCCAGACCCGGCACGCCGACGAGGACCGCGTGGCCGCCGCAGAACAGCGTGGCCAGCAACTGGTCGACGACTTCTTCCTGGCCGACGATCACCCGATGGACCTGCTCCTTGACCCGGCGGGCCGCGCTGGCGGCCTCTTCGATCGCGGCCTGGGGATCGGTCGGCGGCGGAGTGCTCCCGGAAGCGGAGCCGAGGGGATCGGAAGCGCCGGCCAGCGGATCGGTCATGGGAGGCTCCGGGAGGGTCCGAGACTCGGACGGGAAAGCGGGAAGACGGGAGGCCGAGCGGCCGGATCCGATGCGTCGGTCGACCGATCGATCGTACCCCTGCGGTCGGGGCCTGGATGCACACGCATCGGGCGCGCACGCTTGTCCGCGAAACGCGCATCCGGGGATCAACGCCCGAACGGCCAAACCCATGGCCGCAAGATTGTGATTTTCCGAAACGGGTGGGGGCGGAATCGAGGTTCCGGTCCAGGGAGGCAGGGTCGGAAGCACGGCGAGGGCCGAGGGCAGGATCTGCGTCTGGGTCTGGGTCTGGGTCTGGGTCTGGGCCTGGGTTTGGGTTTGGGCCTGGGCCTGGGTTTGGGCTTAGGTCTGGGCCTGGGCCTAGGTCTGACCCCAGGTCTGACCCTTGGTTTGGCCTCGGGTTCGGCCTTGGGCGTGGCCGGCGAGTCTGGCCAGTCGGTCACGTCTGGATCGGGTCTCAATCGGGGGCGAGCAGCCGTGCTGTCGAGAAATCGCCGCGGCTGAAACGTGGCTCTGGCCAGGCCCATGACGGGTCTCGGGATGACCCGGGGCGGCGTCAACCGATGGGAGTGTCATCGGCCAACGCTCGGAATCTGTCCACACGGGCGATGCGGTGGGGATGCGCGTTGGGTTCAGCGGTTCGGTGGTCGGGTTCCGGATTCTCATCAGAGAAGGTTCTTCATCCTCCTCTCTCGTAGTAGTGTCTGGCGCGCTGTGGAAGGATGCTTAGCCGTCTTCGGTAAGCATCTACCGTGAATGGTTTTACATCCAGGTGTTCTGTGTGGTATCCGTGTTGCGCGGCGCGGCGCGCCCTTGGCGCGCCATGGCGCCGGCGCCCCCCCTGGCGCGACAGGCTGTCGCGCCAGGCCCATGGCGCCCACACTCGCGCGCGCTGGGCTGACAGGTTGTCCCCATGGTCTGCGGCGGGTTTGAACCGCGTGATCACGCACGCTGATCGGCGGAATGCGCGGGTTTTCCTTGGTCGCTGCTGGCGTTGATCTGGCCTGAGCCCGAGCTCGACCCCGGGTCTCAGCCTGGCTCGGGTTCGGGTTCGGGCTCGGAGTCGGAGTCGGAGGATCCGCTCGGCCCGGAGTGCGAGCCGGGAGCAGGGCCTGGGGTCGGCATCGGCATGCCGCGTCCAGCCGGGGACCCGGTGGACGAGCGGCAGTTGATTCGGATGGGCGGGTGGGCTGAAGCAAGCAGAGCCCCACGTGGGCGGTCTGGCGGCCGGGCATGTGGGCCGTGGGTCGTGGGTCCGAGTGCTGCGTTCTGCGTGCCGTGTGCCGCGGGCCCGTGCACCTTCGGTCCGTGTGACGTGGTCCGAGGCTGATGAGGACTGGTCGAGCGGGCTGTCTGAAGCGGGCTGGCCGAGCGAGTGGCACCCCGCATCGGACCGGCGGACGCCGGCGTTCAGATGGTGAGCTGTTCTTGCAGCCGCCGGACGTCCTCGGCCAGGGTCGCGTCCTTGGACTGCTCGGCCTCGATCTTGCGGACGGCGTGCATGACCGTCGTGTGGTCACGGCCGCCGAAGTAGCCACCGATCTCCTCCAGGGAGTACCGCGTGTGCTGGCGGGCGAGGTACATCCCGATCTGGCGGGGGACGGCGATCGACTTTTGCTTCCGCCGGCTCAGCAGGTCCGGGAGCTTCAGGTCGTAGTACTTGGCCACCGTTTCGATGATGATCTGCACGTTCGGCTGGCTGGCCGACGTCCCGTCATCGCGATCACCGAGGGCGGTGCGGGCCAGCGAGAGGGTGATCGGCGTGTCGTCCATCGCCGCGGTGCCCTGGACGCGAGCGATCGCCCCCTCAAGCTCGCGGATGTTCGCGTCGTACCGGGCGCCGATGTAGTTGGCCACGTCCTCGGGGATTGAGATCCCGCGGAGGCGTGCCTTGCTCTTGACGATTTCGACCCGCGTTTCGTAGCACGGGCGATCGAGCCGCGCGACGAGCCCGCAGTTGAAGCGGCTGGTGAGCCGTTCTTCGAGATCGGGGATCTCCTTGGGCGGGGCGTCGGACGAGAGCACGATCTGCCGCCCGTGCTGGAACAGCGTGTTGAACGTGTGGAAGAATTCTTCCTGCGTCTGCTCGCGCTGGGCCAGGTCGTGGATGTCGTCGACCACGAGGATGTCCACGTTGCGGAACTTGTGGCGGAAGCTCGACATCTCGCCGCCCTGCACCGCGGTCATGAACTCGGTCGTGAAGTCTTCGCACGAGAGGTACGCGATCCGCGTCTCCGGCCGGGCCGACAGCGACGCGTGGCAGATCGCCTGCAGCAGGTGGGTCTTGCCCAGACCGACGCCGCCGTGGAGGAAGAGCGGGTTGTAGGCCTTGCCGGGCATGCGGCTCACGGCGATCGATGCCGCATGTGGCAGCCGGTTGTCCGGCCCGACGATGAAGGAATCGAAGCTGTAGTCCGGCGAGAGCACGACGTCGTAGTCGCTGGAGGCTGAGGCGCCAGAGCCTTCATCTCGAGGGGCCCGCGCTGCGGGGGCGATGGCCGGCGTTGCCGGGGCGGCGGTGCCATTGGTCGTGACCGGGGCGGGGGGAGCGTTCGGGTCGGCCGCTCCGGCCGGATCGTCGGCCCCAAGGTCCACGTCCAAGGCTGGAATCGACTCATCGGTCCCGCCCGAGCCCGCTCCGAGGCCTTCCTCGCCCACGAACTCGACCGAGACGAGCATTTCCGTGGCCGCCTGGGCCGCCTCGCGGAATTGCTCGGTGCAGAACTTCTGGAGGAAGCGGAGTTGGACGCCCTCGGGCACGAACAGCACCAGCGTGCCGTCGCGGACCTCGACCGGTTCAATGAAATCGAACCACTGTCGGCAGATGTCCGCGTGGTGCTTGCGGAGGTAGCCGATCAGCTTGTCTTTGATCTTGGGGTCCGGTCCTGACATATGCATCCTCCCCGCGATCCCTGCCCGTCGCCCGTCCCGAGAGGCCTCAGGCTTCCCGAGACCACCTCACACTGATCCGCGGCCCCCTCGCACCGGTCCATCGGACCCGTCCGACCCCACAGAAACCGCGCTCACGGCGAGGACTGAGCGTCCACGCGTGGGGCGTGTGACCGAGTCGAATGGCGGGTTCGAACGTGGCCCCGGGACGGTCCCAGGTCCATCAGGAGGAGGGCTCGCGAACGACGTTTTCGCGCCGCACCCCACGGGTGTCGGTTCTGCGCGATGCGGTCAGGCGATCGGACGAGTTTACCGCCCCCCGGCAAACCGTCAACAATTGATTCCCAGGGCGCCTGGCCGGTTGGTTCGTGCCTAGGGGTGCTGTAAACCGCTTTTCTAAAGCGTTTTCCGAGCCTCAGAGTTTGGTTGTCAACATCTTGTGCACACGCAATAACCAGTACGCCGAGGCCGAATAGCCGAAATTCCGCACGGGTTGAACCACAGTCGCGCACGCGCTGCGCGTTCATCCGCCGGCTTCGGCCGCGTCAAGCTGCTTCTGGTAGCGATTGCGGTTTGAACGCAGGTCCATGAGCACGTGGATCCGGTCGACCTGGTCGGCCGGGAGTCGCTCCTGGAGGTACTGCTGAACCCGCCCAAGATTGGTCCGCCGGGAGACGTGGGTGAGGACGACGGTCTCGGCCTCCCAGACTTCGAGCAGCTTGGCGATGTCGTCGATGTGCAGGTGCTTGCCCAGGGTCGCCCGCGACTGGTGCTCGGGCTCGAAGAAGGTGCACTCGCTGATGACGACCTTGGCCTTGGCGAACTCGTCCCGGTACAGGGCCGGGGCGTGCTGGGTGTCCCCGGTGTAGGCAATCAGGGGGATCTCGAGGGTCTGGGTAATATCGACCCCTTGCTTCTTGAGGTCGCGGAGCCGCTCCTGCGGCTGGTCGCGGAACTCGGGCCGGAGCTTGCTGCGGTACTCGATGATGGAGTACCCGACCGCCGGACCGGTATGGGACACCTCGATCGACCGCAGGGCGATGTCCGACTTGATCTTGATCTCGTCGTCCGGGGCCAGAGGCACCACGTGGAACTGGGTCTTCTGGCGCTCCAGCGACACCCAGCTGTTCATCATCCCCTTGATCGGGGCTTCGAGCTGCGGGTGACAGACGCAGGTTCCCACGCCCATACGCTGGAACATTCGCTGGCTGAAGTAGTAGGGGAGCCCGCCGACGTGGTCCATATGCCCGTGGCTCAGGGCGATGAACGGCGAGTTCAACGCGAAGCGCGGGCAGACACCCATGTCGAAACACACGTCCAGTTCCGGGACCTGGATCACCGTCTGCTCGCCGGCCACGCTGTACCCCTGAATGCGGTAGGGGGGTACGTAGACGAACCCGGGTTGCCCCATCGCGGGGGGCATCTTCGGAAGCATCGCTCAATCTCCAACGGACGGGCTTTCACCCGACCGGGCCAAAATCGTGAACCGTCGATGGTAGCACGGGCCCTCCCCCGCGGGACGGTCCGATTCGGGAACTGCCGCCCGCCGTGGCCGGGCGTCCCCAGTGAGGGGGAATCCAGCGTCTCGGATCGTGAGAAACCGGTGGGATTCGCCCGGAACGAGCCAAAGACGCTCCGCCCAACGGTCGATGCTCCTCGTATGAGCGATTTAAGCCCTACATCGACGGACACGACTCCGATTCGGAGTGACTTCGCGGACGACGCCGACATGATGGAGCTCGTCGAGTTCTTCGTCGCCGAGATGCCCGATCGTGTGTCCTCGCTCGAGGCCGCGAAGGCGGAATCAGATCTCGCCCAGCTTCGCACCCTTGCCCACCAACTCAAGGGCGCCGCGGGTGGCTACGGGTTCACGACGATCTCGACCGTTGCCGGCACCGTCGAGCACGTCCTGAAGGACGACGCCGCGACCGTCGACGGGGCGACCGAACAAATCAAAGCGCTCATCGACATGTGCCGCCGGGTCGCGCTCTGACGCCGACCTCCGCACGGCACTCCAGCTCACGGGCCGCCGAGGGTACCTGTGTTTGATCATCTGTCCGGGGCGACCATCACCGGTCGCGCGGCGGATCGAACCAGCCTGGAAGGCTCCTACGCACGGGCGTGACCTCACGGTCACGTCCGTGTCTGTTTTTGCCCCGAGGCGGTTGGTGGCCGGCTGGCCTGCGCGTGCTGCCCACGACATCGGACCGCCGCCCGCCGCCCACCGCCCGATGCCCGGGCCCGATGCCCGATGCCCGGTGCATGGTGCTCGTCGCCCGCCGCCCAGTGCCCAGTGCCCGCCCCCCAGCGCCCAGCGCCCAGTGCCGAGCGCTCAGTGATCGCGTTCCACAATCCGCCGGGCCAGGACCCGCAGCAGGTCTCGCGCCGGCCCGGCCGGCAGGCGTTCGATCGCGTCCACCGCCACGTCGACGAAGCCTTCGGCCTGCTTCCGGGCCGCTTCGATCGCCCCATGCTCGGCCAGAACCGCCCCGAGCCCACGCCGGTCCCCGCGGTCGAGCAGATCCAGCACCTGGCTGCGCTCCGCGGCGGCGGCCGACTCAAGGTGCAAGATGATCGGCAGCGTCATCTTGCCCTTGGCCAGGTCCTGGCCGGCGGGCTTGCCGATCACGTCGAGCTCGCCCATCAGGTCGAGCAGGTCGTCCTGGACCTGGAAGGCAATACCGAGCTGCACCCCGATTTCGTGCAGCGTCGCCGCCACCGCGTCGTCGGCCCCGGCCAGCACGCCGCCCAGACGGCAGGACTCGGCGATCAGGCTCGCGGTCTTGCGGCGGACGATCT
The DNA here is from genome assembly GCA_045106735.1 of Phycisphaerales bacterium. Classification (GTDB taxonomy): domain Bacteria; phylum Planctomycetota; class Phycisphaerae; order Phycisphaerales; family SM1A02; genus JBGCEZ01. The sequence goes on along the minus strand of JBGCEZ010000009.1, from coordinate 53,584 downwards.
CCAGGTACGTCGGCACGTCCAGGCCTTGGTCGCCGCGGTGGTGCAACTGCAGCAGTTCGCCCGCGCAGAGCGTGTTCGTCACCCGTCCGAGGGCCAGATTGACGTCGGGATCGCCGATTCGGGAGCACAGGTGGAAGGCGTTGGAGATGAGGTAGTCGCCCAGCATGACCGCCGCCTCGTTGCCCCAGAGGCGGTTCACCGTGGCCCCGCGCCGGCGGACGTCGGCTTCGTCGAGCACGTCATCGTGCACGAGCGTCGCCATGTGGATCATCTCGACGGTGGCGGCCAGCATGCGGTGGGGTTGGTCGATGGCGCTGCCGTCATCGCCGCGGGCGGCGGCGGCGGCCACCATGACCAGCGTCGGGCGGAGCATCTTGCCTCGGAACCGGCTGACGTGGTCACACAGCTCATTGACCGCACTGAGATCGCTGGCCAGTTGCTCTTCGAAGATGCCGCCGACGAGGGCGAGTTCTTCGGCGATGCGCCGTCCGAGCGTCGGCTGAATGGCGGCGAGATCAAGCACGGCGGTACCTCGGAGCAAGGTTGGTGGATCGCGGGTCCCGGAGACGCGGCCGCCCCCGGACCCATCGTACGCACGCCGCCGCCCACCGGACCGCCGGGCCGCCCGGTACACTGCCACCTGCGCGGCCGGCGACGATCCGGTCCGCCGGGAGCCCATGCCGTGTCCACCTCGACCGAGTCCGCCAAGCCCAAGAAGAAGAAGCACCTGCGTGGCCGCGACAAGAAGAAACTCAAGCCCGGCGGGCTGACCGCCGCGACCAGCGACAAGTACGTCCTGTACGAGAAGTCGGTCCAGGAACCGGAAGCCGAGTGCGACCTCATCGAACAGATGTGGTCCGAGCAGCACACGCGCCCGTGTCGTTCGGTGCGCGAAGACTTCTGCGGCACCTCGCAGGTCAGCATGGAATGGGTCAAGCGGCACGCCGACAACACGGCCGTCTGCATCGACCTGGATCCTGAGGTCGTGGACTGGGCCAAGGCCCGGGTCGGCGAGCGGCTTAACGACGAACAGCTCTCGCGCATCGAGTGGCGACTGGAAGACGTTCGCACGACGCTGCCGAAGCTCGTTGACAGCGTGCTGGCGATGAACTTCAGTTACTACCTCTTCAACACGCGCGATGCGCTCCGCGTGTACTTCGAGAATGTGCACCGTGGTCTGAGCGACGACGGCATCTTCCTGCTCGACGCCTACGGCGGCAGTGAGGCGTTCAGCGAAATCGAAGAGCCGCGCGAGCTTGACGGGTTCACGTACGTCTGGGAGCAGGCGACGTACGACCCGATCAGCGGCCGGGCGATGAACTACATCCACTTCGAATTCCCGGATGGCACGCGCATCGATCGGGCATTCGAGTACGGCTGGCGTTTGTGGACGCTGCCGGAGATCCAGGAGCTGCTGCTTGAAGCCGGCTTCCGTGACGTGACCATCTACTGGGAAGGCACGGACGAGGACGGCGAGGGCAACGGCGAATTCGCCCCGGCCACCGTGGGCGAAGCCTGCGAAGGATGGGTCGCCTACCTCGTCGCGAAGAAGTGAGCCGGGCCGGTTCGCCGGCCAATGTTGACGGGACCGAGGACGGGCCGGAGGACGGGCGCACGCACGGGCGCGCCCACGAGCCCGCGGGCGTGTCCGCGGACGTCATTCCACTGGCCATTGTGATCGAGTCGGCGCGGGCTGAACGCGTGGCCGAAGCAGCGGCATTGGCCGCGCGCACCGGCTTGCCGGTGTTGTCGTCCGATGCCTTGACCGATGGCACCGCCGCCGCGCGGCACTACGTCGTGGTGACCCGCGACGCTTTGGAACTCGCGCCGGCCCACCGCGGCCGCGTGCGACCGGGCCGCGGCGAGCGCGCGTACCGCGACGTGGGGGCGCGCGTCGACCTTGGCGGGATTGATCCGCGAAAGGCCGCCGGCGAGCGCTCGCGCAAGCAACCGCTCGGCCGGGCGATCGGGGCGTCCTGCGAGCGCGTGGTCGACGCCACCGCCGGGTTCGGGCAGGACGCGCGGCGCTTGGCCTCGATGGGCTGCCAGGTCATCGCCATCGAACGCGAACCGGTGATCGCCGCGCTGTTGGCCGACGGCCTGCGGCGGGCGGCCGAGGACGCCGCAACCCGCGAGCTCATCGGGGACCGCATCGAGTTGCGTGAGGGCGATGCACTGAGCCTGCTGCCAGGGATCGATCCTCCGCCGGACGCCGTCTACCTCGACCCGATGTTCCCGCCGCGCCGCAAGAGCAGCGCACTGGCCCGCAAGTCGATCATGCTCCTGCGAGAAGTCGTCGCCCAGCCCGACGATCCCGAAGCGCTCTTCGCCGCCGCCCGGACCGCAAGTCGCCGAGTGATCGTGAAGCGACCGCCGGAAGCGCCGCCCATCGCCGGCGGCGTGACGTTTGAGGTGCGGACGAAGCTGGCGCGGTACGACGTGTACGTGCGGGCGGAATGAGGGTGGCGGGTCGCAGTGCGAGGAAGCCGAACCGGCCAGTTGGTGATCGCCCAGTGATCGACCGGTGATCCCGTGGTCATCGATCGACAAACCCGACCCAAGAAAGTTGCTCCCGCGCCCGTTCGCCGGCACACTGGATCACGTCGCGATCGCCCCGCGATGGTTCCGGGAGAGATGTCGATGACTTGGATGCCGCGATTCGGTGGGTTCGCGCTGGTGCTGGGTGTGGCGGCCACCGTGGCCATGGAAGCGATCGCCATCGCTCCAGTTTCAGTCCGGGCAAGTGAAGACGTTCAGTCGACCTCACCATCGGAACCCATGTCGTCACAGGAGCTCGACCGGCTTGCCGTCGTGGTCTGGCGAGGTGCGGTTCGAGTTCGAACGGGAGCCGCGGACCTTCGCGATCAAGATTCGATCGAGCGTGATCGACGTCTGTCCGTCCGCGTCCCGCGAATGTTGCGACTCCCCAGTCCGAATGCTCATTCCGACGAGGTACTCACCCTGTTGGAAGGCATTGTCGGTCTGAGCGACGCCCAGCGCGACGCCGTGGCCGTCGACTTCGATACGGCACTCGCTTCGGAGTTTGCCGCCCACGAGCAACGGATGATCGCCGCGTTTCGCCGGGCCGTACGGCAGTTTGCGATCGAGTCCGGTGCGGCCGAAGGTGATCATGATCCGACCGAGATCGGGGTAGCGTTTGAACAGATCGCGAGCGCGAGCGAGCAGCACGCGGCGGCGGTTGGGACGTGGATTCGATCGCTCGGCGAGCAGTGTTCCGAGAGGCAGCGGACGCGACTCCCACTCGTCGCGCACCATGTGGAACAGGGCATTCGATCCGACGGCGCCATGTTGCGGACTCGGACGGAGTTTCGGTACGACCCGATGCTCTGGGTTGCGAAACAGCTGTCCGCGGCGGCCCGTCCATTTCCCGCCGATCCAACGTTGTGCGCGGCGCTTGAATCGCTGCTGGTGCAACGCAATGGATCGTTGGAACGAGCACGCAATGCGCATCGTCGGATGATGGTGGCAAGCATGCGTCGGCTTGACGTTGTGGCGCGGGGCGAAGACGTGCCGGATCGTCTCATGTCAGACCTTCTTGCCTCGACCACGGAGGTCGGTCGGGCGAAGACGAAGATTGGTGAGGTTGATCGGCAGATCGCAGCCGTCATGTTCACTTCGCTTGAGCGTCAAGACCGGATGGCGCTCGCTCGGTACCGCGACGAAATGTTGCATCCGGACGCGGCCGATCAGCGACCGGCGGCATGGGACGAACTGTGGCACCGCTTGGTAGAGGCTGTGGGTCAGCTTGAGTCGCCGGCCGAGCGAAACCGGTTGCTGGCGTTGTTGGACGCACACGCGGACGGCATCGAGGATGTGTGGAACCAGTTCACTGAATTGGTTGAGCGTGTCAACGATCGAACGTCATTCCGACCGTCGGACGCGGAGCAGATTCGCCGAGATTGTCAGCGCATTGCGGACCGATTGGCAGCGGTGCACGAACGAGCATTGACTTCGCTGTCGGACATGCAGACTTGGATTGGGGATGAAGCGCGGCAGTCATCCTGGCCAGCGGAAGCGTTGGCTGCGGCGCGCGATGCCGCAACCCGAGCCGTGGCGGATGGGACGGTGACCCGTGCGAAGTACCGCCACTTGGCAAAGACCGGAGATCTTGAATGGGTTCGATGGGGCCTGTTGCGGAACTTTGTCGACATCGCGAGTGCGACCGGATCCGAGCGGACCGGAGTTGAAGAGCCCGGAGGCCACGACTGAGCTGCCTCAGGAGACGGCTGATATTGATGAAGAGCACGTCATTGGATCGGTGCAGCACGCAGCGCACGCCGATCGAAGCCCAATCGTGGCGTGGGCGATTGGTCAGGATCTTGCCTTGGAATCGCCCGCCTTGTTGATCGCTTGCGGAGGTCTTCTTCCATGCCAAACCGTCAGATCACTGGCTTTCTGCTTCTCGTGCTCATCGCCACCACGTCGGCGCTCCCAACAGGAGTTCACGCATCACAATCCGCCCGCGGATCGTTGAACGGACGATCAGACTCCACCCCACCCGATCTTTCGGCCGCCGACTTCGAGCGACTCGGTGAAATGTGGTGGTACCGTTCCACCGATCGTCAACCGCCGGCGGCGGAGACCGATGCGGAGCGCGAGCGCGACGCTCGGCTGCGGATGGCGCGCATCAGTTTCGCGTCCATGCCGGCTGTGCACATCGATCCGCACGATGTGATGCGCGACGCGACCGTCATCATCGGGCTCAGCGAGGCCCAGGCGGCGGCGTTCGATGCGTCACTTCGATTGTTTCTCGCCACCCACGAAGCCGACTTCGAGCGGCGGATGATCGAGACCTATGCGCGGTCGATGCAAGCGAACGCGCGGTGGGATGAGAACGGTCAGCAAGACATCGATCACACAGCATTCAACGGTGCGCGCACGGACGCGGCACGTTCGATTCGTCGGTACACCACGCTGGTTGATGGCTGGCTCGGGCAATCGATCGACGGCCTGACCGAAGAACAAGTTCTGCGTTTCGCCGTCTTTCGTGCGTCCTTGATTCAGTCGATGTTGATCGACGCGGGGCAGCTTCGCGAGGGGCGGGTGCACCGCAAACACAGTGTCCTGGCGTGGATCTGCCAACGCTTCGCCGAGACGGATCGCACACTCCCAGCGGACCGGCAACTGCTGGCCGATCTCTCGTCGGCGTACGCCGATCGCGGAGGGCGAATCGCCGCGGCCGCGCGGGGTCGAGACGCAGCGTTTGACGCGATGGTCGCGATGGTTGAATCCGACGAATCAGCGGTCGACCACCCAGCCGCCGACGCGTATGCCGTGGCCAGCATCAAACGCCGAGAAGTCTTGGAGCGCTTCGAGCGAGTCGATGCACGCTTGGCCGAGATCCTGACCGCCGCGCTCGATCGTCGTGATCGACGGGCCCTGGCTCGGGCCAATGAAGCGAGCAAGAACCAAGATACGACCGCGGTTCGTCCGGCTGCCTGGGATCGGTTGTGGGAGCGGACGTTCGCCGCGGTGCAGGCGTCGTCCATCGAGAACCCGGCCGCGGGCCAGATCCTTGAACGGCTGGATGCAGAGGACGCGGCGGTTGAAGCGGCGTGGACTCGCTTCATTGAGCGCGTGCGAACGGTCAACGGCGCTCAGGGATACAACCCGCGAGACATCGACGGCATGCGTGAACGGGTGCAAGGTGTGGCGGATGCCTTGGCCGACGCCCATCGCACCGCGGCGGCGGCAGCAGTCCGGCTGCGCGATGTGGTCGCCGAACTTGATGGTTCGCTCGCGACAGATCTCGTTCCGGTGGTGCACGATGCCGCCGTCGAGGGCGAAGCCGAAGCCCGCTTCTACGCCGCCAAGGCCCGCGACGGTGACGTCACATGGGCCAGGACACGTTTGCTTCAGCTCTTTCGCTCGGTGATCGAACGCCACGATGGACGCGATCGCTGAAGGACCGCGGCCAGCTCGCGGCCTTCTTACGGCCAGTTACAGCCAGTTACAGCGAGCTCGCCGCCTGCTCTCGGCCGCATCACAACCTGCTCACTCAGCCGCCGTTGTCGGCCTGCAACTCGTCGATGAACGCGTTTGCTTCGGCGATGGATGCTTCCATCTCGCGGATCAGCGTGCCGACCTCGGACTCAATCGCCCCGAGTTCGGTGCTCAGCGACGCGATCGCCCGGGCGTTCAGGTTGTGCTTGAGGAACAGCACCTGATCGTTCATCGCCGCGAGCACGGGGTCCATGCGGCTCGACGCGTCTTGCATCGCGCCGATGAGCTGGTCGTACCGCCGCTCGGTTTCGCGGAGTGACTGCTCGCTCGAGCGGCGGAGCGTGGCGCTCTCGTACTGCTCCAGTTCGGCGTTCCACTCACGGAACAGGGCGGTGGCGACGTCTTCGACCGACCCGATGCGGTTGTTCACCGCGTCGGCCCGGCTGCGGCTGGAGTCGTACTCGCCCTTGAGGGCGTTGTACCGCTTCTCGAGTTCGCCGCCGTCCACGCCGGTGATCGACAGGAATGCCTCGAGCGCGTCGTTGAACTGCTCCTTGGCGACTTCCTGGGCGTCGCGGGCGTCCTCGACCCGGTCCACCAGCTGCTCGCGCTTGGCGTAGCCGAAGCGTTCCTTCAGCGCGATGCGCGTGGACGCGCAGCCGGCGAGCAGGGGGGTCACGCCGCACGTGGCGGCGAGCAGGACGATGGTCAGGCCGCGGCGAGCGGAAGTCGAACGTGCGGTCATGGCGATGAATCTCCGGGCGAAATGGAGCGTATCGGGATCGAACCGACAACCTCCGCCTTGCAAAGGCGGCGCTCTCCCAATTGAGCTAACGCCCCGGGGGGAATCAAGTCTAGCAGCCGCAGCCGATCGGCTGGTGATCCGAGATCACCGGTCGACGGTGCCGCCGGGATTGGCCCGGACGGTGATGCCGCCGGATTCGTCCATTTGCAGGTCACGGACTTCGGTGACGTCGATGAGATCGAGCTGCAGGCCCGGGTCCCAGGTCTTGCGACCGCTCACGCCGACGATCTGCCCGACGCGGGCGTCCAGCCGGGCGTCGGCATCGGTCCGCAGGTACGCGATCGTCCGGTTCGAGTCGATCGCCTCAAGCCGCAGGAATCGCGGCAGGGTCGCCCCGTCGAAGATTCGCGACGCGCTCAGGCGGCCCACGGCGGTGAAGCCGGCTTCCCGCGTGATCCGCTTGGCCGCGTCGGCGACAACCACGCTGGCCTGGTTGAGATCGCGGCGGAGGGCGGCGATGCGCTCCCGCTCGACCTGGAGCTCGCCCCAGATCCGCAGCTGGGCGATGCGGGCCTCGGCGTAGCGGGCCTTGTCCGGATGCTCGCCGGCCACGTCGTCGCGGTAGGCCTCGAAGAGGCGGCGGAGCGGGCCGACCTCGGCGAGCGCCACGTCGCCGCGGCGAAGGACCTCGAAACGCATCTCAAGGGCGTCCAGACGCTCGGCCGGCGGCAGGGCGGCGGCGGCGTCCGAACCGGAGGGGTCGGGCTGGGTGCTGGCGCCGGCCGGGGCGTTCGTCCCCGTTGCGGCGGGATCAGCGGTGGTGCCGGGCTGGCCGGCATCGGTGCCCGTCGTCGTCCCACGTGCCGTGCCAGTTTCCGTCGCCACGTCGTTGCCGGTGGTGGTCCGGGATGCGGGATCCAGGACGTCCGTCCGATCGGTCGCCGACGAATCGTTGCCCGCGACTCGGTTCGCCTGGTCGAGGGCCGGACGCTCGTTCAGCGGGTCGCGACCCGCTTCGCTGATCAGGTCACGGGCGCTCTCGGCCGCACGCGAACCGCCGTTGAGAAGCGTCTCGCCGACCGCATCCGCTGCGTCGACAATGCCAGTCCCGGTGGAACCGGCGGTCTCGGTCGCCGCATCGACGGCGTCGGCCGCGCCTTCTGAGCTGTTGGTCACGGCATCGGTCACCGCGTCGGCCGCGTCAGTCGCCTCGTCCTGCATGTCTCGCATCGCGTCGCCGAAGGGCCGGCGCACGTCGCGGACGCGGTCGCCAAGGGTGCGGCCGCCGTCGTTGGTCGTCGTCCCGCCGTTGCCGAGGGCCGGGCGCTCGGGGTTGGTGCCGGCCGGGGTTCCGTTCGCCGTGCTGCTGCCGGTCGAACGATTGCCGCCCATCTCAATGGTGCCGCCGGGGTCGGCCGGCGGACGCAGGGCGGGGATCTCACCGCCGGTGAGGGCGGTCTCGGGACGGGCGACGGCGCCGGCCGGAGGTGTGGCGTCCGCGGCGGCTGCAAGTCGGGCCGCTTCCGCTGCCGCTTGCTGGCGGGCTTCTTCGGCCGCGATCGCGCCGGTCGGGTCGTTGCGGAACCGGGTCAGGCTCGCCGCCTCGACCGTGCTGGCTTCGCGAACGGCGGAGTCTTCGATCCACACGATCGTGCCGGCGGGCAGGTGGACGCGGTGCCACTGGTTCGGACCGATCCGGGTCGGCTCGCCGATGATGCGAATGCCATCGCCGCGACGCAGTCGGTGGATGTGCCGCCAGCTCGCCGACGGATCATCGTTCGCGTCGATGTTGGGGGCGACGATGAACAGCGGCGCCTGCACGCTGGCCCGCTTGAACGAACGACCGGCTTCTCGCTGCCGGCGAGAATCGATCGTCAGGGCGTCGAGCTCCGTCGGCCGCAGCCGGATGAGCCCGTAGCGATCGGCCAATCCCGGGGCGTCGACGTAGACGCCGAGCCATCCGCGCTTCTCGTCGGCCACCTGCAGGATCTCGCCGGCCTTGAGCCGGGCGGTGGGGTAGTAGCTGGCCCCCGGGCCGCTGCGAACGTCAACGTCCGTGGTCAGGGCGATGTACCGGTCGGCGGCCACCGCGGCCGACGTGACCGCTCCGCTGGCCACCAGCGCGAGGGTCGCCAGCAGAAGGTTGAGAAGGGCCGGGGTCGAGGTCAGGCGAAGACTGGGCATGGCAGGATTCCGATCCATGGGCGAGGGCCGGCGTGGGGAGGGCGACCGAATCGAACGCCTCAGCGGCCCGGAGAGAGACCAGGGGAGAACCCCAGTCCGGAGGGAGACTCCGGGGGCACGAGGCGGACGGTGCGGGCGCCGATCGACCGGCGATCAGGCGGGTTCTTTGCACCGGGTGTTCCCGCACGGGCGACGACCGTGTCGGCGTCCGGGAGACCCGCGTACACGATACCCGGCAACCCCCGTGTTTCGCAGGAGTTCGACGCGCGGGCGCGCCATGGTGTGGTGCACCCGCGCGAACACGCTCCGGTGATCCGCTCCGCCGCGGTGGCGACAGCGCGGCTCGTCCGGCTCCATCGCGGCCCTGATCAACTTCACAGCGCCTGTGGACAGCCGGGGAATCGCCGATCGGCGGCTGCCGCGTGGGTCCTCGGTCCTGCCGGCCGATGGCCGCGGACGCGCCCGGACCGCCGCTGGTCCTCGGGTTTCCCCGCGGGGTCCAGGTTCATGCCGTCCGGATCGGATCAGCGTGGACAACTTGTTGCCAACGTTGCCGGTCGATTGACGCTCCACCGGTGGCCGCGACGGCGGGCTCGTCGTACCCTCCGCCACCATGCAGCATGATTTGAATTCGGTGATCGCCCGTCGATCCGCTCGCCGCCCGTTGATTGCGATCGCCGGAGGCTTGGTCGCCGTCGGCCTCACGGGATGCCGCAGTCCGCTCGATCGCGATGATGCGATGCGCACCAGCGCCCTGACCCTCCAGAACATCGTCGACCGCGAGATCAACGGGGCCGCCGATTCAAGCCCCGATCGGACGACGGCCTATCCGGCCAGCCGGGTCGAGCAAACCCTCGCTGGCCGCCGCGGCGATCTCGACGCCCTGAGTCCGGCCAGCGGAGCCACCGGCTCGAGCGTGGGCGGGGCCACCCTGGGCGAAGATTTGCTCGGGCGGCCACAGAGCCTCCTGGATCTGGACCTGGAAGCGGCGGTGATTCGGGCCATCGCCAACAACCTGAGCGTCGACCAGGCCCGTTTCCAGCCGGCGATCGATGCCGAGTCCATCTTGGACGCCGAGGCGGTCTTCGACTGGGTGTTCTTCGCCGGGGCGTCGACCGCGACCACGGATCGTCCGGCCGTCGTCCGCACCATCAGCGGCACGCCGGTGACGCCGCCCTTCCAGGCCAGCCGCGCGTACCGCTTCGAGTCAGGCCTGGACCGTCGCTACGACTTCGGCGGGCAGCTTCGCCTGACTGCCGACGTGACCCGCAACGAAGACATGGTCGACTCGACCACGTCCGTCCCCGATCCGGGGTACGTCGGCGCGGTCCGACTCGGCTTCGATCAACCGTTGCTCCGCGGATTCGGACGCGACGTCAACCGCGCGAGCATCCGGCTTTCGCGCAATGAGCGCGCTCGCTCCGTCGCCGGTCTCGAATCAACCATGCTCGACGTTTCCCGCGCGGTCGAAGCGGCGTATTACGAACTCGTTCTGGCCTGGCGCCGACTTGAAGTGCAACAGTGGCTCGTCAACGTGGGCATCGAAGTACGCGATGTGCTCGACAAGCGACGCGCCCTCGACGCTCGCGATGCCCAGTTCGCCGATGCGGTGGCCCGCGTCGAACAACGCCAAGCCGATGTCTTGCGAGCTCGGCGTTCGGTGCAAGCGGCCAGTGATCGCCTGAAGCTGCTCATCAATGACGCCGATGTCACGATCGGTTCCGAAGCGCTGCTCCGTCCGACGATTGATGTGGACGTGACGCCGTTGACGTTCAACTTGCGTGAGATGCTCATCACCGCAATTGATCAACGACCAGAAGTCGAGAGCGCGTTGCTGCGGGTGGATGACACGCGCATCGCCCGAGAGGTCGCCGACAATGGCGTGTTGCCACGGCTCGATCTCACCGCCGAGCTCGCCTTCAATAGCCTGGGCGACAGTTGGGATGATTCGGTCGAGGACGTCTTCAATGATCGGTTCGTGGAAACGCTCCTCGGACTGCGCTTCGAAATGCCGATCGGCAATCGTGGTCCAGAAGCCCAGGCCCGGCGGGCGCGTTTGCAAGGTTCGCAGGCGATGGCCGGATACCAACAAACGGTGCAAGGCATTGTGTCGGACGTCAAGGCAGCGCTGCGCGACGTCGAGACCAACTACGACTTGATCCAGGCGACGCGTTCGTTCCGTGTGGCCCAGGCGGAAAACCTGCGGGCCTTGATGGTGGAGAAAGAAACCCTCGCCGGTCTCACGCCTGAGTTCTTGAACTTGGAATTTCAACGACAAGAAACACTGTCGTCGGCTCGCATCCAAGAGTTCCAGGCCGAGGTCGCGTACCGCACCGCAATCGCCGACTTGGCCCGCGCGTCGGGGACCGGACTCGATCGTTACGGGATCGTGTTCGAGGACGCCGCCCGTCCCGGTCCGATCAACGTTGAAGCGGGCGACGAAGTGATTCCCGCCCTGCCTCCCGCCACCGACGCGACGAACGTGGTGCAGCCGGGCGCCGCAGGCCTCGCGGGCGACAAGGGCTGATGGATTCCATCCGCACGGTGCCAGCCGATTCGGACGCCGCGGCGGCGGCCGCCGACGTGCTGCGCGACGGAGGCTTGGTGGCCTTCCCGACCGAGACGGTCTACGGACTCGGGGCCTCGACTTTCGACGCGGCGGCGATCGAGTGTGTGTACGCGTTCAAGGGGCGTCCGGCGGACAATCCACTGATCGCCCATATCGCGCCCGGGGCCGATGGCACTGGCGGCGACCCGGCCATGCTCGGGCGGCTCACCGCGTGGTGGACGCGGGCGGCGGAACGGCTGGCCCAGGCATTCTGGCCTGGTCCGCTGGCCATGATTCTGCCCCGGCACCCGGATGTTCCGAGCGCCGCGTCCGGCGGACGGCCGACCATCGCGATTCGGTGTCCGCGACATCCGGCGGCGATTGAATTGCTTCGCACTTTCGGTGGGCCAATCAGCGCGCCGTCGGCGAATCGGTCCGGACATCTGTCGCCGACCTGTGCCGCCGACGTGGCCCACGAATTCGCCGGCGCGGACCTGATGGTGATTGACGGTGGTCGCTGCGTCGTCGGACTCGAATCGACCGTGGTGGACTTGACGGTGCACGAGCCGCGGATCTTGCGGCCCGGTTCGATTGGCTCCGCCGAGATCGCGGCGGCCTTGGATCTGCCGTCGATCGACGCGCCGTTTCTGGTCGGCCAGGCCGCATCGCCTGGCACGCGGTCGCGGCACTACGCGCCGGAAGCGCCGATCGCCGTGTGCTCGCGAGCCGAACTTCCCGAGCGATTGGCCGCTGGCCTTCAGCCGGGCATGCCGCCGCGGGTGGTCCTGGCCTTTGACGCCCGCCTCGTTCCGCCGCCGCATCTGGCCCTGGAAATGCCGCAGGGCGCGGGGCACTACGCCGCCCGTTTGTACGCCGCGGTGCGCGAGGCCGACGGGCTCGTGGCCGACGGACGCGCGTCGGGCATCCTCATCGTCGAGCCACCGGATACGAACGAGATGTGGAAAGCCGTGCGCGACCGGCTCCGGCGGATGGACGCCCCGGGGTGACGGGGTTGATTGGACGGAGTTGATTGGACGGAGCTGGTGCGACGGAGCTCGCGTGATGCACCGAAGACGATGCACGCGCGGTGCTCGGCCACGGTCATTCGCCGGGCGCGATGCACGTCTCCCCACCGATCCAGCTCAGCAGATGCGCTCGCGCGGCGGGCCGAGAATCCACAGATCCGTTTGCCGGCGGCTGAGGGCGAGGCATCCGTCGGCGGTGACCTCGACCATTTCTTCGAGTCCGACGTAGCCGGCTTCCGGATGCACCACGCCGAGCTCGAGCGTGAACACTTGACCGGTCTCGGCCGTCTGCAGTACCGCGTCGCCGTAGCGTTCCCAGCGGGGGCCGATGATGCCGCCGCCGTCGTGCACCGATCGGCCGATCTGGTGGCCGGTGCCGTGCGTGTACTCAGGGAACCCGGCGGCCAGGAGCGTGGAGCGGGCGGCATCGTCGACGGCGGCCAACACGGCGCCAGGACGCAGGGCATCCATTGCGGCATCGATCGAGTCGCGAACGGCGTCGAACGCGCGGCTGACCGATGCGGGCGGCGTTGGGGCAGTCGTCGACGGCACGTACCAGCATCGCTTGAGGTCGGAGCAGAAACCGCCGCTGCGGACGCCAAAGTCCACGTGCAACACGCGTCCGGGTTCGATTCGCGCGGTGTCCGACGGGTGTTCGCTCGCGCTCGGTCCCTCGGGGCCGGTCGTGATGCTGGGGCAGGTGTTCGCGCTCCAGGCGACGTCGAGCCCGCGATCCGCTGATTGTCGGTGGAAACGCTCACCGAGGGCGCGTTCGGTGAGGCCCGGAATGATGCCGTCCATCGCGTCCTGCCACACGGCGTTGGTGTGATCGATGGCATTGCGCAGGGCAGCGATCTCGCGGGGGGTCTTGCGACCGCGAACGGCGGCGATCACGTCCTCGGATGAGACGAATCGATCCCCGAGGCCCGTTCCAGCAAGCCACTCGTGCAGGAGTTGCCACATGGCGTGGGAAAGCCCGTCGGCCGCCGGATCGCGCTGCGATGTGTTGATGGCGATGCGCTGCGGCTCGAGGTCGACGAGGGCCTGGCGGAGCGCGTCGCTCGCGCCGTTCACGAAGCTGATGATCGTCGGCCAGGCGCCGGTCTCTCGAACGGTGGCCGCCTGGTAGTGGCTGACGATGGCGGTGGGTTCCGCCGCGATGCCGGCGCGCGGAATGATCAGCGCGCTCGGGAAACTCAGCGGCCGATCGAGAATCATGGGCAGCACCGGATCGCCGCCGGCGTCGGTGCGCCGGACGAACGTGAGCCAGACGTCGATGCCTTGGGCCTCGAGCTCGACCCGGGCCTGGGCGACTTTCTCCGCCGCGTGTGCCGGGTGGATCGAGCCGTCGGCGGCGACGGGCGCGGCGTCGGGGTCGGACGCCGCACGGAGGTTGGCATGGGCCTCAGGATGATCGGGTGCGTTCACGTGCAGCACGGTACGGATTCAGCGCGAGCAGATGATCGTCGGCTGTCCGGGGCGAGAAGAACACGGATCACCCACCGCGAACCTGCGCAACTTGGGGAATTCGGGGCGTCATTCACTGCGTCCGATCGCATCGCGACTGCGCGAAATCTGCGCGCCCGGAAATGAGTTTCAGCGTTGCCCAGGGGCTCCCGGTCCGAAACTCGTCCGTGGCCAGACGGCGACGAGCTCGGTGGTGCGCCCCATCCGGCGGATCCATGCCGCCGCGTCGTACACATCCGGTCGGCCCCGAATCCAAGGGTCAAGCACCCACGCGGTTCCGGCGGCCGGATCGCCCGCGAGCAGATCCTCGGCCCGCACCCGCCGCGGATCGTGCACGAGCAGGGCGTGGTGTTCCAGTGGATGGCCTTGGTGGGCGCCGATGCCGCGCCAGGCCCACCCGGCGTCTTCGACGGCCTCGGCCACACCATCCCGCACGATCGTCTGCCAGTGCCAGCAGTAGCCGACGTCATCGGCTCGGCCGTGCTCGACCGCGGTGTTCCCGAGCCAGCCGGCATGCCAGTCGAGCTGCGGGTCGTCGAGGGCAGCGGCGACGGTCGAGCGATACGCGATCACGATGTCGTCGAGGGCCGGGTCGATGCCGGTTGGATCGGCGAGCGGCCGCAGGCACCCGCCGAGCCCGCCGAAGCCCACCAGCAGCAGCGCGAGCAGCATGAGGGTGGTCAGCGGCGACCGCGACCGCGACCGAGTCCTGGGTCCGCGCCGGGGCGCGTGCCGCCTGGCCGCGTGCGGGTCAAGGCCGGGGCCGTGGCCGGACGCGTCGATCATGGAGTGGCGACGCCAGTATCGATGCCAGTGTCGAAGATGATGTCGGCACGGCCGCGGTCGGCCTCGGCGAGTCCGGCGGCGCCGCGCGGCTGGAAGCTGATGTTCAGCACGCGAACGCCGGGGCGCCGGCGCCGAATCTCAAGCACCGTGCCGCCTTCAAAGTCCGAATGAAACTGGCCGACGAGCAAGAGGACGGGCGTCGTGCCGGTATTGAGGGCGCGGGTGACGCTGTCGGCCATGGTCGCGTCCCAGGCTTGCTGGGATCGAAAGATCGACGCGACATTCGGCGGCTCCGGGGCGTCGTCGGGGGACGGGGGCGGCATGGCGCCCTCGACGAACTGCCCCGACATGAACGCCGCGAACCGTCGCCGGTAGTCGCCGGTGTCGAGGGCATTGGGCCAGGTCACGAGTGATCGTCGTTCGGCGGGCAGGGCGGCCAAGCGATCGTAACCCTGCGTTCGGGCCAATCGCACGTATCGCCGCGGGGCATTGGCCGCGACGACGCCCGCGCCGTGCGCCTGTGCCGCGTCCAGCACCGGCTGGTACCACGCCTCCCACGAACCGGTCCCGGCCCAGTCGGTCGAGGCGGTCAGGGTCGCCAGCTGCTCGGCGTCGATGATGCCGTCGCGCCAGTCGTCCACGAGGCGCTGCTCATCGCGCTCGAGCATTTCCAGGGCCACCGCGCCGCCAGGGCGGGCGGCCAAGACGTCGCCGACGATCGCCGCCTGCGCCGCGTGGGCCGCCGCGTCGTTGTGCTGCTCGCCGAGCACGATCGCTTCGGCCGCGGTGGCGCGGGCGATCACTTCAGGCCAGGCAACGGGCTCGCCGGTCCGGCCGTCGAAGGCACGGAGTTCCCGTGGATCACCGGACCACGCGGCGACCGGGATGTCCGGCTTCGCAAAGCCGTCGGCGTCGGAGGCCGCCGGCGGACCACCTACGCAGCCGGCCATGACCAGCGGTGCGAGCACGGCGGCCAGGGCGACGGAACGCCGGTGGGACGACCTGGGGTGCCGGCCGGCAGTCGTGGGCGAGGCGTGCGACGGGCGAGCCCGGCGGATGGAACGGGTGATCAGATGCAGCATTCCAGCACCTTAGCAGTCCACTGGTCGGCTCCGGTCGGGGCCGGTCGGGGCCGCCCCCGGGTCGCCCGCCCGAATCGCGCACCCCCTGCGCTGCGCGAAACAGCAGTTCGCGTGCTTGCAGCGCGATGATCGCCAGCCGGCTGAATCGGGGTCCGAAAACCGCCGATGCCGATGCGGGCGAACGCCACGGCTGCGTCTCCCGAACCCCACGACCCTGCTGCCCCCTCCGGAGGTCCCCCCATGAACGGACACATCGAGCCCAAGCTTCCCCGTCCCGACCATGCTGGATCAACGTCGGACGCTGCTTCGCCCGACGCCGCGGCTCGCGCCACGCTCGGCATTCCGTCCAACGGGGCAGTGCCCGCCGCCGCCGAAGTCGGGCCGGAGCTGATGACCGCCATCCTGCTCGACGGGGAGGGCGACGCATCCGAAAGCGCTGAGACCTCGGACACGATCTCGACGTCGACCGGATCCGCCGCACCCGCCACGCCCGCCGCACCCACGACGAACGCCACCGGCCAAGATCGATCGCACGAGACGACGGCCGCCGGGATTCCGTGGCTGGCGTTCGCCCGGTACCGAACCCAAGTCCGAGAGCGCTGGGAACTCCCCTGGGACATGCGCATCGTCGATGAAATGCTGGAGAGCGCCGACGACGCCAACATCTGGTCGAACGTCAACAGTGTGCTCGACGTCGGCGCGACCGATCGGTTGCACGAACCGGCGATTCGCCGTCGTCGACCGGACATCGACTATCGAAGTCTGGACGTGGATCGGTCGCTTCCCCACGACTACCACGACTTTGCCGACGTCGACCGAACCTTTGACATGGTTGTGTGTTTCGAAGTGCTCGAGCACGTTGATGAGCGCACCGCTGTTCAACTGGTCCGGCAGTGCACATCGGTGCTTCGCCCCGGTGGCCATCTGTTGATCAGCGTGCCCAACTTGCTCGTGCCGTATTACCAACTCGAGTTCACCCACTGCACGGCGTACCGGTACGACGACCTGGCTGCGCTGTTCTCGATCCATGGCGCGATCGTGGATGAAGTGGTGCGATGCGCTTCCGGCCCGCGCCGTTCGCGATGGATCCACCAGCACATTCTCGGTCGCTGGCATCGATTCATGCGGACGGACTTCTGCAGTTCGATCATCTGCCTGGGTCATATGCCCGGTCCCGGGGAACCGGCACCGATCGTCCCCACGCCATGACCGGGGCGCCGCGACCTGCCGACCGACGTTCGTGCATTGCCGTTGTCACGTTGGTGACGGACCCGGCGCTATACGCTACGTCCATCGGTTCGGTGGCCCGGGCCGCCCGCCGCGTCGGCGTCGATCTTGAGCTGCAGCCGGTGTGTTGTGCGGATCACGGTTGGAACGCGGCACAAGGCCTGAACCACGGCATCGACCAAACGAAAGCTCGGTGGGTGCTCTGCATCCACCAAGACGTGGTGCTGCCGAGTCCGTGGTTCTGCTGGGCACAAGAACAGATCGCCCGTGCCGGTGGGTCCGATGCGTGGCCGGTCACAGAGACGAATGCGACCGCCAGCCCGGCCGTGATCGGCACGGTGGGCACGACGGCCAGCGGCCGATTCGCCGGCGCGGTGCTTGATCCCAACGGCTACTGTCGATGGGGCCGCGGTCCGACGGACGTGGCCAGCCTGGACGAGCATCTCTTGTTGCTCGATCGGGAATCTGGACTCCGATTCGATGCCGACGTTCCGGGCTTTCACGCCTACGGGACCGACCTCGTCTTGCAGGCCCGCGCGGCCGGACACCGGGCCGTGGCCATCGATGCACCGGTTGTCCATGCTTCCAGCGGAACGATCGACGCGGCGTGGAACGCCGCCGCGGCATGGATCGTGGACCGGTGGACCGATCATCGCGGGGAGGTTGTCCCCACGCCGGCTCGGACCATGCACCACTCGGGTACGACCGCCTTCACCGCACGGCCAGCGATGCACCGGGCCACCGTCGCGCTGCACCGGCGCCTGGCCGTGCACACTCGCCGTCTCCGTCAAGTGGCCGGTGGTCGCTGGGCCATGCCGGCGACGGTCCGCGAGGAACTCGTGGATTGCATCCGCGGACTTCCGTCCGACGTGCAAGAGCGCATGGGCCGCGCGAACGTCGGCTGAAGCCGCGACCGTCAGCGGCGAGCGCGCCCGCACAAACCGAACCACCCGCACGGTCCGAGGACCGAAAATCTGCGTCGTCCTGATGGGCGACGGCGGGCGGTCCGATCATCTCGGTGGAGCCACGCCACATGGAACAATTCCACTTCGTCAAGGAATTCCACAACCAAACGACGATCCATCCCGTCGGGGTGGTCGCGCTTGCGTTGGCGGTGCTTGCGGTTCTCTTGGTGCCGCGCAACTATGCGCTCGTACCGATCATCGTGATCGCATGCCTGATTGCTCCCGCCCAGCGGGTCGTGATCATGGGCCTGGACTTCAGCTTCATTCGCATCGTGACGTTGGCCGCATGGCTGCGGATCTTCGTCCACGGCGAATACGTGCGATTCCATTTCACGACGATCGACAAACTCTTCATTGCGTGGGTTTCGGTGACCACCGGAACCGCGCTCTTGTTGTATCCATCGGTCGCATCGTTGACGTATCAGCTTGGGGTCGC
This sequence comes from Phycisphaerales bacterium, assembly GCA_045106735.1. Classification (GTDB taxonomy): domain Bacteria; phylum Planctomycetota; class Phycisphaerae; order Phycisphaerales; family SM1A02; genus JBGCEZ01. The sequence continues at coordinate 35,155 of JBGCEZ010000009.1, read as the reverse complement.
GTTCGACGCGATCACCACGTTCTTCATCATGCGCTTGATGGTGCGCGACCGGGCTGATCTCGTCGGACTCGCTCGGGGGGCGGCCTTGCTTGCCTTGCCGGTCGCCGGGGCAATGGCCCACGAACGACTGTCCGGGGCGAACTTCTTCAGCTTCTTCGGCGGCGTTCCGGAAGAAACCCTGGAACGCTTCGGTCGTTTCCGCGCCCAGGCGGCGTTCGCCCACCCGATCGTTGCCGGCGTGTTCTGGGCATCGTTGGTGCCGCTCATGCTGGTCGGTATTCGCCGCTCGGCGGAAGACGCCGTCATCGGCACCCTCGGCGTGGTCGCCGGGTGCGTCATCGTGTGGTGCTGTTCGTCCAGTACGCCGGTGTTGCTGATTGCCTTCGTGGCGATGGCCTACGCCTTGTTCCCGATTCGGCGTGTCGTGCCGTGGCTCCGATGGGGCGTGGCCGCCACGCTGGTGATGTTGCACATCGCCATGTTCCCGCCAGTGTGGCACCTCTTTGCCCGCATCAACTTCTTCCCGGGTTCGACGGGTTGGTGGCGATACCTCATCATCGACAAGTTCGTGAATCACTGGGATGAGTGGATCTTTGTCGGAACCACCACGAGTGAACGGTGGATCGATGGCGGCATGTTCGTCGACGTGACCAACCAGTACGTCCTCGAGGGAATCAACGGCGGCATCGTGAAGCTCGCACTCTTCATCGCGATCATCGTCTTTGGATTCAAGGCCATCGGCCGGGTGATCCGCCACGAAGAGTCGCGCCGAAGCTCCGTCCGCGCGACCATGGCCAGCCGAACGATCGTCACCACGAACGCTCCGTCAGACGACGCGACGCAGGATGCTTCGGCCGAACCCTCGGCCAATCCGTCGGTCGATCCGTCGCCAGATCGCCTGGCCAATCCAGTGATGCATCCACGACGCCGGCGAGCGGGGGACGAACTGGAACCCACATGGATGGTCTGGTGCATCGGAACGTCCCTGGCGGTCCATGCCGCGGCGTACTTTGCGACCGCCTACTTCGGCCAACTCGTCTTGATCCAGTACATGTCATTGGGCATTGCGGCGTCCATGCCGGCTGTCTTCGGCGTCGGTCTCTCGCGGCGTCGCCGGACGGTCCAAGCGGTCCGCGGTGTGAATGAAGCAGCGAGCGAAGTCGCCGCCAGCGGGACGAATGAAGAGTCTCGGGCCAGCCGACCCGAGTGGTGCCGTGGCGAAGGCGGTGGCGGACCAGAAGGAGATGGATTTGGTCACGGTGTGTTCCGGCCAGTCTGAGCCTGCGTTGCAGTGCGGTCGATCGGTGTGAACTGACAAGAGGCGCGGCTCAGTTGATTCGCGTACAGAGAACGGGGCTTCGAGCCCGGCATGGAGTGGCGGAATGTTGAAGCGTTTGACCCGCAATCTCGTCGACTACGACCGCGCTGACTCATTTGGATCCAAGATGCGGGCCCGCCGTGTTGATCCGTTGGTCCGATTGATCGAGCGTGTGTATGACGAACGTGGTTCGGTCTCCATCATCGATGTGGGCGGCACCCGAAGGTATTGGAAGATTCTCCCCGCGGGTCTGTTCGAACGATGTGATGTGCAGGTCACGATCGTGAACTTGCCCGGGGCGCCGAACACCGGTGGATCGACTGAACGTTTCACCCACATCGAGGGCGACGGCTGCGATCTGGCCGAGCACGCGGAGAACGGGTTCGACATCGCCCACTCGAACTCGGTGATCGAGCACGTTGGTGATTGGGATCGCGTTGAGTCATTCGCGGCGGAGATGCAACGTGTGGCCCGGTACTACTACTGCCAAACGCCGCACTTCTGGTTTCCCGTCGAGCCGCATTGCATGACCCCGATCTTTCATTGGTTGCCCAAGGCGACCCGGGTTTCGATGGTTCAGCGATTTGCGTTGGGCAATTGGTCGCGACAGACTGACGTGCGTGAAGCCGTACGGACCGTGGAAAGTGCACGCCTGCTGGACCGACGGATGTTCACGACGCTGTTCGGAACTGACGCGACGGTCCGCACCGAGCGATTCTGCGCTTGGCCCAAGTCAATGACCGCGATCGGGTCGTCGTCGACGTAACGTCGTGCCAGGATTGACAATCTTGGGCGGGCCAGCGAGTCGATCGTGCCGGACGTTTGCGGCGTCCTCGGCGTCCCCGACGTCCGCGGCGTCCCCGATGTCTTCGGCGTTCCCGATGTCCGCGGCGTCCCCGATGTCTTCGGCGTCCCCGATGTCCTCGGCGTCCCCGACGTCCTCGGCGTTCCCGGCGTCCCCAACGTCCGAGGCGACTCGGATCGCAGCGTCGTGGTGTTGTCAGCGATGGCGCGAGCGTGATGACGAACGCCGCATCGTCGCAGTACGAGAACCCATTCGCTCGTTGATCAATCTGGGGGCGATCGCGCCGGCGTTCTAAGCCGCTTGGCTGACGACGACCGATACGGACGCATCGGCATCGTCTTGCAGCTGTGCGGCCAAGACCGACCACGGGTCGTCGGCGGGGAAGGCCGATGGGTTCCCGGCGTGCGCGGCCCGGAGGATCTCGGCGACGCGCGAACTCAAGCTCGTGCGCTCGAAGGGAATGAGAGCGGATCGACGGGCACCGCTCGGCGCTTGTCCCGCAGACCAGCGGTTGATCCAAGTTTCCAATCGGTCGGCGGCGGCGTCCGCGTCGCCGGGATCGACCACCGCGCCGTCGCCGCCGGCGAGCAGGACCAACCGACGAGCATCGCCCACCGGCACGGCAGCGAGGACCGGTCGTTCGGAGGCGAGCGCTTCGTACAGTTTTCCTGGCACGATGAGCGCCGGGTCGCCGTGGGGCACGCCGTGCAACGGGACGAAGAGAGCATCGGCCTTCTTCGCCGCGGCGATGGCATCCGGATGAGAAACATAACCGTGTTCATGGACGACATCTGAGAGACGCAGTTGTCGCACAAGGTCAGCGTGGCCGGGATGCACCGAGCCGAAGAGATCCAATTGCAGTCGGTGCCGGAGGTCGGGTCGCCGGGCCATGATGTGTCCGATGGCGGTCAACAACGTGCGTCCCGATCGGTGGCGATACTCGAGCGGCGCACATGTGTGCGGACGCGGATGCCGAGTCGCGGGAGGAGTCGGATCGTGCAGGGTGCCGATGTGGGCGATGCGGAACGTGGACCTGTCGGTGGGTGCGACGGGAGCGCGGCCAGGCTGATCGGCGTAGTCCGTTGCGCTCCATCCGTTGGGGACAACCACCACGCGGTCGGGTCGAACGCCTGGCAACGCGCGGTACGCCGCGGCGGCCGCGGGGCAGTTGGCGATGATGGCGTCGGCGGCGGCCAGTGATCGGGCCATGAACCAACGATCCGCCCTCACCTGGATGCGGCTCCGGAAACTGCGCCATCCGTCCAGGGCCCATGGATCGCGGAGGTCGATGACGACGGGGCGGCGCGTACGTCGCCGCAGTTCACCGACGTGGAGGCCAAGGGTGTACGGCGAAACGGAAACAAGGGTCACATCGGCTGCGTGTCGACGTGAGGCGAACACCGCCGCGTCGACCGCACGTCGGGCCCACGCCAGATCGACCGCCGATGCGACGAGCCGGTGGGCCGTCCGCCGGTCGCGGCCGGTGGGCGTTTGTTCCGCGATTCCGGGGACCCGGATGATGGAGACCGATGGATCGATTCCATCGAGCAGCGTCACGTCGTGGGCCAGGGTGGAGTCGCCGGGAACGGTTTCACTCGCCGCCACCACCACCGGTTCGATTCCGAGAGCCGGAAGGTCGCGGGCAAAGGACGCCAGGCGCTGCGTGCCGGCGCCGCCCATGGGCGGGAAGTAGTAGCCGAGCAAGACGGCGCGAATGGACTCGCCGGGCGTGCTCATGCGGCGTCCGCCGCGGAACGAAGGATCGGACGGGTGACGGGTTCACCGGCGATGCTGGCCGCGATCGAGTCGGCAGTTCGCCGGCGCCGAGACGCCGGCGGAGCTCCAGCCAGGAGTTCGTCGATCGACATCGTCGGCCGAGTGGACGACGAGGCGTTCAACACCACATGTGACCAGCACTCGAGCATGACGGCGGTGAAAAGCGGACCGCGATCGGCCCACGTGGCTCCAGCCCCCGCGCGGCGGAGGCGCTCGATGCGACGGGCCATCCAAGTGTCCGCTCCGACGGATCGCATGAGCGATGCCGGGTGGGCGAGGAAGCGTTGCCCCGTGCGGGCGAGATCAGCGGCGGCCCACGTCGCGGCCGGGGAAGCGAAGCCTTGCTTTCGCCTTCGCCGGAGCGCGGATGTGGCGGCGGGATCCAACAAGGATCGCAATATGCGCTTGCCTTCGCCGTGGGCGATTTTGTCGCGCGGATCGATTGCCATCGCTGCCTCAACGAATCGTCGGTCGAGCATGGGGATGCGACCTTCGATCGAAGCAGCCATGGTCGCGCGATCGCACATGGTGAGAATTTGGTCGGGGAGGTACGTGACCAAGTCAGCGTGCAGTTGCTGGGTCACCAGATCCGAGTCGATCGCCGCCTCGAACGCACGAACGATGGCCCGGTCAGGAGATCGATCCCGGCCGGGGCCAGCCAGAAGGCTGTCGGCCAGAGCCGCCCGTTCTTCACGTGGCAACTGCCCGCGGAGCAGCATGTGCATGGCCGCCCGGGTCCGGCGTGTTTCGCCCATCGCGTCAAGTCGACCGCGCCGCCGAGGGTTGCCGCGGGCGAGCCGATCGCTCAATTTTCGTCTGATTCGTCGGGGGACGCGCGCCCACGCTCGCTCGAGACGGCCGACGGGAGCACTCGGGTATCCAGCGAACAGCTCGTCACCACCCGCGCCCAGCAAGAGCACGGTCACGTGGGCGGCTGCTGCTTCGCTGAGCCATGTCGCGGCCATGAGGGCGGGGTCGGCCACCGCTTCATCGCTGATCCACGCGAGCTCAGGCAGGCGCCGCGTCAATTCATGACCGGTTGGTTGGATGACATGGTGCTCAAGTCCGAGGCGCTGGGCGGTCGCCCGGGCGTGGTCGGCTTCGTCGGGTGGACTGCCTGGGCCGTCGCACGTGATGGCCACGATGCGTGCGTCGTCGCCCTGGCGTTGCCGGACTCGAGCAACCGACTCGGCGAGCAAGGTCGAGTCAACTCCGCCGGAGAGCGCGACCCCAACCGGGACATCCGCGACGGTTTGCCGGGCAACCGATTCATCGAGAAGTTCTTGCAAGCGATCGCGATCGCCGCGCTGCATCGCTCGCCGCGGCGTGACCGCGGGCCGGTACCACGGACTGATTTGCGGATCGATGGTGCGCGCCGCCGGATCGCCGGGGCCGGCACAGCCGGTTTCGATGACCAGTCGCGTGCCCGGCTCCAACTCCTGGACTCCGTCGACCATGGTCCACGGACCGGGAACGTGTTGGTAGTCGAGCGTGGCCAGCAAACTGCCGCGATCGATCTCGGCATCGATCATGCCCGATGCGAGCAACGCACGCATTTCACTGGCAAAGATGAAGCGGTTGTTGACGGTTGCATGCAACAGTGGCTTGATGCCGAATCGATCGCGCCACAGCATGATCCGGCCGCGCCCATGGTCGACGAGGCAGATCGAGAACATGCCTTCGAGTCGATGGATGAAACCGTCACCGTGCCTACGGTACAAGTGAGGAATGATCTCGGCGTCGCTGCCGCTGGCGAATCGAACACCATCGCGTTCGAGCGGACGGCGCAGTTCGTGGTGGTTGTAGATTTCGCCATTGAAGACGACCTCCACCATGCCGTCGGCGCTTCGGACAGGTTGGTGTCCTTGGTGGACATCGATGATCGAAAGACGACGAAACCCGACCACGCCGCGGGTGGAACGAATCCACGACTCGGCATCCGGTCCGCGGTGCGCAATCGATTGCACCATGCGACCGGCGATCGCATCGGCGGCGATCGGAGGCTGTCCGCCGCCCCACCAGATCCCGGCGAATCCACACATCAGGCCGCCTCCGGGACGCGATGCAAGACAAAGCCGCGACGTGGCGCGGAGCGATCAGTTGCTTTGATGGTCCACGTATCTTCGACGCGCCAGCCGGCAACTTCCATGATCGCGGTGACCGCGTGCAAGGGCGTGGATCGTTCACCGAGCATCCAACGTGTGGTCGTGGGCTGTGCAACTGGGCGTCGGCTGAGGATCGCCGGCAGCCACGTTGGGCTCGAGCGTTCGGGCAAACTCAAGACCAGTGAGCGTCCGACGACGCGGTGCAGTTCGCGCAAAGCGGGAGCGAATCGATCCAGGGCCAAGCGTTCGAAGCCAGGTCCGCATACGGCGATGTCCCACTGGCCGGGCTCGGCGGGAATGGAGTCGATGGGGGCGATGATGTCGGGCTCTCGATCCGGATCACGGGCCAACGTGGTTGTCGCGATGCCCGCGACGCGCAAGGCGCGGGCCATTTCCGGCGCCGCCGGCCCCAGAGCGAGCACTGTTCGGGGAACGGGCGTCGCCCGCAGGACGGGCTCCAGCTCGGAGCGGTCGCATCGAGCGATCGCGGCGTAGAGGAACGCGGGCGGGAGGGAGTCGCGGGGGGCGGCAGGGGCAGCGAAGGGAGGGGCGACGGCGACAGCGGACACGGTCGCCGAAGTCGAGGGCGAAGCCGGAGCCGAAGCCGAAGTCACGGGCGCGGCCGAAGCCGAAGCCGAAGCCGAGATCGAAGTCGAGGGCGCGGCCGAAGTCGCGGGCGTACCGGGGACCGCGGTCTGAGCTTCGTCCGAAGCGGGGTTCCGGTCGGCGGATGGATGGGTGGTGTCGGGAGGCATGGTGGGGGTATCGGCGTGGGTCGTCAGCGCGGGGGGGTTGGCGTGGGGTGTCAACGCGGGACTTTGACGTCGGTCGTTCGCCGGGATGGGCGGCGGTGCGCCGCGTCTGGACCGCGCGGGATGAACCGTGGACTTAGGTCACTGGCTTGATCATCGGCGTGGGAGGCCGGTCGGCATCGGTTCTGAGATATCGGGCCATCCAGATGGCCGCTCCAGTGCCCGCCACGGTCCCGGCGATCACAACGCGCACAATTGGCGCAGGGTGCAGCATGAGATCAATGGCGACGCCGACGCTGGCCAAGCAGACTCCGGCAGCGATGCCCGGGCCGAGCGCGCGCAACGAGCCGCCCACGGAAACGTCAACGATCGGGGCGGCCAAGTGCAGTCCATAGAGCAGGGCCAATCCGGCGGCGGCGGCGGTGGCGGCGGCGAATCCGCTCGGTCCGAACTGCATCAGCAGCGGCAGCCCAGCCAGAAACGTCACGGCGGTGCGGATGCACTGCACGCGGCGATCGAGCTGCGGTCGCCCGACTCCCCAGAACAGGGGTCCAACAACCCCCAGGACGGCGGCCAACCCACCGGCCAGGGCGAGCAACCCGAGGAGTCCCGGGCTGCCGCGATAGGGTTCGCCGAGGACGACCGCCGGCAGGTCGCCGCCGAGCCAGGCGAGGCCGGCGACGCTGATGCTGGCCAGGAGACCAGCGATCTGGACGGTGCGACGCCAGGTGCGTGCCGCGCGCGCCGGATCGTCGCGGAGGGCGGCGTACACCGGCACCAGCACCGAGCCGGCGGCACTGATGGCCAGTTGAGGGGCGATTTCGGCCAGCCGGCGGTGCAGCAGGTAGACGCCGAGAATCGCTGGTCCCAGTACCGGGCCCACGATCATCGGCGGCGCCTGGATGATCAGCATGATGAGCAGCGGGGTCCCGACGGCACCGGCGGAAAAGCGGACGATCGACCCAACGTGGCGGCGATGGATGCGCGGCCGGACCCAGCTTGTCCGCGGCGTCACGATGTGGCTGCCGATGGAGACCAACGCGGTCGTCATGAGTTGCCCGACGACGAGGGCCCAAACGCTGCGGGTCGCGATCGCCAGGACGATTGTCCCGGCCGTCCCGGCGGCCACGGCCAGCGTGCGGGCACCCGTCCAGCGGCCGAATCGCAGCCCGCGGAGCGGGACCTGAGCGCCGGGGTGGCCAAGGGCCAACAGCAGCGGCTGCACGGCGATCAGGAGGAAGATGCCAACGGCGTCGGGCTGTCCGTACCAACGGGACAGTGGTCCGGCCAGCCACAGCAAGGCGGCGGCGAGCAGCAGGCCGCGCAGCAGCGACATGGCGTAGGCCGTGGCGATGTAGCGCGGGCGCCGGCCACGCCGATCGGCGATGACTGCTTGTTCGGTGCCAACGTGGGATGCGGCTTCGGCGAATGCCAATCCGCTGGCCGCCATGCCCATCAGGCCGAAGTCTTCCGGCGCCAGCAGGCGTGCAAGCACCAGATTCGCGCCGAGTCGGATGCACTGTTCACTGCCGCGTCCGGCGAGTTGCCAGCGCAGCGAGCGGCGGGCGCGGGCCCCAATCGGCCGAGCTCGCGGCGATGACGGCGACGACGGCGACGACGACGGCGGGGCGGGAGCAAGCGGCGCGGGCCCACTCATGTGAGCTTGGGCCACGCGGAAGTGAACCGCAGTGCGGTGGACGCGGCGACTCGCGCCCGGCTGAGTCGAGTGCGGTCCAGCGTGCACGTTCCGGCGACGCCGAGGGCCACGGCTCGCCAAATGTGGCTCGCCAGAAGGATCGTCCATGCCGCGATCGCGACGATTGGGCCGCGATGCTTGCCGATCAGGCGGGTGATCGCTCGGCCGAGCATCACGCCGCGTTCGCCGGCGATGCGCAGCGTACTGGCGCCGCCGAGATGAATGATCTCGCCGACGGGGGCGAATCGCACGCCATAGCCGGCGTCGCGGAATCGCCGGCACCAATCGGCCTCTTCGCCGTAAAAGAAGAAGCCTTCGTCGAGCATTCCGACGCGGTCGATCGCGGTTCGGCGCACCAGCATGTAGCAACCGGTCACCACGTCCACATCCCGTTCGTCGGTGCGATCCCAGTCCCGCATCACTTGGCGTCCGGCCAAGCGGGCCAGCCACACGGGTCGCGCGGCGTGGTGCAAGCCGGCGGCGATGAGGGTCAGGTCCACCAGCCCCGGATCGCGAAAACAGGTCGGCTGCATGGTGCGGTCGGGATTCAGGACCCGGCAGCCCATCACGGCCACGTCGTCGTGGGCATCAGCCCAGGCGACGCTCCGTTCGATGGCGTCCTCCAGGACCTCGGTATCCGAGTTCAGGAGCAGCGCGTACCGACCGCTGGCCACCGCCAGGCCTTGGTTGTTGGCCGCCGCGAAGCCCCGGTTCTCCTGATTGCGGATGAGTCGAACCCCAGGGAAATCCCGAGCGACCATCTCCGCCGATCCGTCGGAAGACGCATTGTCGATGACGACGATCTCGCCGCGTACCGGATCGCTGGGGTCGCTGGGGTCGCTGGGGTCGAAGCCGAGGTCGTTGCCGGGGGCGTGGCCGAGGTCACGGCGGAGGTGGCGGCCAGGGTCGTCGCCGGGGCCGCGGGCTTCAACGGGACACGTTGGATCGCCTGCGCCATGGCGGTTGGCGCGCTGGCCGGAGCCCAAGCCTGCGTCCGAGCCCGAGCCCGAGTCAACGCCGGAGCCGGAGCCAGAGCTGGAGCTCGAGCTGGAGTTGGAGTTGGAGCTGGAGCCGGAGCCGTCGGCCCGACGACGCATCGCGTCCGGACATGAGGCGAGACACGCGCGCAGCAACTCGCGCGTATTCCAGTTCACGATGATGATCGACACGTCGACCACGGCGCAGGCATCCTTGAAGGTGGGCGGAGCCGGGACGCGCCGGAGCGGGCGGATCGTCGGACCCACCGGGATATCGGCCGTTCGGCCGCTTCACTTCAGGCGGGCCTGATGCGTGCCCGTGCGCAGCGGCGCGCGTCGATTTCCGCGCCTCGCCGATAACCGTGGGGATCTGGGATGCAGCCGTGACACTCGGGATGCTGGGTAAGACGACAGCGACGAGGTGAATGCGTTTTGGCGGTCACCTCGGTGAACCGGGCCGATCCTCAGGTAGCGTCCTCTTCGGCGATCCAATTGGCAACGAAAGGCGGTACCTCAACCGTCGCGCGACTGACCGGTTGGACGTGAAGGCACGCGGGTGCCGAGATGGAGGGGATTCCATGGGTGCATATCTGGTCACCGGACGACGAGTGGGCGACGGCTGGCCGTTCGCCGGGGAATTTTCGGCGGCCTCACCGCAGTCCGCGATCGACACGGCCCGGGCGTGGGGCATCGAGCCCGAGTTCGTGAAGGATCTGGAGACGGACGTCGTCCACCTCGGTGAAGAGGAAGACGACGGGTCCGACGGGTCCGAAGCGGACGATGCCGATGACGCAGATGACGATGCGGCCGGCGAGACGGACGAAACCGATCCGGATGGGCCGGAGGCGGGCCCGAACGGCGGTGGCAACGGTTGAGTTGGTGGGGGGTCTGGGCGATGCGTGGGCCAGCTTCGCGCGGGGACGGATGATGCACTGCGTCGGGGACCGGGCGGGCGATGGGCTGAGACAGTTCGGCGAGCACGCCACCCAAACAAAGCACAGTCTTTGAGCGTCGGGATCACCGCGCGGCGGTCATCGCCGCTGCCGCCCGTCCCGGCGGGCGATGTGGCGGCGATGTGGCGTGGCGGTTTGGCTTGGCGGATTGGTTCCGCAATTCGGCTCGGTTCCGCCCGGCGGATCGAGAATCGGCCCGATTCGCCGCGCCCGCTGCTCCCAAGGCTTCGGATCAGAGGCTGATTCGCTGGCCACTGCGCGTCCCGGCGACGAAGCGAATGGCGAAATGGGCGGCTTCGGCCAGTGCGCCGAGCCGCTGGACTGGACCTAGCATGAACCGCAGCGCCGGGGGCCCCACGTCCGGGACCGGCGCGCCAGTGCACCGGAGTCCCCCGCCCATGTCGATCCGCATCCGTCCTGTCCTCTCCGCCGTCTTGCTGACCGCGGCGAGTGGTTTCGCGTTCGCCACCGCGTCTGCGTCCGCCGAACCCTCGCCCAACTCGGCCGAGATGTCTGGTCTCGCCGGCGGAAGTGAGACTGCCGGCGCGGCGGAAGCAGCCCAGACTCGTCGAGAGCGCCAACGCCGTCGAGGGCGGAATGCAGATGCTCCGGCGGATGCGACTGGCAGTTTCGCCGCTGGTATCCGCACCGAGCTGACAGCCATCGTCGACGGCATTGCCGCCGGTGGGGATGTGGCCGAAGCGCGGACCACCGTCGATGCCCTCTTTGATCGCGTCGTCGCTTGGGCCGACGCCGCCGACGGACGGCTGTTTCGCGACGTCGCCTTGACCCGTCGGCTGGTCATGCTCGCCGAATCGCTTGAGCCAGCAGACCGCGGGCCGATGATGGAGTTCTTGGCCGGCACCCCCAAGGTTGCCGCCGCCCTGGCGTTCGCCTGGGACCCACGTTTCGATGACCCCCGCAAGGTGATCGAGGTCTTGGCCGGGCTCGCACGCGGCGCTGGTTCGCGCCTCGAACGGTATCCCGAGCTCACCGCGGCCATCTGTGTGGTGCACGACGAGCCGATGACGCGGCGCATCAATGAGAACCGGACATCCTCCGCCGATCCGCAGGCCATCCTCGGATTCTTCGTCGCCAACGAGCGATCGATGACGTACGGCCTGCGGGATCTCCCCGCGGAATTGCTGATGCACGTCGTGGACACGACCGATTCGCTCGACGATTTGGTCTGGGCCAACCGCGAGTACCAGCGGCGGACCGACGTCGGCAAGTGGTTCTTCGAGATCAGCTACGACACCGAGCACTTCCGCGCGGGCCGAACCAAGCGGGTGACGCAGAACGGCTTCACCCTCCCGAACATTCGGCAGTTCGGCGGCGTCTGCGCTGACCAGGCCTACTACGCGATGGGTGTGGCGAAGTCGCGCGGCATTCCCGCGACCTACGTCACCGGTCGATCCGGTTCGGTTTCGCATGCGTGGGTCGGTTTCGTGGAAAATGGCCGCGGCGGTCCGTCGTGGAACTTCGATGCCGGTCGGTACGAGGAGTACCAAGGCGTGCGTGGGTCGATTCTCGATCCGCAAACGCGGCGGCAGGTTCCCGACAGCTACCTTGCCACCACGGTTTCGACGGGCAAGGTCTCGGTCATGGATCGTCAGATCTCGACCGCGCTGGTGGACGCCGCCGAGCGGTTGAACGAAGTCCGCACCGGCGTCCCGCGAGCTGCGGCGACTCCGCGTCGTCGTCCCGGAGCGGCCGTGCCGCCGACGGCCCCGAAGAAGATCGCGTGGCCGCCGACCGTCGACGGGTCGCCTGCCGACACCGACGCCGACACCGACGCCGACACCGACACCGACACCGACGGAGCGACCGCCGAACGTGAATCCGACAACTCCGCTGGCGAATCGTCCGATCGTCAGTCTGACGAAGAACGCACGTCCGACGACGCGCCGGAAACCGAGACCCCCGCAACGAATGCAGCGAACGGGGCGTTGAGCGCTCCCCGCCTGGCCACCGTCGAATCGCAGCTCGATGTGATTCGCGCGTCACTCGAACGCTGTGCGACTCGGCTGCAAGCATGGGAATTGGTGCAGGATCTCGCCCGCAACAACGCCTTGAGTCTGGATCAGAAGCGCGTGTGGGCCGAGGCGGTCAGTCGCCTTTGTGGACGAGAATGGCCAGATCTCTACCTCGACATCGTCAGCCCGATGGTCGCTTCGTTCGCCGACCCCCAGCAGCAGACCGAGATCTGGGATGGCGTGTTCGACCAGATTCGTGGCCGCAAGGACCTGGAGGCAGAGATTCGCCGAACCCAAGGTGGATTGTGGACCCAGCGCGATCCGGAACGGGCACTGGACTTCTTCGCCGACACCGCGGTGCGCTACGCGAACGATGGTCCGTTCGCGATCCAAGCCCTCAACGAAGCGATCTCACTGCACCGGGTCCACGGCGATGCGAACTCGGCCGTCGCGCTGACCACTCGGGCCTTCAAGGCGGCTCGCAAGCCGCGCGGCCGCGTTTCGAGCGACTTCAGCACGCAATCGAACTGGTACCGGATCGGGCGCGTCCATCAGACGATACTCAACGCCTCCGGCCGCGGCCGTGACGCCGGCATCCTGGCGCAGCAGTTGGATCGGTTCGCCGGGATCGAGTGAGTGGCTGGCCGGAGGCCGGTCGCCGGTCGCGGATGTCCGGGTGCCAGTATCCCATGGCCCATGGCCTCGTCATGGCCCATGGCCCGGAGTCGTTGGCCGGGGCGCGGGAGTCTGCTGCGGGACCGCTGCCCGCTGCCCGCCGCCCGTCAACCGATCGTTGAGGGAGGCGGCGCATCGGCCGTGGCCCAGCCGCGCTGGATCGTTGCACCCGGGTAGTACACGCTGAGGATCTCCGTCCAATCCACGCCGCGACGAGCCATCGCCTGCCCGCCGTACTGGCACAGGCCGCACCCGTGTCCCCATCCGCGCCCCTGGATCGTCGCCCGTCCGCTCCCGGGATCGATGTCGACGTCCAAGAGCGACGACCAGACCGCCGACTCGCCCGATCGTCGGCCCGATTGGAGTGCGCGTCGGAGCGACGGAGCCGGCACCACAACGGGTTCGCCGCCGACGTGATCGATGCGATAGGCCACCGGTCGCCCGGTTTCGGCCGTGCGGTTCGGGGAGATCGCGCGAATGCGACCGAGGTCCGCCAACTCGGAACCTCGATTCCGGCGGCCGAAGGCCCGAAGTTGATTGCCAAGCCGCTCGCTGGATCGCTCGGCCGTCCATCGAGCACGGGGTGACCCGCTGCAGCAGGCGTCCAAACCCAAGGCGTGCCCGGCCAGCGGCGGAATCGCGTTCACCGGATGGGGGCCGATGGCGACGGAACCGGGTTGGCCGAGTCCGCCGCACGCGCTCGAAAAATACGCCGGGAGAATGCCATCGGCGTAGGTCAGCACCATGCCGGTGGTCGCGGCCACCGCGTCGGTCGCCACGGGCGCGAGCGTGCGACCGCCGAACACCTGCGAGCGCTCGTCGGACTCGACGTCCCAGCGCCGGGTGCGTCGGGACCATGCTTCGTAGGTCGCGAAGCTGCGGGCGCAGACTGACAACGCCGCGAAGATGCCGGGCCGCCAGGACAGTGGAAGCTCTCGCGCGATCACGCCGGCGACGTAGCGCTCGATGTCGGCGTGGACGACCACGTCGATGCGACTCGTCCGCGGCGTCGTCTGCGCCGGATCAGCGGGGTCAGCCGGATCACCTGGGGGCGACGAAAGATGAATGCGCCCGGGCCACTCGCCGCCCGAGTGCAGGACGAGCTCGGTGGCCGACGCGATGGTGAGGTCGTCGTCGTCGCGCGGCAGGGCGCCGCGATCCGAAGCGTCGGCCACGCTCCAGTTCCACGTGCGCGGCGCAACGTCGATGCGAACGGGGCCCGGGACGCGAACCTCGGCACCCCCGGAGGCGGTGGCGAGGGTCAACGTCTCGCCGGCGCGGCCGAATTCGAGCGCCGTGTCGTCGTCGTCATGGCGGGCGATGCGGACCCGCACCGTCGGCGCGGTCGCCGGAAGGGGAGCCAAGCCGAAGGGAGGGAGCGGATCGGCCGGTGCGCCGCCGGCCCCATCGCCATCGCGCGCGTCACCTGGGCCGGACCCGGCGTCATCGTCGCTGGGCGTCAACGGATCCAAGCGCCCGCAGCATCCCCCGAGGCTGCTCATCGCGAGCAACCCGAGCAGTGTCCGGCGATCAAGTGGGGGTCCGTCGAAGTGCATGGAGGGTCGGCGGATTGTCGCATCGCCCGAGGCATCACGCCCGCCGAAATCGCCACGAAAAAGGGACGCCGGTGGTGACCGGCGCCCCTCGTGGCGTTCATCGGATGGCCAAGGCCGAATCGACTATTCGAGCTTCCGCAGGTCCAGATTGTGGTCCTGGAGCTTGCGGCGAATTTCGTCGAGGGACGTCTGGCCGAAGTTCTTGACACCCATCAGCTCGGCTTCGGTGCGGGTGGCGAGATCGCCAATGGTCTGCACGCCAAGGATGTTGAGCGCCTTGCGGGCCCGGACCGAAAGGTCGAGCACGCTGATGGGCTTGTTGAGCACGGCCTCGGAAGCCTTGCCCTTGAGTCCTTCGTAGATCTCCTTGCGGACACGGCCGTACTGGCCTTCGCTGCCCTGGCCGAGCCGCAGTCCCTTGGAATGGAGCATCTGCTTGATTTCGACCAGCGACGTCTCGCCGAAGTTCTTGTAGCTCAAGAGTTCGGCTTCGGTGATCTTCAGCAGGTCACCGAGCGTGCGAATCTGCATCTTGCGGAGGCAGTTTCGGGCGCGGACGCTCAACTCGAAGTCGGTCACCGGCGTGTCGAGGAGGGCGTTCTGCCGCGCTTGATCGCGGGCCTGCTCCTCGTCGTAGTACATGTCCTTGGACGCCTCGACGTCCTTGAAGTACAGCCGGGCCCGCGGATGATTCGGGTCGGTATCGAGCACCTGCCGCAGGCACTTCTCCGCCTTCTGGATGTCGCCGCGGTCCTCGTAGATCACCGAGATGTTGATCAGGGCGTTGACGTACGGACGCGGGCCATCGACGAGATGCTCGTAGATGCTCAGCGCTTCGTCTTCTTCGCCGACGAGGTCGAGTTGGTAGGCCAAGCGGAACGCGTACTCGGGGTTGCCGTCGTCGAGACGGGCGGCCCGGCGGTACTGCTCAATGGCGATGTAGCGATCACCCTCGTCTTCGGCCGTGCGGGCGGCGACGAAGGCTTCGCGGGCGGCATTGGGATCGCGGACGGCGGACTCGCCGCTGCCGCCACCAATGACCATGTCAAGCTTGCTGGACACGTGCAGTTTTCCAGGTGGGAGTAGGTTGTTGACTGTCGAACCGAGCAGTATAGGCCCCGGCGCGTCCGAATGACCGCCACCCCAGACAGACAGCGAACAGGAGCCGGCGGCGGATCAGCGGGCGCAGTCTGGCCGGTCGCCGTCTGTGCCGCGGTGGTCGCGGGCGCGGGCGGCGTTTCAGCCGCCGCCCTTGGACTTCTGGGACCGGTGCCGTCGCCACGCCGCAAGCCCCAAGATGCCGAAGACGAGCACGAACCCGACAAGCATGCCGAGCTTTTCGGCGACGGCGTTGCCGGGGTCGGCCGCGGCGATCACGAGGAGTGGCCACTGGTTCGGCATCGATTCGCTCCCGGGGTGTGGCGATGTGAAGGCCAATGGCCCTTGCCAGGACGATGTGCGGCCTTCGTGCCGCCCATGCTACGGAATGGCGGATGCTGTTTCGTGCCCCGATCGCCCACTCGACCGGAATCTCTCGGCCGACACGCCGGTTCAAGCAAGGACGCGGGCCGGTCGATTCGACGTCCGGACGGCCGCCCCGACGGCTACCGGCTACCGGCTACCGGCGTCGGGACCGGATCGCAACCGAAACCAGAACCGGAATCGGAGCTGGCACCCGCACTGGCACTGGCACTGGCACCGACCGGATTGCCCTCGCTCCGCCGTCCGGCACCGGTCCAGCACCCGACCCGTCCGCCCGCTTGGGCGGCTCAGCCCGTCCGCCACCCGCACGCCCATGACCCCAACGGAGGCCGGTCCCATGCGATTGCTCGTCCTCGGAGGCACGGTCTGGCTCGGCCAGCTCGTTGCCCGCATCGCCCATGCCCAGGGACATCACGTGACCTGCCTGGCCCGGGGTTCGACGACCACGCCTCCGGACGGAACGCGATTCGTCCGGGCCGATCGCGACCGGGATGATGCCTACGACGACGTCGCCCAAGAGGACTGGGATGCGGTCTTCGACGTCGCCCGCCAGCCGGGTCATGTTCGAAGGGCGGTGGCCGCATTGGCCGACCGCTGCGGAACGTACATCTTTGTGTCCTCGATCAGCGTGTACGAATCGCGTGACGCGCTCGGGGCCGACGAATCCGCGGCACTGTTGCCCGCCCATCCGTCGGACGTGATGGAGTCGCTCGAGTTCTACGGCCAAGCCAAGGTCGCGGCCGAGGAGCACGTGCGCCGTGGCGTCGGCGCGGACCGCGCGATGCTGCTCCGGGCTGGACTCATCGGGGGCGACGGCGACGACTACGACCGACTCGGCTACTGGCCGATGCGCTTCGACCGTGCCGCCCACACCGGCCGCGCGGTACTGGTGCCCGACGTTCGAGACATTTCCACGCAAGTCATCGACGTACATGATCTGGCCGAGTGGGTCGTGCGTTCGGCCGTCAACGGCACCGCCGGGACCTTTGATGCCGTTGGCGAGATCATGCGCTTTGAGGATCGCATCCGCGTCGCCCAGCGCGTCGCCGAGTTCGACGGTCCGATCACCTGGGTCGATCCCGCATGGCTGATCGAGCAGGGCGTTCGTCCGTGGATGGGCCCCAAGTCGCTTCCGCTGTGGGTTCCGATGCCGGAATCCGCTGGACTGTGCGCCCGGCCGGGCGCCGCCGCCCGCGCCGCGGGATTGACGCTGCGTCCGGCTCTCGAAACCATGCAGTCGGCACTGGCGTACGAACGCACGCGCACGCCTCCGGCCGAGCGCCGGGCCGGTCTGACCGACGCCGAAGAAGCGGAATTGCTCGCTGCCTGGTCGGCCTACCGCGGCGCGCACGCATAGCGTTTCATCGAGCGCGACGGTGAGTCGTTGGCCGCGAGTTCGCCGGTCAGTGCGTTGGTCCGCAAGTCCGCCAGCCCGCCAGCCCGTCAGCCCGCCGCCGCGTCGCCGTCCTTGTTGACCAGTTCGATCGATCGCCAACGCCCGCGCTCGAAACGCCAGGCCATGGTGATGCCAAAGACGATGATGAACGCCGACGCGCCGATCCACGGTCCGACCGACTCCAGTTCGCTGAACCAGCGGATCATCGCCAGCCCGCCGCCAACGATGAAGACCCAGCTGAACACGGCCGTCAAAATGCCCGGCACGATCGTGTCGCCGGCCCCGCGGAGCGCACCGGTGTACACGATGCCGACGGCGTCAAAGACCTGGAAGACTGCCGCGCAGATAAGCAACCGTCCGCCGATGGCAATGATCTCCTCGCGGACCGCCGGTTCGACATCACCGCCGATGAACAGGGCGATGAGGCTGTGACGAAAGGCGACGAAGAAGACCGCGCACAGCGTCATGTAAACCAAGGCCATCGTCATGCCCAGACGGGCGCGGGCGTGGGCAATGTCCGGCTGGCCCGCCCCGATGTACCGGCCGACGATCGAGTTGACCGCCGTCGAAAAACCCACCGCCGGCATGAACGAAAGATGCATGTATTGCAGGGCGATCCAGCCGGCGGACATGTGTTGTTCGCCGAAGTATCCCACGAGCGTGGTCATGAAGATCGACCAACAGATGATCTCGTTGCCGTATTGCATGGCCGCCGGCCAGCCGACGCGCAGCAGGTCGCGGATGGCTGATTGATCCGGGCGCCAGGCCGCCCGCGTCTTGAGTTCACGGTTCATGGCCGGGCCCAAGAAGATCGCCATCGGAATGGATACTTCGACGGCGGTGCCGATCAACGTACCGATCGCCGCCCCGGCCAATCCCAGGGCGGGCACGCCTGGAATCCCCGGCAACCCGTAGGCCGGGATCCCGTCTTCGCCGAAGATCAAGACGTAGTTGGCCAGTACGTTGGCAAGGTTGCCGACGATCGCACTGATCGTGATGACCCGCGGCCGGTGCAGTCCAAAGAAGTAGTTGTGCATCGCCCGTCCCGCGAGCGTGATGGCCGCGCCCCACAACAAGATCTGGGCGTATTGCGTCTGCAACGCGACGAGTCGCGCGGGATCGTCAACCTTCTGGAACTGGACTGTCCACTCGAAGAGCATCGGGATCGCGAAACTGAACGGCAGCAAGAACACCAGCCAGCACGCGATGGCCAACCACAGTCCGTTCCATGCGTACGCCGGGCCGCGCTCGGGCTTGCCCGCGCCAAGGTTCTGGCTGACGAATGTGTTGACGACGGTCAAGAAACCAATGATCGTGGCGATGGGCGTGAACGCCCAGATCCCGCCGTTGCCCTGGGCCGCGAGTTCGACGTAGCCGACCTGGCCGACCATGAGCTTGTCCGAGAACTGCATGACCGTGAAGCTCGTCATGGTCAGGACCGTCGGCCAGGCCTGTGACCAGACCTCCACGATGGGATGGGCGCTGCCGGGCGACAGCGGCGCACCGGCCACCCGGCGACCGGCGGCTCGGGGCCGGACGGCGGAACCGCGGGGACGCGTGGCGTCGGACTCAGATGGTTCGTTGGGCGTGGACACAGGATGAGGAACCGAGACCAGCCGCGGCCGGCGGAGCGGTCACGGGTGGTCGAATGGGCGATGGGCCTTGGGAGGGGCGAATCGGGGAGGGTACCCGGAGGGCGAAATGGTCGATAGTCCCCGGTCGGGAATACGCTTGATGTCGCGGGCGTTGGCTCCGGAGAGACCGCGGGCGGACCATTCCTCGTTTCACCGTCCGGCTGCGGCGGAAACTCCGGGACCGGAATCCCGATACCAGGATGCCGCAGTCCGGATTCCGTGGTCCGGACGCCATGATCCGGACTCCCTGGTCTTCATTCCGTTGGCCGAAACCTGTCGTCGAACATCTCGGCCGACGCTTCGCGGCTGAGCCGGTCAGTCGAGCCGGTCAGTCGAACGCCGGAAGCCAGGCCTGGATCCCGAAACCTGCGACCCGCCACGACCTTCCACGCCACGCCACGCCGCACGTCCGAGAGCACGCACCATGACCACGCCTGACCCTGCTGCATCCGATCCTCGACAAGAACTCGCTCGTCCTCGCGGCGGGGCGATTGCGTGGCTTGCGCTGGGCGTCGCGCTGGTCATGCTCGTTTGGCCGATGATCCGTTCGCGGATTCCGATGCCGGCTCCGTCGGACCTGCCGGCGGCGGAAGTGGCCCGGGGCTATCCCGAATGGTCGGGGCGGGTTGGCGGAGCGAAGGACCTTCGTGGCCAACGCGGGCCGGACGTCGAGGTCGCCCAGTGGATCACCGACGTCCCGGATCTGGACGATCGGGTGATCGTGATCGACTTTTGGGCGACGTGGTGCGGGCCGTGCGTCCAAGCCATCCCCCATATGAACGAACTGGCGATGGCCTTTCCGGATGATGTCACGGTGATTGGGCTCAGCAATGAGGCTGCGCCGCAGTTCGAGGCTGGGATTCAGGCGATCCGTCGCCCCGTTTCGCGCTTCGACTACTCCCTCGCCCTGGATCCGCAGGCCCGAATGCAGCGTGCGGTCCAAGTGCGAGGGATTCCGCACTGCATCGTGATGAGCCGTGACGGCGTCGTCCGCTGGCAGGGGCACCCTGGTCGGCTCACCCAAGACGTGCTCGGGCAGATTGTCGCCGCCGATCGGGGTGGGGCGGACGCGTAGGACCTGCAATCCGTGCTGCCCGTGCTGCCCGTGCTGCCCGTGTCGACGGGGCGGTGCCGAACGTGCGGGAGGTCAGTCTGAAGATTCAACCTTCAGGATGGAGCGGACCTTTCCGCCCGTCGCCGCCTGGGACGATCGTTCGGTACTCGGCATTCAGCCGGGTGTTGGGCGAGATGGCCGCCTGGCGTCGGCCGCATGCATTGGTCCACACGGTGGAATCGGCGAGTGGGTCTTGACGTTGCCGTCAGATCCGCGACTGTGCACGCATGGCAACTCCGCAATTTTGTCGCAACGCGAGCTGTTCGGGCCGTCAGCCGGGCTGTCAGTCAGGGGCGCGGTTTGGTCGTCGGTCCGCGTGTTTTCCGAGTCCGGTGCGTCGATCGGTCGCAGGAATGACGGTGCCGACGAGCGTTTCCGCCGTCGCCACCGCCCCCGCGTTGGACGCCCGCACCGCGGCCGGCCGAAGCGCGGTGCCGGCGATCGTGCATCTGGTTCTGGTCGCGGCGGTCTCCGGTCTCGCCGGATGCCACGCGGCGGCCGGAACATCGGCCGCCGCGGCATCGGCGTCGGGTGCTTCGTCCCCGGCCAGAACGACCCCCGTTCGAGATGCCGCGCCCAATGCCGATGCCTCTGGCCATGCGACCGCCAACCCGTCCGCCAACCCGCCGGCGAACGCATCCGCCAGCCTCCCTGGCGGCATTCCGACCACGCCGGCGGAGTTGGCCGACGCCCCTGCATCCCTCGTTCTCGGCCGCCGTACCGTTCGTCTGGACGCTCGAGTCATCAGCGGTCCAACGCCGGTCAACGGTCAGCCGGGCCGACCGCTGCGGACGGAGTTTCGCATCGTGGCCGTCGATGGTCTCGGCGAACGCGTTGGCAGCATCGCTCGTGACCGCCCGGATTGGCGCATCGATCGCTTCTGGGTTTTCAGCGGGCCGCTCGTCTGGACGGGCGCCGACGGCTTGCCGCCGGGCCCTGTGGATGCGTTCACCGCGTCCGGTGGTCCGGCCTGGCGCGTCGGCCGGCCGGCCCGGGTGGTGGTGCGGGTGCGAGATTCCAGTGGCCGGCGTCTGGGGCTTCTCGCCGCCGCTCCCGGAACGATTCAACTGCTCGAGTGGCGTCTGGACTGATCTGCGGCGATGCTCCCTCGGCGGCGCTTTGGGCGCTCCGCGCGGCTTCTTCCGCGCGAACCACGCGGCGGCCGTCGCTCGCCTTCGCCCTTGACTTCTTGCCCGCGCACTGGATCGCGCCCCCACCCCTGAAGGAGCTCAGATCGCATGGACGCCCCGACTTCATCCAGCTTCGATCGCAATCGCATGCAGCTTCGGGTCGTGCCGGGCGAACTCATCGTGGCGCGACTTGATCCGTCGGCACCGTTGCCGGACTGGGCCGATCCCGCGGCTCCGGGAGCGAGCGCCGCGCCGATTCACGCGATCATCCGAACGTCAGAGGAACTCACCGTCGTGAGCGGGGCGGTGCCACCGCATGTGCAGCCGGCCGAGCGGGACTTCCAGGCGATCACCATCACCGGCCAGCTCGATTTTTCGCTGATCGGGATTCTCTCTGGCTTGGCCGAAGTCTTGGCCCGGGCGGGCGTGTCGATCCTTGCGTTGTCCACGTTTGATACCGACTGGATCCTGGTCCGCGGCGACCGACTCGACGATGCGATCGACGCGTTACAAGCCGCCGGGTATCAAATCAGTCGGTGACGTCGTCCGGGGCATCGAGTCCCAGGACGTCGCGGACCTCGGCCGCGGTCCATTCGCCCGAACCCACCAGGAATGACTGCACCGTGCGCCCTCGGCCATCGCGGTGGTCGGGATCCGCGCCGAGTTCCACCAGCAGGGCGAACGCGCGCGCGTCGCGGGTTTGCATCGCCCGAGAACCCTGAGGAAAGAGGGCGGTCATGCCATCATCGTCGGGCGCGTTGGGGTTCGCTCCTGCTTCAATCAAAACCGGGATGACTGACGTTGTGGCAAAACAGAGTGCTGAACGACCTCCTGGCAAGCGAGCATCGACCGCGGCACCGCCATCGATCAGGGCGCGAGCGGCGGTTGGGCTCCCGGCGATCGCCGCCGCGAAGAGAGCCGTTCCTCCCTGGGGTGTTCCGCGGCTGAAATCCACGGTGGTATTGGGGTCGTCGCCGGCGGCAAGCAACCGGGTGACCTCGGAAGCGTCGTCCTCAATCGCTGCGGCAAACAGCGGCGGGGGAGCGTCCAGCATGTCGGCCGTGACGCCCGACGCGTTCGCGCCGCGGTCGTTGCCGCGAGTCAGAACCCAGCCGGCGGTGACCAGAAAGACGGATGCGACCACGAACGCCACCCCCAGGCTGATGCCAATACTTCTGAGCTGTTCGCGGCGTTCTTCCGCTGTTTCGCGCATCACGGGGCTCCTTGCCGTGGCCGGGCACCCATCGCCGGCCAGCCGAGGGTAGACAGAGCGCGGCGCCTCGGCCAGCCATGAGTTCGCTTGTGTGGACCGGTTTGTGATGGACGCGCTGCAGATCGATCGGGAGGACAGTTC
The DNA here is from genome assembly GCA_045106735.1 of Phycisphaerales bacterium. Taxonomy (GTDB): domain Bacteria; phylum Planctomycetota; class Phycisphaerae; order Phycisphaerales; family SM1A02; genus JBGCEZ01. The sequence goes on along the minus strand of JBGCEZ010000009.1, from coordinate 12,456 downwards.
GACGGTCCGATGCGCCGGTCGATCTCGCCCCGGCCCGACTTCATCGGGCAGGATTCCATCAGGCAGGGCTCAGTTCGACTTGGGGAACGACACGATGAACCGTGCCCCGCCGCCGGGAGCAGGTTCCGTCCATGCCCTCCCGCCGTGAACTTCCGCCACGCGTTTGACGATGGCCAGACCCACGCCTGTTCCATCGCCGCTTTGTTTCACCCGAGTGAAGAGCTCGAATATTCGGTCGCGGTAGGCTGGATCGACACCCGGACCGTTGTCTTCGACGAAGAGTTGAACGGAGTCCCCGTCGGCCGCGCCGCCAATGTTGATCTGCGGAAGACCTTCCGTCGGGCGACCGTACTTGAGGGCGTTGTTGATGAGGTTCTCAAGAACCTGTCGCACTCGATGAAGATCACCGGTGATGGTGGGGATATCGGGGTCGACGTGGACAACCGCGCGAGCGTCGGCAATCAGAGGGCTGAGTTCTTCGACGATGTCCCGCGCCAATGACGAGGCGTCGATCAGTCGATTGCTTTCGTTGACGCGCCCGACGCGGCTCAGTTCCAACAGATCTTCGATGCTTCGGTGCATCCGCGTCGCACCGGCAGCGATGCGTTCGGTGAATTCTTCTGCGCGATCAAAGTCGCCGGCGACTATGTCTTCACTCAAGAATCCGATGAAGCCTTGGATCGTCAACAGTGGCGACTTGAGATCGTGCGATGCGGAGTAGACAAACTGCTCAAGCTCGGCGTTGCGTTCCGTGAGTTCCTTCGTCGCCGCGTCGGCAAGTGCGTTCGCGCGTCGATTGGCCCTGGTCAACATCGCGAACAATGTCACGAGCAAGACATCGATGACGATTCCCCCAATGAGAATCATCGTTGGCTGGGCACTGAAGTTCGCGGCGGCGAACGACTCTGAACTCCAGATCTCAAAGACCCACATCCGGCCGTAGAGCGGCACTGAAATCTCGGTCGTGTGCGATGGTGTCGAGTCGAAGTCCGGGATCCCGACTTGCAGCTCGTCGTAAAGTGTTTCGCCGTCGTCGGTGAGTCGAAAACCGACAGGTCGTCGGTCGCTGGCCAGGACGCCGTCCATCAGGCGTCGCACGACGAAGGGGGCGTAGATCGTGCCTTCGAAGGACTCGACGCGGACGTCTGCATCCGAGGGATGACGCTCTCGATAGCGCGGAGCGTGGAAGAGGAAGCCGGGCGTCCGGCCAGAGTCTTGAACCAAGACGATCGGTCCGGTGATCTGTGCGGTTCCCGTGTCGCGCGCACGAATGGTCGCGGTGAACCGATTCGTTTCGTGGGCGATGTCGAGTCCGACCGCGGCCGCGTTGATCTCGACTGGTTCGATGAAGCGGATGGGGAACAGAACATCTCGCTCATGTTCACGTCGGATCTGAAAATCAGGCTGCGTCTCGCGCTGGGTGGCGATGTACGCATCGCGGTCGGAGGGATCAACTTGATCGATGACACCGATGCCGTTGATTCCCGGATGCCGCACCTCGATGCGCAAGCTCTCGGCGTACGTTCGCCACTGGTCGAGGTCGACATCACCGCCCATCGAGTCAAAGAAAGCAACCCCGCCCCAGAGCGCATGTTCGTATTGACGCAAGCCCTCTTCGACCAAGCTCACCACCTGGCGTGCTTCGCGGTCGAAACGGAGGGCGATCTTTGCATTGTGTTCAGTGCGGGCGACGTTCCACGCCACGAGCGTCAAGCCGACTGATGCGAACACCACGACCCAGTGGGGCCAATGCAGAGCCTTGCGCTGTCGGGTGGACGTGGTTGGTGCGGCCGAAGCCTTTGGGCGCTGCATGCGAAACGGGATCGTACGTCGGATCCCGTTCTACGGCCCGGGCGATCGCTTGCATTCTCGTATTGGGCGGAGCGATCAGGAGCCGGCGTTCGGTCGGGTGACTTCGGCACGCGGGAATCCGTGGTCGAACTGCGCCGATGCGGTTCTGATCGTCCGTTTCGCCGCCATCTACGAGAACGACGGTGGCGTGCGGCCAGCCACTGCAAGCGTGCGCTCAAGCTGCACGCCCAAACGTACGAGTGCCGCGTCTTCGCCAAGCCGGCCAAAGAGTGAAACGCCACTCGGTCGCCCCGATTCAGCGAAGCCGCTCCGCAAGACCAAGCACGGATGACCGGTGAAGTTTGTCATCAGATTGAGGCCGCCGGCGAAGCTCGGCGCGAGGATGACGTCGACGTTGCCGAACGCTTCATCCATGCGTTCGCTGATTGCTCGGCGCATTCGCATCGCTTGCATCAGATCCACGGCCGAATGAAAGTGGGCGCCGCGGAACGTCTGCGGCCACGCCTGCGGCGCTTGCCATGCGAGTTCATCATCCCGGTTTTCGAGTGTGAGTTCTTGGAATGCGGCGGCGGCTTCTGTTTCGAGGATGACCAAGAGCTCGTCAGCGCCGTCCTGGTCCGGGCCCACAATTTCTACGAGCCGCGGTCCGTTGCCGAGCGCCGCAGTTGCGTGCATCGCTTCCAGCGCCGCTCGGTCCGTCGCCCGGGCCCGCCGTCCGTTGAACCAGCGTGGATCGAAACCGACGGTCAGGTCCTTCGCGCCGGTGTTTGTCTCAAGGATGAAATCCAAGTCGACGGACGAAGCATCGCCGGCGTCGGCTCCATCGATCGCGGCCAAGACCAATCCACAGTCTTCGACCGTGCGGCAGATCGGGCCGACTTTGTCAAGCGACCAGCAGAGCGCCATGGCGCCCGTACGTGGAACGCGTCCGAAGGTGGGACGCAATCCGGTGGTTCCGCACTCCATGGAAGGGGACACGATGGAGCCGTATGTCTCGGTCCCGAGGCTGAAGGCGAACAATCCAGCGGCGGTTCCCGACGCGCTGCCGGCGCTTGAACCCGATGAACCTCGATCGACATCCCATGGATTGTTGGTGCGGCCACCAAACCAGATGTCACCGTACGCAAGAGCCCCGAGCGTTGTCTTCGCCACCAAGACGGCGCCGGCCTCTCGAAGTCGCGTGATGACGGCAGCATCGGAATCGGGAACGCGCTCGCGGTACGGGGCGGCACCCCAAGTCGTCCTTATATTTGCGGTATCGAAGAGATCCTTCGCTCCGTACGGAATGCCGTGGAGCGGGCCACGGTCCGTGCCGGACGCGAGTTCACGATCCGCCGCATCGGCCTGTGCCCGAGCCAATTCGACGGTGACGGTGATCACCGCTTCAAGTTTCGGGTTCAAGCGTTCGATGCGTTCGAGGTACAGATCGGTGAGTTGGCGACTGGTCAGCGCGCCAGATCGAATCCACGCTCCCAGGCGGCCGACCGATGCATGGGCAATGGCGGCGTGATCGTCGGGCAGCGGACCGGGGGCGATGGCCAGCGGTTGAAGCGAATGCGTCGGTTGCGGCGTTCCAGCGATCGGACGCCATGTTTCGGCGGGGGCTCGTTCATTGGGATGGCGACGGGCCCGGCGACGGCGCGTCTGGGTACGGCGGCGTTCAAGATCGGGAACCAGGGCTTCGATCTCGCTGGCGTCGAGGGGGAGCTCGATCGTTCTCGCCGCGGCGGTGACATCCTCGGCGGTGAGGGGCGCGGCGAACGGATCCGTTTGCCCGGTGTCGCCTTCCGTGGGGCCGGGGTCTTGGACGACATCGGTCGAGCCGATAGACGCGGCCGCTCCCGGCACTCGGATGCCAGCCAGAGCCGCGCCGGCCAGCACGGTACGCCGGTGCACGCCGGGCGTGGTCGGAGTCGTGGCTGAGCGAGTGAGGGAGCCAGAGCCAGAGTCACGGACGGAACCCGAGCCAGAAGCAGAGCCAGAGCCGGAAGCCGCGTCGGGCCCGGTGTCTGATGCACCGTCGGGCGACGGAGCGGCATCGATGGAGGGGGCAGCATCGGCAGGAGGCGTGGTGTGAGGCATGACTCCACGATACCGCGATGCAACGTGAAATCTGTTGGTTTTCGGACGGTGTCCACGCTGCCTTGCGGTTGAGCGGGCGAGCCGCGAGGATTGGCGCCCAGGAAGCCGCGTGTGGTGGCCCCCGAGCCCGCGACGATTGGATCACCGCTTCATGTTTGGACTGCTGACCCGCATTCTTTCCGGAACGACTTGCGGCACATGTCGGTGTGCCGCCGTGTGCATCGTGGCTGGTGCGGCACTGTCCGGGTGTCGGACGACGCCCGCGATCGGCGGAACGCTCACCATCACGGGAGCGCTGACCGCGCCGCTGGGCGGCGAGATTGTCCCCGGGTCACGAATCGACGTGCGTCTCAGCCGTCCGGGCGGTGCCATCATCGACGTGGTGCAACTCGATCCGGGCGATGGCTTTCCCGTGATCTTTCAGCTGTTGTACGACCGTGAAGATCTTGGCGGTGTCGCCGAGATCAACGCCGAGATCTCCGTCGCCGGGCGAATTGGTTGGTCTTCCGTATCGGCGACCGTCGTGCCGCTTGACGGCACGCCCGCCGCGGTCACGGTGCCGCTGCAGCAGCCGCGTCGTGGCGTTGGTCCCTGAGGCTGGCCAGCTCCGCCGCCGCCGCCGCCGACCCCGCCAATCCCGCCGCCGCCGCCGCCGCCGCCGACCCCGCCAGTCTCGATCGACGTGGATTTGGCAGTGTGCGGCCTCTTTGCTGCCTGTGCGGGTTCGGAAGCGAACGCAGGATCGATGGACTGGGCGCACGCGTCTCGAGTCTGATTCCAGCGTCGAGCTGGGCCCCGGACGGCGAACAATCGATCTTCCTTGGTGGCGTGCCGATCACGGCCGCCGTCGCCGGCTGTCGCCGGACCCGAGGAAACGCATCCGATGACGCAGCTTGACGCGCACGCAATTGAATCGACCCCCCCATTGGACCGGCCGGAGTTGGACGCTCCAGCCACGATTGGCCGAGCCAGCCAACCGGAACGCCAGGGGTTCACGTTGATTGAGATCTTGATCGTGGTGGTGATTCTTGGCATTCTCGCCGCGATCACCGTGCCGCAGTTCGCCAGCGCGTCGGTCGATGCGTCACGGGCAACCTACGTCAACAACTTGCGAGCGTTCGTGGACTCGGCGTACCGCTATCAGTTCGACAATGCCGGAACACCTTTGCCTGATTCGGCGTCGGGTGTCTTGCCGGTTGGATTTGATGCGTACGTGATGCAAGTTCAGTGGGAGGGCGGAACGCCGGTCGGCGGCGTCTGGGACATCGAACAGGTGTCTGACTCCGGCGAAACGTACGCGGCGGTTGGCGTCCATTTCGACGGGACGGGTGAGACTCGCGACGACGACTTCATGACCTTGATCGACGCGGCGATTGATGACGGCGACCTCACGACCGGCGCGCACGTGAAGCTTGCAGATGGTCGCTATTACTTCATCATCGACTGATGTGAACGGGCGGCAACGCTCGAGGCGTCACGGCCGAATCCACCGGGGTGCGGTGAACAGTTTCATCGGTGTCAACGCCACCACCCGGCGGGCGCGACGTCGGCGCGATGCCAACGTCCGCCCGCACTTTCGTTCGACTTCGCAGCCCGTTGAAAAACCCTCTCCCGTCCTGAGCACGATCATTCCGCCTGACGCGTTGTCGCCGAATCTCGGCGCAATCGAGTGGATATGACTTCGATTCGGCTCCGCGCGAGGGACGGAAGCATCGCACTCCGGACGAGACGGGCTTCTTCAACGGGCTGTTAGCTGCCGAAGGCGGCCAGCAAGCTGAGCAAGTCGCCGAAGTCCACGAAGCCGTTCTCGTCAAAGTCGGCGGCACACGGATCGCCGTTCGGGCACTCGCCCCAAGCGGCCAACGCCACCAGCAGGTCACCGAAACCAACCAGCCCGTCGTCATCGAGGTCGAACGGATTGGTGTCACCGCCGACGGTGATGCGCAGGATCAGTTCCAACGTCGAATCACTCGCGTTGGGAAGATCTTCATCGCTGAGGTTGATGGTCAGGGTTCGCTCGACGAGGCCTAGGGTCACGCCGTCCGTGGGGAACGCGAGCGGAAGAACGCCGGAGTTGGTGATGTTGCCGGGCAAGCCACCGGCCAGCACGAATTCGCCGCCGAGGTTGTCGATCGAATCCGCGTCAAGCCGGGCTTGCATCGCATCCCATCCTGCATTGAAGATCAAGACATCGATCGGCAATGGGCCGGTGTCGGGCATCGTGTCAAGCTCGATGGTGCGCGTCGTCACTGGAGCGCCAGCCGCGAACGAAGCCGCGGCGGGCCGGAGAACGGTGCCGGTGACGTTCACCGAACGATCGGCATCCTTGACGCCCTCTCCGGGGCTACTGAGATTCAGGCTGCCGTTGACGACACCGGGCGTGCCCGTATCGAACAAGACGGTGAGCGACTGCGCTGGTCCGAGCGGTTCAACAAAGAACGCTCCGCCGCCACTGAGCAGGGCGCCGGAAGTCGTCCACTCCACGAACAGGTTTTCGGAGCCGGCGGGAATCTCGACGTCGGCGCCGTTCTGCACGCTCGCCGGGATGAGCAGCGGACCACCTTGGATGACGGGTCCGAACGTCGGCGCGAGAGTGACATCCATGACCGCCGGGATCTGGAAGTCGACCAGGACCGGCACGTGGTCCGAAGCTTGGGTGAGCGCATCGGCCAAGTCGTTCGACGCGGCGACATCGCCGGGAAAGTAGAAGTTGTTGCCGGTGTTGATTGCTTGGTTGTAGTGATTGCCATCGTTGCCGACGGAACGGTAGGACGTGCCAATGATGGCGATCCCGTCGGCATCATCCAACGCGATGGTGGGCAAGATGAAGTCGAAGCGATCGTCGATGCCGCCACCAACGAGCGCGCCGCCGGTCGGTCCGACGGGCGACTGCGAATGCTTGATGGCGTTGGCCGGACCGGTCCAATCTCCGGGGCCGAGCACGTCGTAGGCCTGGTTGACTCCGGCAGAAAGGAACTCGCCGAAAGCCGGTTCACTCGAGGTGTACAGGTTCATGTCGCCGGCGTAGAGCACGTTGCTGCCGTCGGGTAGCGTTTCGGCATCATCGCGAATCGCGTCAGCGCCGGCTTGGCGTTGGGCTTCGTTCGAGCCGCCTGGCGAAGCCTTGAGATGCATGCCGTAAATCCACACCGTTCCTTCGATCGGATCGGCATCAAGCCATCGCATTTGCCAACGGTCAGCGCGGCGTCCGGCGCCGCTGGCGATGTCGCGGTGTCCGGATGTGATCTCGGTGACACGGTCGCTGCGGTAAAGCAGTGCTTGGGCGCCGGCCACGCCGTCTTCATTGAAGTTGGTGTACGTCGCGATGGCGTACGTCACGCCAGGGGGCGCGGCTTGCTGCATGAGTGAACGGAGTGTCGAAGCTTGTCCGTTCTGGACCTCCTGCAGGATCAAGATGTCGGGGGCGACGGCGTACCCATCGACGTCATCGACGACGAGATACTCCATGACGTCCCGGATCGCGTTCTGATTCCCGGCCAGCTTGGCCACGTTCCAGGTGACGACGCGCATTTGCGCGGACGCGGGCGTCGTGAACAGGGCCGGGGCCATCACGCACGCGACGGTGGCGAGGGCTGCGCAGAGGCGTCGGATGCGGTGGCCGCCGGGGGAGCCTGGGCGCACGCGAACGGGGGTACGGGTGCGGGTGCCACAAGATCGTGAGAGCGATGGCGATGGCGAAATGGTCATCGAAGCAGCATATGCGGCGGTATGGCTGCTTTTGTTGGCGAATCGGGATTGGTGGCGGCGGAGTGGCGGGGAAAGTGGCTTGGGAGGCAGAAACGCGGCCCGGGGGCGGTACGAGGATTCCGACAACGACGTTATGGGGTCGCCAGGCGGTACAAGGCGCCCGCGTGATCCGGCGTCATTCGGCGCGATCCGGCGTCATTCGGAGTGGTCCGCTGTGGGGCATCGTTGCCTATCCGTCCCCATCCAACCGCCGACGCGCCCGTCGCTTGGCTTCCAGCAGACCCCCGGTCGTGGACGCGTCGTCGTCCGGATTCGACGCGTCCGAGTTGCCCGACGCGTTCTTGGGGTCGGTTGTCGACGCATCCCCGGTCCGATCGTTGATGGGAGCTGGGCCACCGCGCCGGGCCGGGCGGCGCCCGCCGGCGGTGTTGGCGTCGCGCGTTTCCGTCGCGGGGGGCGTTGGGGGCGTGGTTGAGCCGGTCGAGTCCGGACGACTCGGTGGGGTGGTCGTGCGGCCTGCCGGGGGCGTGGAGCGGGCTTGCTTGGTCCGCGCCCGAGGATCCGGCGCGGGCGTCGTGCCCGTACTGGGCGGGGCGCTCCGACGCGAGGCATCCGCTGTATCCGCGTTGTTCGCCTTCGCGGCGTCCGTCGCGTCCGTGGACGCCGTGGGGTTCGAACGACGCGGAATCGAGCGTTGGATTCGCCGCCGCTGGGTCTCGGCCGCCGTTGCCTTCTGGAGGGCATCGACGCGGGCGATTCGCGTCGCATCTTGTTCGTCTTGACGATCCCGCTGATCGGTGGATCGGTCACGCAGTCCAGCGACGGATGCCGACGCAGTCGCGGCATGTGGTCGCAGCATATGCAGCCGCATCGAGATCGCTTCTCGCACGGCGGATCCACTCCAAGCGATCCGCCGCGTCGCCACGTCGAGAAGATAGGCCGCCAGGAGGATGAAGAGCACGACCGTCCAGGCAGGGCGCAAGGAGACACTTTCGGGCAGGCCGGTACGGTCGAAGAGATCAACCGCGCTCGGGTCCAACGGATCGAGCCTGCGTCCCCCGGTCTGGTCGACGATGCGGTCGAGCAAGTCGAGGTCGCTCCGGAGGCGGCGGAACTCTTCGCCGGACCGGCGACTCACGCCGCCCACCGCCGGCGGCATGGTGACGTCGCCACGCCGGGCACTGATGGCCACGACGTACTCGCCCGACGGCTCAGCCGGCACGTCGGCCGCATATCGCCCCGGGCCTGACTGCCGCAGCGAGATGGTCTCGGACCCACTCGGGCCGAAGACGGTGGCCTCGACATCCAGAAAGTCAACCGGCCCGTCGGTGTCGTTGACTTCAGTGGAAATGCGCAGACGTCCATCGTCGATGGTGAGCACAAGATCGGTCCGCCCATCGCTGCGCGGCCGAATCGTCTCGCGGACCTGACGCATCCAGAACCCGCGGGCGACTCGATCGTCGACCCACGACGTCGACCAATCCCCTCCGAAGTCGCTCGTGAACGCCGTCACCCGGCCGAGACCCACCGACCACCGTGCGAGCAGCGGTTCGCCGTCGGGGTGGATCGCCTCAATGATTGCGTCGGGCTCTGGTCGCGGTCCGGTCACCACCAAACCATTGAGGGTCGGAACGCGTTCCAAATCAGCGGCGACCGAACTGCCGGTCGCGAGGCGTTGGGGACGGAACGTCGATTCCTTGATGAGCGGACGATTGATGATCTGCACGCTGTCGACCAAGACGCGGGGCAGGGTGGTGGCGTTGACGACGCGAATGAACTCGCCGCCGCTCGCGTCGGCGATCGCGGTCAGCAGTTCCGCATCGATCTCGTCGCCAATGCCAATGGTGGTGACTTGGATGTTGCGATTGCCCATGGATTGGGCGAGCTGCGAAATGTCGCCACTGCTGGACCGTCCGTCGGTCAGCAGAACCACAAACTTTCGGTCGACATCCACGTCCCGAAGCATGTCGTCGGCCGCTTGCAACGCCGCGCCGATGTTGGTGCCGCCACTCGGCACGATCCCGCGGATGTCGTCGGCAATCTGACCATCGCGTTCGAGTCGTTGCAGGCGAACGACCGTTTGTGGAGCACTGGAGAACGCAATGACGCCCACCAGAGTCTCGCTGCGAAGCGATTCAACTGCGCGGGCGGCGGCCTCGTTGGCCAACTCTTGTTGCGTGGCTCGGGCGCCGGCCACAGGACGAGCCATGGAGCCGGATTCATCGAGTACCAGTACCAGCGCCGCCGTCGGCAGCACCATGTCTTTGGGGGGATCGGGGTCGAGCGGGAGAATGGAGGCGATCGGAGTGCCCGCCCAACCGCCCGCGCCAAACGACTGCGAGCCGCCGATCACGAGCAGACCGCCGCCGAGATCCTGCACGTGTCGGGCGATGGCTGCCTGCGCTTCGGTCGACACCGAACCGGCGGGGACGTCGTCGAGCACGATCAAATCATGGTTCTGAAGGTCGAGCAGGTTCGTCGGCAACTGCCATGGTTCGATGACTTCGACCGGCAGATCGTTGGCCCGAATGAGGGATGAAATGGGCACGTCGCGGCCGCGGGTCGTGGCCACCAAAGTCCGGCCTGCTCCGGGCGTTGCGGTGATCGAACGGGCAACGTTGTTGTCGTTGAGGGCATCGGCTCGCGGATCATCCGGGTCGAAGCCGATTTGCACCCGGTTCACCGGCGTCGTTCCGAGGCGAATGGGAACCACCAAGACGGTGCGCCCCGCCGGGACGCGCAGTGCACGATCGGTGCCCGGTTCGGCGCCATTGATGTCGACCGGTGCGCCCTCGACGCGGGCGGAAAGTCGGCCACTGATTCGCCGTGTCGATTCGATGACGACCCGCGCGTCGACCACCTGTCCCGGCTGGGCCGTCGTGGGCGTGGCGAGTTCAACGATGCGGACATCCGAATCAATGCGGTACTCGATCGGCAGCACATCGATCGGCACAGGATCCGGTCCGGCGGCTCGGCGCGCGGCAACGGGCGACGTTTGGTCGGGGCCGTTTCGGCCTTCGTCGGCGTTCGTGTCCGTGGCCGCATCGACGGTTCGGGCTGTGCGGGCCCGATTCGCCCGCCCGCCCGCCGCCAGTTCGGCGGCCGCCGTGGCATCTCCTCTGGTTTGGTTGCCGTCGGAAATCAGGACGATGCGATGGGTCGTATCGGCCGGCATGAGGGCCAGGCCAAGCCGAACGGCCTCCTCGATTGAGCTGCCGTCGGCCCCGCGCACGTCAAGCGTCAGCGGCGGAAGATCGCCGGAGAGCGGGGCGAGCGTGGCCCGGGCGGAACCGTCGAAGACGACCACGCCGAGGCGATCGGTCCGTCGCTTGCCCGCAGCGGCGAGTTCGAGCCAATCGCGAATGCGACTGAGGGTGAGCGAGCTGGCGGAGCCACGGAACTGATCGACGTTCGGGTCGCTTCCCGCGGCCGCATCGCCAAAGACAGGACGCCGATCGATTCCGCCGTCATCCGGACCGATCGAGTCGGGTTCAGCGAATCGGCGGACGGAGCCACTGATGTCGACGACGGCGACAACCGTGAGGTCATCGTGTGAGCGCATGATCGCCGGCGTGGCGAGGGCAACGGCCAAAAGGACGAGCACCAACGCTCGGAAGCCGATGATGGTGCTTCGACGTGTTCGGTCGAGCGCGCGCGTCGAGCGCCACGCGATCCAAGCGACCGGTAGAGCGACGAGGGCGACCAAAAGGAGTGTCGGGTGCTCGAAGACCAGACTCACGGCGCGCTGCCCCCGGGGGGACCGGCGGGACCGGCTGGCCCGGCGGGCGACGACGCCGGTTGCGGGGGCGGCGATTGCGTGGGACGGGCGCTTGAGCCGGAGCCCGCGTTCGTGGCCGGGCCGGAGCCATCGTCCTGGAGCCGTTGGAAGTAGCGGCGGATGAGGTCGTGGTAGCGGGGCGGCACCCGCTGTTCTTCAACCGCGCGCTCGGCTGCTGCGGCTGCTTCGGGGACCGCGCGGGGGCGGACTCGCGTCCCTGGTGCGTTGGCCGTGCCGGTGGCACCGCCGTCTCCAGGCAGTTCGCCGATGGACTGACCGTCGGTCGCCGGAGCGTCATCGCCGAGCGGCACGCGTTCATCACCAAAGCGACGTTCAGCAGATGCTGAATCGGGACGGTTGCCGTTTCGCGGCGGCCCATCGGCATCGCCGAATCGTCGAGCGGCCGAAGGGTCGTTCTGGTCGGCCAGTCGCCGGGCGAAGTCCCTGGCTTCCCCCGCGCGGCGGCGGGCATCGTCGGCCCCTCTGCGCCGACTCGCGATGTCGCGGAGCGTGTCCGATGGCTTCCCGTCGTCGCCGCGGCCGGCTTCGGTCCCGGAACCGGCCCCCGATTGCGAATTGCTACTCGAGCCGGATCCGCGCGACGATCCCTCGCCCGCATCGGATTGCGACGGCGATCCCGGCTGTTCACCGGACTGTGGCTGCGAACCTGGCTGTTCCCCGGACTGCGGCTGCGATCCTGGCTGTTCGCCGGACTGTGGCTGCGATCCCGGCTGCTCACCGGACTGCGGCTGCGATCCGGGCTGCTCACCGGACTGTGGCTGCGATCCCGGCTGGTCACCGGACTGTGGCTGTGAACCTGGCTGCTCACCAGACTGCGGCTCTGATCCTGGCTGTTCTCCGGACTGTGGCTGCGATCCTGGCTGTTCGCCAGACTGTGGCTGCGAACCTGGCTGCTCACCGGACTGTGGCTGCGATCCCGGCTGGTCACCGGACTGTGGCTGTGAACCTGGCTGCTCACCAGACTGCCGCTCTCATCCTGGCTGTTCTCCGGACTGTGGCTGCGATCCTAGCTGTTCCCCAGACTGTGGCTAAGAAACTGGCTGCTCACCGGACGG
>JBGCEZ010000089.1:0-4638 GCA_045106735.1 Phycisphaerales bacterium | reverse complement strand
GATGATGTCGGAACCGGCAAGTTCTTCAACGTGTTCGAGGTTGGCGAGGCGATACCACAAGCTTCCGATGGCGATGCCCAGCGGCAACTCATGCGGGCGAGCGAAGAGCTGACCTCGACTGGTCCCGCCCGGGACGGCACGTAGGCTGACCCATCGGGGCCTCGGAGCATGCGGAAGACTTGCCGATGAGCCCTCGCGTGCACCAAGCGTTGTGTAAAGATCGCGAGTCTGGCCGACGTCTCCCGGGGGGACGCCGGCATGACATCCCCGACCTCGGGCTCGCAGCTCATCTCGGGTGCGCGCACGGCGACGCAGGGCTCGCGCGTCCTCGTCGTCGATCCATGAGTGGAGACCTCGACGTCAGCCCTGGAATTCCGCCAGCACCACCAGCAAGTCGGCGAAACCCACCTCGCCGTCGCCGCTCAGGTCGCCGGGGCACATCGCCGGCGGATCGGGGCACGGCCCCCATGCCGCGAGCAGGGCGAGCACGTCGTCAAAGTCCACGTCGCCGTCGCCGTCCACGTCGCCCGGGACGCCGGCGGGCACGCTGACCACGGCGATCGACGACGCATCCCAGCCACCGCCGCCGATGACGCCGAGCAAGCTCGTGCTGCCGGTTGCGGCATCAAGCTCGTAGAGGCGGGCCGGCACGTCCGGTCCTCCGGCCTGGAATCCTTGAAGCATGGCGTAGAGCGTGCCGTCCGGGGCGAAGTCCAGGCCGGTCTCGAACGCCTGCACGAATCCGAGTCCGCCGATGAATGGCCCTTCGGTGACGGTCCCCGTGGCGGGATCCACCGCGACAAGCCGCGCCCCGCCGTCGAGGTTCTCGACGGCCAGAAGCGTGCCCGCCGGCCACGGGAGCCCCGCGCCCTCGGGCACGGTCGCGACGCCGCTGAAGCTGCGGCCCACGATGTCGATTCGGTCGATCCCGACTCCCGTCGCGGCGTCGGCGACGACGATCCGCCCGAACGCGCTGTCGTTGCCGACCGCGTACGCGACGGTGCCGTCGAGCGAAAGCGTCAGACCGCCGACGAGGTCGTCGATGAATCCCACCGAGTCGATCAAGTCGCCAGACGTCGCTGGCGTGCCCGCTGGGCCGAGGCGGCGGAGGGCAGTCGTCGAGGTGTCAAAGACGATGCGTTCGCCGGCGGGCGCCTGGTCGACGCCGGCGGGGTTCAATCCACCGGCAAGGTCCTCGATCCGTCCGATGATCTCCACCTGCGTGGGATCAGCGGGATCGAGCCGGCCGATGGTCCCGACCTCGATGCCGGGGGCGGCGAAAAAGCCGGAGTCCTCGAGCACGAGGATCATGGTCCGGCGGGCTGGCCCCGCCATCGCCGATGCGCTGGCGGAGGGGGCCACTGCCGCGGGACCCCGGGCGCCAACGGACATCGTGACGGAGACTGGCGGCGCGGGCAACGTGACGGCGGCCGCAGGCGCGGCGTCCGAGGCGGGGGCGGCGCCCGGGGCGAGCGCATCGCCACCAACCGTCACCCGCTCGGCGTATCGCCACTCCGACCCCGTGGCCACGGTCGCCGCGAGGCTCCCGTCGGTCTCGAGCACGTGCACCCCGCTCGAACTGGTGACGAGCAATCGCCCGTCGTCGAGCACGCACACGCCGCGGTATCCGCTCAGGCCGGCCGGCTCGTACGTCGCGACGATGGTCCCGTCGGGCGCGAGCTCGACGATCTGTCCGGCCGAGAACACCGCGACCAGCAGATTGCCGCCGGGGGTCAAGTCGAGCTGCTGCGGGAAGTCGAGTCCGGTGGCGATGCGTCCGATCAACCGTCCGCTCGCGTCGAAGCGGGTGATCGTGTCGCTGCCTTCGCTCGAGACGAGCAGTCCGGCGAACGGACCCGCGTCCACCCGCAGGACGTCGAACGGACCGTCGATGCCCCCTTCGCGCTGGAACACCACCGACGGGAGCGTGACCCCGCCGCCGTCGAAGGTGACGATGCTGTTGCGGGTCGGGTCATTGCCGAGGCCGGCGTTCGCCACGAGCAGGGAGCCGTCGGCGCCGAGGTCGATCCCACGCACATTGTCCAGAAGGTCCGGATCGGGGACGCCCGAGTTCGAGAAGATCCCCAGGTAGCTCCCGTCCCAACCGAATTCGAGCACCACGTCGGCAAACTGGTCGGAGACGAGAATCGTGTTCTGACCGGAGTCGATCGCCGCGATCGGTCGCCGCAAGACGTCGAATCCGCCCACGACGCCGGGATCGGGGACGATGACGCCGAGGTCGGCGCCGGTCGCGGGGTCGAACGCCCGCACCTCGTCCGCGTCCGAATCACAGACGAGGATGACCTCGGCCGGGAGTCCGGGCGGCGGCCCAGGCGGAGGCGACCCGGCGGCGCCAACCACGGCGGCGGCGGCGGTGGATGCAGAAGCAAGACTGGCAGCGGCGACGAGCGTCGCGAAGGTCGATCGGTCGGACATGAACGTGGTCTCCTCGTGTCCGATCCTCGCGAACACAGCGGTCCACTTCAACCCCGCGTTCAACCCCCGTCGCCCGGCCGGGCGTCCGGACCGGCCGTCGTACAACGCAGAACGCCCCGGCACCCGAGAAAGCGGGGCCGGGGCGTCCAGAGAGTTGCGTCCGCGGGTCAGCCGCAGCTGCCCCAGGCAGCGAGAACCACGAGCAGGTCGCCGAGGGCGACGATCCCGTCTCCGTCGAGATCAGCGTCCTGCTCGCCTTCGGCCCCCCAGGCAGCAAGCACGGCGAGCAGGTCCGCGAGTCCGACGTCGCCGCTGCCGTCCACGTCACCGGTGCAGCCACCCAGGAAGATCACTCCGCCGTCGGCGAGCGCCGCGTCCGAGACGAACGCCGCGTCGGTCGAGAGGGCGATCGCGGTGGCGGCCTCCGGGATCAGGGTGATCCACACCTCGCCGGGAGCCAGCGTGTCGAGGGCGACCGGCCCCCTACCGCCGAACGCGGGATTGTTCGCGGCGCCGCGAATCGCGAGCCCGTTGGTCTCGTCGGGCACGCCGACGCCGACGCCCGGAAGCATGACGTCCGTGTCACCGATGTTCGCGATCAGGATCGCATCGTGCGCCGCGTCGTCGGAGGCGAGGCCCGCCGGCAGTTCGTCGAGCCGGATCAGGGCGATGGTCGCCGTCGAGGGCACCGCGTCGAGCAACCCGGGCACGTCCGCGGGGGCGAGCGACGTGAGCCCGTAGACGTCGTTGCCGCCATTGAGGCCGACGATCAACGGTGTGTCCGTCGATTCATTCAGCACGTAGGGATTCGTGTCGGTCGGTCCGACGAGGTCCCCGTCGAGCGGACCACCCACGACGGTGCCGGCGAACTGCGACATCAGCGTGGTGCCAACCAGCAGGCGTCCCGGACCGCCGGTGGAAGCCACGTCCTGATTGCCGGGCGTCAGATCGAGCGAACCGGCACCGATGAATTCCGAGGCGATGAGCTTGATCGTTCCCGCGGCCCCGCCGCCGCCGAGCCCGCCGGCCCCGCCGTTGCCACCGTCACCGCCGTCGCCAGCTTGCCCTCCTTGCCCGCCCCGGCCGCCATCGCCACCGTTGTCCGGACTGTCGTTGCCGTCCACGCCGCCGAGGCCGCTGCCGCCCGAGGCGCCGTTGCCCCCCGGCGCACCGGCCGTCACGCCCGTGGTGGTCCCGCCGAATGCCTCGATGGCACCGTCGATCTGCAGGCGACCGTACGCCACGATCTCGACCGCGCCACCGCCGCCGCCGCCGTCTCCGCCGCGGCCGCCAGCTCCACCGAAGCCACCGATCCCGCCGATGCCGCCGGTCCCGCCAACGCCGCCGGTGCTGCCGGCCTGGAGAATCGGCGGGAAGACCTGACAGAAGCTGCCGCCCCCGCCGCCGCCACCGGCGCCCCCGCCGCCGCCGCCGGATCCACCGCCACCGCCCCCACTTCCGCTGCCACCGCCCGCGCCGCCGCCGCCACCCGACAGCACACCACCGAGGCCGGTGTTGAAGCCCGGGAATCCGTTGACGCCAGCCGGACCGTTGCCACCGTTGGTGCCGTCACCGCCCGAGCCGCCAGTCCCACCGGTACTGCCGTTGTCGCCGTCGCCGCCTTCGCCGCCGGAGCCGCCGGAGCCCTTCGAGCCGCCGCCGCCACCGTTGCCGACCGTGGGCACCAGCGTGGCGATGAACGGGAAGCCGCCGCTCAGCGGCGCGTTCACGCCTTCCTCCCCGGCCCCGCCGGTGGAGACCCAGGGAATCGCGGGCACCGCGTCGGTGCCGGGCGAGCCACCCGAGACCGCGTTGAAGCCATCGAAGCCGTCAAAGCAGGCCGCGCCACCGAGTCCGCCGAGCCCGGGCACCCCGCCCACGCCCGGCACGACGCTGGGCGCGTTCGGAATCCCGCCACCTTGTCCGGTCCCGCCCTGCCCGCCGCCCGGCCCGGGCTGGATGCCGTCGGCCGCCGCATCGATGGTCGCGCTGGCGTGCACGATCACATCTTCCGCGACCAGGATCGAAGCCGCGCGGCCGCCGACGATCCGGAGACGCTGATCGGCGTTCAGCAACAGGTTCCCGTGCACGATGAATCGCGCGATGTCGCCACCGATCGTCCCGTCGAAGGTCACCAGGACGCCGTTGACGTCGTCCGGAGCCGAGCCGTTGATCGCTCCGGTCGTGGTGTCAATCGTGAAG
>JBGCEZ010000088.1:0-3547 GCA_045106735.1 Phycisphaerales bacterium | reverse complement strand
AGAACTCGCCCGGGTCGTCGAAGCAGCTGTAGCCACTGTCGCCGCCTTCAACGGAGTTGAGGACGATGGTGTCCTTGGGGGCGTAGAAGACCGGGTCGTAGAACTTGCCGGAGACGTACTGGTTGAACTGGCGGCAGTTGGGCAGGCGGAAGCTGCCGAAGTAGCCGTTCACGCCGAAGTTCGTACCTTCAAAGACGATCGGCTCGGTCAGACGAGCATTCGCGATGTTGGCGTGCGTGCGGTAGTAGAAGAGCCGGTAAAGCCCGTTGCCGTTCTCGTATCCCCAGCCAAGGTTGGCCCCCGGGTGACCACCGGCTTCGCCGCCGCCGTTCGAGGCGGTGTACGCGCCAAAGGCCGCACCGGCGTTCGCGCCGTAGCTGGCGATGTTGTCGTTGACGAGGGTGAATTGCCGGTCGCCCCACTCCGCCGCGTACGAGCCGTGGGCGGTCCCCAGGTTGCGGAGGTTGGAGAGGCTGGCGGTCTGCTTGGCTTGATCGCGGGCCTTGCCGATCGCCGGCAGCAGAATGCCGATGAGCAGGGCGATGATCGACACCACCACCAACAACTCGATGATCGTGAAGCCACGAGACCAACGTCGGTCTGATTGCGCGTGCATGAGCGCAGTCCTTTCCTCGGACGCCGTCGGGGAGGTTCCGCTGACCGGGGGTTGGCACCGCGCCCGGCATTGGCAGCGGATCGGGCTCGGCGATCCGGTGATTGAATGTCGCGATCCGGCCGCCCGGCGACGGAACGCTCAAAGAAATGGTCCGACGGACACGGGGGTGGCCGTGCGGGCGTCGACGGAGGAACTCCGACGACCCTCTCAACCTACTTGTGGCCCGGCGGAATTGCACGCGATTTTTGCGCCAACCGAGGAGAGCATCGCGAGGTCCGTCGCGAGGTCCGTCGCGAGGCGACGCGGCGAGCTGGCCGGCATGGCTGCGGTGCATTGGGAATCACGGTGCGTGGCAACGAGGAGCCCTCGGCCCCGACGTGACAACGGGCCCGGCCGAAGCCGAGCCCGCTGCCGGGAACGCTTGATGGATGCGTGCCCGCGTGCCCGCGTGCCCGCGTGCCCGCGCGACGCGGGCGGTCCATCACTCGGACACGATGTCTCGGCCGAGGATGCCATCACTGGTCAGGATGTGGAAGCTGGTGAGGGCTTGGTCGTCGTAGGCGACGCCGCTGTAGTAGCCATCCGCTCCGAACGGCGTGTCGCGCGACCAGAGGCCAGCGAATCCGTTGACCTGGGCCTTGATCCGGCCGTCGGCCCGCATGGCCTTGCGGACGCCCACGCTGCCGACGTGCCCGTCGTAGAAGAGGGTCATCGGGGACGACTCCCACGCGGCATTGAAGTAGTGGGGCTCGCACCCGCCGTAGGTGCCGCCGACGATCGCCGGATTGCATTCGATCCGGCGGTTCTGGAGCCAGTGGTGCTCGAGCATGTGGGTCTTGAGCGACGGGTACCGGGCTTGTCCGTAGGCGGGGGAGCGGAAGCCGCCGGCCAGCGAATACGGGTCTTGGTATCCACCGGTGTTCGAACCGCCGCCAAAACGCCGCATCTTCAGGACGGTCGGATTGAACATGGCCGCGGGGCTGAGGATGTAGCTGGACCACGTCGGCGCATCGCCGAAGCCGGCGATCGGGGGGCGGTCGCAATACTCTCCCGGATCATCAAAGCAGTTGTAACCACTGTCGCCGCCTTCCACGGAGTTGAGAACGATGGTGTCCGTCGGAGCGTAGAAGACCGGGTCGTAGAACTTGCCGGAGACGTACTGGTTGAACTGTCGGCAGTTGATCAGGCGGAAGCTGCCGAAGAAGCCGTTGACGTTGAAGTTCGGCCCTTCGAACACGATCGGCTCGCAGAGACGGGCGTTGGCGATGTTGTTGCGGGTTTGGTAGTTGAACAACCGGTACGCGCCATTGCCGTTCTCGTAGCCCCATCCGAGGTTGACGCCCGGATGGTCGTCTCCGGCGGTGTCCGAGCCGCCTGCGGCGTAGGCCGCAAATGCCGCAACGGCGTCGTCGCCGTACTGGCTCATGTTGGCGTTGATGAGCGTGAATTGTTGGTCACGCCATTCGGCCGCGTACGAGCCATGGGCCGTCCCCAGGTTGCGAAGATTGGACAGGCTCATCGTTTGCTTCGCCCCGGTGCGGGCGTTCGAGATCGCCGGGAGCAAGATGGCGATCAGCAAGCCGATGATTGAGACCACCACCAGGAGTTCGATGATGGTGAAGGCGCGTTGGCCAACGGGCGGAGCTGCTGCTGCCGCGAGTGAAGGAGGGGCCGCGCGGTGGCGGCAAAGATGGAAGAAATGGGTGTGTGGCGTCATGTGAACGCTCTCCGATAGGAGCGGCCACGGGTCGAGAGATGATGCGCAATGCCTCCGCGGCGTCGCAGACGAGCGATCCGGAAGTCATCGTGCGCGGGCGAGACCCGGCCGCGAACATGAACGTCGGTCGACTCGCCCGGAGTCGGTCGACGGAATGAAGCGATCGCGATGCGCTGGCGGTTGTAGCTGGCCGCGTGACTGGCCGCGTGATTGGCCGCGAGATTGGACTCGCGGCTGGACTCGCGGCTGGCCACGGCCATCGACACCTGCGCGCGACACGCATGGCCGACGGCCGCGCACTCCGGATCACCGGTCCCCCCGGACGGACCGGATCACCGGAGGCGCGTTGCCGTCGACGTTCACGCCCGGGCGCTGCAGGAGCGCCAATCGGGCGAATGCATCGACGCACTGATATCACCGGCGCAGCGTGCATGACACGCGCTGCGCGGGACGTAGCCGAGAGCGAGCAAAAACTCGCCAGCAACCATCAGCGTTGCGGTCGAATGATGTGTTCGATGACGTGGCGATCAACGGAAGCGCCGGGCCAGCGAGCAGCACCAAGCGTCGTCATCCAGGTGGATGCGTGCCGTGGAAAACAGCGTGGGAACGAGGTGCGACCCTCGGGCAATGCGGTACCGACACGAAGACTCCCATGGGAATCCTCCTTTCAACGCCGGGCACGAGAGCACGCCAAGTGGCGAGACGCGCGAATGCCAACGGGTCCGTGGACCATGGCAGCAAGCGCTTCGGTCAGGCTTGCGAATCGCGCGAAGGGACGATCGTGCACCGGATTGTCATCAGGCCCGAAGACGTCGTCCACGTCGGTGGCCCGGAAAGAAATGGTGGCGACGAGTCGCCGTGCGAATCCGTGATCCGCACGTTCAACGTAGCGTTGGGATCGGTCTGGGGCATCCGTGCATCTGTCGATTGGTTGAATTTTCGGACGGGATGCCTCCGGACGCAGGGCTCTCGCGCCCGCGGTCGCGCGTGCATCGCGCTCGCGCAACGACAACGGGCCCAGCCGAAGCTGAGCCCGTTGCGTATGCGTTGTCCGGTTGGTCGCTTGGGCAAGGTGCCGCGGGCGACCGGTTGGCATCGGCTTACTCGGAGATGATGTCTCGTCCGAGCATGCCGTCGCTGGTCAGGATGTGGAAGCTGCTGCGCGAGCCCGCGTCGTAGCGGACATCGCTGAAGTAGCCGTCCTCACCGAACGG
>JBGCEZ010000087.1:0-3719 GCA_045106735.1 Phycisphaerales bacterium | reverse complement strand
CGAGCGGACGATCAGCCGTCGGCGTTCTTCGCGTCCTTCTCGGCCTTCATTTGCTTGGTCTGATCGATGATCTGTTCCATGTCGTTCTTGATCATCGTGCTCAGCTCGGACTCAGGGGCGACGGCGATGAGCGCGTTGAGTTCCTTGGTCAGACGATCGACGTCGCCCGACTGCATCAGGATCGAAACCTTGCCAACGAGGGCCTGCTGCATGTCTTCGGGCGAAGCGCCAACCATGTCGGCCGCCTTGGCGTCGATGACGGCCATCGCTTCGTCGATCTTGCCGGTCATGGCCATGGCCATCGGCTCGAAGAACGCGATCATCTGCATTTCCTGGCTCTCGGGATCGAGACCAGCGGCCTTGACTTCGGCGATCAGCTCAAGCACGCGCTCGCCGTCTTCTTCACCCATGGCGGTCTGGATGTCGCTCATGCGCTTCTCGGCGCGGGCGGCGGTGATCTGGCTCTCGTACTTCTCCTTGAGGCCGGCCGCGTTGTCGGCGTCGAAGGAGATGATCTGTTCCATCATCGCCATGCGGTTGGGGACGACGAGGCCTTCGTCGGCCAGGCCGAGCGCTTCGTCCATGAGCTTCGCCGCTTCGGCGAGGAGGGCATCACGCTTGGCTTTGCCAGCGATCAGGGCATCGAGGTGCTCGAGGTACGGGGCCGGGCCGTCGGGGCGATAGCCGGTCTGGGCGAAGGCGACGCCGTTGGAGTCGGTCAGCATGATCGTGGGGTAACCCTTGATCTCGTACTGGGCCGCGAGTTCCTTGTTGCGCGCCTTGACCTCGGGAGTCTGCGGGACCTTGTCGGTCGGGTAGTCGAGCTCGAGGAGCACGAACTTCTCCGGGGCGGTCTCCTTGAACATCGACTGCGTGAAGACTTCGTCCTTCAGGCGGATGCACCAGCCGCACCAGTCGGAACCGGTGAAGTCGATGAGCACCGGGAGGTTCTTCTCCTTGGCGACCTTCATCGCCTTGTCGTAGTCATCCTTGATCCAGTTCTCGTCGCCGGCGGCGGCGAACGGGGCAATGATGCCAGTCGTGAGGACGGCGGCGGCGAGCATGGACAAGCGGGAGGGCTTCTTCAAGGTGTTCCTTTCGGGGCGCGGCGGGCAACGCCCGGCGGGCGAATCTGATTCCGGCGGCGGCCGGGGAGGTGGAGGGCAAGGACGCCGCCGAGGCGGGTCTGTCAGCGCCCAGTCTATGGACGCTTGAATGCGAGTCTGAGTTCCATCGTTCCGGCGAGTGGCGTCGAAGTTGCGAGTTCCGGCGATCTGGGACCAGTCCCGGCTCGATGGGATGGGCTGCGAGACGCTGTGAGGGCGGTTTTGAGCGGTTCTCGAGCGGCCCGGAGGGTGTACCGGCAGTCAACGTGACACGCCCGTGACCAATCTTTTCCGGGTCTGGCCGTACTCATGGTGATGCACGGGTCCGGTGGCCTGTGCCGTCCTTCTCCCATGCCGGAGCTGGCCCATGACCGCGGACCGAACCCACTCGCAAACCCCTTGCCCCCAACGGTTTCGACCGAAGATCGCCCTGGCCGGGGTCGCGGCCGCGGCCGTCCTGGCCCTGGGCTCCTCGGGCCTGGCCCAGTCTCGGACCACGCCGGCGGGCACCATCGCCCCGGCGCCCCCGGCGGCCGACTCGGTCCCCGCCGTCTGGACGGTCGTGCCCCAGCGGCCCATTCCTCGGCAGGCCGCCGGCGTCCGGGTCTCGGATATCACGGTGGACGTCGAGATCAACGGACCGGTGGCGGTGACGCGGATGCGGGTCGGGCTCATGAACCCGAGCGCCCGCCCGGTCGAGGCCGAACTCGTCCTGCCGGTGCCCGATGGCTCGGCCATTCGCAGCTTCGGCCTTGAAGGGCTCGCTTCGGACGCCGAAGGCAATCCCACCGCAACCCTGCTGCCCCGCGATGAAGCCCGCGCGGCCTACCGCCGGATCGTCAGCCGCATGATCGACCCGGGGCTCCTGGAATTCGCGGGGTGGAATCTGATCCGCTCCAGCGTGTTCCCGGTGCCGGCCAACGGCGTCCAGCACTTCCAGATCGCCTACGAACACGTCATGCCGGCCGACGGCGCACGGCGCGAGTACGTCCTGCCCCGCAGTGAAGCCCTCGATCAAGCGGGCATCAACTGGACCGTCCGGGCGGTGGTGCGGGGCGACGACGTCGGCACCGTCTTCAGTCCCAGTCACGAGGTCGTGGTCGAGCGACCCGGCGGCGGCGATCCGACCGTGAGCGCCCGGCCCGGAGCGATGGCCCAGCCCGGCGCGTTCCGCCTGTCGGTCGTTTCTTCCGACGACACCGGACTGCCGATCTCGGTGATCGCGTGTCCTGATCGCAACGGCGACGACGGCGGCACCTTCATGGTGGTTGCCGGCGCGCCCGAACTCAATCCGGCCAGCCGCCAACCGCGCGAGGTCACCGTCGTCATCGACCGATCCGGTTCGATGCGCGGCGAGAAGCTCGAGCAGGCTCGCTCTGCCGCCCTGCAGGTCATCGAAGCCTTGGGCGACGACGAATCCTTCAACGTGATCGACTACGCCGACACCGTGAGCATGTTCCGGCCCGCCGCCGTCCGCCGCACCGATGCATCCGTGGCCGAGGCCCGCGCGTACGTTGCCGCGATCAAGGCCATCGGCGGCACGAACATCCACGATGCGGTTCGCGCCGCGGTGAACCCGGCCCCGGCCAGCGACACCACGCTGCCGCTCGTGCTCTTCATGACCGACGGCCTGCCGACGATCGGCAGCCGGAGCGAGGCGGTGATCCGCAAGGAAGCGGTCTCCGGAAATCCGCACCAACGCCGCGTGTTCCCGTTTGGCGTCGGCTTTGACGTCAACGCGCCGCTGCTCACCGGGCTCGCCCGGGATACGCGGGCCGCGGCCACCTTTGTGCAGCCCTCGGAAGACGTGGAAGTCGCCGTCGGCGGCATGTTCCGCAAGCTCAATGGCCCGGTGCTGACGAATCCATCCCTTCGGGCGGTGGGGCGCGCGGCCGGCGGCGCACCGGTGCGGGATCTCATGCCCGCGCGGCTTCCCGACCTGTTCGCCGGCGAACAACTGATCGCCCTCGGTCGGTACGTCGGGCAAGAGCCGTTCACGATCATGGTGTCCGGCCGGACGGCGAATGCCGACGGTGGCCGCGACATGGAGATCGGGATTCCCTTTGATCCGAAGTCGGCCAGCGCCGGCAACGGGTACGTGCCCCGCCTGTGGGCCCAGCGCCGCATTGCCGGCCTCATCGAAGAGATCCGTCTGGCCGCGCCGTCCCCGGGCATCAACCCGTCGGATGTGTCGGCTGATCCCGCCCGCAAGGAACTCGTGGACGAGATCGTGCGCCTGTCGCTCGAGTTCGGCATCCTGACCGAGTACACCGCGTTCCTGGCCGCCGAGCCCGAGATGATGCTCAGCCGCGGCGGCGTGCCGATCGGCGGCGGAAGCGGCGGCGGCGGAATCTTCTCGCTGGGAGCGCCCGTCGATGAAGCGGCCCCGGCGCCCGAGGTGGACGCGGACACCGTGTACCGGTTCGCCGGCGAAGTGCTTGAACGCCGGGCGGGCCGTGACCGGGCCGGCGTTGGAGCGGTCAGCCAGGAGCTGAATCTTGCCTACCTGGTGGAGCCGACGACCAAGATGGGCAACCGCTGGCTGGACGACTCGATGACGGATGTCGCCGTCGTCAGTTGCCAGAACTTCGCGGATCTCAGCATGTTCCAGCG
>JBGCEZ010000086.1:0-12723 GCA_045106735.1 Phycisphaerales bacterium | reverse complement strand
CAACGCAGAGCCCCCGATTCGGGCAACCGGCCGGAGTCCACCGGCTCGTTCAACCCACGCGATTCCCAACGAGAAGCTTCGATTCGAGCGATTCGGCATTGGCGGACGATACCGCAGCCAGCCTCAGCGCAACACTCGACCTCGGTCCACCACGCATCTTCTGCGATGGTCCGGACGTGCGCCGAACACTCGGCACGGGGCGACCAAAACCGCCCCGTGCCGAACGCCAACCGGCGTTCACGGACACGGGCCCCACCCCGACAGCACGACAAGAATGTCATCGAAAGCGGTCTGGCCATCGCCCGACACATCGCCGTCCGGCGTCCCCCAGGCCGAGAGGACGGCCAGCAAGTCGCCGAAGTCAACCGCCCCGTTCGGGCCCGACAGATCGCCCGGGCAGGCAGCTGGCGGCTCGAGCGTCAGTGTCTGATTGACGGCAACATCGGCAACAACGGTGACCGCACCGTTGGGCCAAGCCACGCGCACTTCGTCGATGATCGCCGCCGTTCCCAATCCAAAGTGCGCTGACATCTCACTCTGACTCAGATAGTTGCTTCCACCATCGATCCGTCCGATGAGGGTCCGCCCGCCGAACGACACCTCGACGACGGCGCCGATCCCGTTCGGGGCAATATCCGTCGCCCCCGCTGGATCGAGGAAGACCCGAAGCCACCCGGCGTCGACCGCCCCGGCCACTTCGTTGCGGTAGAGCCGAATCTGATCGTCGTACGAGAAGAACACCAGGTCCTGATCGCCGTCGTTGTCATAGTCGAAATTCGACAGGCCACGCCCCGCCTCCGAACCGGTGATCCCGATCGCGTTCGACATCTCATCGAAATCGAGCGAGCCGCCCCCGGACGTGTTGCGCCAAGCGCGGTGGTTTCCGCCGTGCTCCGCTTGCAAGAGGTCAATGTAGGTGTCGTGGTCCATGTCCACAGCCACCACGGCCCACCCCCATCCGCCGCTGGCCACGCCAGCTCCAGCCGCCACGTTGGTAAACGTGTTGTCACCATCGTTCAGATAGAGGTTGTTCGAGTTGATGGTCGAAACATAAAAGTCGAAGTCACCGTCTTCGTCGATGTCCGCCACCGTCGCGCCCATCTCGGTGCCGTCAAGATTGACACCGGCCGGTCCCGTGAAGTTCGTGAACGTGCCATCACCGTTGTTGACGAAGTACCGACCCGTGGCAAAGTCGGCGACCCAGATCAGCTCCGGATACCGGTCACCATCCATGTCCACAAATCGCGGGGCGAAACCGGACACACCAGCCATGTTGCCGAGCAGCGCGCTCACGTCGGCGAACGTCCCGTCTCCGTTGTTGCGAAAGAGCCGATTCCCGTCACTGCTGGCCCAGCCGGCCACCGCGAGATCCAGGTCGCCGTCGAGGTCGTAGTCTCCCCAGGCCCCGCCCCACCCGTCGGCCGACGCGGTCGACGTCCGCTCCACCCCGGCCGAAGCCGCGACATCCGTGAACGTCTCGTCACCGTTGTTCCGGTAGAGCTTGTGAAATCCGGTCTGACTCGCGCCGGCCGGCCCCAGACTGGTGACGTACAGATCGATGTCCCCGTCGCCGTCGTAGTCGCCGGCCACGCCCGCCGTACTGCGATGGGCCAGGGCGATGCCCCACGCTGCCGCAGACTCGGTGAACGTGCCATCGCGATTGTTGATGAAGAGCTGGTCGGGGCCACCCCCGCCGACGGCGTGGAAAATGTCTTGCCAGCCATCGCCATTGAAGTCGGCGACGGTCCCGCCCGCGGCGAACGACATCGAATATCGCGGATCGTGCGTGCTCTGCACGGCCGCAGCGATCGTCTGGTCGACGAACGATGGCGGCGCGGCACCCGCGAGCGACACGACCGCCGATGCGGCGGCGAGTGCGGCGACGGTGAACGAACACGCGGGGACAGACGGCCGACGGTCGTGGATCGAAGGCATCGTGGGGGGCTCCTCCTGCACACGCGAGCGTGCGGCTTGATTCACTGGGCGCACTCCGATGCTACCGATGACGCCCCGTCATTCCGCCTGCGAATCGGCAGATCGGCGCAATCGCGTCATCGAAGGCGTCTTCGAAGGCGTGATCCCGGACGGCATTCGGATGGACCGCCGCGCCGAAGAGCCCGCCGGGCGCGCACGTCGAGCGGCTCCACTTCACGATCCAACGCCCTTGAACGTGACGATCGGGCTGAGTGTCCGCCGCACACGCACCAAACGCCGCTGCGCTTTCATCACTGCGTGGACGTCCTTGTACGCCGACGGCGCTTCTTCCCGCAGCCCCGCGAGGGCTCGCGGATCAATCGAAACGTCCCGCAGCTCACGCCGCAATCGACCTACATCGATTCGGCGCCGCGCTTCCGACCGACTCATCGCCCGGCCTGCCCCGTGTGCACTGGACGCCAGCGCCTCCGGGACCACGCGCCCGCTCACATGGAACGTCGGAGAGGCCATGGAACCTGGCACGATGCCGAAAGCAACTGGCGAAACCGCCATCGCTCCCTTGCGATGCACCAGCACGGAGTGGCCCTCGTGCATCTCTCGGCGGACCCCGTTGTGTTCGCAGTCGAACCGCGACTCCGGACATGGACTCCACCCGAAGGCATTCGCAAGCGCTGTACCGGCGGCTTCGAGCATCGCTCGCCGATTCGCGGCCGCGAAACGATCGGCCCACCCGAAGTTGCTCATGCACGCACGCCCACGTTCGGTGTCCGCCTTGAGGCTCGCCAAGCCGGACACGGGGCCCCTGCGAACGTCGTCCTTTGCCCCCGCGGCCTGCGCCCCCAACGCCCCGCGCCCCGCCTCACGCGCTTCACGCTCGTGCACGTCTCGAATCGCCGGCCCCATGCCGCGCGAACCACTGTGCACCATCAGCCAGAGCTGTTGGCTGTCGACATCATGCTGCAGTTCCAGGAAGTGGTTGCCCGTCCCGAGGGTGCCCATGAAGTGTGGCCCTTGCTGCTCCGCCAGGCCGCGCAAGCTCGGCCGTGTGAGCTCGCGCGTCGGCGGCACCCGAGCGGCGAGCCGCCTCGCCGCGCGTTCCCGCTGTCGCCGAACCGGCACCGCGGCAGCCAGAACCTGCCGGACCGCGGCCGCCCGCGCGGCGTCAACATCCGCACGCTCAGCCTCCAGCGCGACCGCCGCCATGCCACAGCCGATGTCTCCGCCAAGGGCTCCCGGATACAGCCGTTCGTGGGTGGCGAACGCGACGCCGACGCAGACGCCCTCGGCCAAGTGGACATCGGGCATGACGGCGATCCGCCGGACGTCTTCGGATCGGGCCAGTCGATCTAGCGACCCCCGAACGTCGTCCGAGAGACGCTCGGAGGCCCATGACCGAATCGGGGCCACGATGGGGTCGGCCGCCGCAGCCCCTGCCCCGACACCAGCCCCGGCACCAGCGCCGGCACGGGCACTGGAACTGGAACTGGCACTGGCACTGGCATCGGCATCGACACGAGCCCCCGCCCCAGACCCGGCCCGAGATGCGGCCACATCCCCAACCGTGCCCCCATCCCTGCCCCCATCCCCCGCCGAAGCCCCTTTCGGTTCGCGCTTCACGGCTCGTCCTCCCGAGGAACGAGCTGAAACGCGAGCAACGGCACGCGCTTCCGAGTGATCTGGGCGGCAATCTCCGCCCGTAGATATCCGGTCATCGCGGTCAATCGCTGACGCACCACCGGAATCGGGAGCTCGCACGATGCGGGCACACTGACCACCACGTGCAGGCGGCCAGGACCGTGATCGTCGGCCTCGACCGACTCCACCATGAGGCCATCCATGCCCGGTGAACCGGGGCACGGAATCATGCCATGCAACGCTCGCCGCACCTGGGCGCAGAGCTGCATGGTCTTTCGGTCATCAGAACGATCGTCGGGATCTTCGCCCCGACGCGGAGGACGGCAGTCGTCCTCGTACAGATCCGCACACAGAGACAGCGTCTCCGCCCGACGGCGAGTATTCGTGGGTTTCATCACCACTCCAAGCCAAAAGCGCACAGTCAACCAATGGCCGCGATGGGCCATGCAATCGGATTGAGCGCGTCAGCTCCGCCTGGATTTCGTGGGACGACTACGAGCGATCGTGTCGATGGAAGTCGAGGTGGGCCGAGCGCTGAATGGTGGCAATGAGCTGCATGGCAAACCTCCTTCCTGGCCGCGGAAACGGGCCGGGCCAAAGTCTACGTCTCGGAACGAAACAGTCAACGCATCAATGCAAAGATTCAGAACGATGGACCGAAGTCCCCGTGGACAACTGCTCACGAATCCAGTCGCACAGCTCCGGGCAAGCCTCGTTCAGACGTCCGGCTGCAGCCGTCGAATTCTGCAGCCGACTCCACGCCCGCTTGAGTTCGTCCCATTCCTTCGGGTCGATCGCGAGCCATCGCCGGGAAACGTGCCGAACGGACCACTGGTCCAACCGAGCCAGCGCGATCGACTCAACTGCTTCCAAGCCCGACCCCAATCCGGCAAGCAGCACCGGCACGCTCCTCCATCCACCGCGACGTGACAACAGGCGCATCGCCGCGATCCTCCCCGCCTCGGAGCCCATCTCAAGCACGTTGCGAGCCGTCGATGCCCAAAGCACTTCGGGAACCTTGGCCAGCCGAATCGACACCGCACGACGCACCCGGCCGCTGGGATCGTCGAGCATTCGGGCCAGTTCCTGCGCGTCAAGATTCTCCTGAGAACCGACCAGCCGCCCCATCGCGATGACCGCCTCCCCGCGAACAGCGCCACGCGAATGGGACAGGAATGGCTCGACTCGAGCACCATCCTCCGGCCGACCGACCTCCCCGAGGGCGGCAACCCATTCGGGCCGGATTGCGGCATCGCCGGCGACCGCACGTCCGAGGTTCCGAATCACCAGATCTCGTGCACGATCGCGAATCGACTCGGGCGACGAACGACGCAACGCGGCGCGAGCGAGCGCACGCAAGCGCCTGTTCTCTGACACAGAGCGTCGCAACAGTTCATCTTCAAACCGATGCACTCGATCGACCGAAAGTTGCTGCACCAGTGCGTCGGAAACACTGGCCACCGAGTCGTTCAGCATCGCCCGGATGCACGAGTCAGCCGCCTGGATGGCATCCCGCCCGACTTCTCGGGCCAGCCATTGACGCACCTTCGGGTTCGGGTCACCCGACGCATGACCAACGACCACCGCATGCCGACTGGAATCGTTGGCCATCAGTTCCAAGCATGCACGACGCACTGCCCACTCTGGCGAGACCACGAGGGTGTCAAGAACGCCGAGCGTGCCAGCCGACTCCTGAACAGAACGCATCTTCTCCCTGAAAACGCCGGACCGCTCGTCCCCGCTGCCGCCCGCGTGACGGAGCAACGTCGCCAACTCGAACAATTCGACATGAAACCCAAGCGCCAGAAAAGCCCGCAAGGCCTCAACGGCCTTCGCCCGGACCTCAGGCACCCAGTCACATTGCCGCAGCAATGCATACGGGATCGCTCGCGGATGTCGCACGCGCACAAGCGCCGACAGTGCGCGTTCACGCGTATGGCCCGACGCAGCCATGGACGCGATCCCGAGCATCTCAACCGCGTCGTCAGCCGGAAGACGCTCAAGTCCTCGAACATGACGTGGCGCGACCCATGCCGTCCGGAGCCGCTTCTCGAGCGCCGGCCATTCATGTGGTGCCGTCGCGCGCATGGCTCTCGCCGTCGGCGCTTGTCGCGAAATCGGATGAAAGCGAACCAACTCCGCGGCCCAGGACGCCTCTTGCACCGCGGCGTCTTCCGACGCTCGGAGCGCTTGTGCCGTCCTCAGCGCAACGATCGAGCGAACCCACCGCCACAACATGCGACCCCTCCCCGATTGGATCAGACGAAAGAGACCTCACGAGCCCGGCCAAGCGTTTCAATGGGAACCCGTTCACGGCCAGCGACGTTGCCGAGCGCATGGGCTGCGGCCCTGATGTGCCCCGCCAGCCAACTCAAATGGTACGCCCGCAGCAAGAACCGATGCCGACGCAGGCGAATGGGCCGGCCACGAACGTGACGCCTCGCAAGGCCAGGTTACAGGACGCCCGTCATCTCAGACCAGGATCGACCGCGCCGCGCCAGGCCCGCCGGAGATCTCTGGACCAGTCCGAGATCCGGCCGCCTCGGCCCCGCATATTCAGCCCGATCGGCGGAATGACGAGAACCCGGGGATGCCGCCGCCGAGCGACCCGTACTCCATTCCGAGGTCACGTTTCGACAACGCTCGCCCGCACTGTTTCCATCGGAGATCGATCCCGTGCTGATTCAACTGCTTCTCGCCTTGTTCTCGCTGCTCAGCGCCCATGAACCACCTTCGGATTCAGCGGCACCGTCCGCCCCGAAGGCCGACGGGCACATCACGCGCGTCGCTCCTTTGATGGCCGATGCCCCGACGATGACGACCACTCCCATCGGGCAACTGATCCCTGACGAGCAGTCCATGCGGCCCTCGACGCCGAACCGGCGGCCGCGACACGCCGAAGGCCGCACCGCCAGTCAGGACGATCGCCGGAACGATCGCCGGAACGAGCGACGGAGCACTCCCATCGCCGACCACCCCCAAGCCGTCGGCGACGCCGGCGTCGCGTGGTACACGACCTGGGAAAGCGGGCTCGCCGAAGCCAAGCGTTCGAATCGACCCATCTTCTTCATGGCCGCGGCCACCTGCACCAGCGGCGTGCCCGGCACGTTCTGACCGGGTTACACCCGCACGCAGAACAGTTTGTTCTCACAGGACGCGTTTCTTCAAGCCAGCCGCAACTTCGTCTGCATTCGCATTGAAACCTACGAAAACAGTGCCTCCGAATCGATGGTTCGATCGGTGCTCGGCGGACCGTTCGCCAACACCGCCTTTGTTGTCTTCTCCCCCGACGGGACACAACGCCTCTCGCGTTCCGGCCGGAGCCCGAGCGTGCTGCTTCGCGGGCGTTCCGGAGACGAGGTCGATTCCGCCGCCGCGGCCAGAGAGATGAACCGCATCGCGGCCCGCTACCAAGCGGCCCCCGAATCGGACACTCCGGCCGGGCCACTCCTCCAGGACTTCGAGTCGTTCCGGCAAGCCATGAACGTGGCGTCGGCCGATCAACGCCTGCTGATCGTGGTCAACGGCGTCGCCGACGACACTCGGCAACAGCTTCGAACCGTCCTGGCCAGCGACGAATTCACCGGCGTCTTCCACACCGACCAGGTCGGGGACAAGACGGATGAAGGCTGGCGGACCTCCATCAAGCACGAGGATGCAGAACCCAGCATCCTGATTGTCCGAGCCGACACGTTTGGCCAGAGCGGGAAGGTCATGGCCGAGCTTCCGAATGGCGCGACGGCGGACGCGATCCGCACCGCGCTCAAGGCTAGCAATACAACATTCGCGGCATCTGAGGCGCGAAAGGTCCACAGCGAACACGTTGCCGCCGGACGCCGCGCGGGCATCTACTTTGAGAACGAGATCCCCTACGGCGAAGACCGCGACGGCAACGGGGTGATCGACCGCGAAGAAGGCGGCGCGGGAGCGAATCGCGCCCGGCCGCAGGGAGAGCGGCAAGGTCGGGCGAGGGGTGAGCGGCAGCGCGAACCGCGAACCGACGGGCGTCGTCGCCGGGATCGCTGAGTCGTCGCTCGGGCCTGCCTGGTCCATCAGCATTCGTCCGAACGGGACGACCAACTGCGGCCCACCAATCTCAGCACCACGCAAAGGCCCCGGACGAGCGCACTCGTCCGGGGCCTCTGTTTCAAGGAGTGTTGCGTCCGCGCCCGATGCCGCGCGGCGTCGGGCGGTTCAGCCCGAACAGGGACCCCACGCCCCAAGGACTTCCAGCAGATCGACGAAGTTCACATTGCCGTCGCCGGTGATGTCCTCGCGGCAGGATCCACACCCGCCCCAGGATGAAAGCACCGACACCACGTCGACGAAGTCGCTCGCATTGTTGCCGTCGATGTCCGTCGGGCAGTCATCCGGCACGAGTTCCACGTTGTAGGCGTAGGCGTCGGTCTGCGTGCCGATGCCGCCGACCTCCACCGAAATGAAGGCCTCACTCTCAAGTCGGTACTCGCCGTTCTGGGTGATGCCGATCAACTCGGAGAACTCGCCACCGGTGAACTCGAAGTCGTGCTGCTGGCCACCGAACCGAATCGCCGCGTTGTCAACCGAACCCCGCAGCCGCATCCAGATGATCTCGCCGTCAAAGTCATCGACCCGGAAGCCCATCGTGTCGAACTGCTGGGCCCGCGCGTCGGAGTCGGCCTCTTCCGTGGAAGACTGGACGCGCACGAACGTATCGCTCGACATCCGAAGCCCCTGCAGGGTGCCCGTGTCTTCGTCGTATCCGATGTAGCTCGAGAACGTCTCCATGCCGGCTTCGGCGATGGCCAGCCCGGTCTGCCCGTCCTCCTGCAGGAAGTCGAAGTCGAAATCCTCCCACTCGTTCTCACCCGGATTCGTGTTGTACGACTGACCCACGGGATCGATGCTCCCGAACCCATCGACGAAGACCTGGATGCTGCCCCCGCGACTGTCGAGATCCCCGATGAAATCGGCGGCGGCGGACACGCTGGCGGCGAGGGCGAACGTGCCGAGAACGCTGATGATGGAGGCTGGCTGCGGCATGGGTTGAATCCCCTTTCAAGGTCGATGTGATGGAGGCTGAGACGCCCCTCAACCAGACGGACGGAATCTGGGGCTCGGCTTGGCGGAGTTTCTGCGAAAAACTCTGAGCGACCGGCCGAGCCGCGCCGGCCGGGGCTCTCTCGCCCATCCGCATGCGCCGCCCACGACCCGACCGCCACACGAACTTCCACAACCGCCCCGGCCGCGGGGATGCCCGGACCACGCTCTGACGTACCGTCGCGTGGCCATCCCGCGGCTGGCGGGCCCTCCTTCCCACCCCACCCCCCGCTCGGAGCCCCACCCATGCCACGCCGAACCACCGCTCACTCCTGCCCCAACTGCCGCGTCGGCCCGGCCGCGGCCGCCTCGATCACGGTGGCCGCTCTCGCCGCCGTTCCGCTGGCTCAGGCCGGCGAGAACGCCTGTCCCGCCGACCTCACCCTGAACGGAACGGTCGACTTCGCCGACGTCCTGGGCGTGCTCTCGGCGTTGGGATCACCGAATGGCGACGTGAACGGCGACGGTGAGACCGATTTCTCCGACCTCGTGCCGGTTCTGGCCAGCTGGGGCACCTGCCCCGACGGCCCGTCTCCCGGCTCGACGAGGACGCGACGACGGACGAGATCACCGCCGCGCTCCGCACGAGCAGTGCGACGTTCGCCACGGTCGAGTCTCGGAAGAACTTCGCCCAGCACGCGGCCGCCGATCGCCGCAAGGGAAGCTACTTCGAGAACGAGATCCCCGACGGCGAGGACCGCGACGGAGACGGCGTGATCGATCGACAGGAACGCAGCTCCGGCGCGGATCGTGAGCCATCGGTCAACGACCGGCGAGATCGCGTCCGCGGCGAACGCCGGCGTCAGTCGCAGGGCGGCACCCCCGGACGGCGCGGCGGCTGAAACGCCTCGGCCCGGGGCTTCAGCGCCGGGTCACCACGTTGTCGGCGCAAGCTTCAGGCGGCCAGTCGGCGGCCGGCGTGATCACACGTGACAGCTTCCTTGCGGCGCATGGCCGGGGCGATGCGACCCCCAGAGGCGACGCTTCCGCGGCGGCGCGTCGCCATCGGCGCTCTGATTCGGCACAGACCACGGCGCGGCGTCCGACCTCTTCATCGTTCACGGTTGGGCCGGTTTCCTTGAACCGTGGCCCGATCAACCGGCCTGGGACGAACTCGAGGTCGTACCGGTCGCCCGTCGCGAACGCTCGACCCCGAGGCTCAGGGCAAGACCGGCCATGACGATGGCAATGGGAGCCACGGTCAGGGAGAGGGCGATCATCGTCCCGACGGCGACCGCGGAGAGCGCGGCGCTCACCCCTGCCCCCGCGGTGTCCCCCGCCCGGTAGACGAACGTGTCGATAAGGCTCTTCGCCTTGTACTTCTCGTCCCGGCTGAGCACGGTGAAGAGCGTCTCCCGGGCTGGTCGAATGATGGCGTACTTCCCAGCCCGAAACACCGCCTGGATCACGGTGATCACCCCCAGCATCGTTGCCGCGGACCAGGCATTGAGTTCGCCGGCGGCAAGGACGACGTAGCCCACGAGTACGAGGGCCGGGAGGATGGCGAGCGTCCATCCGACTCCCAGCCAGCGCATCAGTCGAGCGCTGACAAAGAGCTGTACGACAAGCGTCGCGAACTGCGTCCAGAAGTCGATGCTCGCGAACGCTCCGACGCGCCCCGACTCCGACGACTGCGCCGCCAGCACCAGCGCGTTCTGCGTGAAGTAGAGGAACGTCGCCAGAACCGCCAGCAAGGCGATGTAGAACGCAATGAACAGGAGGTAACGCGAACTGACGGCCAGTCGCATGCCGTCCATCGCTTCCCGGATGGCGCTGCGCCGCGGTCGTTCCGCGGTCCCCGACCCACGACCTTGACGGACCCGGCTCATCGCCACGGACGCTCCTCCCGCCAGGGCCACGAAGCATGCCGACACCATCATCATCTGGGGCGCGGTGAGTTGGAACTTGAGATCGAAGAGCGCCTTCCCGAAGAGCTCGAAGGGGTAACCGGACACCGCCCACGCCGAGGCCGAACCCAGCAGTGCCCCGACGGTCCCACCCACGGCGATGGTCGGGAAGACGCGGCGGGAGTCCGCCGCGTCGAAGCAATCGGCCATGAGCGACCAGAAGAGCCCCGTCATGAAGAGATTGATCACGCTGAGCCACACGAAGAAGATGCGGCCGGACCAGACGCTCGCGGCCCCGTCGCCCGCCATGGCGCGCCAGGTCGCGAAACCGATCAACATCAGCACGATGGAACCGTAGGCGATGGGCAGAAAGACGCGCCGATCAAAGCGCCCGACGAGCCAGGAGAACACGGGGCTCAGAGCCAGTGACGCCGCCATCGTGGCCACGAACAGGGAGTAAAGGGTCGACATCCCGCGCTCGACGCCGAAGGCATCCCGCACCGGCCGGATGAAGAAGTATCCGCAGAGGATGCAGAAGAACATCGCCCCCGCCAGCAGAACCGGGGCGACTTCGCCCGGCCGGAGATTGAAGAGCGACAGGAATCGCCCACCTCTTCGCGGCGGGCCCGAACCCGGGCGCTCCGGCGGATTGAGTCGTGTAGCCAACGGAGGTTCCTCAATAGCCCGCGGACTTGTCGACCACGTTCAGGAGTGGCTCGCCGGCCCCAAAGCGGCGCACGTTGGCCTCAAGCAAATCGGCCCGGCGCTCGCTTGTCAGGGCGGCCCGGCTCGCCACGTGGGGCGTGATGACGACGTTGGGCATGTCCCAGAGGGCGTGCCCCGGCGGGAGCGGCTCGGGATCGGTGACGTCGAGACACGCACCGGCAAGACGGCCCGAATCGAGGGCGGCAACGAGGGCGTCCGTGTCCACGACTCGTCCGCGGGCGATGTTCACCAGGTACGCTCCCGGCTTCATGAGCCCGAGCGTGCGTTCGTTCATCATCCCCTCAGTCTCGGACGTCAGCGGCACGCAGAGCACGACCACATCGGCCAAGGGCAGCATCGCCTCGAGTTCGCCGGCCGTCCCTTGCCGATCCACGTAGGCCGGCGGCGCCGTGCGGCTCCGGCGCGTCGCGAGGACCTCCATGTCGAACCCGTGGCCGCGCCGCGCGACTTCGCGCCCGATCCCTCCGAGCCCGACGACGAGGATCGTCCGACCGCTCAACGCGATGCGCTCCCGGCCGCTTCCCTCGCGGTTCCACGCCCCGCGTTGATCCGGATGCTGGTGATACCCGATGTCCCGGGTCAAAGTGAGCAGCATGCCGAACACGTGCTCGGCGATGGCCGGACCGTGCACGCCCTGCATGTTCGTGACGACGATCTCGTCCCGCTCCCGGATCCCCTCTCTCTCGAGCAGCCACGCAACCCCGGCGGAGGGAGACTGGACCCAGACGAGCTGCTCCGCGGCGGCCAGGAACTCCGGCGTGCAATGGCGCCCGTCCGCCCCATGGACATCGGGCGCGAGGCGCATCGCATGCTCAAGGGATTCGGGCACCACGAATCGTACGTTTGGTGTCGCCGCTTCAAAGCGCGTGCGTTCCATCGGGTCCATCGGACCGGCAAGAAAGAGCAGCTCGCGTTCGCCTCCGTCGGTCGGAGTTGCGACTCGAGCTCCATCCAGAGAACCGACCCCCAGATGAGTCGGCGCATTGCTACTCGCGCCGCAGCCGCCGAGCATGGTGGCGGCAGCGGTCACCGCCGAGCAGAGGAGCGAGCGCACGGGAAAAGTCGGACAGTGCTTCATGCACGACACGGTACCCGCTTCCGACCGCAAGGTTGAGGCGATTCAGACTCGCAGTGCGCGATCCTCAGTCCGAATCCCGGCGCGCCATCTCCAGCACTCGCTGGACAACGGAACGCCGAGGGTCACCCGGCCACGTCGCCGCCTGACGCGGGGCAAGGGGGAGACCATGGGCCCTGCACGACCGCCCCCGAGAGATCGCCAACCATCCACGCCAACCACCCACGCCAACCCGGGACCCATCACGAACCAGCCCGACAGCTGATCCACGTGCCGCCAACTCGATTGCCCAATGCACATTCAGATAGTCTGTGGTCGCCTCGCCTCGCTGGCGACGCACAAGACGGCCGAGATCTCATGAGTCACACCGGCGGCTCACATGACAGTTCGGCATCGAAACTGCAGATGGATGGAGAAGCTCAATTG
>JBGCEZ010000085.1:0-37883 GCA_045106735.1 Phycisphaerales bacterium | reverse complement strand
AGGATCGGTCGCAGCTGGGGGCACGCTTGGTTTTCTGATCCCGCCTTCAGGCGGCATGATCATTTACGCGGTGCTGACCGAGCAATCGATCGGGCGCCTGTTCATGGCCGGCGTGTTCCCGGGCATCATTCTGTCGCTGCTCTTTATCGCAGCGATCTACCTTGTGGTTAGCCGCAAGCCCGAGGCCGGGCCGCCGGGTCAGCGCTTTGGCCGCGCGGAACGCATGCATGCGCTCCTGAATGCGGTCCCGATCCTTGGCGTCGTGCTGATCACCATTGGCGGGATGTATACCGGGTTCTTTACCCCTGTTGAGGCCTCTTCGGTCGGCGCATTCCTGACGTTCCTTGTGGCTGCGCTGCGTCGTCAGTTGTCCTTGAGCAAAATGAAAGCCGTGGTCCTTGAGACCATGAGCGCCACGGCCACGGTCTTCCTGATCATCATCGCGGCCTTCGTGTTCATCCCGTTCATGGCTGTCACCGAATTGCCGTCTCAGTTGGTGACGTTCCTGACCTCGTTGCCGATCGGCAGCGTGGGTGTACTGCTGATCATCATCCGGATTTACATGTTCCTAGGCATGTTCCTGGAAGGCATCGCCATGCTGGTGCTGACCATTCCCGTGGTGATCCCGATCGCCGTCGCGTTGGACTGGGACCTGATCTGGTTTGGAATCATCATCGTAATCGTGCTCGAGATGGGGATGATCTCGCCCCCGGTTGGCATCAACGTGTTCATTGTCAAATCCATTGCACCCGACGTGCCGATGGGCCGGATCTTCCGTGGCATTTGGCCGTTCTGGTTCGCCATGGCAGCGATGATCGTCCTCCTCATCATTTTCCCGCAAATCGCACTCTTCCTGCCGCAAACGCTTGTCGGTGGATAGCCAAACAACTGAGGTTCAAAATGGACGCCAAAACCGAAACCAAGACGCTGCAACACTTCATCGGTGGTGATTGGCTGGATGCCGAAGACGGT
The DNA here is from genome assembly GCA_045106735.1 of Phycisphaerales bacterium. Lineage (GTDB taxonomy): Bacteria > Planctomycetota > Phycisphaerae > Phycisphaerales > SM1A02 > JBGCEZ01. Next base: position 36,911 of record JBGCEZ010000085.1, on the reverse strand, counting down.
GAAACGATCACCAGCTTCAATCCGATTGACGACAGCATTTACTGTTACGCCGCGAAGGGCACCGGCAATGACATACGTAAAGCGATCGCCGCCGCGCGTGCCACGTTTCCAGCGTATAAAAAGACCACCGCCAAAGAGCGCGAACGGATGCTTCTGCGCGTTGCAGAGATCATGGAAGAGCGCGAAGACGAGATTATCAATTGTCTGATCGACGAGATCGGCTCGCCTCTCGGAAAGGCCCAGTTTGAGTTTGCCAAAGGCCTGACCCTTGTGCGCGCGGCGGCAGGCATGGTTCGCAACGTCCGTGGGGAAACCTTTCCGTCGGACACGCCTGGCAAGTTCTCGATGTCGATCCGCGAACCGGTCGGCGTCGTGGCGATCATCACTCCGTTCAACGTTCCCTTGATTAAGACCACGCGCCTGGTTGCAAACGCTTTGGCGTTGGGCAACACTGTGGTGCATCTGCCATCGGAAATGGCGCCGCACATTACCATCTTGATGGCCGAAATCATTCGCGATGCAGGGTTCCCGGCGGGCGCCTACAATGTCGTCACTGGGAATGGGGTTGAGATCGGGGACGATCTGACGTCTTCAAAGGATATCGATTTCCTGACCTTCACGGGGTCCTCGGCTGTTGGTCAACACGTGCACGAGATCTGCGCCCGCAACAAGACCAAGAACACGCTGGAACTCGGCGGCAAGAGCCCGAACATCATCTTCGCCGACGCGTCGATCGATCAAGCGGTCGAGGGGATCGTCAGCGGCATCTGGTTCAACCAGGGCCAGGTCTGCTGCGCCGGCTCTCGCGTCTTCGTGGAGGAGTCGGTGCTGCCCGACGTGGTCGACCGACTGCGAGCGCGCATGGACACGCTGCGGGTCGGCGATCCGCTGGACAAGAACACCGACGTTGGGGCCATCAACTCGCCCGAGCAGCTCGCGACCATCCAGCGGTATCTGGATGTGGGCGCGGCCGAGGGCGCCGAAGCACACGTGGCGGCGGGCGACCCCCTGCCGGATCGCGGCTACTGGTGCCGGCCCACGTTCTTCACCGGCGTGGAACCGGCCCACACGATCGCCCGCGAGGAGATCTTTGGCCCGGTGCTCGCGGTGATGAGTTTCCGCACGCCGGACGAAGCGATTCGCCGGGCCAATGACACGCCGTACGGGCTGTCGGCCGGCATCTGGACGGACAAGGGTTCCAAGATGTTCGCCGTGGCCCGCAAGCTCAAGGCCGGCGTCGTCTGGTGCAACACGTTCAACCGCTTTGATCCCACCGCCCCGTTCGGCGGCTTCAAGGAGTCCGGCTTCGGCCGCGAAGGCGGAATGCAGGGACTGCGTCCGTACGTGCGGTTCAGCGGGCGTTGAGGCGCCGCGGTCGCGGGCTCACGGCCCACCCGGCTGCTTCGGCTGGCCGTCCAAGTTGGCCGTCCAAACTGGCCGTCCAATTTGGCAGTCCAAACTGACCGCCCGAGCTGGCTGCCCGAGCTGGCCGCCCGAGCTGGCCGCCCGAGCTGGCCGTCGGATCCGAACGCCCAAGCCGCTCGCCCAAGCTGATCGCCCGAACCAGCGCCCCAGGCCGCCCGCCCAATCCGGACTCCGGTGCAATCCGGGCCGCCATCCGTACGTCAGACCACTCCATGATGCACCACGCCCGCTCGACTTCGACGCCCATGTCCAGCCAGTCCGGTCAGTCCCGCCGGCCCCGCCGCCCCCGCCGCACCGCGGCCGCGTGCCTTGCCACCTTGGCGGCGGCAACAGTCTTGAGCGGCTGCGCGGGGGGCTCGCGCGCCGCCGGCCCCGGCGACGGCTGGCCCGAACCGATCCCGCTGTCCACGCTCTTCGACCCGTTCGCTGATGCGTCCACTGCCGGCCCGGGCGACGCGGGAGCCGCGTACTCGCTGGACCGGCCGCTCGTTCCCGGGACGTCCGTCCGCGTGGAGTCGGAAGTCGCGATCGACGTGCGGATGATGAACGCCGCCCAGGCCGAGGGCCGCATCGCCATCGAGTCGCGGCTGATGCCCACCAACGAGGGCGGATTCCGCGGCCTGACCGTCGCCCGGCTCATCGGTCGCCTGGACATCGACGCGGTCAACGCCGACGGCACCCTCGAGCGCGGCCGCTTCATCGTCGCCGACGGCGCGCTGATCCGCGATGGCGGCCTGCTCGCGGTGCTGCTCGAGGGCGACTCCGTCGACATCAACGCCGATGGCATGTCCTTGAGCGCGTGGCAGACCCCGTCGCCGGCCGCGGCGCAAGCCTCGGCCCGCCAAGGCGGGCCGCTGAGCAATGAGCGGACCCGGCTGCTGCAGATGTGCCTGACTGGCCCGCTGCGCCCGATGGACTGGGACGGACTGGTTGCCTGGCGCGACGACGCGCGGCCGCCGGTGTCCCCGCGCGAGACCGGATGGATCGCCGACGCCAACGCCGCCCGCCTGCTCGGCCTCGGCGGTGCCGGCGGACTCGACCCCACCGACGACGTGGTGACCGCCGGACAGTCGGCGCTGCGCCGGCCCACGGCCGAAGAGCGATCCAATCTCGGCGATGGCTGGGTCGTGGAAACGCGCACGATCGCCGGACCGATCAACGATCCGCGGCTGCGTCAAGCATTCGGCCCGGCCCTGGATGGCCGCGGGGCGATGGCCGCCCAGCACCGGTGGCTCGCGCCAAACGATCCCGCGACCGGCGCCGCCTCCCGCGAGTCGGTCACGATGAGCCGGTTTCGATTGCGTGACGAACGCGGGGCGATGGTCGGCCAACGCGTCGAACGTCAGCGACTGCGGGTGACCCCGCTGGAACGCCCAGCGGGCGCGGATGCGGACGACCCCACCGATGCCGGCACTGCTGCCGATGCCGATGCCGCCAATGCGGCGAGTGCCGCCTCGCCCAACATCATCAGCTGACGCGGCGCGACGGCTCGCGCAGCGACTGCGCCCCCGCGCCGCGCATCGCGCACCGCACATCGCGCCCCGCGCCTCACGTCCCGGCCGGATGCCAGAGCGTCTTCATTTCCAGGAACGACTCGAGCACGTCCGGCCCCGCGGCCACCGCGTCGTCGGCCCAATCCGCCTCGGTCCATTCGACGATCCGGACCCGCTTGAGGTTCTCCGCCGCCCCGGCCCGCAGGATCGTGTTGGTGGACGATTCGCCCGCGGCCACAATCGCGTCAATGCCGCGGTGGTCGGCGGCCGGGGCCGCGAGTTCGGCTGGGTGACCGGTCAGGATGTTGACCGCCCCGGCCGGAATGTCGCTCGTGGCGCACGCTTCGGCGAGTTCGACCGCGGCCAAGACCGCCGGCGGACCGGCGACGGCGACGATCGTTGAACCCGTGGCCAGGCCGGCGGCCACCAGCGTGACCAAGCCCAGCAGCGCGGGGGCGTCCGGTCCCACGACCATCGTCACGCCAACCGCCTCGGGCACGGTGAAGACGTGGTACGGACCGGCCACCGGGTCGTGCGAGCCGAGCAACATGCCGAACTTGTCGGTCCAGCCAGCAAAGCACACGACGCGGTCGACGGTCGCGTCAACCTCGCGCCGGGCGTCCGCGATCGATGCCCCGGATCCCGCGGCCACCGCGCCGGCGAAGGTCTCGCGCCGGGTCTCGATCATCTCGGCGAGCCGGTAGAGGATCTGCCCGCGGTTGTACGCGTCGCGTCCGGACCATCCGCCAAAGGCCTTGCGGGCCGCTTCGACGGCGTCCCGAAGATCCTTGCGCGAGGCGTGGGCCACGCTCACCGAGCCGCCGTCCACGCCGGCCGCCATCACGCGGCCTGACTCCGAGCGGGGGAACGCCCCGCCGATGAACAGCTTGTGCGTCTTGTTGACCGGCAATCGCTTGGCCATGGATCGGACTCCGATGCAGTCAGTCGGCCGTGGCCGGTCAAGGAACGTGCGTCAGGGAAGGTCAGGCACGAGCACCACACGGCTCGACTGGATCCGGGTGCCCATCTTCGGCACGCGCGAAACCTTGAACTCCAACAGCTCGTCGCCGTTGACCATGTGCGAGGGGAACTCGCGCATCAAGCGGCGAAGCTTCTGGTCCACGATACGGCCAGTGCTCGAGTCGACGGCGGAACCGTCGAAGATGCCGACGCAGATCATGCTCAGCAGCAAGTCCTCGTCGTGGTGCACATACGACTCGTAGCCGGCGTTGCGCAATGTTCGCACGTCGGCCTCGGCCTGCCGGCGAATCGCGTCCCAGGTCAACTCACCGCTTTCGAAATCGCCCCACACACCGACTTGGAGCGTATAGAGGCTTCGCGCCCGCGGACGCTCGCGTCGCACCGAGAGCAGATCGATGCCGCGAACCGCCGCTTGATCGCCACTCGCACGGATGCGCGTCAGCAGCGCCCGGGGAAACACTGGGGTGCCGCGAACGACGATGTTCTTGATGCCGTTGAGGTCGCGCTGGGCCGACGGATCTTCGGCCGAACCGTACCGGCCAAACGTCACCAGTGATCCGCGGCGATCGGTGTAGACCGCGGCACCCTGGAGGCGCGGGTCCAACGATGCGGCATTCTGCACCATGCGGGTTGCCGCCTCGCGATGCGTGCCGGAGTCGGCGGGGAACGTCTGCAGCAGGATCGTCCAGTACGTGCTGCGTTCGCTGAGGTCGCTCGGCGCCTCGCCAGCCCCGGTCGACGTCGAGCGTCCACCTTCCCAATCGGATCCCAGATCAAGATCGCGCGCGCCGTCGGACGTGAGCAGCGCGGTGCCAGCGCCGGTCTTTCCGCCGCCGCATCCACCGAGTCCGGCCGCAATCAACAGACTCGCCACCAAGGCCGGCACCAATTTGGGCACCACGTTCGGCACCATCCGCGCGGCGGCGCACGTTGTGCGCGTCGCACTGGCCGAAGCGCCACGCATTCGGTCCGTCGACCGACCAAGAACGGAAAAAGCCGTGAGCGGCGCGGGGTTTCGTCGAGGCATCTTCGATCGTCCTGCGTTCTTGCCGAGGGGGAATTGAACCCGGTGGGTCCGCCGCGATCGACGCGGCTCCCGCAGGGTACGGGACGGATCGGCCCTTGGATCCGTTCTCCCGCTTCCGTTGCCCCCGACCTGACCGAATCCACTCCAGCAACCGTTGGTTCACGCACGCGCTGCGCGTTCTTCGACCACAACCGCGGGAGCGGCCTGCCGTCACCGAAACCGCCGTTTCCTTCGACGAAACGACGAAAGTTGCCTGCGCGTTCTCGCGTGCTGTGTGCCCGAATCCGCTGAGTCCGGAAATACCTGGGCCCCAGTGTCCCAAAAACCGTAACCCATTCCTGTTGCATGACATGGGGGTGTCAGTGAGCACGCCCCAATGTTGGAGTCCCGCTCCTCCGACGGCCGATTGAAAGAGCAGATCGTTGGGGCGAGGCATGACGCTTCGCCCAAGATGCTGCGGCCTCGAGATTGGACCAGGGACTGGTTCATCGACCGCTGACTTCGCAGCGAAGGAGTTCCCCATTGTTCGAATCGACGTCCACCATTGCCCAGGCGTCAGGCTCCCACGACCGCACCCCTCCGGGTTCGCCCGCCTCGACGCGGTCCGACCACGGACACTCCGGTGTCCGCGTACGACCTGAGCGAGACCGTCCCTCTTACCCCGATCGGCCGTCGTCCGATCCTCCGGGAGCCCGCGTCGGCCCCCGGGAGTCGCCCACCGATCGCGCCGACCGCATTGAGCGGATCAAACGGCAGATCGCGACTGGCACCTACGAGACCGAGCAAAAGCTCGATCGCGTGATCAACGGCCTCATCGGAGACCTGGACGACTGAGTCCGACCCCCGCCCGGCCACGCTCGGATCCTCGCTGGGGGGATTCACGAGACCGATGGCCAGCGGACAACCAGACCCTTTGCCCATGACCACGGGCCCGGTGCGGATGCCGGGCCCGTTGTCGTGCGCGGACCCCGTGGACGTGCGCGGACCCCTTGGTTGGTCGCGCGCGAGCCCCATGGTCGTACGCGAACCCCGAAGTCGTGCGCGATCACGGATTCGCGCGGCGTCCAGCCGACATGGCGGCGAGCGCGCCGTGTCGCGCCGCTCGCGGCCCCCTCGCCGCCCGCCCCCCCAGCTTGCCTTCGCGTCCCAGACGCCCAACGAATCGCGGCACGACCGCCTTCCGCGGAACCCAACGCAGCCATCTGCACTGATGGCCGTAGGCTTGGGTACGAAATCCCCTTCGTTTCACTTCGCCGCAGGCTTTCCCCGGAGCCACGCCATGCTTGCCCCCCGTCATTTCTTCGCCGGCGCCCTGATCAGTCTCGGGACCGCCGCCGCGCCCGTCCTCGCCAGCGGCCACGATGTGGCCACCGATGGACGCCACGACACGCCCAACCCGGCCATCAAGCTGGCGGCCAACCCGGCCCAGCCGGCCGCACCGGCTGCATCCGCTGCATCCGCCGCCGCCCCCGTTGCCCTCGATGGCTGGTCCGTCGTCCAGATCGACATCCGCGACCACGAAGAGCTGGACGCGATTCTTGAACTCGGCATCGACCAGTGGACGCATGGCCACGGCCACGGGCCGCAGGAATTCTGCGTGAGCCCGGCCGAACTCGAGCAGCTCCGGGCGATGGGCCACGATCCGCTGATCGTGATTCCGAACGTCCAGGTGCTGATCGACGCCGAACGGACCCGCCTCGCCGCGGCCGCGCAGGCCGACGCGCCACTCGGCATCGACTACTTCGACGACTACCGCCCGATCGAGGAGATCGAGGCATTCACCGATCAAATGGTGGCCGACCATCCGGGCATTTCTTCGAAGATGCAGATCGGCACCAGCCTCGAAGGACGGCCGATCAGCGCGATCACGATCAGCGGCGCCGGTGATCCCGCCGACAAGCCGGCGGTGGTCATCAACGCGATGCAGCACGCCCGCGAGTGGATCACCACCCCGACCGTCCTCTGGTTCATGAACGAGATTCTTGACGCGTACGGCACCGTCCCGCGCGTCACCGAACTTCTCGACCAGATCGAACTGCACGTCATCTACCAGGTGAACCCCGACGGATTCGTCTACTCGTGGGAAACCGAACGGCTGTGGCGCAAAAACCGCCGGCCAAACGCGGACGGGACGTTCGGCGTCGACCTCAACCGCAACTGGGGATTCGAGTGGGGCGGCGAAGGCTCGAGCGGCAATCCGGACAATGACACGTACCGCGGCACCGCGCCCTTCAGTGAGCCGGAAACGCAGACGGTTCGCGACTTCATCCTCGATCGCCCCGACACCGTCGCCCACATCGACGTCCACAGCTTCAGCCAGTTGATCCTCTGGCCCTTCGGCTACGACTTCGTCGAACCCGGGGGCCTGGACGGGGACGCCCACCGCGAACTCGCCCACTGCATGTCGGAAGCCATCGAAGCCGTCGAAGGCAGCTTCTACCGGCCGCAGCCGGCGTCCGCCCTGTACCTCGCCGCCGGTATTGCGACCGACTGGGTCTTTGGCGGCGCGGGGGCGTTGAGCTGGACGTTTGAACTGCGCCCCGGCTCGTCCCAGGGCGGCGGCTTCATCCTTCCGCCCGAGCAGATCGTCGGCACCGGCATGGAAAACGAACAAGCGTTCCTCGAACTGCTTGAACAGGTCGCCGGCCAGATCAGTTGGAACTTGCCCGACGGCCTGCCCATGACCGTCGCCCCCAGTTCCGCCGAGCCGATTCGCTTCCGGCCCATCCCGCTGGCCGGGGCCGAACTCAACGGCGGCACCATCCGCGCCCTCGTCCGCACCGGCGGCGGCGACCCGCTCGAGGTCGCCATGACGGAGGACGCTCCGGACACGTACCGCCTGGACCTGCCGCCGCTTGCGTGCGGGAGCACGGTCGAGATCGCGGTGCTCATTGATTCGACCGACGGCACCAGCTACCGCTGGCCGGATGCCGATCCCGCCGCGTTCGCCGCCATTCCGGTGCGCGAGCGCACCATCCTCTTTGCCGACGACGGCGAAACCGATCCCGGCTGGACGGTCGTGAGCGATGACCTGACCGACGGCGCCTGGGAGCGCGGCGTGCCGGCCGGCGAAGGCCAGCGCGGCGATCCCGCGACGGACTTTGACGGGTCCGGCCGCGCGTGGCTGACCGGCAACGAGTTCGGCAACTCCGATGTCGACGGCGGCCCGACGACCATGACGTCCCCGACCGTGGACCTGAGCGGCGCCGGCGACCCCTGGCTCAACGCCGCCCTCTGGATCACCTGCGACGACGGCGACGACCTGCTTCGCACCGAACTCAGCAACGATGGCGGGGCAACGTGGACCGAGGTCAGCTCCCTGGCCACCCAAGGCCCGAACTGGTCGCGATTGGCCGTGCGGATCGCGGACTTCATGGAGCCGACGGCGGCCATGCGGGTGCGCTTCATCATCAGCGACAATCCCAACGACTCGGTCACCGAGGCGGCGGTCGACGCCGTTGCGTTCGTGGACATCAGTTGCTCCGGCGGCGGCTCACCGGACCTCGACGGCTCTGGCTCGGTCGACTTCAGCGACCTGCTGATCGTGCTCGGGGCCTGGGGACCGTGCAGCGGCCCCTGCCCGGCGGACCTGGACGGCAATGGCGACGTCGGCCTGACCGACGTGCTCTCGGTGCTGGCCGCCTGGGGCTGAATCGCCCGCGGCCGTTGAGCCGAACATTCTGCGTCCGCGGACCACCGCGGACATCATGTCGCGCCACGGGCGGGGCTGGCCAGCTCGGCCGGCCCCGCCCGTATCATGCATGGGCATTCCGGACCCTGGAGACGCCCCATGCCTTTTCCTGCCCGCCGTCTGTTCCGCGCCCCCGCCCGCCCGCTTACCGCACTGCCGGCGAAGGCGAAGGCCAAGGCGTCCACCCACGCCGCCCCCGGGCGTCCTGGCCTCGGACTGCCGCTCGCCCTGGGCCTGGGCGCACTCACCCTGCTGCCGCTCGGCGGCTGCAACAACGGCCAGCGGCCGATCCAGTTGATCCGCACGGACGCCGACCGGGCGTTCTTTGACGGCGACTTCGACATTGCCGCGGCCGAGTACCGGCAGATCATCGACCGCTACCCGGGCGACTGGCGGGCCCAGTACCAGTACGGCAAGTCCTCGCTGGAGCTGGGCGACTTTGAGTCGGCCCGCGTGGCCCTCAAGGTGGCCAACGACCGGCGTCCGGCCGACTCCCAAATCGCCGATGCGTACGCCGAAGCGATGTTCCGCGCGGGCGATGAGACCTCGCTGCTCGCGTTCCTGCGGGACCGCACGATCGAAGAGCGTTCGGCCCACGCCTGGGTCCGTTTGGCCGACTATCAGCGGCGGCTCGGCGATCCCGACGGCGCCCTGCAGGCGATCGAAACCGGCATCGAGATCGGCGGCGGCGAAAAGGCCGAGCCGTATATGGCCGCCGCCCGGCTGGCCGAGAGTCTTGGCGACCGCCAAACCGCCCTGATGCGCCTTGAGCAGGCCTATCAGGCCGAACCCGGCGACGCCGAAGTCGAGGCCGCCATCCGCGCCCTCGGCCAGGTGCCCGGCCCGACCTTCCGCGGCGACGGCATGCCCCCGGCGATGGAGGGCATGGACGTGGACGTGGACTTGGGCATGGACCGGCCCGAAGCCCCGGCCCGGCGGCCCATGATGCAGCCGACGACCCGGCCGACCATCCGGCCCGCGACGCAGCCGGGCACCGCCCCGGCCAACCCGCCGGCCACGACGCCCGCCGACGTCCCGCCCCCGGCCGCCGCCCGGCCCGCCGCCCGGCCCGTCACCCGCCCGTCCGACGACGGCCAGTCCGACGACCTCTTCGGGACGTTCCGCCGCCTGCATCCCGGCAACTGACGCCGGTCACGAATCCCGGCGGCGGACGATTCCGGGCCCACCGGGGACCGTCGCCCCATGTCCACGCGCCCCGATCCGCTCCCCCTGGGGCGGACTTCGGTCGGGCGCGCTGCTACCCTTGGCCCCTCGCGATCCTGCCGGCGACCACCGCGTCCGCGCAGCACGGATCACCCGCGGATCACCCGCCCCCACCGGCACGCCCCCATGACCCTGCTCGCCCGACTCTCAGCCCTCGGTGACCCGGCCCGCTTGCGGATGCTGCGGCTGCTGGAGCGCGAAGAGCTCAGCGTGGGCGAGCTCGCCCGGTCGCTGCAATTGCCGCAGTCCACCGTGAGCCGGCACCTGAAAACGCTGCACGAGGGCGGCTGGCTGACCAAGCGGACCGAGGGCACCGCGAGCCTGTACCGCCTTGCCCCGGCGATGCTCGAGGAGTCGGCCCGCGAACTGTGGACCGTCACCCGCAGCCAGATGGAGGCATCGCCGACGCTCCGCGAGGACGACGAACGCCTGGTCGCGGTGCTGCGTGAACGCCGCCGGGCCGACAGCGCCGCGTTCTTCGGCCGCGTGGGCGGCGAGTGGGATGTGGTGCGGCGAGAGCTCTTTGGCGACGGCTTCACCGCCCCGGCCCTGCTCGGCCTCTTGCCGGCGGACTGGACGGTGGCCGATCTGGGCTGCGGGACCGGCGACGCCGCGCGACTGCTGGCCCCGCTGGTGGACAAGGTGATCGCGGTGGACCGCGAGCCGGCCATGCTCGAAGCGGCCCGCAAGCGGCTCAGCGATCTGGACAACGTCGAGTACCGGACCGGCGAACTGCTGAGCCTGCCGATCGACGACGGGGCGTTGGACGCGGCGGTGATTTCGCTGGTGCTGCACCACGTGGAGGAACCGGCGGACGTCTGCCGCGAGATCGCCCGATGCCTTCGGCCGGGCGGTCGGCTGCTCATCGTGGACATGCTGGTGCACGACCGGCTGGACTACCGCCAGCGGATGGGCCACGTCCATCTGGGCTTCGACGAGACCGCCGTCGGCCAATGGGCCGCCGCCGCCGGCCTGCGCATGCCGCGATTCCGCAGCCTGCCGCGGAACACCGACACCAAGGGCCCGGGGCTGTTTGCCGCGGACCTGTTGCGATAATGCCGGCCGGCAACGCCGCCGATTCCCGCGCCGCCGCGAATCGGCCGCCGAGAACTTTCTTCGACTGCCTCTGCTGATCGCCGCGGCGATTGCGCCCCGTACCATGAAGGCCTTCTTCCGGGGGTGATGCGGCCACCGCCGCTCGCCCCCTTTTCCCCGACCTCTCCTTTCCTCCCCGGGAGTCCACGCCAATGACCCGCACCACCGCCCGCCGCCTGAGCCTGCTCGCCGTCGCCAGCGCCGCCATCGCCCTCACCGGCTGCGAAACGCTCGACGCCATGAGCAACGGCCTGGACAACTTCAACAGCTCGGTCAACGACATGAACCGCACGGTGAACAACACCAGCGACACCGTGAACGAGACCTACGGCACCGCCGAGCGCACTGTCAACGACACGCAGCGCGCGGTCGAAGACATCGCCGACTGATCACCGACTGATCGCAGATTGATCGCCGACTGATCACACGTCGGCCGCCGGCTCGCCGCCGATGGCGGACGCCAGATGCAGCGAAGGTGCGAGCCTCCCCGCATCGATCAACGAACGGCACGAGGCCGCGCGGATGCACCGCGCGGCCTCGCTGCGTTTTGGAGGGAGCACGGGGTTGGACGACGGCGGGAACGCTGAACGACCCAGCTGTGTCGAACGACACACTCACTGACACGAAACACGGCTCGTTCGATTCGAGACGAACGGCGGATGCACTCCGTTCTTCCAGCAGACGAATCGCGATGATTGCGGCCGCAATGCCGATGGCCGTCGCAAGAATCAGACCGGTCGCGAAACAATGAAGTACTCGCTCCCGGACCGTCGACCGATTCCATTTCCGAACAAGGTCCCATCCACCAACGAAGAACGTCCCGCCGATCGCCATTCCACCCAAGCACCAGAGCGCTCGTTCGACGTTGGTCTCACCGAACAAGAGAAACGCTCCCGCCACAGCCAGGCAAATGGCCACCAAACCCGCGGGGACAAGAAACTCGACCGCCAGTGTCTCAAGCAGCGTGCGCCACCATCGGACATCACGGTCATGGTCCGGACCATCGCTCGTCATGCGCGCCCCCTCGAGTCACACCGAGTCACATCCCCCGCACCACCGCCAGCGTGTCATCCACTTCCGGCCGGTGCGTGTAATCCGGATCCTTCACCGCGTCGACGATGACACCGTCTCGGCCGACGACGAACCGCCCGGGGATCGGCAGCGTCCAGCCCGCCTCGCCGTTCGAGTCGTTGAGGTCGAGGCCGAAGCCTTCGTAGACCTCTTGCAGTTCCGGGCTGAATCCGTGCCGCAGCCCGAAGGCCTCGGCCACGCGGCCGCCGATGTCGTGCAGGATCGGGAAGCTGAGCGTGCTCTTGGCGTGGAGTTCGCGGCTGATCTCGGGGTTCTGGAACGAAAGGGCGACGATGGTTCCGCCGGCGGCGGCGATCTCGTCGGACTGGCGATGCAGAGCGTCCAGCTCCGCGACGCAGTACGGTCACCAATGCCCGCGGAAGAACGTCACGATCAACGCCCCGGGGTCCGGCAACCCGGCGAGCAACGATCCCGACGAGATCATCGATCCGTCGACGGCCGAGGCCAACTCAAAGGATGGCATCGCGTCGCCATCGCCCACCGCGGCGTCGGCCTGGCCGGACGCACGCAACAGGTTTGTGGCGTGGTGCATGCGGGCCACCACATCGGCGGGTTGCGACGACTGAAAGCTCTCGCGCATCGCGTCGAGCCGTGCTTGCAGCGTTCTGGCCATTGATTCAGTCTCCTGGTTCAAGTGCACGTTCGGAGTGCGGGTCGCGGCGATGGGCGGATGCGGATGCGGCGTACGACGGGAAGCGTGCGGCGTGCGACGGAAAACGTGCGGCGCGGGGGATGCGACGAAGAGCGAGCGAGCCCCAGGCCGTCGACACTTGGCCCCGGGCCCCCGGCCCCGACGGCCCCCAGCCTCAAGCCTCGGCCACCATCTCCACCCGCGGATACAACGCCACCTTCTGCACGGTTGTTCCCGGCTTCAAGCCGCCCCAGCCGCACAGCGACGCAAACGTCCCGCCGGCCGGCGGCTCGCAGCCGATCGCGGCCAGGAATTCGGCCGATCGCTCGGGCAGCACCGGCTCGAGCAGCAGGTTGGCGATGCGCAGCGCCTCGATGCACTGGTAGAGGATCGCCCCGAGTTCGTCGCGGCGCGTCTCATCCTTGGCGATCTTGAACGGCGCCGTGTCGTTGATGAAGGCGTCGACCACGCGGACGAGGGCCATGCCCTCCTGTACCGCCACCGCCGGCTCGAAGCGCTCCATCGCCGACATGGCCCGGGCGACCGCGTCTTCGACGAGCACCGGCCAATTGTGGTCGGCCACGACCATCCGCTCACCGTCGACGACCTCGCTCGGCACCACGCCGTCGTAGTACTTCGTGATCATCGCCGTCACGCGACTGCACGAATTGCCGACGGTGTTGACGAGGTCGGCTCCGTACACGTCGTGGAACTGCTCGGCCCGAAAGTCCGCGTCGGTCGCGCCGAGCGGCCCCTGGGTGATCAAGTACCAACGCAGGGCATCGATCCCGTACGTGTCGAGGTACCCCTGCAGCGCTTCCAGATCGATGAAGTTCCCGAGGCTCTTGGACATCTTCTGGCCTTCGCTGACCCAGAAGCTGTGGGCGTAGATCAGCTTGGGCAGCGGCATCTCCAGGGCCATGAGCATGGCCGGCCAGATCACCGCGTGGAACCAGAGGATCTCCTTGCCCAGGACCTGCACCGCCGGCGGCCAGTAGCCCGCGCGGCGAGCGGCGGCCGCGGCCGGGTCCTCGCCCTCGGCCAAGCCGGCCGGCACGCCATCGGCATCGCCCAGTCCCAGGGCCGACACATAGTTCAGCAGCGCGTCGATCCACACGTAGATCACGTGCCCCGGATCGTCGGGCATCGGCACGCCCCAGGTGAAGTTCGTGCGCGAGATCGGCACGTCGTTGAGGCCTTCGCGCAAGCGGCCAAGGACCTCGTTGCGGCGCGCATCGGGCTGCACCAGGTGCGGGTTCTCGGCGAACAGCTTCTCGAGCCGCGCCTGGAATGCACTGAGCTTGAAGTAGTAGTTCTTCTCGGTCGCCCGGATCAGCGGCTTTCCGCTGATGGGACTCTTGAACTCCAGCTCGGCCGCCTTGGTCTCGGTGTGGTACTCCTCCTGACCTTCGTCGTACCAACCCTCGAACTCGCCGAGGTAGATCGCGCCCGCGTCCTGCAGCCGGCGGATGAACGCCTGCACCTGGTGCTCGTGGGCCGGCTCGGTGGTGCGGATGAACGCATCATTGGTCAGGCTGAACATGCCGAGGACCCGGCGGAACTCCGCCGCGTTCTCGTCGGCGTGCTGCTGCGGCGACACGCCCCGCTCCACCGCCGACTTCTCGACCTTCACGCCGTGCTCGTCGGTTCCGGTCAGGAACATGACGTCCCGGCCGGCCCGGCGCATGAAGCGGGCCCACACGTCGCAGACGGTGGTCGTGTAGACGTGCCCGATGTGCGGGCGGTCGTTCACGTAGTAGATGGGAGTCGTGATGTACGCGGGATCGGCAGGGGAAGTCATGGGACGCCGATTCTACCGCCGGGGCGGAGCAGCCCCGGGGTCGTCACAGAATCCGACGTCCAGGGGCGTTGGCGGCCGGCCCATGCCAGTCCGTTGGAAAAGCCCATCTCGTCCTGCGGGCGATGTTTCCGTCCCTCGCGCGGAGCCGAATCGAAGGCATACCCACTCGATTGCCCCGGGATTCGGCGACAAGGCGAGGGGCGGAACGATCGTGCTCAGGAGAGGAGAGCGTCTTCCAACGGGCTGAGCCCCCCAGCTGAGGCGACTCAGCCGAGGCGACTCAGGCCTGCAGATCGAGGCGCGGCCGCACCGGGATGCCGTCACCGCCGCGGTCCTCAGGCTCGCCGCCCGCGGCGTCGGCCGACGCATCGGACGGGCGGCCCTCCGCCTCGGGCGAGCGGTCCTCGGGCAGATCTTCGGTGACGCTCTTGACCGCATCGGCCGCTTCGACGGCATTGGCCGAGTCGGACTCCAGGTCCAGACGGTCGGCCCGCTCGTTGCGGGGCTTGGTTTCCTCGGCCCGGCGACGGTTGCGATCGGCTCCGGCCACGCGCTGCGTCTGGACGGACTGCAGCGCGGAGGCGGCCACGGTGTTGGGAATTCCGCTCATACCGGCGTATCGGCACGCCGGAGCCCCGAGTTGAGGCACTTTCTGCGCGTCCGATAGTCACGGCCGAGGGCGAGCGGCGACGCGCGGACCTGGGGCGAGCCTCAGGGCCGAACCGGCTCGCCGCCGGAGGTTTCGAGCCAGACCTGCTGCAGGATGGCCAGCAGCGGATCGTCCGGATCGCTGACTTCCATGGCGTCCAGGCCCTCGTTCACGACTTCCAGATCATCGAGCAGGCGTCCGACGTAGGCGAGCAACAAGGCGTTATCGCTGCGATCGGGATTGTCGGCGACGCGTGCCCGGACGGCATCCAGGGCGAGCAACAGACGCGGGCGGTTGGGAATCAGCGCCGGGGCATAACGGGCCCCCATCATCTCGGGCTGGATGCTGAAGAGGTCGCGGATCACGAGCGACGCGGGACCGTAGAGCCCCGCCCCAAGCCGGGCGTGGGCCAGGCCGGCGGTGGCCGTCGGGTGCCCGGGGATCATGCGGAGCATCCGCATGAAGCTGCGTTCGCTGCGGAGGTACTCGCCGCGGCGGAGCATCTGCTCGCCGGCGGTCAGCAGTTCGCCGGCTCGCGAGCGGTCCGCCGCGCTGACGAGCGAATCGATGCGCTCGCCGTGCCGCAGGATCCGGCCGAGTTCTTCGGGCGACCAGTCGCGTTCGCCGTCCGTGCCCTCGCCGTCGCCCTCGCCTTCACCGTCGTCGCCGGCGTCCGGCGCTCCATCGGGCAGCCCGTCGCCGTCAAGATCGGTTTCGTCGCCCGGATCGCCCGGCAGCAGGTACGAGCCGAGGTCGCGGCGGAGTCCGTTCAGCTGGCGCTCCACGTCTTCCAATTCGCGGGCGGTGGGATCGACGAGTTCGCCGTCTTCACCGCGCGCCTCGCGGGTGAAGCGTTCGGCCACGCGTTGACGGATGCGCTGCCAGTCGGGCAGTTCGGCCTCGTCGGGATCCGCGTTGGGATCGAGTTCCCCGGGCCGGAGCACGCGGTCGGCATCGCGGCGTTCTTCGCGCCGGTCCGGCGTCGCCCCAAAGAGCGAGTTCTCGCCGCCCACGCGGTTGTCGACGAGATCCGAGTACGTCGTGCGGAAGTTCTCACCGACCGACGGAATCTCGCGGCCGCGCAGCCGGTCATCGAGCAAGCTGCCCGTGTCGAGAGGACTGAGCTGGATGGGACCGCCCTCGGCCCCCGAGGCCATGTTGATGCCGAGGGTCGCGAAGTCGCTGATCGTCAATTGCGGACGCAGGCCCTGCAGCGGCGACGCGCCAATCGTCTGAAGCTCGCCCTCACTGCTGCGGCTGAAGCCCACGGTTGTGGGCGCGGCGGAAACATCGAAGGCCGCCGACAGACTGGACCGCGCCGCGGTGCCATCAACCGCCCGGCGCAACAGCCCAATGCGGGCGGCGTCCGACTGGCTCAGGGTCGTGGGCTGGTCGAAGGGCTGGCCGTCGCGGGCGACGCCGCCGGCGCTCGCGCCGCGGCTGGAGCGGAAGTAGTCGATCGTGCCGACGGAATCGCCGAAACGGAACTGGTTGTAGCCCGCCCCCGCGGCCTGGAGCAGCAGCGGCGAACTCAGGGCCGAGTCCGCGCGGAAGGCGAACAGGTCATCCGAGCCGAGCTGACCGCGGAAGTCGAACGGCGAGGAGTACCCGACGCTGCCGCGAAAGCCGCGACCGCCCGCCACGTTGCCGGTGACAACATTGTTGCGGCGGCGGAACTCGTCGAGCCCGTCGCGGACGACCGGGTTGCCGGAGTCGCGGTAGCTCGAGGCCGATTGGTCGACGCGGCTCTGGGCGTGGGCCGGGGCGGCGAGGCCCAGGGTCACGGTGCCGGCCCAGGCGGCGGCGATGGCCAGCCGGCGGGCGGTGCGGATGGAGGCGGGTCGGTTGGTCGGTGCGGCCATGGAATGGCTCCCTCGCGTCGGTCTTCTATCTCAAGCTCGAATCGGGGCCGGCCGGCAAGTGACGGGGCCCCTCTCTATTGTCGCCCCTCAAGACGGTCCCCGCACGAGATCGGTTCGATTCTTCGCGTTTCGCAGGCCGCACAGACGGTCGAAACGGACCGGCCCGAGCCCGCAGCCAGGCTTTCCGGGGCCAAGAAAAAGCCCCCGAACGCGGGACGTCCGGGGGGTGGCATTGGATCGGGTTGGGCGAAACGCTGGCCGAGAGCCGCACGGCCGGAAGCCGACGCGTTCTCGGACCGATGTCCGGCCGGCTCAGGGGCCAGCACCGGGAAGCGAGCCATCGCTCCGGGCCGCGGTCAGCAGGAGCCGTTCGCGGGCCGTCGGACGGTCCTTCTCGTCGCAGCAGACCAGGAAGTACACCAGGCCGTTTTCCTTGACCGAGGTCACCACGCGGGAGCACGGGGCTCCGTCGTAGTCGGCGATGTTGCGGACCTGCATGTCGCGGACCGGGCGGGTGGCGTTCGGATCGTCGTCGACGGCCACGAACCAGCTGATCATGGGAGCGCCGTCGCCCGAATGGCCGGCCTTCCGCCAGGACACGTGGACGGTGGAGAGCTGCCCGGGCAGCCGGCAGTGGCTGGCTCCGACGAGTTCATAGCCGTCGGCCGAAAGATCCGGGAGCACGACCGAGGCGACGCTGAGCTGCTCGGTGACCCAGCCGGCAATCTCGTCGAGCGAGCCCGAGGGGAAGAGCGTGCAGCCGCCGGACTCGACCTTGGCCGAGAGCGACTTGGTGCAGCGGCAGCGGCCGTGTTCGGTCGCCGCGCGGATCGCGGCCTGCTCGAACACCGATTCGCCAGTGGGCGGTCGTTGATCGATCGGATCGACCAGGATGCCGAAGCCGATGGCCCCGACAACCAAGGCCAGCACGGCGGCCACGGCCAGGGCGTTGGCCCGGCGCGGGCCTTCGAGCCAGCGAAGGATGCTCATCCGTGAGCCCGCCGGTTCGACCGATTCGACGGCCGGCCGATGGACGACGTCCAGGCGGGGCGTGGCCCCTTCCACGATCCGGTCGCCGGCGTCCGGCAGGGACTCGGCGGCCATGGCAGCTCGCACGCGATCCATCAGATCAGACGGGGCCGCGGACGCCGCGTGGGTGCGCTGCAGAGCCTGACGGAACCCGGGATCGAAGGCGTCCTCAACGGGAAAGCCGGAGTCATCGGGGGTCGGCGGGATGGAAGTGGAATCGGTCATGGAAAGTCGTGGTTCCGGACGGAGGAGTGGTCCGTGAGAGGAGCGGTCTGCCAGATCAACTGCGGCCGATGCGATTTTCTTCGGCCATGTCGGCCAATTCTTCGGCGAGCAGGTTCCGGGCTCGGTGCAGCCGGCTCATGACCGTCCCGATGGGTACGCCCTGGATCTCGGCGATCTCCCGGTACTTGAGACCTTCGACGCCCCAGAGCAGGAGCACCGCCCGATATTCCGGCCGTAAATCGGCCACCGCGGCCTTCAAGCGGTCGTCGACGTGCTCCCAGTCGAAGCTCGTCATGTCCCACGCGGGGCCGGCCTCGTCCGGGGCGGGACCGTCGGCGGCGGCGGACGGAAAGTCTTCGACCGCGGTCGGACCACGCTTGGCCCGTTCAATGCGGCTGTAGAAGACGTTGTGCAGGATCTTGAAGAGCCACGGCCGAATGCCGCCGCCCCGCTCCTCGTACCGCTCCGAGACCCGCAGGGCCCGGAGGTACGTCTCCTGCACGAGGTCGGCCGCTTCGTCGGGGTGACGAGCCAACTGCATCGCCATCCGGTACAGGGCGTCCAGGTGCTCGGTCGACCGGGCTTCGAATTCGGCTCGCTCCACGGCGGGCTCCACGGGCTGACGAGGGGGACCGGACGGCGGGCGGCCGTGCACGGCGTGGGACCGGGATCATATCGACGCCGGGCCCATGGCCATACGGGCGGACGGCGATCGGGTTCCGGCGCGGGGGCTGGCCGGGCAGCCGCGGGCCACGCAGTGATTCGGGCCGCGAGCCAGGACGCGAGCCAGGACGCGAGTCAGGCCGCGAGTCAGGCCGCGACTCAGACCGCGATTCAGGACGCGATTCAGGACGCGATTCAGGCCACAACTCAGACCGCCCCGCCCGGCGGCGGCGACCCCGCCTCGGACACGGCATTCGGCATGGGGTTGGGCGTGCTCCCCGCCTGCGGGCCCGCCAGCGCCGCGCCAACCCCCGCGTCCATCGACCGCAGGTGCAGGTCCTGCTGCGGGAACGCGATCTCGATGCCGGCCTCGCGGAACGCGTCGTCGACCCCCAGCAGCAAATCGTTGGCGACCACCAGCCGCAGCTCCGGCTGGGTGATGAAGCAGTGCAGCGTGAAGTCCAACGTGCTCGCGCCGAACGCCCGGAACAGCGCCCGCGGCGGCGGGTCGTCCATCACCTTGGAGTGCCGGGCCGCCACATCCAGCAGCAGCTTCGCGGCCAGGCGCGTGTCGGACCCGTACGCCACGCCGACGGGAATGACGATCCGCAAGACCGAGTCGGTGAGCGACCAGTTCACGATGTCGCCGGTGACGAAGGCCTTGTTCGGAATCACCAGTTCCTTGCGGTCGAAGTCGGTGATCGTCGTCGCCCGCATCCGAATCCGGCTGACCGTGCCCGACACCCCGTTGACGGTGACGATGTCGCCGACCCGCACCGGCCGTTCGAACAAGATGATCAGACCGCTGACGAAGTTCGCGAAGATCTCCTGCAAGCCGAAGCCCAGGCCCACGGTGATCGCCGCGGCCAGGAACTGCACCTTCGACCAGCCGATGTTGATCGCGTTGAAGGCCATGACCACGCCGACGATGACGATCACGTACCGCACCAGCGTGCTTGTCGCGTACCGCCCCCCGGGCGTGATGGGCAAGCGCGAGAGCACCGCGATTTCCAGCAGCGCGGGCAGGTTCCGCGCGAGCAGGATCGTCACCACCAACAGGAAGATCGAGAGCAAGAGGTCGGCCAGGCTCACAACGGTCGGCGGCGACTCGGATGCGTCGGCGCCTGAGGGACCGACCGAGGTTCCGGCGGACGCCCCACTGGATGACGCCGCTTCGGGACTGGCGGAGGCAGCGTCACCACCCGACGCCGAGCCACTGGAATTGACGTAGCCGACGGGATCGCTGATGTCGAAGCCGGAAGCCTCGGTCTCGCCGGTGGGCGCGAGCGTCCCATCGCTCCAGAGCACAACGCTGTCGAGGCGATTGAATGCCGGGAACACGTCGGTCCAAGTGATGTAGACGCCGACGATCGTGAGCATGACGACCGCGGCCTGCACCAGAGAACGCGTCTGCTGGCTGATCGCCGCGACGTCGATCTCGCCGGGTTCTTCGAGCGGAATTTCGTTCTCGGCGACGTCGTCGTCCCCCCGTTCGCGGGCGAGTTCAGCGAGGGCCGCTTCGCGCTTGCGCCGCGCCTGCTCGAGCCACAGCCGACGCTGGGCCACCAGCAACCATCGCACAAGCATGGCCCGGGCCACCGCCGCCCCCACGACGATCACCAGGGTGATGAGAACGCGCCGCTCAAGCTGGACCGCGGTGTACATCGCCCCCATCGCCGCGGTGACGGCAAAGACGAGCGGGCTCAGGCACATCGCCGGGTACCAGAGGTTCGTGAGCCGCGCGACCCAGCCGGCCGGATTCTTCTTGAGGTAGCCGGCGACGAATCCCGACTTGGGCGAGAGGATCCGCCAACTGAACATAGCGGCCAGGATCATCACGACGATGAACGCGAACCGCCCAACGGCCATGCCTTCCACGCCGATCGTGATCTCGCCCTCGCTGACCGCCGGAGCGACCAAGACGGCGAGCGGCAACGCGATCGGCACCATCCAACGCAGGTGGCGTCGCACAAGCTTGCCGGTTTCCGGGGCCCACTTGAAGTGCGACTCGAACAGCCCGCGCGGGCGCCAGCCCTGGCGGAGGAACTCAGCGGCGGCCAGCAGCATCGCCGCGCGCGAGAGTCCGATCGACAATTGCACGCCCAGCCCGAGCGGATCGGTCACCCGGCCCAAGGCCCACGCCACCAAGAAAACGGTGCCCGTCGGGACCGCGGTGCGAAAGATCGTCACGCCCAGCGCGATGACGGTGGGACGAAAGCCGTGGATATGCGGAAGACGTGCCGCCTCACAGCAGGATCGAGAAAGCCGGCGCGAGGACGGCATCAGGGCCGCGCACAGCAAGAGCACCAGCGCCCACGCGCCGATTGTGAACCACGAACGACCGAGCACGGCGAGCAATCCGCTTCCGACGTCGCGCCATGCGGTCGGCGCGCCGACCTGCAGCACCCACGCCGCGGCGGAGGACACATCGGACCGGCCAATGCGATCCATGTTGCCGACCCAGAGGATGCGTTCGTCGATGTAGTTGCGAAACTCGGTCGAGAGCACCAACAACTTGCCGTCGACTCGGATCAACTCCGCCGTCTTGTCGCGGTCGATCTCGAGCGACTCAATCAGCGGATCCAGATACTCCTCGTTCTGAGCGTTCAACTTGGCCGCGATCTCGGCGATGAGTGCATCGCGTTCCGCCGGATCGTCAGGCACCATGCCCGAAGCGGCGATGCGTTCCAGTTCGACGTTCTCGGTCAGCCGATTGAGTTGCTCGTCTTCGAGCTGCACGCGTTCGTTGTCGAGGTCGATGCGACTCTGATCTCGTTCGGCGATCTTGAGTCGCAGCTCGCGAACCCGCGGAAGCCGATCGCGAATCGTGCGCATCTGCCGGCCCAGCTCGGTGGTCAATCCGGACGTGCGGACTTGTTCGATGACGCGTTCAAAGTCGAGGGCCGCTCGCTCTGATGTGTCCCGGCGCCGATCGAGGTCCGTGTCCAGTGCCGCGGTCCGGGTGGTTGCTTCGGTCAACCGATCGGCCAACTCGGTGTTGCGGCGGGCGATGGCGAGGAGCGCAGGATGCAGTTGGGCTTCCTGGGCTTCACGTTCGGCGGCCCGGGCGTCGGTTTGGGCTTGCCGGGCGGCCTCACTGCGGCGACGCGTGAGCTCCGCGGTGACCTGCGTGAACCGGCGGTCACTGGTCGCCATGCGCCGCTCGGCGACGGCGCGCCTCAGTCGCAGCAATTCCCGGCGGGCGTCATAGGAGCGGAGTTCTGCCTCCGACTTGCTGATGCGCGTCCGCACTTCCAGCATTTCGGCGTCGAGCCGCTGCTGACGTGCATCGCGGAGCGATGGAGCCAGGACAGCCTCGGCCAGCGCCGCCGCCTGCGTTCGGAGCCCGTCGATGCTGGCCCGATCGCGGGCGATCTGATCGGGGATGCTGCGCCGGAGATTGGCCCGAGTCTCTTCTTCGGCCAGCACGCTCGCTCGAGCTTCGGCATCCGCGTCGCGCCGGGCACGCAGCTGCGACTCAAGTCCTTCGAGCTCGGCGACGCTGAAGTCGGCCCAGGCCGCGGGCACCGACTCGTCGACCGGCCGGGCGAGTTCTTCGGAGAGTTCCGTTCGCAGCGCGGGCTCGGCTTCAACCAAGGTTTCGAAGCGGGCCGCGCTGGCTTCTTGCAGTCCTGCCTTTTCGATGGAGGCGAGGGCACTCTGGAGCGCGCTGAACTCGGCTTCTTCGTCCGGCGACCGTGCGTCGAGGCCGCGGAGGATTTCGATCCGCGCTTCGATCGCGGGTTGCTGTTCGCGGACGTCGCCGGCGCGATCGCTCGAAACGTCGGGGCCGGGCGCGGCGATGGACGGGTCGCTGCTGGTGTCTGGGGCGGACGCCTGCCCGGCGGTCGGATTGGCGGCGGGGTCGGCGGCGGGATCCGTTTCCTGGCCGGCGTCCTGAGCGGCGTTCGGGGCGGCGTTCGGGGCGGTGGCGGCGGCGGCGGCGTTCAAGCCGGCAATCGCAACAGAGTTGCCGCCGGGCGTGGAGCCCGCGGCCGGGCCGGCGTTCTGCGGCATCGCCGCGGCGATCGTGCCGGCGACGAAGGCCGCGGCGAGCAAGCTGATCAGCCGATGGGGCATGCGGACACGATCGATGCGGAATGGTCGGGGCATGATGGGTCCGAGGGTTGGGAGGGGCGCGGTCACGCGCGGTCGCATCGGCAAGCACAGGACGAACCACCGCGATGCGGGGCGGGCGTTCCGGACGCATACGGGCCAATCGGTCAAGTGTACGCGTGGGCTTCCGAGATTCGGGGATGCTCCGCCCCGAAGGACGACTTGGTGTGCGAAGGGCACGCTGGCGCCGACGATCGCAGAAACCGGGGGCGATGAGATGACCGAGGGCGGCCGGCGGGCCGGACGTGAGGCGCGACGAACGTCGCGGTGGACGTGGCTGTGGACGTGGCGGTCGAGGCGGGCCCCGCACGTCGACGCGGGGCCGGGCAAGCGATCGGCATCGGCATCCGCATCGGCATCTGCACCAGAGCAGGAAAGGGAGCGGGAGCCGAAACGACGACGAATCGACGGGCGGGCGGGCGCACGAACAGTCAAATCGGCCACATCTTCGGAGCGCCGGCGTCGGCGGCGCGAGACCCGCGGCCGAGGAAGGCGCGGCCGCGCGGATCTGGATCCGGGGGCGGATCAAAGCCACGGACGCCGCAGAATCGGGCGCGGTCCGGCGAGCGAGCCGTCGATGGCCGCACCGTCGCCGGGGATACCTCGGGTGATCCCGGTGGCGGCGGGTGTGGTCGGCGGCGCTGCCTGGGCCGAGTGCGTGGCCAACGGCCCGGCCGCGAGCGCGTGGATGCTGGTTGCGGCGGGCGTCGCCATCGCCGTCGGCACGATGGTGTTCCTCGCACCCGACCGGAAGCACCGGACGGTGCCGCTCGTGCTGCTGATCCTCGCGGGGTTGGCTCTGGGACTGGGCCGCGCCGCGGTCGACGAACGCGCCGCCGCCCGCGGCTTGGCCGCGGCACTCCCGGCCGGCCCCGCGGTCATTGTGGTCGAGGGCATCCGCCGTGGCGCCGATGGGACCATGCCAGCGCGCCCCGGACTTGCGGGCACGCCGGCAACCTGGCCGCTCGATGTGGAGCGCTTCATCGTTGGCGGCACGCCCGTCGCGGCGCGCGGACGAATCCGCGTCCGCGCCGAGGGCGACCCAGGCACGTGGCCCGGGGAATGGGTCCGGGTGACGGGACGCTGGACGCCGCCGGCCGGCCCGCGCTGGCCGGGCGCGTTCGATGCCGCCGGCCTCGCCGCCCGGCGCGGGATGGTCGGCACGATCGACGCGGCGGAGGACGCGATCCACATCGTCAATGCGGGGCGACGACCGGGATCGCGCGAACAGTTCGCCGGATGGCGGGCGACGGTCCGCGCCCGCGCCCGCGAGGCGATCGGACGGCGCGTCGGCCAGACGAGCGACGAAGGACGCGCCCGCCGCGCACTGATCGGCGCGCTTGTACTCGGCGATCGCGGCCCGGATCTTCGCGGCGTGTCCGAGATGTTCCGGGCGACCGGCCTCGCCCACGTGCTGGCCATCAGTGGCATGCACGTCGGCATCGTGCTCGGGGCGGCCCTCCGCCTGCTGCGCCGCGGCGGACGTTGGCGCCGAACGCACGGGGCGTGGCTCCTCGGCGTCGTCGCCATGATGCTGATCCTCGTGGACCTCCGCGTCCCGATCGTGCGGGCGACGATTGGCGCCGCCGTCGCCGCCGTGGCCATGCTTGCCGGCCGGCGACGTCCGGCCCTCAGTGTGCTCGGCACGGCGGCGATGCTGGTGGTCCTCGTCCGGCCCCGGGCCGTGGGCGACCCCGGTTTTCAACTGAGTTTCGGCGTCGTGCTCGCGTTGTTGCTCGCCGCGAGCCCCACGCGTCAGCGATGGTTCGGACCCCCGCCGCCGTCGATCAATCGCTGGCGCGACCTCGCGGCCCAGCGACTGGCCGACGGCATCGCGGCGAGCGCGGTGGCCTGGGCCGCGTCATTGCCCATCGGCCTCGCCCACTTCGGCGTCGCCGCTCCTGTCGGCATCGGACTCAGCCTCGTGGCCGTGCCCATTGCCGCCGCCGCCCTCATGGCCGGCGGTGTGGTGATCGCGTGCGACGCTCTGCTTCCACCGGTGGCATGGCTGGCCGGAATCTTGGCCGACGTGGCGGCGGGCGCGCTGATCGGACTCGTAGAACTGGCTGACCGGCTTCCAATGACCCCGATCGAGACGCCGCGCCCGCCGCTGGCCTGGGCGTGGATCGCGGCAACGTGGATCACGTGGCGGCTCGCGCGGCGCCCGAAGGGCCGCGGCGAACGTGAGCGGGCGAGAAAGCGGTTGCGAGCCCGGCCGAAGATGCCGTCGCGGAGATCGAAGCCGATGCCGAGGCCGATGCCGATGCCGACACAGAGACGAGGGCGGAGGAAGACGCGGACACGGACACGGATGAAAACGCAAGAGCGAAAACGAACACGGTCCGCTTCGCACCGCCAGCTCATCGCCGGCGCCATCACCCGCGCCATGCCATGCCGCTCCATCGTCTGCATCGTTCATCCATGTTTCATCCTGACGATGATCTTCATCTGGCCAATCGGCCCGCGCTTCAACCTGGGTCCCACGTTGACCGGAACGACCACCGTGCAGGTCATCGCCGCCCGATCACGCGACATCGTGCTCGTGCAGTCGCCGCAGCATGTCGCGTTGCATCTCGGAGGTTCCGCGCAGAACAACTCGCTGCCACGCCTCGTCCGGACCATCCGGGACCACGGCGTCTGGCGACTGGATCGCGTGGTGGTCCACGGCGGCGACGGAGCGCACGGCCGCAGTCGCCGAACGACGGCCGCGGCCCTCGCCCGAACGTTCGGCGCTGGCTCGCCGGTCATCGTCGGGCGCGACCTCGCCGGAAGCATTGATGGCTCGCGCGAGGGCTCACTCGAGTGGCGACTGGATGCAGACGCGCTCACGGTCCGATGGGAATCGGGACCCTGCCTTGTGCTGCCAGCCCGGCCGGACTCCACGGTGCACGTGCAATGGAGATCGAGCGTCGCGTGCGACGGACGCTGGCGCCGATTCGGTGAGACTTGGCGGCCACTCCATCCTCGAAACTCGCAGAGTGAACCAACGGACACCGACGGGTTGCTTGGTGGCGACCGACAATCCATCGCGGCGCGGGGTTGGCGGCGGAGGATTCAAGGATCGATCGATTCGCCGGTTGACGTGCGATCCTCCGCGATCGCACGCCCCCGTCAGTCCGCGACCACCCGGCCATCGGAACCAGCGCGGAGCGACTTCCGACTCGCGCTTTCGACCGGAGTCCGCGATCCGCTGGCCACTTGGCGAGTGACTTCAAGGACCGCGTGCACCATCGGTCAACGAAGGTCGGGCGGCATCTCGGAATGGTGTCGCCCAGCGTCGTGCCCGGCGACGAGAAACTGATCTGGGGACGAACGAAGGGCCCCCTTGCTCAGTAGCACACGCCAGTCGACGCAATTGGTGGAGACGATTGCAGCGGAGGCGCGGATGACCAAATCAGCCGACCAGCGCAAGATCCGGCAAATCCGCATCGTGATGTTCGGCCTGTGCCTCGCGTGCGCGCTTGCTTGGCTGGCTTCGCCAGCAAGCATTGAAGTTCCACTCGTACGACCAGTCCAGAGCCTGCAAGAGATGCGAATTCGGACGGACGATGCCGATCCTGCCCAACCACTCCGAAGTCAAGTCAACCTCGTCGTGTGGGAGACGATGCATCAAGATGGCTTCGTCTCGGTGCGACAGATGCGCCGTGTCCGATTCGAGTTGCACCGCCAAGGCGTTCTTTCCACCGGCGGGCATGATTGGAATCGTTGGGCAAACGAGGTGTCGAGCCACGAAGGATGGAAACTGATTGAATTGGAGGGTGAGCCTGGAAGCTTTGTCGACCACAACTCAATACGCATCGATCCCCTCGGAACGATTGCCCGTGTCTGCATCGTGATACTTGGGAGTATTCTCGTTGTGGTACTGGCCGCACGGATCCGAACGTCGCTCCATTCGAGGTGACCCGGTCCGGATGTCGACCTGATCTCGTGCAACCCGCGCGGAGGCCGTCAACGCTCGCGATCGTTCACCGCTCCGCATTCGCTGCAGACGCTCCGGTGTTTCACTCGATAGCCGCAGTGCACGCATTCGCCCGACCGCCGCTTCCTCCAACCAAATGGCAGGATCAAGGCAGACACGGCGGCGGAGTAGATGAGTGTATTGCTGATGAACCCGGGCCAACTCGGAGTCGTCGGGATGACGCGCGGGCCGAGTGGGGCAATCGTACTGCTGTCATCGTGCGTGATGAGCGGGGACCAGCCGGGCAATGCTGCCGTCGTCCCCGGCGAGACTGCATCCGACCCCACGCTTGGCCCCCCGCCCGGTTGATGGAATGACCAGAGAGATCGAAACGGAAAGCCGGCTTCAACGTATCCCGACCGGTCCCCGAAAAGAAGTGGTGTTCCTCCGAGAAGAATCGGCCGTCGCGTGATGGTCGTGACGATGGCGGAGCGTCGCGCTGGGCCCGGCGCGATTCCGGCTCGGTCGAATCGTCGCTGGGCGTGCGCGGCAATGGCGAGGCTGGGCTGCAGCTTCGCCGTGTTCGAGTGCATTGATGTCCCCACGAACGCGATCGGCCACTGGGCCGCCGCCGACGCGATCACAATCGCGCTGATGGTCTGGAGCGGCTTCATTGGGGGATCTCCGAACCGTGCGCGGCCGGCTTCGTTTGCTGGCCCACCGTGCCGATTTTCGCGCTTGAGGAGCGATCCGCCTCTTCAGGCTCCATCGGACGCAAACGTTCCGGCCGTCGCCCAACCAGATCCTGACGCCCCGCGCAACTCAGCCCTCGCCCGCCGCCGCGTCGACGACCGCGGACAAGACGTCGATGTCCTGGTAGTCGAGTCGCGGCACGCGTCGCCCGTCGACGAATACCAACGGAACGCCTCGCAGCCCGGCCCGGCGGCCCGCGGCCACGTCGCCGGCGACAATCGCGTCCACCTCGGGACTGGACATGGCGGCCCGCAGTGCGTCGGCATCCAGTCCCGCCGCCGCCGCGGCGACGCGCACGATTCCGTCGGTGATGGGCGAGGGGGCCACGCCGACGATCTCGCGCACGCGGAGGGCCGCGGCTGGGTCGCCGATCACTTCGGCCGCGGCCATGATTCGGGCCGCGAAGCAGCTTCCGGCCCCGAGATCGCGCGGCGCACCGGGATTGCACGCGGGATCGAGCGGATAGTGCCGGTACGCGACACGCAGGCCCGGATGCTCCTGACGGAGCGTCGCCAACCGCGCGTCCAACGTGCGCACCGACGCGATCGCCGGATCGGTCCAGACCACGACGTCGACCGCCGGGCCGTCGCCCGTGGCCGGCGTCCGTGCCGGGGCGGGTTGATCCGCCGGCCGGTCGAGCACGCTGGCGCCGAGCCGAGGCGACGAACGCCAACTGGAGACGAAGCGTTCGCGACCGCGTGGCGGGCGATCGCCGGCTTCACTGGCCGACTGCCGCGGCAGGTCCGCGGCGCCCAGCCGCGCGATGATGTCATCGATGGCGCCGGCTCGCTGCCACCCGGCCAGCTCCACGCCGTTGACGTACACCATCGGCGTGCGGGACACGCCCAATGCGGCTCCGAGTTCGACGTCGGCTTCGACGGGCTCGAGCGTGGTGGCCGCGGTCATGGCCGCGGTGAACGCGGCCGGGTCGTAGCCCAGATCGGCGACCAGCGCGTTGAGCTGCGCGTCGGTGAACGCTCCGGGCGGCTCGAGGCCGAAGAGCGCTTCGTGCATGTCCCAGAACGCGGCCGGCCCGCCAAGCGTGCCCGCCGCTTCGGCCGCCCGGGCCGCCCAACAGGCGTTGGGGTGCGGATTGACGCCGGCCGCCGCGGCGACGCGATTGCAGTCGCGGCAGAACGGGAAGTGCCGAACTTCGAGCGAGACGTCATCGCGCGCTTTGACGGCGCGGCTGATCTGGGTCTCGATCCGCCGGCAGAAGTCGCACTGGTAGTCGAAGAAGACGACGAAACGGATCGCGGCCCGGGCGGGGCCGATGCGCCAGCGCCCGGTGATGATCTCAGGATCCGGCGCCGGGGCGACCGAGGCGGCCGGCGTGCCGTGCCACATGATGTCGCCCGGGTTGGCCGCCGCGGCCACCCCGGCCCCGGGACCAAGATCGCCTCCCGTTTCGCGGTCGTTGTCGCGGCCACGCCCGACGTTCGGATTCGCCGCGGCTCCGGTGTCGTTCGTTCCCCCAGCTCCATCGCCACCATCGCCACCACCGGCGCCACCACGCCCATCGCCAGCCTCGGCCCCCCGCCCCGCCCGCGCGATCACGGCATCGGTCGTCGCGTCGATTCCGGCGGCGGCGGCAGCGTCCGCACGGGCCGCGACGCGGCGTTCGGCCACGACCAAACCGCCGGTCATCGTGAGTCCGACGAACAAGAGCGTGGCCATCGCGGGTGCCGATCCTGGCCCGGCGACGGCGGCAGCTCCGGCTTCCGTGCCACTCCGGGCGGTACGTTCCGCATCACCACCAGCGCGGCCCCGTCGCCGCCCCGCCCACACGAGCCCGCCGAAGGCCAGGTTCGCGGCGTGCACCGCCGCGCACCACGGGCAGATCGCCCGGTCGAGCACCATCACACCGATGAGCACCACGCTGCCGGCGACGCCCATGGCGACCATGCCGAACACCAGGCGCGGGAGGCGCCCGCCGCAGAGCAACCACGTCGGCAGCAACGCCCCGAACCACGCCAGCCCCAGGAATGCCGTCGGCCAATCCACCCCGGGGAGGCGGCCCCACACGCCGCTGGTGACCTTCGCGCACGCGCTGTCGGCCCCGCAGCCCGGCAACTCCGAGCCGAGATGGGACAGCGACAGGAAGAACGATGCGGCCACGGCGACCAGCAACACGGCCGCGCCAGCCAGGATCAGCGGAGCGCCGGCCCGGGCGAGTGTTGGCGGCGAGCTGGACGTGGCGCCGGCCCTCGTACCGGCGTCGGCCCTGGCCCCCGCCCTTGCCCCAGCCCCAGCCCGGCTCGCGGGCGCAGGTCCACGCTTCCCGGCGCCGCGATGCGACGCCGTTCGGCTTCCGGACTTCTTGGAACGATTCGAGCGCTTGGCCACGCGAGACCTCCTCCGCCGATGCGAAGCGTCGATCCTACCCGCGGCCGGCGGGCATCAGTCGTCGGATCCCTCGGCCGCTTCGTCGCCGAAGTCCTCGATCTCATCCTCCAGGAGGATGAACATCGGATCGGTAACGAAGTGCACGCCGGCGTCCTCAAGGTTGCCTTCGATCTCGCTGCGATCGACCGCCTCGGGGTCGAGAAGCGCGATCTCGACGGCCTCGAGCGAGCCCATCTCCGAGTCATCGTCCGACGCTTCCGTGCGGGCGGCGGTGATGATCTCCTCGATCATCTGCATCGCCGGCACGAGGCCGGAGGACGTGATCAGCAGCGCGCGGCCGTAGCCGACGACCGGACCGATGGGCTCCCCGTCCTCGCCGGGCACCATCGCGGGCTCGTCGAAGTAGAAGTTCAGCTCCGCACTGAAGCAGAAGAGCCCGTTGCTCATCGCCTGATCTTTGCTCAGCACCATCGAGATCGCTCCAATTCAGCGGGGGACGCCCGTTCGCCGCGGCCCGGCATCCGGGCCCGTCGCGAAGCGTGGCGGGGCGGCGGAGGGTACCGGAATCTCGCGAGGGACGGGGCGTCGGACGCGGCGGGCCAACTGCGAGGCGACGGCTGGCCAACCGAGCGGGAGCCGGCCGACGTCGGCCAAGCGGGCGACGGTCCGATTCAGAAGAAGCTCAGCCCGACCAACACGATCGCCACGAGGCCCAGGATGCCCGCCACCAGAAGGCCCAGAACGCCCAACGCGCCGGCGGCCAGTTCGGCGATCCAACGCTCCGTCTCTCGCCGCCGGCGCCATGCGGTCCGCGGCCCATCGCACGGGGGCGGCGATCCCGGCACCAGACCGCACTCGGGGCAGGCGGACGATGCATGCTCGGCGGGACCAGCAGTCGGCCCGTCGGCCAAACCATCGGCCAAACCGCCAGGCGAACTGCCAGCCAGACCATCCGCCAGACCGCCAGACGGACCGCCAACCAAACCGCCAGCCAGTCCTCCAGCCAGACCATCCGCCGGGCCGTCCTCCGGATCACCGGCGTTCGCCATGACCTCGTGGCGCAGGTACCCGCAGCCGCCGCACCGCCCCGGCGGCTCGCGTGCGTCCAGGATCCCCTCGACCAGCCCGAAGAATGCCAGCCAGAGCCCAGCATCGAGAAGTCCACCGCCCACGAAGAAAACGACCACCGCCGGCTCCCCCTCGCCCAGCCACGCGAGCCGAAGCCAGATGGCGACCATTGGGATCGCGATCACGACGCAGGCCACGCCGGCATTGAACCGCGCCGTGCGTGCAATCCGCCCCTCGGTCGCGGACCGACGTGTCGAGATTGTCTCCGGCGAATGCGTCACGTCAGCCTCTTGATTGGCGAAACCGCTCGCGTCGTTCCATCAGATTCAGAAGCCGAACGCTGCGATCAAGACCCAGAGCCCGCTCCCGAGGCTCGCGGCCAGGACGGCCAGAAGCCCGAGCACGATGCCGACGTGCAGGATGTCGACGGCGATCGATCCCAGCGTGACCGGCGGAACGCGCCGGGGATTCGCGCCGCACTCGACGCACCGAACACTCTCCGTCCGGTCTTGCCACGTCTGGCCGAGCTGTGGATACCCGCAGCGCGTGCACCGAATCGTGCCGTCGGCCAACACGTACTTCGGCGGGGCCACCGCTCGCAGCACCACGAAACTGGCGTGCGCGATCAAGCTGCACCCGACGACGGCCACGATGGTGATGAAGACTGATGGAACGTTCACGCTCGGCCCATCGACGGCGGCAAACCCCACGGCGAGGATCCCCATGCCGAGCATCATCTCCAGCCCGCCGAGCACACACGCCCGGGACGTGAACCGCGGTGGCGGCCACGTGTCCGGGGCCGAGGCGACGCGCTCAGGCCGTGACCCGCCTGCCGCCTCATCCACAGACCCGTTCACAGCCCCGTTCCCAGACCCGGCGACCGCCCCATCGACGGCCGCGGCCTCGTCCGAATGGCCCCCGGATTCGGTCATCACATCCGATCCGGCTGCTCAATGCCCAGCAGGCCGAGGCCGTCGGCCAACACGCGGCGGGTCAGGGCACACAAGCGCAGGCGGCTGCCACGTACCGGCTCGTCGGCCTTCAGCACCGGGCAGTGCTGGTAGAACGCGCTGAACGCGCCGGCGAGCTCAAAGAGGTACGTGCACAAACGATGGGGCTCGATCGAATCGGCCACGCCGCGCACCACGCCAGCGTAGCGCAGCAGCTCCATGGCCAGTTGCTTCTCCGCCGGCTCGGCAATCGTGATCGACGCGGCGGTCACCTCGGCGGCATCCGGATCGACGCCGGCCCGGGCGAACATCTGGCACACGCGGGCATGGGCGTACTGCATGTACGGGCCAGTGTTGCCTTCGAACGCAATCATGCGATCCATGTCGAAGACGTAGTCGCGGACAAGGTCGTTCGAGAGGTCAGCGTACTTGACCGCGCCGATGCCAACCGCCCGACCAGTGGCGGCGATCTCGTCGTCGGACATGCCGTGGGTCGGGGCATTGGGATCGGCGGCCCGCTCGCGTACCTGCTGCGTGCCGCGTTCGATCGCCTCGTCCAGCAGGCTCCGCAGCGTGATGCTCCGGCCGCTGCGGGTCTTGAGCGGCTTGCCGTCAGCGCCAAGAACGGTGCCGAAGCCCACGTGGATGAGTTCCGCCGGCGTGCCGTCGGGGCAACGATCCCAGCCGACCTGCCGCGCCGCGTCAAAGACGTCGCGGAAGTGATCGCGCTGGCGGGCATCGACCACGTAAATCACGCGGTCGGCGTCCAGATCCTGCGTACGGAATCGCACCGCGGCGAGGTCCGTCGTGGCGTAGATGAAGCCGCCGTCGCTCTTGCGAATGATCAGCGGGCGTTCGCGATCTTCGAACCGGACGACGAGCGCGCCGTCGTCCTCGACCGCCACGCCCTTGGACTGAAAGTCCTCGACGACTTGGCCGAGCCGGTCGCGGTAGAAGCTCTCGCCGCGATTGTGCTCGGGGCCGAGTTCGACGTTCATCAGGTCGATGGCTTCGAACAGCGCGCCCATGGTCACGTCAACGATCTTCGTCCAGTCGGCCAGCAGTTCGGCATCGCCTTGCTGCAGTCCGACGAGCGCCCGCTTCGCTTCGGCCATGGCCTCGCCGGCGCCAGCGTTCTGCTCTTCCAGTTCCGCCATGCGGTGCGGCCCGGCCCCGAGGCGCTTGGCCGCTTCGAGCCCGCGCCCATCGGCCTTGCCGGTGAGCTGGGCATCCCGGTACGCGGTGTTCAGATCCTGGACGCTCAGGGTGTTGAGGTCGATTCCGCGCGTGCGCAGCGACCAGAGCACCATGGCGATGGGCGTTCCCCAGTCGCCAAGGTGGTTCTCGCGGTGGACGGTGCGGCCGATTCGCTCGTACGTCCGGGCGATGGCGTCGCCGATGACGGTGGAACGGAGGTGGCCAACGTGCATCTCCTTGGCCACGTTGACGGCACAGAGATCCACGACCACGCCGTGCGGACGAATATCAGGAACCACGCCGAGGGCCGCGGTGTCCATCGCCTCGACCATGGCCCCCAGTGCCGCGGACTTCAGGCGGATGTTGATGAACCCCGGTCCGGCGACCTCCGGCGGTTCGGCCACGGCCGTTACGTCGACCGCCTCGACCAGGCGGCCGGCCAGCTCGCGCGGATTGGTCCCCGCCCGCTTGCCCAGGGCCATGGCCCCGTTGACCTGGAAATCGCCGTGGTCCGGGCGATTGCTCACCTTCACCACGGGGTCAGAACCCGCGAAATCGGGCCCGAGGACGGTTTCGATGGCGATGGAGAAGGCCTGACGGATGACGGTGGCGGGATCGGCGGCTGCCGGCGCCCCATCACCCGCGGCGGCCGCCCCGTGGGCGTCGGCGGTGGTGCTCATGAGCGGAGTATATTGATCGGTCCGGCCGACGCGGCCCGGGCCTCGGCGGGCGACGCCGGTTGGCCGAGCCGCGATCGCCGCCCCCCGCCCATGGAGTTCCTGCATGCCCCGCCCGACCACCGAGCCCACCACCGCCCTCGTCAAGGAAGACCGCGTCGGCGACCTTCCGCACCGCCCGCGCGTGCTGCTCGGCAAGATGGGCCTCGACGGACACGACCGCGGCGTGAAGCTGATCGCCCGGGCCCTCCGCGATTCGGGCGTCCACGTGATCTACTCCGGCCTCTGGCAGACCCCCAAGTCGCTGGCCATCAGTGCCCGGGACGAGGACGTCGACTGCATCGCCTGCTCGATGATGAGCAACTCGCACCTGGTGCTCGTGCCTCGGTTGATCGACGAATGCAAGAAGGCCGGCCGGCCGGACATGCCGATCTTGGTCGGCGGGATCATTCCGGCCGAGGACGTGCAGCCGATGCTCGACTCGGGCGTGAAGGCGATCTTCCACACCGGCACCACGATGCAGGACATCGTCGGCGCGGTGCGCGATTCAACGATCGACTACGGACTCCCCTCGAGCTTGCCCGGCGATCACGCGGTGGCCAGCCTGGCCCGGGCCGTGAGCTTGGTGCACGAAGGCAAGGCCCCGAGTGAAGCGGAAGCCCCCCGCCGTCGCCCCGCCCAGGTCATCGGCCTGACCGGCTCGCCCGGTGCGGGCAAGAGCACGCTCGTCGCTGCGATGGCGTCGGAATCGGTGCGCCGCGGCGAGAAGCTTGCGGTCATTGCCTTTGACCCCATGAGCCCGATCACCAGCGGCGCCTTGCTCGGCGACCGGCTGCGGGTCGACTTCAATCGCCTGGAGGAAGGCGTCTTCTACCGATCGCTGGCCATCCGCGGCGAAGACTACGACACCCTCGGAGCGATGCTCGAACTCATCGGCGGAGCGGGCTTTGACCGCGTGATCGTCGAAACCGTCGGCGCGGGCCAGAACGAAACCCGCATCCGCGACCACGTCGACCGCACCGCCGTCGTCGTCGTCCCGGGCATGGGCGACTCCGTGCAGATGGACAAGGCCGGCATCCTGGAGATCGCCGATCTCTTCGTCATCAACAAGGCCGACCACGAGGGCGAACACACGCTGAAGCGCGAGCTCCTCGACATCGCCAGCGGCCGCCCGATCCACGAAACCATCGCCACCGAGGGCAAGGGCGTGGTCGAGCTGCTGGACGCGTTGTTTGGGGCGCCGGCGCCGGCGTGAGGCTGGCGTCGACATGCCGGGGCCGGGGCAATCCATGGCCCGGAACGATGCCAAGCGCTGATTGCACGGGCGGTTCATCAATCGGTGCGACCGTCGGCTCTCCGGTCTCGCCTCTCGGTTCTCAGCTCTCAGCTCTCAGTCAGGCTGCGCGCCGAACCACGTTCACGCTCACATCCGGGGAACCCGATTTCTCCGCGGACGGCCCGAGCGTGTACCCGCACGCCGCACACACGCCGCGGAGGTGTTCCCGGCGCCGCCGGGCCAACGTCCGCCACCGCCCCAACCGATCCGCCGCCAGCAACAAGAGCCCAATGGCGACCGTGGGCACCGCATGCGCGCTGGAGACGTACGCCCGATGCGAACGTCCGCTGGCGACGAGCAAACTGAACCGCGCGCCGTCGCGATCAATCCACACACCGGCGGGGATCTCGGGGATCGGCGATGTGCTCCCGGAGTTCCAAGCCGTCCCCCGACGACGTCGCTCCACAACATCCGCCCGCAGGATCTCCACCGCGCCGGCAACCCGAAAATGTGTCGCGGCTTCGCGACGCATTTCCGTGCGATCAATGACGCGGACGGCAAGACGGTCATCGGGCTGCGGCTCGCGCCGAGTTCGGGTGCGCGTCTTATCGATGATGGCGTTGCGAATCGTCTGCTCGGCCTCCGCCGGATTCGTTCGCCGCAACTCGATCAGCGCCCGGGCGTCCATGTTGAGATCGGGCGCGTCGCGTTGTCGCGCGATTTCACCCTCCAACTCGGGAAGACTCCGCTCCCGCCCGGAGGCCAATGCCGCGTCCGAATTGATGTCCAGATGCGTGGAGAATTCGGCGGCAACGAACATCACTTCAATGTCGGCCGGATCCTCGAAGTGGCCGGTCTTGACCGGCACGTTCGCCTCGATCCAGTCGAGGACCGGATCGCCGGCATTGGCATCCCGATCAGGGCCGACGAAATCCGACCAAACCAGACCGCCCGCTGGATACGCAGCGAGCGCGTTGGTGGGCATCGCCGTAATCCGCGCGATCCCGCCACGCTCACGACCGAGCACTCCACCGACCACCACGACGAACAGCG
Source organism: Phycisphaerales bacterium (assembly GCA_045106735.1). Lineage (GTDB taxonomy): Bacteria > Planctomycetota > Phycisphaerae > Phycisphaerales > SM1A02 > JBGCEZ01. Next base: position 689 of record JBGCEZ010000085.1, on the reverse strand, counting down.
CGAGCACCAAGAGACCGAACCGGGTCACGCGGTACGAACGTGTCGACGGCGGCGGTCCGTCTGGCCGATCGATCCATCCGCACTCCGGACAGCGCGGATCTTCGCCGTGTAGGTCCAACGGCGACGCTTCGGCCTCGGCGTTGGTCCCGGCATTGGTCTCAGCGTTGGCTTCAGCGTTGGCCCGCGCATTGATCGAGAAGTCGTGCATGTCCGATAGGCTCCGCGCGGTCGTTCCACCACGACGCCAGTGTCCATCGGCTGCGATCCAACCAAGCTGATCCTCGATCCGGCGCGGCGGCTCAAACCTGGCGTCGGCCGTGTTGCCCGGGCCACGGAGGCGGCAGCCCTCGCCCGACCGGCACGACCCGTCGCCCGATTGCGAATGTTGACGACGCGCATGGCCACCGGGCCCGCAACGCAGACTTCCCGCGACCTCGAACACGCATGGACCGCAGACCCGCCACGTCGCCGCTACCGCTGCCGCTGCCCCTGCCTGGTGCGACGCTCGCGCCCGATCAACCCGCCGAAGCACCCACCGGCGCGGAACCCGCCGCCTCGCCGGCCCGGGCCAGCTTCCCCAACCAGTGGTCCACCACAAACGGCCCGAAGGGCACGATCGCGCCGAGCGCCCCCGCCGCGGCCAGGCGCGGCGACAGCGGCACGCGCTGCACGCCCCACACCAGGGCCAG
>JBGCEZ010000084.1:0-7391 GCA_045106735.1 Phycisphaerales bacterium | reverse complement strand
ATGGGGGCACCCTCCATTGAAAATCGCACTTCGATCGAGCGGTCAGGGGCACGGGCCGAAGTTCGCAATCACGACGAGCAAGTCGGCAAAGTCGACCATCCCGTCTCCGTTTGCATCCCCGAGTTCGGGGCAGGGCGGAAGGGGGGCATCATCGCTCGCGAGCGTGAGGACGTAGTCGTTCGAGACCGGGCCCGGTTCATCGCTGCAGGTGAGCAATGCGTCAAACGAAGGCAACATGATGATCCAGGGGATCTCGCCGGCGTCCACGGGCACCGAGATCGAGTCAGGGTTGCATGCCCCAAAGTCCAGGAACGGCGGCGTGATGATGGAACGACATTCGACGGTGAAAGGGAACACCGCAAGCTGACCTTCGAACCCGGCGGTCACATTGATCGTGAGCTCGCGATCTTCGCCATCGACCGGAATCTCGAACCAATCGGTGTCGCGCTGGCCCGCGTTGACCCAGGCGATCCCGCAGATGGTCTGGCCGCACGCAAAGGAGTCAATGACAAACGGGCTGGAGTTGCAGCCGCCGTTGGTGTCGACGCCGCCGGTATCGTCGCAGGGCTCACCTTCGGCGATCGCCCCGTTCGGGCACTCAACCCCGCACGGCTCGCCGGCGGCGATGGCCACGTTGTACGCACCGAATTCACCGCTCCAGCCATCGACCACGATGTAATAGGTGCCGGCATCGAGCGCTGGCGTGGTGAGTTCCGATCGGAACGTGCCGCCGCATGCGTCGTCGTTGCAGGCAACTTCGTTGAAGCCTTCGTCCAAGACGTAGACCTTCGTGTCGTACGCCGAGTCGCAGAGCGTGATGTCGAGAATCGCCTGGTCGGCGGCGACATACTGATACCAGGCATCGGGTGACGTTGATCCGGAGAACGGGCAGACGGCGTCGAACTGGTCGGTCAATTGGGTGGTGTCGCCGGAGTCGCTGAACGGGATCGCGTCGATGGGAGTCGCGGTCGAGGCATCATCGCCGCCGCCCGCCACGGCGACGGTGGCGGTGGTGGCGATGGCGGCGAGCGAGCAAACGAAGATCCGGGCGTTTGGCATGGGTGTGGGGGTCATGTGGGCACGCTCCATTCAAGGTTGATGGTGAAATGTGAACGTCAAGCACGAGATCACGGGCACGAGCCGTAGTTGTTGAGGACGTTCATCAGATCGTTGAAGTCCACGACTCCGTCGAAGTTTGAGTCGCCGATTTGGGGGCACGGACCCGGCGGTGGTCCGGGGTCGCACTCCCACCCCACCACGTAGTCGTTGGCGAACTCAGTCTGCGTCCCGCATGGCAGCAGATCCAGGCCGATCGGAGCAACCATCCACCAAGTTTCGGACGACAGATCAGGAACCGCGACCAAGGATTCGGTGTTTCCGCACTCGGTCGTCTCGGCCATCAGCACCGGAGCGATGGTGTCGCAGGTTGGATTCTCGCCGAAGTAGACGAGGACGCACGGGAAGCCGGCGGTGGCCGTCATGCAAGCTGGAGCTGGGAGAATCAGCGGGGCCAACCGATACCAATCCGTGTCACGAACGCCATTCAGTGCCCACGCTTGTCCGCAGACGGTGTCGCCGCACTGGACATCGTCGATGACGAATATCGGCGCGTCACATCCGCCGTTCGTGTCGATGTTGCCCTCATCATCGCAAAGCTCATTCTCTTGGACTGAGCCGGCGGGGCACACGATCACGCACTGCGGCGATGCTTCAATCATCAAGTCATACGTTCCGGATTCGCCGCTCCATCCGTCGACCACGAGGAAATAGGTGCCGGCGGCGAGTTCGGGCGTCAGCAATTCCGATCGGAAACTACCGCCACACGCATCGTCATTGCACGCGATCTCATTGAAGTCGGCGTCGAGCACGTACACCTTGGTGTCGTAGAAAGATTCGCACAGGTCGATCTCAAGTACAACCTCTTCGTTGGCGGTGAACTGGTACCAGGCGTCGGGTGAAGTCGATCCCTCGAATGGGCAGACCGCATCGAACTGGTCGGTCAGGGCCGACGTGTCGCCGGAGCTGGCGAACGGCAGGCTTGGGATTTCGGTGGCGGTGCTGGGATCGTCGCCGCCGCTGGCGATGGCGAGCGTCGTACAGACAGCGAGGCTCGAGGCGGTGGCCACAGTTGCGGGAACGTGGGAAGCGGTCAACATCACGCGTGGACTCCGGGCTGAACTGCGATGGGCGGGTTGGGTCACGGGCACGAGCCGAAGTTGCTGAGGACGTTCAACAGATCGTTGAAGTCCACGACTCCGTCGAAGTTTGAGTCGCCGATTTGAGGGCATGGCGGCGGCGGATCGTCGTCATCGCATTGCCACGTCACCACGTAGTCATTGGTGAATTCCGTCTGCGTCCCACACGGCAGGAGATCCAGATCGGTCGGCGCGATCATCCACCATGTTTCGGCCGCCGCATCGACGGTCGTCGTGAACTCACTGTCATCTCCGCATCCGAGCGTCTCAAGCACCATCACGGGGGCGATCGTCTTGCACTTCGGATTCTCGCCGAAGTAGATGAGCATGCACGGGAAGCCGGTGAAGAATGTCGTCGTCAATAGCTCGGTGCCGACGAAAGCCGTCGGGGCCAACCGATACCAGTCCGTGTCGCGATCGCCATCCAGGGCCCACGACTCTCCGCAGACCACATCGCCGCATATGACATCGTCGATGACAAAGATCGGCGCGTCACATCCGCCATTCGTGTCGATGTTGCCCTCATCGTCGCACCGTTCGTTCTCTTGGATCGAGCCGGCTGGGCACTTGATGACGCACTCAAGCTGCAGCGCCGCTTCGATGGCAAGGTCATACGGCCCTCGCTCTCCGTTCCATCCGTCGACCACGATGAAGTGCGTCCCGGCCTGGAACTCCGGCGTGGAGAGCTGCGAGCGGAATTCTCCAGAACACGCATTGTCGTTGCACCGGATCGTGTTGAAGTCGGCGTCGAGCACGTACGCCTTGGTGTCGTGGAACGATTCGCACAGGTGGAGTTCGAACACAGTCTGTTTGTTGGCCGTGTACTGGTACCAGGCGTGGGGCGACGTCGATCCCTCGAATGCACACATAACATCGAACCGGTCGGTCAGGTCCGGCGGGTTGCCGACGTCGACGAACGGCAAGCTGGCGACCCTGGTCGCGGTGCTGGGGTCATCGCCTCCGCCGGCGATGGCGGCTGGGCTGGGGGCAAGTGAGACGAATGCGGTCGCAAGAATGCCGGGGTGAGCGAGGCGGTACACGGACGAAGCTCCGATTGTGCGAGGCGATGAGATGGCCGGTGAGTTTGCGGCGGGCGGACGGCGGGTCAGCTGCGAGGGAGTGCGCGACGGACGTGGCCCGCAGTAGCAGGTCGGCGAAGTCGACGATGCCGTTCTGATCGGCGTCGCCCGCGGCGGGGCAGAGGGATGGCCGGCACGTCCACGGCGCGGCGTACGCACTGGCCGACCGGTTGCCGGGTCGGCAGGGGACAAGGTGGAACCCGTGAGGCAGTTGATCGTGCACGGGCCGGCGGTGGTTCGCGCGCTCGCATTCGCGGCGGCGGCGTTGCCCAGCCCGAGAGACAGGACGAACGACAGCCCGAATGGCAGCCCGAGGCACTGGGCGATCGCTCAGCGCGCCCAAAGTCCACTGCCGCGCTGACGCGAACATGACGCAAGGCCGTGACATCGTCATCGGCGTGCTCCCCGTGCCGAACGCGGGCGGGGCGGCAAGAAATGAATGGGGCCCCGGCGGGTCGTTCGACCTCGGCCTCGATGGTACGCCGTGGCCCGGGGCGCGCACAAGCGGAAAACGTGGGCCTCGCGCCCCGGGCACCGGCGGCTTGGCGGCCGATGCCGACGTTCGCCCGCGAGCAACCGGCGACGTGGGAGATTCAGATCCGCGGCCCGAAGCTGGCCAGCGCCGTCAGGAGTTCGGCAACGGCGTGAGAACACGCCAAAAAGACAACCGCCCCTGGCCGAGGCCAAGGGCGGTTGCAATAGCACGTGTGTGCCTTCACGACCTTGCAGGGTCGTAATGCTTCAGGTGATGCTCAGGTGAGCACCTCCGTCAGGATTACGGGCAAGGACCGAAGTTGGCGATCACGTTCAGCAGGTCGTTGAAGTCAACGAACCCGTCGAGGTTGGAGTCGCCGAGCTCGGGGCAGGGGACGGCCGGGACTTCGTCCGAGCATTCCCAGGTGAGCACGTAGTCGCCCGTGGCGGGGCCCGAGGCACCGCAGGGGAGCAGGTCGAAGTCAGCCTTGCCAGCGAACCACCAGGTCACGCTCGCGGAGTCGACGACTTCGGTGATCGTGGCGGACTCGCCACAACCGGTGGTGTTGGCCGCGGTGATGACGGCGACCGACGCGCACTCCGGGTTCTCGCCCAGGTAGAAGAACGCGGCGTCGAAGCCGGCGAGGCCGGTGTACTCGACCGAGTCAGCGCCCGAGAAGCCCGTGGGGGCAAGCTCGAACCAGTCGGTGTCGCGAGTGCCGCCGGCGGCCCAAGCGATGCCGCAGACGGTGTCACCGCAGGTGACGGCGTCGATGGCGAAGACGGTGGAGTTGCAGCCACCGTTGGTGTCCACGCCGCCGGTGTCGTCGCAGGCTTCACCTTCGTCGATCGAGCCGCCGGGGCACTCGATCATGCAGGCCTCGCCGGCCTCGATGGTGAGGGTGTAAGCACCGAACTCGCCCGACCAACCGTCAACGACGATGAAGTGCATGCCAGCGGCGAGGGCAGGGGTGACGAGCTCGGACCGGAAGTTACCGCCGCAGGCATCGTCGTTGCAGCCAACTTCAGCGAAGTTGGTGTCGAGCACGTACACCTTGGTGTCGTACAGCGAATCGCAGAGGGCGATGTCCAGGATGTCACCGTCGGCAGCCATGTAGCTGTACCACGAGTCAGGCGAGGTCGAGCCCGAGAAGGGGCAGACCGCGTCGAACTGGTTGGTCAGGGCGGTGGTGTCGCCGGAGTCGGCGAAGGGAAGGCCAGCGATGGGGCTGGCAGTGGTGGGGTCGTCGCCACCACCGGCGAAAGCGGTGCCCGTCAGGGCGACACAAGCACCAGCAACACAAGTGAAGCCAGCGGCCCGCGAGATGCGGATAGTCATTCGGATTTCCTCCTCGAATATTTTTGGGGTTCCACATGCCCGACTGAATCACGAGCCGAAGCCCTCAGCGGTCAGGTCATGTCCACTCTTCGAGAGCGAGCATACTCGAAATTGCATGGGAACAGAGGTCTTTTTACCCTCTTTTTTCCGCGGCGGCCGAGGCGCGCAAGGGGAGTAAATGCTAGGGGTTGCGGCGACTCTCCATGCAGACAGGGCTCAACCGGAGCCCAGGAATCGTGGGTGATGATCTTCTCGGATGTCCTTACAGACCAAGACGTCTGGGCGCGGTTCGGGTCGGGATGCGCGGTCGGCGTTCGCGGCCGAAACGCGGCGGGATCCCGGACGTGCCGGACCAGGGAATGCGGCCAGCGTGCAACGGGGGTCTGGCGGGCTGGATGAAGCGGGAGATCCAGGGTGTTTGCGGGCCCACCGTCCGATCTGGCCGGTCGTCCGCTTCGTGCGTGGATCGGAGAACGACCGCACCGCAGGCGCCGCCCACTCATCCCATCATCGTCCGCCGTGGAGACGGCGTGCCGGGGGCGCCGGAAGCCGGTCGGAGGTGGGCCGGGACCCTATAATGAATGCTCGTCTCGCCGGTGTGGCGGGCGGCCCTTGTGGCCAGGGTGGAACGGGTGCTCGCTCCGGCGTGGACTCCCGCTCGGCCAGGCGTCAGTAGACCCTGCGAGAACCTCCGCATGACCGATCCCCGCGAGGATCCGGCGGCCGACGTGCCGGCCGCCGCTCCCCCGGCTGCATCCGCTCCCGCCCCTGAAGCGGTCGAGGCGGGGGCCTACACCAGCGATTCGATTCAGGTCCTGGAGGGCCTGGAGGCGATCCGCAAGCGGCCCGGCATGTACGTCGGCGGCACAGGGCTCAACGCCCTCCACCACTTGGTGTACGAGTGCGTCGACAACTCCATTGACGAAGTCATGGCCGGGTTCGCCAGCACGGTGACGGTGAGTCTCGGGGTCGACGGATCGTGCACCGTCGTGGACGACGGCCGCGGCATGCCCGTGGACCCGATGAAGTCGGACAACCCCGCGATTGATGGGCGACCTGCGGTCGAGGTGATCCTCACCGAGGTCCACGCCGGCGGCAAGTTCGATGACAACGCATATAAGGTCTCCGGCGGCCTGCACGGCGTCGGCGTCAAGTGCGTCAACGCGTTGTCGGAGTGGACTGAGGTCGAAGTCCACAAGGACGGCAAAGTCCACCAGATCGGCTTTTCGCGGGGCGACATCTCCACGCCGCTGCACGAACTCGAAGGCCGCGGCTCGACCCAGAACGGCACGCGGATCAGCTTCCTGCCGGACTCGGAGATCTTCCCGGACACCCGGCTCCGGTTCGAAACGCTGCAGCACCGGCTTCGTGAGCTGGCGTATCTGAACCCCGGCGTTTCGATTCGCCTCACCGATGAGCGGGTTGATGACTCGGGCGAACAGCGCACCGAGCTCTTCCACTTCGAAGACGGACTGGCCGGATACGTCGAACACCTCAACCGCGCGAAGACTGCCGTCGGCCCCGTGATCCGCATGAACGGGACGGACGAAGAAACCGGCATCTCCGCCGAGGTCGCGATGCAGTACACCGACGCCACGAGCGAAATGATGCTCGCGTTCGGCAACAACATCGTGAACCCCGACGGGGGAACGCATGTCTCGGGTTTCAAGTCATCTCTGACGCGAACGATCAACAACTACGCCAAGAAGGCGAATGTCCTCAAGGACCTCACGCCCACCGGTGACGACCTGCGCGAAGGCCTGACCGCGATCATTTCGGTCAAGCTCCCCGATCCGCAGTTCAACAATCAGACCAAGGAAAAGCTGCTCAACCCGGAAGCCGAGAGCTTCGTGAGCAGCCTCATGGGCCAGCACCTCGGTGCGTGGCTGGAAGAGCATCCGCAAGATGCTCGGCGCATTTGCCTGAAGGCCGTCCTGGCCGCCCAGGCGCGAGAAGCCGCCCGCAAGGCGCGCGAACTCATCAAACGCAAGGGCGCGCTCGACTCCGGCGGCATGCCGCAGAAGCTTGCTGACTGCGCGACCAATGACGTCGAGAAGTCCGAACTCTTCATTGTCGAAGGTGATTCGGCCGGTGGTTCGGCCAAGGGTGGCCGCGATCACAACACGCAGGCCATTCTGCCGCTGCGCGGCAAGATCCTGAACGTCGAGAAGGCGCGCATCGACAAGGTGCTCTCGCACGAAGAGATCCGCACACTGATCCAAGCGTTGCAGTGCGGCATCGGCGAAGATTTCGACCTGTCCAAGCTGCGTTACGGCAAGATCATCATCATGACCGACGCCGACG
>JBGCEZ010000083.1:0-27194 GCA_045106735.1 Phycisphaerales bacterium | reverse complement strand
GCCGTCAGCCCGGCCCGCCGTTCTTACCCATCAGCCTCAGCCGTCTCGGCCATGACCTGTATCACGCCGTTGCCACGATCGTTCGCTTCGGCGGCGGGATACTCGAGCAGGTCGGCGACCCCGTTGTTCGCGTCGCAGATCACGATCCGCGGCCGGTGGGTGGCCTGTTCTTCGCGGCTGAGCTGGCAGTAGGCCTGGATGATGATCCGGTGCCCAAGGCCAGTCTTGAGCGCGGCCGCCCCGTTGATCACGATGTCGCCCCCGCCTCGCTCACCCTCGAAGACGTACGTCTCGAAGCGCGAACCGTTCTCGCAGTCGGCCACCAGCACGCGCTCGTTCGGCAGGATGCCGCACGCGTCGAGCAGGTCTCGGTCGATGGTGATCGAACCCGAGTACTCGGGCCGGGACTCGGTCACGCGGGCGTGGTGGATCTTGCCGAAGAGGAACGTGCGGTGCATCGCGGGTGCGCTTTCAAAGTCAACGGTGGAGCAAGGCCCGGAGGATGCTCCGAGACCGTCCAGGGAACGGTGGGCGCCGTGGCCCACGGGGGAAGCCCGCCCGGGCTGGTCGAACCAGCGTTGCCCGCGCGGAACAGCGGACGCCGCAGGGGCGTCCGCCGAGTCCGAAACCCACGGGCGGCATGGATCATTCCGATCCGGCCCCGCGGGCGTTCTGCTGTCGACCAAACCGGTCCGGTTCAGCCATCCGTCGCCGGGTCGCCGTCCGCCCGCGACCAGTCCACGCGCTCGGCGTCGCCCCAAAGCGACTCCAGGTCATAGTACGCACGCTGACTGGGTTCAAAGAGGTGCACGATCAACTCGACGAAGTCCACGACCAGCCAGGTGCTGGCCGTGTCCCGTTCGTTCGTGAACGCCAGGTGGCCGGATTCCCGACCCTGGCCCTTGAGCTCATCGGCCACCGACCGCATCTGGCGGTCACTGGTGCCCGTCGCCACCAGCACGTAGTCCGTGACCTGACTGAGATTCCGCACGTCCATCAGGACGACGTCATCGCAGCGGCGATCAGCGAGCAGGCGAGCCAACTCGATCGCGAACTCGTGCATGGTGGGCTGCTCGGCAGCCTGGGGGTCGGCGGTCATGGGATCAACCAAGTCCGATCAGGTCGCCCACGATGGGGCTGAGCTTCACAACCAGGCCGGCAAAGACGACCGACACGATGGCGATGAGCTTGATGAGGATGTTGAGGGCCGGACCCGAGGTGTCCTTGAAGGGGTCGCCCACGGTGTCGCCGACCACGCCAGCCTTGTGGGCGTCGGAGCCCTTGCCGCCGTGGTGGCCCTTCTCGATGTACTTCTTGGCGTTGTCCCACGCACCGCCGGCGTTGGCCATGTAGATGGCCACGGCGAAGCCGCTGGTGAGGCCGCCCACGAGCAGGCCCATCACGCCGCCCACGCCGAGGATGATGCCGACGAGAATCGGCACCACGATGGCGAGGATCGAGGGGATGACCATTTCGCGCTGGGCACCCTTGGTCGAAATGGCCACGCACTCGGCGTAGTCGGGGTACTGGACGCCGTCGACGGTGGTCTTCTTGGGCCACTTCAGCGGGTCGGCCAGATCCTCGGCCGAGACGCCATCGGCCTTGAAGCCTTCCTTCATCTTGACGAACTGACGGCGGCACTCGCCCATCATCTCGTAGGCTGCACGGCCCACGGCGTTCATCGTCATCGCACAGAAGACGAAGGCCAGAAGCACGCCAAGGAAGATGCCGCCAAGCACCTTGGGGTTCATCAGGGTGACGTTGTAGAACGCCAAGACCTGCTGGATGGTCGCGCGATCGGCCGGCACCATGTCGAAGTGCACGGCGTTCTCGCCGCTGCCGACGACGATGTCGTACGCGTTGACGTCACCATCAAGCTCGTCGGGGAACGGGAAGGCCGCGTTGTCCGACTCGGCCATGATCGCGTCGACCCGGCCGCGAATGCGGTCGTTGGCCAGGATCAGGCCGCCGGTCGTGAGCCACTGTTCGGAGCCCTCAACCGCCGCGTCGAAGTTCGGGTTGCGAAGCACGAGGCCGAACTCGCCGTGGCCCTGGTAGACCGCGTAGCCGGTGCCTTCGCCGCCGTCACCGATGGACTCGACCATCGCCGCCGGATCGCCGACCTTGGCGCCGAGCTGCGTTTCCAGGCTGTTGAGCACGACGGAGACGTACGCCGCGAGCAGGGCCATCGCGGTGAGCGCGGCCGAACCGATGGCGAAGCCCTTGCCGGTCGCCGCGGTGGTGTTGCCGAGCGAGTCGAGCATGTCCGTGCGCTCACGGACGATCGGCGGCTGGTCGGTCATTTCGGCGTTGCCGCCGGCGTTGTCGGCGATCGGGCCGTACGCGTCGGTGGCGAGGGTGATGCCGAGGGTTGACAGCATGCCGACGGCGGCGATGCCGACGCCGTACAGGCCGATGAGGAAGTTGTCCGCCCCGCCAGCGAAGCTGAAGGCGGCGATGATGCTGATGACCACGATCAGGATCGGGGCCCAGGTCGAGATCATGCCGACGGCGATGCCGGAAATGATCACCGTCGCCGCGCCGGTCTCCGCCTGCTCGGCGATGTCCTTCACGGGCTTGTGTTCGTAGCTGGTGTAGTACTCAGTGAAGCTGGCGATGGCCAAGCCGGCGATCAGGCCGGTGGCGATCGCACCCCAGATGCCGAACCAGCTGATCGCGTCGGTGTCCTTGAACAGCACCATCAGCAGGACGAGGGCGACCGCGGCGATCAGGCCGGAGGCGATCCACACGCCCATGTGCAGGCCCTTGAGCAACTGCGAGAACGACGCGTTGTCCTTGGCCTTCACCATGAACACGCCGACCAGCGAGCAGAAGATGCCGAGGCCGGCGAGGGCGATCGGGGCGACCGCGAGGCGGATCATGAGATCGCGGGACGCTTCAGCGGCGAGACCCATGCCGAGGGCCGCGGCGGTGCCGAGGGCCATCGAGGCGAGGATCGAGCCGTAGTAGGACTCGTAGAGGTCAGCACCCATGCCGGCGACGTCGCCGACGTTGTCACCGACGTTGTCAGCGATGGTCGCGGGGTTGCGGGCGTCATCCTCGGGGATGCCGGCCTCGACCTTGCCGACGAGGTCAGCACCGACGTCAGCTGCCTTGGTGTAGATGCCGCCGCCGACGCGGGCGAAGAGTGCCTGCGTCGAAGCGCCCATGCCGTAGCTGAGCATGACCGCGGTGATCGCGTCGAGCGAACGTTCCGGGGCAATGATCTGCCAGACGGCAAACCAGAGGCTGACGTCGAGCAGCGCGAAGCCGACGACGACGAGGCCCATGACCGCACCGGCACGGAAGGCGACGCGAAGGCCGTCGTTCAGCGACTGCTTGGCCGCGAACGCGGTTCGGGCCGACGCGTTGGTCGCCATCTTCATGCCGAACCAGCCGCAGAGGCCGGAGAACAGTCCGGCAATCGGCACGCCGAGCACCGTGGTCCACTCCTGCACGCCAATGGCCGCCATCAGGGCGAGCACGACGATCAGAATGATGAACACGCCGAACACCACGCGGTACTGCCGCTTGAGGTAGGCCATCGCACCTTGACGGACCGCCTCGGCGATCTCGATCATGCTCTCGTCGCCCTCGCTGTTGGCCATCACGCCCTTCGAAAAGACGTACGCCATCACGAGCGCGGAAATCGCACCGAGCGGTCCGAAGATGTACGGCCAGGCGGTCGACATGACCTCGGGCATTGAGCCAAGCATCAGAACTGCGTTCACGAGAGCGTCTCCACGAAGGGGGCCACCGCGCGGGCGGGGCACGACACGTGTGTTCAAAGGAAAGCGGTCGGCGCGGAACACCGGTCCGAGCCGAATCGGGGGGGCCACTGTAGCCGTTTTCGTGCCGAGGGTCTTGACATCCCCGCGACGCGTTCACCGGGTTTCGCGCGATGGCCCGGCGGTGCCGATCGGCGTCGCGCGATGCACGGGCATCGGGGGGTCAGCGACCGAGGCGCGGACTGCGCAGCGAGCGCGCATGACAACGCCGCGACCCGGAGGTCGCGGCGCGAGTGGTTCATTCAGACATCGGCGGATCGGTCTGTTCCGACCCAGCCGGTGGCTTATCGCCGGCCGGGACGGACCGGACCAGCGGCGTTGCGCTGGACGCGGGCGACGGCCTTGCGATCGGCCCGGCGCTTGCGCTCCGAGGGCTTCTCGAAGTACTGCTTGCGCTTGATGTCCTTGGTCAGCCCCTCCTTCTCGCAAAGCTTCTTGAAGCGGCGGAGCATCTGCCCCACGTTTTCGCCATGCCGGGACTTGATCCGAATCGCCATGCTGCTGCCTCTATCTACTGCTGGAGCCCGGAAACCTGCATCTGAACGCAGATTCGCGGGTTCCGGGGACGGGTCCAAGCCAACGGCCAGAACCCGAAGCCAAGACTGCACGCTGGGGCCGAATCCGCGGATCCGGCGAGCGTGCCATGAAGGGTTGAACAAGACCGCGACCGGTGAAGCCGGAGCGGGCCGAGCATTATGCCGGCCGCTGGCCCGGGCCGCAACCCATCCATCGGCCGGGCACGGGATACAGTGAACCCGGAGTCTTCCGGCCGTGCCGATCCTCGTCGATACCTACAACGTCCTCCACGTCACGGGCGTGCTGCCACCGGATCTCGCCGGCCTGGAGACCGCCGACTTGGTGGAACTCCTTCCCCGCACACGATTTGCCGGCGAATCCGTGACCTTGGTCTGCGACGGAAAGCCCGGCCCCAACCACCCCGCGGCCCGGGGCGCCGGAACCGTTCGCGTCCGATATTCCGGGCCCGGAGTGACCGCCGACGAACTCATCGCCCAACTCGTCGATCAATCGTCGGCCCCCCGGCGACTGACGATCGTCTCGTCGGACCGGGCCGTGCAGCAGGCCGCCCGTCGGCGTCGATGCATCGTCCTCTCCAGCGAAGCGTTCCTGAAGCGAATCACCGATGATCTGGCCGGGATCGATCCGCGCATTCCGACGATCGCCCGACACTCGCCCTCCCGACAGCCCGGCCGACGACCGGACGAAACGCCAGAAGGAAACCCAGAAGGAAAACCAGGCCCCCCGCCACGGCCACCGAATGCCGCGCCCAATGAACCCCATCCGCCGCCCGCGGGGGACGACCCCGCCGCCCCGGGCGGATACTCGCCCCTCCTCCCCGCCGACCTGATTCGAGAAGCCGCGTCGATGATCCACGACTTCAACGAAGACCCGCCGATCCCAGCGCCCAGTGCCTCCGATCGCCACGAACCGGGGGCGCCGTCCACACCGGCCGAACCGTCCACACCGGCCGCACGGCTCGCGTCGGCCGGACAGCCCGCGCGGAAGCAGGACGCCGCCCCCGGCCGGACGACGGAAGCCGCCCCAAGCCCGCCGGAACCGGACGAGCCAATGCTGCCGTCGTCCCTCATCGCTGAGGCGATGGCGATGGAGACCGATGAGGAGATCGTGCGACGGAACCGCGTCGCCGCCGGCGTCGCCCGCGATGCCGAGGAACGCATGATCGACGCAAGCCGCGCCGCCGAAGCCGCGGCCCGCGCCTCGGACATCGCGTTGCGAGCCCAGAAGCGAGCCGAAGCCACGCGCGAGCGCGACGAGAAACTCCTCCGCGCCGCGGAGGCGGCCATCGGATCCGAGGACATTGATCGCCTGGAACTGCTCGCCCGCGGAGACGAGGCAGAGCCCAGCCCGCAGCCGCTCGCCAACCACGGCTTGTTGCCCGAAGAACTCATCGCCGACGCCGAACGCATGCTGCGCGAGATCCGCAGCCACTCGGACCTGCGCCCCGAGCAGCGGCCGGACGCGCCGCGCGGTGAATCGCCCGGCGCCTGAGTCGAGCACGGCCACCGTCGCCGGGCGAACTGCCGTCACGCCGGACATCCGCCCGCTGGACGCCCACCCGCCGAAGAGCCGGCCGGCCGGACCTCGCCCCTTCGGACCGTCGACCCGTCGAACCACTGAACCGCCCGGCCGTCGACCCGCCGCCCCGCCGCCCCGCTGATCCGCCGGCACGAACCGCTCGGCCGCCGGGCCACACCCGCCCGGTACACTCGCGGGCGTGAACACCCTGATCGTTGTCGGGGCCGGCGCGGTCTTGCTGCTGCTGGCCACTCGCTTCTACGGCCGCTGGATCGGCCGCGTGTTCGACCTGCAAGAAGGCCGCACCACCCCCGCGGAAGCCGCGGCCGACGGACGCGACTTCGTTGCGTCGCCCCGGCAGGTTGTGTTCGCCCACCACTTTGCGTCGATCGCCGGGGCTGGACCGATCGTCGGCCCGATCATCGCGCTGGCCTTCGGTTGGGGGCCCGCCTGGCTGTGGATCGTGATCGGCGGCATCTTCTTTGGTGCGGTGCACGACATGACCGCGCTCTGCGTCTCGCTACGTGAAGGCGGGCGCACGATCGCCGAAGTCGCCCGGCGCACGCTCGGCCGCGGCGGGTTCTTGCTGCTGGTGACGTTCCTGATCATCGTGCTCAGCCTGGTGAACGCGATCTTCCTGAACCTGTCGGCCAAGAGCCTCACGACGGTGCTCCCAGTGGCCACGCTCGGCGTGGACGCAGCCGACACGGTGCTCAAGACGGTCGAAACCGATGCCGGCGCTGGCGACGGGACGACGGTCACCAGCGTGCTCATCGGCGGGATCGCCACCACCAGCGTGTTCGTCATGACGTTGCTCGCCCCGCTGCTGGGCTGGCTGATCGTGCGCGGCCGGCTTCGCGGCCCGGCCGCCTTGCTCAGCGCGACGGCCATCTGCACCGTCGCCGTCATCATCGGATTCATGCTGCCGATCCGACTCGATCCGGATCCGGCGGTGGCCGCGAACCACTGGCGATGGATGTTGTCGGCCTACGTCTTCGTTGGATGTTGGGTGCCGGTGTGGTTGATCTTGCAGCCGCGCGATTTCTGCAACGTGCAGATCCTGTACGCGGGAATCGCCCTGCTGGTGGTGGGCATGATCGTCGGCGGCTTGCAAGGCGAGTCGCTTGAAATGGAGCGGGCGAACACGATCGCCGATGGCGCGACGCGGCTCGGTCCGGTCTGGCCCGGACTGATGATCACGATCGCCTGCGGGGCGATCAGCGGCTTCCACTGCCTGGTGGCCAGCGGCACGACCGTCAAGCAGATCCGCTGCGAGACCGACTGCCGGCGCATCGGCTACGGCGCGATGATGCTCGAATCGCTGCTTGCCCTGCTGGTCTTGGTAACCGTGGCCAGCCGTTTGACCGGAGCGGAATACCAAACGCTCATGATGCCCGAGGGCGCCGCCGGCAATCCGATCATCACGTTTGCATTGGCCGCCGGCCGCAGCTTTGCCGGCCTCGGCATTCCGGTCGACGTCGGCACGGTGCTCGGCATCCTCATCATCGAAGGATTCCTGGTGACGACGCTGGACACGGCGGTGCGCCTCGGCCGCTACCTGTTCGAAGAACTCTGGGGCGGACTGTTCGGCGACCGGACGCCGCGCCTCCTGCGCAATACGTTGTTCAATACCGCACTGGCCGTCGCCCTGATGTTGCTGATTGCATTCAGCAGTGTGTACGACGCGGTGTGGCAGATCTTTGGGGCGGGCAACCAACTGATCGGCGCCATGGCCCTGACCACGGTGAGCGTGTACCTCATTCAGCATCACCGCGCCTGGCTGTTCGCCGCCGTGCCCGCGGCGATCATGACGGTGACGACGATCACCGCATTGGTCCAGCGCACGCGCAGCGAGCTCGCCGGCGAGAACCTGGTGATGGCGGTGACCGCAGCGCTGCTCACCGGGCTGGCGGTTGCGTTCGTGGGAATCGCACTGGTTCGGGTGCGGGCGGCGATTCGGGCGGCGGCGCCCACCACGTAGCCAGGGCCGAGCGACGTCGATCACCACGGGCCAGCGGCACACCCGATGCACGAAGAAGGCCATGCCGATGGCTTCTTGTTGGGTGCGCCCGCGCGGTGATGCCGTGAAGAACGTGCTCGCGCGCAGCCGCGGCATCCGCGCACCGAGCGACGCGGCGGCCCCGCGCTCGGCCGACGTCCCAGAACGACGATCAGAACGACGACCAGAACGACGACCAGAACCACAAGCAGATCCACAAGCAGATCCACAAGCAGATCCGGGAACAGGGCCAGAGAGACGGTCGGAGCAGATTTCTGGCGGATGGTGAATCCCCGGACGATCGGCGACGAAATGTCTGCTGCCTGCGCAACCCACCGCGCAGCACCACAAAGCACGGCCGGAATCCTGGCGCGGGAGGCCTCCCCCACCCGCGTCCCGGCGATCGCCTCGCGCTCCAGAAACCCAAGTCAATCGGAGTCAAGTCATGATTCGTTCCACCCGCCTCATGGGCGGCGCCGCGGTCGGTGCGCTCTGCGCCGCCACCGCCGCCGCCGCGACCGAACCCGCCGAGGTGCGCGTCATCCACGCGTCTCCCGATGCTCCGGCCGTCGACGTGCGGGTCGATGGCGCCATCGCGTTCCCAAACCTCTCGTTCACGGGCGTCACCGACTACGCGGTGCTCGCGCCGGACACCTATGACGTGGACGTCGTCCCCAGCGGCGCCTCCGGACCCGCCGTCATCGACGCAGCGCTGACGCTGGACGAAGGCACGAGCTACACGGTTCTCGCCATTGACCGACTCGCGTCAATCGAACCGCTGGTCCTGGTCGACGATCGCGCGACCGATCCGGACGCCGCCCGCGTCCGGTTCATCCACCTGTCTCCGGATGCACCGGCGGTGGACATCGCGGTCGCCGGCGGCCCGATCCTTGTCCCCGGGGCGGAGTTCCGCGACGCCAGTGCGTTCCTGACCGTTGCGCCCGGCACGTACGACCTGGAGGTCCGTCTCGCCGGCACGTCCACGGTTGTCCTGCCCTTGGATGACATCCGGTTGACCGCCGGCCGGGTCTACACCGCCGCGGTCGTCGGACTGGTCAGTGAAGACCCGGGACTCTCGGCGATTCTGGCCGTGGACGCGGCCGACCAGGCCCGCGTGAGCGTGGTGCACGCTTCACCTGACGCGCCGAACGTGGACGTGCTCGCTGATGGAGCGGTGGCGTTCGCCGACATTCCCTTCACCGGGAACGCTGGCCCGGCAATGCTGCCGGCCGGCTCCACCTCGGTCCAGGTCGTCCCGGCCGGAGCCAGCGAGCCGGTGGTGATTGACGCCACGCTCGAACTTGATCCCAATGTTTCGTACACCGTCGTGGCGACCGGCGAATTGGCGGAGATCGCGCCGCTCGTCCTGGTGAACGACCCGGCCCTGGACGCCAGCGCCGCCCGGGTGCGCTTCGTCCACGCTTCGCCGAACGCGCCAGCGGTCGACGTGGCCCTCGCCGGCGGCGACGTGCTGTTCCCCAACGCCACTTTCCGTGACGCGAGCGACTACCTCGCGATTGCGGCCGGCACCTACGACCTTGAGGTCCGCCTGGCCGGCACGTCCACCGTTGTCTTGCCACTGCCCGGCGTGACGCTGGAGTCGAACACGGTCCTCAGCGTGTACGCCATGGGTCTCGTCGGGGCGGAACCGCCGCTGCAAGCCGTCATCACGTCCGAAGTTCGCGGCGAGGCGCGGGTCCGGGCCATCCACCTCTCGCCTGACGCCCCGGTCGTGGACGTTCGCGTTGACGGCGGTGTGGCCATCCCGGATCTCGCCTTCGGCAACGTGAGTGGATATGCGGCGCTGCCGGCCCGGCTCACGAACGTGCAGGTCGTCCCGGCCGGCGCCAAGGCCCCGGCGGTGATCGATGCAGACCTCGAGCTCGCGCCCGGTCTGGACTACTCGGTCCTGGCCGTCGACGTGCTCGAACAGATCGCCCCGCTGGTCTTGATCGATGACAACACGGTGGATGCGGCGGTCGGACGCGTGCGATTCGTGCACGGATCGCCCAATGCCCCGGCGGTCGACGTGGCCCTCGCCGGCGGAGATGTGCTGTTCGGCAACTTCGAGTTCACCGACCAAAGCGACTACCTGCCGATTCCGCCCGGGACGTACGACCTGGAAGTCCGCCTCGCGGGCACCAACACCGTGGTTCTTCCGCTGCCGGGGATCGTGGTGCGGCCCAACACCGTCGTCACGGCGTACGCCGCCGGACTGGTCGGTGGTCAGCCGGCGCTCCAGGCAATTCTGTCGCTCGACGCCGAGGGCTGCCTTGGTGACGTCAATGCCGACGGCACCGTCGACTTCTTCGATCTGCTCCACGTGCTGTCGGACTTCGGCGACAGCGGCACGGGCACCGATCTCGACGGGTCCGGCGTGACCGACTTCGTGGACCTGCTGACCGTGCTCTCGGTCTCCGGGGACTGCTGAACCGCCGCGCGAACGTAGCTGGAGGATTCCTCCATTCATGGCACGGGGCGTCACCTTGTTCGCAGGGTGACGCCCCGCTGTCGTTGGGGAACGCGCTGCGCATCCGTGCGAGGGGGCGCACGCCACCGTTCGCCATGGATCCGGCCGCCGACGTTCGCGTCAATCGCCGCCCGAACCAGGCGGCAGCATCCCCCCGGTCGGTTTCGAGCAACCGCCGCGCTCGGGCGATGCTCACCCGTCCCGCGGCAACAACCGGACCGTGGTCGCCGCCCGCCCGGCCAGCATCGGCGAGGGCCGTCCGGCGCTCCACGGCGCGTGGCCCCGGCGGTAGGTCGGCATGCCCGGGTGGCCGGACTGTCCGGCCGGCGTGTGGAGGATGGCCCGATCTTCGGCCCCGGGCGCGACCACCATCCGCATGGACGCCCCGAACCTGGGCGTGGCCACGCGAATGGCGGCCCAGTGACCGTCCTGCCGCTCCGGGGGGAGGTTGAGCAGCACGCCGAGGTCTGGCGAGAACTCGCTGACCGGGTGGCGGATGTCGGCCCGATTGGCGTCGCCCCAGGCGAGGAACAGTTCGTCCTCGTCGTACGGCTCGATCGTGTCGGAAACCGCCGACGCGACAAGTGCATCCCAGTCCGCGTAGCGCGGTGGCAACAGGTGGTCCGGCCGCGCCTCGACGATGCGCAACGCTGGCTCGGTCAGCGTGAACCCGCCCAGTGCGGCGCGGCGATCGTCGGCCGGAATGTCGATCCACAGCGACTCGGTGGCTTGCCGGGCGAGGACCGACCGAAACCGCATGAGGAAGCGCATGACCGTCGTCGTCCGCCGGGCGTGGCCGTCCCAGGCCGCGAGCTCATCGTGGAGCCGGGCTTCGATCGTTCCCGGCGCGAGATCCATCGACTCCAAGGCGGCCAGGGCAAGTGCCGCAAAGGGATCGAAGAACGCGGTTCGCGTATCGAGTTGCAGGTCGAACATCGCGTCTTCGGTGACATTGGGCCCGGCGGCGCCGGCGGCGACGAGTTGCTCGCGAATGCGATGGGCGCGGCCGGGCGTGGCCCATTCGAATCCGAAACGGGCCGCAGCGGCGCGGGACATCGTGCGATGATTCGCCGTCCAAATGATGCCCGACTCGGGGTTCAAAATCTGCGGGCGTTCGGCTTCGTCCATGGGACCGTGCCAGCCGCGCGTCCCATCGGCCCAGGACACCGGGTGCCGTCCATCGAAGCCGACGCGGTCCGGCAGCCAGCCGCTGATCGTCCAGGCGATCTGTCCGTCGGCCCCGGCCAGATGCACATTCTGCGACGGCCCGTACCAGCGACGGGCGATGGCCAAGGCCTCGGGCACGTCGGCGGCGGAGGCAAAGTCGAGCACGGCAAAGTTCACCGCCCCCGCATCGTGGGCCGCCCAGCGCAGCGCGAGCGGCCGGCCGTCGGGATCGACGTCGCCAGTGAGCGGGCCCCATCGCGTCCAGCGCACAGCTTCCGTGACCGGGGCGGCGCCGCGCAC
Organism: Phycisphaerales bacterium; assembly: GCA_045106735.1. Classification (GTDB taxonomy): domain Bacteria; phylum Planctomycetota; class Phycisphaerae; order Phycisphaerales; family SM1A02; genus JBGCEZ01. Next base: position 15,415 of record JBGCEZ010000083.1, on the reverse strand, counting down.
CGTGATCACTTCTTCGTGATCGATGAACGCTTCCGTACCGCCGGGCACGCGGTAGCGATCCGGATTCGCGGGGTCGATCTCGACGACGACCAAGTCCTGAAAATCGGCGGTCGTATTGGTGAATCCCCAGGCAACGCGGGCGTTCGAACCGAAGACGATGCCCGGCGACCCCGGCAGACTCACGCCGGCCACGGTGCCGCCCGGCCAACGCAGCTCGGCCTGGTACCAGATGCCGGGAATCGACAATTGCAGGTGAGGATCATTGGCCAGGATCGCGGCGCCGCTGGCCGTATGCGAGCCGGCGACGACCCAGGCGTTGCTGCCCGGGGCGATGTCGCCCGGCATGGTGAAGGAATCGGTGTCGGTGCTGGTCTCGGCCTTGGCCAGAGCATTGGCGTGGGCGTTCGCTCCTCCCGCCGGCCATGCGGACGGCCATGCGGACGGTCGTGCGGACGGCCCGGACCGCGGGGCACGTGCATCGATCACATCGGGGCCGGGCAACGGCGGGATGCCGGACACTTCGGATTCGTCGATGAGCATCGGCGCATCGAGGCGCGAGTGCGGGACGGTCAGCAGTTCAAAGACCGCCGGCGGCACATGCTGCCGGCCCACCATGCGGCTCGATTCGTTGTTCGCACCCTCATTGAGGAAATCGAACATGCTGAGCAAGACGAGCACGGAATCTTCGGCCGTCCAAGCTTCCGCCGGCACGCCGAGTTGCCGGTGAAAGATCGGCGGCCCGTCCAGATCGTCGAGCCCGGCGTTGACACCGGCCACGTAGGCGTTCATCAAGATGCGTTCGCGCGGCGCCAACTGCTTGACAACTTCCGCGGCCACGGCGGCGAATCGATTGACGCGGTTGGTCCGATCGATGCCGACGGCGTCCGGGCCGGCGAGTTCGGCGAGCCGGCCGCTGGTGTAGCGGCGGGCGAGGTCCATCTGCAAGAACCGCTCCTGCCCGTGCACGTAGCCGAGGGCGAAGATCGCATCCGCTTCGGTGGCCGCCTCGATGCGCGGCACGCCGAGTCCGTCACGCTCGATGGTCAGCGGAGCGGTGATGCCCGCGACCTCCGCCGAACCTTCCGTGCGCGGAAGTGCCTCGCGAAGCATGCCGAATTGGGCGGTGGCAGATGAAACGACCGCGAGCGCACAACCGGCCAACATCAGTGCGACTCCGGCGGGTGAACTTGGAACACGGATGCGTCGGGAGGATCGGCTCGCCATCGGGGCTCGATCGATCCGGAGAGATGGCGGATTCCAAATGGGCATCGTCGTGGGCATCGTCGTGGGCATCGTCGAGAACTCCAGTCGTCCCGATCGCCGACGCGACGGTGACGTCTGGCAGGATAGCCATCGACGCATTCGTGGACTTGAGATCGGATCCAGATGGATGAGCGGACTCTCGTCGGCCCGGTTCACGAGCGGTTCACCACGCAGTCTCGCCTGGGCACCAGAATCACTGGCGCCCAGGCGGACCCATCGTGTCGCGCCCCCTTCAAATCGATCGACCCTTCAGTTCCCAATCGTGATGTGCAGCGGGTAGTAGAAGCCGTTGAGGTCACCGGCCCCCGACGACTGCTCGCCCACCCCGCCGAAGTCGGGCAGACTCAGGATCCCTCGGCTGTCCTCGGCCATGACCGAGAGTTCGTAGACGCCATTGGGAAACTGTGTGGTGTCGAATGCAAACGTGCCCGCGAACTGTGGTGCGGCCACGTCGGCGCTGGTACCGACCGCCGCCAGGAGCGTGGCGGACGCGGCATCGCCGTCTTCCGGGCGAATCCAAAGCTCGACGCGGCGCACGCCGGGGTTCTCGCCAGCTGCGGCCAAGGACGCACTGACGGTATCGCTGGCCAGCCTCGTCATGCTTTGACCGAACGAGCGAGCGTTGACGAGCACATCCACATCAATCGCCCCGCTCACCGAAGCGTTGAAGTTCTCCGGCAGATTCGAGAACCACGGATTGTTGTCGACCGGGATGTCGCCGATGCGCTGGATGCGGGCGGGCAAACCAACTTTCATGAAGTCGCGGTGGACCGGAGCGACATGCATCGCGGACGGCACGGTGTACGACGGCGCACTTCCGTCGGCGTACTGCACTTCAATGTGCACATTGTGAAAAGCGCACCGCGACGCGGCAAACACCACTTCATTGGCGCCGGCGATCAGCGGCGCGTTGCCGCCGGGACCGACGGAACCAAGATCAATCGATGTTGAATACGCCGCATTCGTGTTGATGAGGTCGCCCAGCCCGAGCGGCGGCGTGGCTGATGAAGTCGGTTCGGGAATCGGATACGCCACCCCGTTGACGGTGACGGAATCTTGCGGGCTCCATTCGGCCGCATCCCAATTGTTCATCTGGCGAACGAAGACGAGCCGCGCGGTCGCAGGCGTCCCATCCGACGACGCCAGCGTGTCGGGAATCTCCACCGGAACCATCTGCGGCGCGAAGTCATCGGATCGCACCAGGTCTGTTCCTTGGATACCCGATCGGTAGTTGTGCACCACGAACGGCGACGCCGGACCATCGAAACCAAAGTTGTCCCAATGGATCAGAAAGTACGGCATCCCGACTTTCATGGTGTTGTAGCCGAACGCCGTCCAAAGCAATGTATACGCGCCCGGAGCCACTTCGCCGTTGAGCAGCGGCGCGTCGAGAATCGCGACGCCGTCCATGAGCATGGTGACGCGGTCTGAACGGAGTTGAATTTCGACCGTGCGGCGCACGTTCGGGAGCGTCTGCACGCCATCCCATTCCAGCCATGGATTCTCATCGATCAGGACTTGCTCCCCGGCGGCATTGAACCGGTAGACCGCAGCATGCTGGCCGGCCAAGCTGAATCGCAGGCCGGGTGAAGGATGCCCGGCGGAACCCGCGCCGCCACCGACGGTCACGTGGCTGGTGATCTCCGCTTCTTCTTGCACCAGATCGAGGTACCAGATGGCCCGTCCGGCGTAGTGCACACCGTCGATATCAAAGACGATACGACGCGTCTCATCGCTGGCAATCTGCACTTGATTCCTCGGACGGTGCGTCGTTTGTCCACGATCACCAAAGAGATCTTGTCGCGGCGTCCCCACCAGGGTGTGGGAATGAAACTGTGGATTGATGAAGAACGCCTGCATGTCCGGATCATTGGTTTGCGAGAACGTGGTGTTCCAGCGACGCTCTTCCGGCAAGCCTTCGGGGGCGTTGAAGTCATCGAAGAACCCGGTCATCTCCTCGCGCAACGACGCGACCCGGGTCTCGTCGCCGCCTTGGAAGACGCCGTACGACGGATCGCCAACGATTTCGCCAAAGCGGTTCACGGCGTCAACGCGCACGAAGTACGGACGATCGTTCTCGAGGGGTTGAATCTGCGTGCGGCGCAAGGCGGTGATCTTCTGCTTCACCGCAGACGGCTGTGCCGAGAACTCGGGAGACCGGCTCATTGTCGAAGAACGGCCAGCCGGAGTGCGCGAGAGCGGATGCCAGGAGACGCGGTAGCCAACCGGCCCGAGGCCGTCGTCGCCGAGTTCAAAGGGTGTCCATGGATTGCCCGCTTCGTAGTCGAGTTCCAGCGTGGCGACGCGGTCGTCGCGCAGGATGCGAACGACGGGAGCATTCGGCCCGGACGGCGTCAGCTCGATCGACGTGTCGGCAGCGGCAGTGGCAGTGGACGCGGTAGACCCGGTGGACGCAGTGGACGCAGTGGACGCGGCCACCAGACTTGAAACAGTGCGGGGGGTCGCGTCGACACTCGTGGCGGCGCGAGTTGGGGGCGTGGGACTGAGATCGGCGGCGGATGCGGCGAACCCGAGACCGGTGGACATGCTTGCGGTGAATACGATGCACCTTGCGCGGTGGCCGCGACGCGATCGCGTCCTGCGCGGTTGACCCGGACGGAGGCAACAGTCATCGGACCGGCGCTGTGCCGCCGGTTTCGCGCTCGTTGACGGGGCCGTGTTTGCCGAGGTTGCATTCGTCGGCGGAGTCGCCCTCGCCGGCGAGGTCGCGACCGTGTTCGTACTCGTACTCATGTGCAGACTCCTTGCCGCGAGGCGCGTGACAACCCGGCGGCGATGCGTCTGTACCAGCCGGCCAATTCCCGAACCACTCGGTTTTTTCAATCCTGACGGGCGATCCGCTCGCCAGCCCGATTCGGATCGGGATGACGCCACCCAGAACCCCGAATGGCCAGGGAGAATCGCAGCTCTGGCGTGTGCGCGTTCATGATCGCCAGTGGCACCGAAGCGCCGAGGCGCCGACGTGTCGACGTGCCGACGTGCCGACGTGCCAATGCGCCGAATTGCCGGCTACTGCACCACCCGCACGTCCTTGAGATGTGCCTCGACGCTCGTGCGCCCCCGCCACGTGTTCATCCGCGGCTGCAAGGCAAGATCCAGTCGCATGCCAGGGACCAACTCCCCCGCCGCTTCCGCCCCGCCGAACCAGATCGCCCGCAGCGTGCCACCACTGCGGCCGCCCGCCTCGCCCTTGACTCGGAGTTCGACGTGCTTGCCCTCGCTGCCGATGGTGCGCACCGCTTCGAGCCGCACCGTTGGCAGCCGGAGCACCGGGCGCGGATTGCCCCGGCCAAATGGCCCGAGCCGCGCGATCGCGCTGACCGTGTCGGGGGTCAGTTCTTCGAGCGCGACATCGCAGTCCAGTCGCAGACGCGGGACAAGTTGCTCCGCCGTGATGTGCGATGCCGCATGAGCCAGCAGCGAATCGGTGAATGCCGGCAGGTTTGCGGCCGGCATCGTCAAGCCAGCCGCCGCCTCGTGGCCGCCGAAGCGAGTCAACAGATCAGCGCACGCCGTCAGGCCGGCGTGGATCGAGTACCCCTCGATCGACCGTGCGGAACCGCGCAGCTCGCCCTCCCCGTCATCTTGCAGCAGAATCGCCGGGCGGCCGAATCGTTCGACCAGACGCGAACACACAATGCCCACCACGCCCGGATGCCAGTCCGGATGGGCCAGCACAATGGCTCGCCGGTCGTCGCGGTTCATGCCGGCGGCAATGGCCATGTCGACCGCCGCATCCAGGATCGCCCGCTCGGTGCGCTGCCGCTGCTCGTTCTGCCGGGTCAAATCCGCCGCAATGGCCGGGGTCTCTGACGGATCGGCGTCGGTGAACAGGCGCACCGCCTCCCGGGCGTGCCCCATTCGGCCGCACGCATTCAGCCGCGGCGCGAGGACGAAGCCCACTTTCTCATCATCGATTTCGCGGCCGGTCAATCCGCTCGCGGCAACGAGGGCCTGCAGCCCGGCGATGGGCGTGGCCCGCAACGTGCGAAGGCCAAACGACGTGATGACGCGGTTCTCGTCGACGAGCGGCACGACGTCGGCGATCGTGCCGAGGGCGACCAATGGCATGACGTCCACCAACGCGCGGCGGGCCGAATCGCCCACGCGGTCGGAGCCACCAAAGTGCTGAGCGGTCCGCCAGGCGAGCTTGAAGGCGACGCCCGCCCCGCACAGATCGGCGAACGGATACGACGAACCCGGGGCGCGTGGATGCACGATCGTGGCGTCGGGCCAGGGCGCATCACCCTCCGGCGGCTCGTGGTGATCGGTGACGATCATGTCCAGTCCCGCGGCCCGGCCGGCGGCCACTTCAGCCACCGCGGTGACGCCGCAATCCACGGTGATGACCAAATCGGCGCCGTCGGCCGCGAGCTGCTCGAGGGCCGGCGCATTCAGGCCGTACCCCTCCTCCAGCCGGTGCGGGACATAACTGCGAATCCGCACGTCCGGATCGAGCGATCGCAGCACGTGCCACAGAATCGCCGTCGCGGTCATGCCGTCGACGTCGTAGTCGCCATAGACAACGATCGACTCGCCGCCGCGAATCGCACGGACGATGCGTTCGGCCGCGGCGTCCACGCCCGGCATCAAGGCGGGATCGTGCATGCGATCGAGCCGCGGATCCAAGAACGCCTGGATCTCGGCCGCATCGGTCCATCCCCGGGCGGCCAGGATTCGATCGACGATGCCGCGCGGCCGAATGGCCGGCCCGGTTGGTCGACTCGATCCCGGGCCGGCGCGCCGCGGGAGCGCCGGATCGCTTGCCACGGCACCGGCAGAAGCAACGGCCGCAACCGCGGCACCCGATGCCACGCCGACCGCTGCGGGAGCATCGGCGGCGGCCGCCGAACCGGGGCCGGATGGTGGGAGCATCCGGCCCGGTTCGGGCGCGCTGCGCGGGGGGCTTCGGGGATTCGAAGCGGCCGACTCCGCGGGCGTCCGCATGTGCCATCGACGGGTGAGACCTCGCATGGGGTTCATCTGGCTGAGGCTACGCCGGCTCGGACACGCTGAGGGCAACCCGACAGGCTGTCCCGGCCCGTGGCTGACGCCCACCTGTCAGCCGCGGCGTCATACCGGCCGAGATTGATGGCCCGGACTGCCGGCCAGGACCGCCGGCCGAGACTGCTGGCCAACACCGACAGCCAGGACCGACAGGCCATGGCGAGTGCAAGGGTTCCGGCCGTTGACCTCCACCACGCACCTCGGTGCGGTCTTGCGTCCGAAAACCCCCTCCGATTCGCGAATCCGGAACGCCGGCCGGGACGTGCCCACTCCACTGGCGGCTTCCATGACGCCCAGCGTCGGGCGACCGGCGACCTCCGATCCCGCGAGTCCGATCGCCGCCGGCGGCCCACGAAACCGGCCTCCGCCCGCGCCCACCTCGGTCTGGTGGACCTGTGCCGATCGCCGCACGTGCCCGGCCCACCGGGCTCCGGGCCGGATCTGGGCGCGTCGAATCGCTTGCCGCCCCCCGAAACCCAAGTATCCTCGGTCGGGGCCCCTCGCCCGCCGCGTCACGGCGGGAATGGCCCGAACTGGAAGGCAGAGTCAGATGAGCGATCACGCAAGCGGACCCCGGGATGCCCGGTTCCGGAGCATCGTGCTGTTCGGCGCCCCGGGCGTCGGCAAGGGCACCCAAGGTGAACGGCTGGGCGCGGCGCCCGGATACGTCCACCTCGCCACCGGCGACATCTTCCGATCGCTCGACCGGGAGACGCCCGAGGGCAAGGAGTTCACGCGCTACTCCACCCAGGGCCTGCTCGTCCCCGACGATCTGACCATGCGGATCTGGCAGAAGCACGTCCGCGACCTCATCGATCGCGGGCTCTACACCATCGAGACCGACCTGCTCGTCCTGGACGGGATGCCTCGATCCGTCGAGCAGGCCGAACATCTGGCCGATCTGATCGACCCCATCGTCGTGCTGCACCTGGCGGCCAACGATGAGGACGAGATGGTCCGGCGCATCAAGCAGCGCGGCATCGACTCCGGCCGCTCCGACGACACCGACGAACACACGATCCGTCGCCGCTTCGTTGAATACCGCGAAAAGACCGCCCCGGTCCTGGCCCAGTTCGACGACGCGATCGTCCGCAACGTCGACGCCCTTGGATCGATCGACGAAGTCCACGGCCGCTTGAAGGAGGTGATCGCCGAAGCGCGAGAAGCCTTTCTCGCCGCCGCAAACGGCTGAGGATTGATCCGAGCCGCCTCGGCCCGCTCGACATCCATCGACCGAACGAACGAACCACCAGACCAGACCAGGCCAGGCCAGGCCACCAAACGAATCGCGGGCGCGTTCCCATCAGGAACGCGCCCGCGTTGTTGTTCGTCATCTTCGCTCACATCGCCAGTTGCCCGACGAGCGGCTGGCGGCGGGGACGCGGCTCGATGTGGGCGGTCCCGCCGCGACTCAGCTCGATCAGTGAATCAAGTAGAGCAGCGGGAAGAGGAAGATCCAGATCATGTCGACGACGTGCCAGTACAAGCCGCCGAGGTCAACCGGCGTGAAGTTGTCCGGGCCAAAGTCGCCGCGGAACGCACGGAAGAACAGCCAGGCGATGACCGACATGCCGATCAACACGTGGATGCCGTGCAGGCCGGTCATGCAGAAGTAGATGCCGAAGAAGATGTGGGCATTGGCCGGGCGATCCACGCCGGCAACATCCTTGCGAGGGTCCGGCTTGCTCTTCTTGCCGTGCCCATCGTCGCCCGAGTGACCGTGTTGGCCGACCTTGGGATTGCGAATGAGCGGGGCGAGCTCCGGGGCCCGCACGAGTCCGCCGGACGGGATGACGCCGGCTTCGGGCGCGTCCGTCTTGGGCAGCTCGGGTGCGTCGCTCTCCAGCGTGAAGACCGGAACGTTGTCGCTGTGGTCGCCGTCGTGATCGGCGTCGCCCGCGTGCGAGGCATCGTCGTCGCCGTGATCCGCGCCATCGCCGTGGTCATCACCGTGATCAGCATCGTCGCCGTGGTCGCCGCCGGCGGCGTGATCGTCACCGTGGCCACTGTGCTTCGGGCTTTCGTACAGCCCGGGGCCCCACACGATGTTGTCGTGGAACTTGTGGGAGTACTCGACGTACTTGATGCTCATGAAGCCCAGCCCGCCCATGAAGGACAGGGCGAGCATCCACAGCAGGAGCGTGCGCTTGCCGAGCTGGGACGCCCAGACGCCAAGGGCCATGGTGAACGAACTGGCGATCAGCACGACCGTATTGATCGCGCCCCACTTCGTGTCCAGGAACTGGCTTCCGTATTGGAAGAGTTCCGGCTGCTTGTGGCGGTAGACCGCGTACGCGACGAAGAGTCCGCCGAAGAGCAGGAACTCCGTCGCGAGGAACAGCCACATCCCGAGCTTGTTCGCCTCGAACTGTTGTTCGAGCGACTCCCAGTGGTGGGCGAGATGCTCAGGATGATCGTGATGGTCGTCGTGATCCGAGCCGTGGGCGTCGGGCGTCGGATTCGTGTCGATGGCGGTCATGAAACGGCCTCGTGCATGCTTGCGGGCAACGAAAGAGGATGACGTCGGTGCCGGACCAGAGGAATCGTCGCACGACGGTTCCAACCAGACTCGGCCACGCAGCGCCGAATGGCGGCGGTCAGCGCGAACGCCCACCGCTTCCGGACCGGACATGATAGTGAGGCCCGGCCGACCCGACCGAAAGCGCGGCGCTCCGGACCCGGGGGAATTGGCTCGAATCCCCTCCATCCGATCGATCGTGAACATCTCACGCGATCACCCACGGACCGATCCCGTGGGCCGGATAGCATCGGCAGCATGGCCCATCGGGCGCCAGCCGGAGGGCTGCACCCGAACGCACCGTGCTGCTCCGGCCGACGACGTCCGGCTGCGTACCGTGGCTCGCGTTCCCGGCCGCCCCGGCGGGACGCATTGGCCACACCGATTCCGAGCCGCCCGCCAGTTGCCCGACCTTGAGACTTCCCTCGCTCTGACCATTCGAGCTCGCCCCGACCAAGCGCTGGCCTTGATCTCCTCCCACGGTGGACTGCACCGCCCCTCGCCGACCGCCGCATCCCCCCGATGTCGTTCCACCTCGCACCGCCAATCATCCGCCCCCACGGCACCGCCGAATGACCCGACCAAATACAGAACATAGCTCAAGTGACGCGACGAGGCAACCGCACCCCTCCGGCGACCCGCCGGCCGAATCCACGGTGTCCTTGACCGTGCTCCCGAGCGGGACAGATTTTTCTGCCGGACTCGATGCGGCGCCGCCCCGAGCGGCCGCCCAACCAGGTCCGGACGGCCTCGCCCCCCGCCCCGACCGCCTGCTCGACACCCACGGCCGAACGATCCGCGACGTCCGACTGAGCATCACCGACCGCTGCAACTTCCGATGCGTCTACTGCATGGACCCGGACCACCGGTACCTGCCGAAGCAAGCCCTGCTGTCGGTCGACGAATACCTCGACGTCTGCCGCATCTTGCGATCACTCGGCGTCGAGACGCTGCGCATTACCGGGGGCGAACCGACGCTCTACCGCGACCTCGACCGCATCATCTCCGGGGCCGCCGAACTCGGCTTCCGCGACATTGCGATGACCACCAACGGCTCGACCCTGACGCCGGCCCGCGCCCGCCGCTACCACGACCTCGGCCTGCACCGTGTGACGTTCAGCCTCGACAGCCTGCAGGAAGAACGCTCCCGCGCAATCACCCGCGCCCGCGCCGCGGCCAGTGACGTGGTGCGGGCGATCCGCGCCGCCCAAGATGCCGGCTTTGACCCAATCAAAGTGAACGCGGTCGTGTTGCGCGGGGTGAACGACGACGAGTGCGCGGACTTCGCCGACTTCGCCCGGGAACATGGCGTGCAGATGCGGCTCATCGAATGGATGCCGCTCGACTCCGGCGGCACGTGGGACCGCCGCGAAATGGTGACGGCCGACGAAATGCTGGCCGCCATTCGCGAGCGTCACGAACTCGTGGATCTCGGCCGGCCGCGCGGCCCTTCGCAAACAAGCCTGGACTTCGGTTTTCCCGAAGGTGGCCCGGGCCGCGTTGGCATCATCGCCTCGGTCACCCGAGCATTTTGCGGAGCCTGCAGCCGGCTGCGGATCACCGCGGACGGCGCGGTCCGCCCGTGCTTGTTCAGCCGGGAAGAATGGTCGCTCAAGAAGGTCCTGCGCGATCCCGCGCTGGCCGGAGACGCCGCGGCCCGAGACGATGCCCTGCGGCAGTTCTTGATCGACGCCACGTGGACCAAGCAGCCCGGGCACGAAATCAACGCCGACGGATTTGAACCGCCGCGCCGCGGCATGTCCGCCATCGGCGGCTGACGAAGTTCAACGGGCCGAGGGGCGAATGGCCGACGAAGGCCACGCTCCGCCCATTGCCTGGTGGCCCGCCATTTGGTCGCCCGTCGTACATACCTCCGGTCCCGCGACCACGGCCTCGCCCACGTCACGCCCACGTCACGCCCACCAAGCCGAGCTTTCCGATGTCTGCTCCTCCGCCCGACACTTCCGACGCTTCCAACCCCGTCCCCGCCGGACCGCTCGCGGTCCGCGGCACGCTCGGCGGCATCCTCATGGGCCTGGCCAACCTCGTCCCCGGCATCTCCGGCGGCACGATGCTGCTGGCCGCCGGCGTCTACCCCGCGTTCATCGAAGCGGTGGCCGACGTCAGTTCGCTGCGCTTCAGCCGCCGCGCGATCCTGCTCCTCGCGTGCGTTGCCGGCGCCGCGGCGGCCGCGATCGTGCTGCTCGCTGGGCCGATGCGCGACCTCGTCGTCCACCATCGCTGGATCATGTACAGCCTGTTCATCGGCCTCACCCTCGGCGGCGTGCCGCTGATTCTGAACATGGTGAAGCCGGTTCGGGCTGACGTCGTGGTGAGCGCGCTCATCGGCACCGCCCTGATGGCGGCGATGGCCTTCGTCCAGCCGGCCAGCGGGGGCGCGGCCGGCGGCGACCACCGGTACGTGATGTACGTCATCACCGGAATCGCTGGCGCCGCGGCGATGGTGCTGCCGGGCGTTTCCGGCGGCTACCTCATCTTGCTCCTCGGCATGTACGTCCCGCTGCTTGGCGCGATCGACGAACTCAAGTCCGGCCTGAAAGCGCGCGACACCGCGGCCCTGCTCGAGACCATGCACGTGGTCGTGCCGGTGGGCATTGGCGTGGTGATCGGCATCGCCGGCATCAGTTCGCTCATGCGCTGGCTGCTCGCCCGCGCCCCACGCCCAACCCTCGGCCTGCTGCTGGGCCTGCTGCTCGGCGCCATCTTCGGACTCTGGCCGTTCCAGGCGGGCGTGGCCCCGGTCGCGGGCAGCGACTACCGCGGCGACACGATTGTGCTTCGAGATGGGACCCCCTGGCTCGAATCCGCCGACGAAGCACTCGCCGCAGAAGATTGGCCGACGGCGTTCTTCCGTCCGACCCCCATCCAGATCGCCGGCTCGCTGGGCCTGATCGTTGCCGGAGCCGCGATCAGCCTCGGCATCGCCCGTCTTGGCCGTGAGAAGCCGGCCCGCGGGTAATCGGACGTTGGGCCGACCACCACCGACGCCGATCCGAGGAAACTGGGCCCGACCAGCCGATACTGTGCTGACGGCCGCGCGATTCGTGCGCGGCCCGGCCACTTCCCTCCTCCCGGACGGCCCATGCCCGAACGCCTGCTCATCCTCGGACACGCGCAGCAGCTCGACCGCTTCGAGCGTCAACTCGAACTGGTGGCCGAGCCGCCGGTGGTCGTCGCGCGGCTCGAAACCGATCGCATTCCGGGCTCGGCCGACGGCCTGCTGCAGATCGAATCCGCGGTGACCGCGGCGATGACGTCGACGTCGCCCGATGCGGCCATCGTGTGCCTTCCCGCCGCCTTTGCCGACGCCATCAGCGCGGTGCGCACCGTCCTCCGACGACTCGGCCTGCCCGATCGCTACGTGCCATCGATGGAAGACTTGATCGCCGGCGTCGGCCCGCGCAATCTGGTTGAAGTCGATCCCGCCGCCCTGCTCGGGCGCACGCCGCGTTCGCTGGACCGCGGCGCCGCGGCCCGCGTGATCGAAGGCCGCCGCGTCCTCATCACCGGGGCTGGCGGATCGATTGGCGGCGAGATCGCTCGCCTCGTGGCCGGGCAATCGCCTGCGTCACTGGTCTTGCTCGAACGATCCGAGAACGCACTCTTCGAAATCGATCGCCAAGTGGCGGCGATTGCCCCCGAACTTCCACGCCGCGCGATTCTGCACGACGTGGTCGATGCCGACCGCACCCGCGAATACTTCACGTCGCTTCGCCCGGACGTGGTGTTCCACGCCGCCGCGCACAAGCACGTCCCCATGATGGAAGACCATCCCGGGGCGGCCATCGACAACAACGTCTTTGGCACGCTGAGCGTGCTGGAAGCATCCGTGCACGCCGGCACTGGCCGTTTCGTCCTGATTTCCAGTGACAAGGCGGTCAATCCGGTCTCGGTCATGGGCATGACCAAGCGACTGGCGGAACTGTGCGTGCGCCATGTCGACCGCAGTACGACGACGACGTGTTCGATGGTGCGCTTTGGCAATGTGCTCGCTTCCAACGGCAGTGTGCTCGAGACGTGGACGCGGCAGCTTCGCGCCGGCGGCCCGATCACGGTGACCGATCCGCGCATGACGCGGTACTTCATGACAATCCGCGAAGCCGCCGGCCTGGTGATCGAAGCCGCCGCCCTGGTCGAACCCGGTCATCCGCGCGGCGACGTCTTTGTTCTGGACATGGGCGAGCCCGTTTCGATCGATGGCTTCGCCCGGCGCTTCGTCGAGGCCCACGGCTTGGAACCGGTTCCCGCCGCGGCGATCGAGATCGACCAGCCGGGCCAGGCTGTGAGCGCTCCTTCCGGCGCCTCCGCGGGTCCAAGCACCATCCGCATCGTGTACACCGGGGCGCGTCCCGGCGAGAAGCTCCACGAGGACCTCGGCCACCGCGCCGAACAGATGCGGCCGACCGCGCACCCCGGGATCAACGCCTGGCACGAACCGTGGCCCGAGGCGGATCTGATGGAAGAGATCCTCAGCGCTTTGCGACCTGGCCGACGGGTCCGCGATCCGCGGATGCTCACCGCTGACCTGCGCCGGCTCATCGCCCGTGCCGACGCGGCCATGGAAGCGGCGGCGGCGAGCTCCGTCAGCATCGGCCACGCCATCGGCGGCGGGACCATCGGCGGAACGGGCAGCGCCAAACCCGGCGGAACCAGCCCGGGCCCCCGCGCCGCCGGACCGGCCGATGGGCACTCGGCCCCGCCCGCGCATCCCGGCCGCCCGGCCCACTCGGACGGCGCGGTCGCCTGAACCGGTCGACGCGCACTCGCCCGCGCCCGGCGCCACCGACCGTGCCGATCGCGCGGCCCGGCCCCCTCGCCACCCAATCACAACCCAAACAACGTTCGGCCCGCCCCTCGGGTCATCCGCCACCGGTCCACATCGGCCGAGCGGCGCTTGCCCCGTGGCCCCCAAGTGATGAAGATCATGGAGGTTGCGGCACGGACGCCGCGGCCGAACGACGCAGGCGCCGATCTCCCGGCGCTGGAGGTTCCAGACATGAAGACCACCCATGAGGTGCGCCGTCGCCTGGCGACCGGGAACGCCGTGTCCCCGAGTCCCACCCAACAGTTCGACACGCTTGAGGCCCGGGAACAGGCCCGCCAGCTTCTGGAGCAACTGCTCCGTGAACGCGCGGCGTGTGAATCGCGGCTGGCGGCCAAGGGCCAGCGAGATCCCATCAAGTCCGTCACCGGCGAGAGTGCCTACGACCGGGCGATCAAATTGACCCAGGACGTCCTGGCCCAGGCCGATGCGGTGCTGGCCGACCCGCCGGCCCGTTCCGTCTCCCGCAGCGCCCCCGCCGGACCCACGGGCCCGACGGTCGAAACGACGCGCCGCCCCATCGCCCGCGGCGTTTCGGCGTGAGTGGCCGCGCCGCCCACGCCCGACGCACCGCCTCCCGGCGACCCGCCGACTCCCCCACTGGCGACGGCATCGTCTACTTGACGTTCATCGTGCTCGGACTCGTCCTCGCCGGCTTCCTCTGGCTCATGATGGGACCCGACGGACGCCCGTTCCTCGCGGGGTACATCGTGGCCGTGCTTTGGCTCGTCAACACGTCGGCGATTCGCGCGTACAACGGCGTGGACATCGAAGGGTGGCGTCGAGCGCTCGCCCGCATCCCGCTCGCCCCCGCTGGCTTTGGCCGGCGCGGCGCTCGACCGGTTGAAGCAGCCAAGGGCCAGCCCGCGGCGCGGCAAGCGTGCATCATCAGCGTCGTGGTCAGCGTGGCCATCGCCGGCGCAGTCTTCTGGTACGTGGCTCGGGCGTTCGCGTGAATCACCCGCTCGGCCCGGTCACCCTTCAGTTCAAGCGGCTCAAGCCCAGCGCGCACGTGCCGGCGTACCAGACGCCGGGTTCGGCCGGCCTGGACCTGCACGCCTGCGTGGACGCGGCCATCCGCCTTGCCTCCGGCGACATCGAACTCATTCCGTGCGGCTTTGCCATGAGCCTGCCGGTGGGATGGGAAGCGCAGGTCCGCCCGCGCTCTGGCCTCGCCCTCAAGCACGGCATTTCCATGCCGAACGCTCCCGGCACGATCGATGCCGACTACCGCGGCGAGGTCATGGTGCCGCTGATCAACTTGGGACGAAACGCGTTCACCGTCGAACCCGATGCCCGCATCGCCCAGATGGTGATCGCCCCCGTCGCCCAGGCAACGATTGCCGTGGTCGACGAGCTCGATGACACCGTGCGTGGCGCGGGCGGCTTCGGCTCGACCGGAGTGGACGCGGCGCGAGCCGGCCGTTGAACGCCACGTGCCGTCCACGCTGACGCGCCGCGGCCGTCGTTTCCGGCCCGAGGTCTACCCCATCACCAGCGAATCCAGCCCGCCGAGGCCGAGCGGTTCGCGGGTGAAGAACGGTTCCGCCGACTCGGTGCCGATGCGCCCGCCGAAGTACATGTTGCCGGCCTCGACCTGCTCCATCACGCGGCGGTTCTTGGGCGGCAGCACGAACTGCGTGTGGTACGCCTCGACGCTCGCCCGCTTTTGCTCGGTGAACCCGGTGATGTCCACGCAGAACGTCGGATTGGCCACCCAGCGCAGGTGCGTGGCGTAGTAGTAGAAGAGCCAGCGCGGATAG
>JBGCEZ010000082.1:0-41842 GCA_045106735.1 Phycisphaerales bacterium | reverse complement strand
GCTTCCAATCCGGCCGCTGCCAATCGGGCTTCCAGGCGGCGGGTCGAACTCGCTTGGGACGGGCGGGGCGATGTCGAACCGGCGGTCGAGGTGCCGCGTGATGATGCGGCGGAGGTCCTGGCTCACGGGGTCGCCGCCGAGGCCTTCAACGTGCTGCGTCAGGGTGGCGTTTGTGGTCGCCCGCACCTCGATGCTGGTTGACGGACTGGCGGCCAAGCGGATGAGGCGGCCGATGTAGAGCGTGCGTACGCGGTCGTTGAGCGACACTTGCCGCGGGCTGTCGTCGGCATTGGCCCGAAGGGCGGCCTGGATTCGCTGAAGCATGTCGGCGTACCCAGGCAGTCGCGGATCGAGGCGATGCTGGGCGACCAAGCGGGCGCAACGGCGTGGGTCCAGCAGTGCGGCCAGGGTGGCGTCGGCGGCGATGCCGGCCGCGGCGAGTGGATCGAAGAGCAGTCCGGTCGATCCACTGAATCGCTCGATGCTGCCAGGCTGGCCGAAGGCGTTCGGCGGAATGACGCGAAGGACATCGTCGGGGATGTCGAGGGCGTCCGGCGCGAGCGTCTCGAGCAATGCATCCATGGCGAAGACCTGCGTTCCGCCGTCCACCGGCTGCAGGGCGACGCGCTCAGCGAACCGTCGATCAACCGGGGCGACCTGGCCCGCGGCGATTCCATCGGTCGTCGGCCGAACCTCGTGCACATAGGACACGCCGCCGATGAGCCGAGCGGCAGCTTCGATCTGGTACCGGTGGTGCAGGTATACGGGCACGAACACTTCGTGGAGTTCGGACATCGGGCGTCCGCGGTGGAGGCGGTCGACGCCGAAGTTCTGCAACCCGATGGCCCGAACCGCCATCGCGGTACGAAGTGCGGTGACCGGGTCGTCGCCGTTGTCCCAGAGCACCGCGCGCGGATGGGCGGCGGCGAGCCCGCGAGCGTCGGCATCACTCATGAAGACGAGCCCGGCGTCGCGGGCTTCGGCGGCGACGCGCGTGACGCGGGCGGCCTCGGTTTCCCCGGCTTGCGGCCGGCCGTACGCGAGTTCCACCGAACGGATGTCCCACGCGCCAATGCCAGTCGCGTACGCGTCCGACACGTCGATCGCGCCGCCGCGGACGCCGATGCGCGGAGCGGGATAGTCCATGACCGACGCACGATCGTCGGCCGAGGCGGCGAAGTTGTGGGCGAAGCCGAGGGTGTGGCCGACCTCATGCGCCGCGAGTTGACGGATCCGGGCCAGGGACAGTTCGATCGGGTCGTCGCCGGCACCGCTGCCGGTTGCATCGGTGCCAAGCAGGCCCTCGAAGAGCAGGCGGTCTTGCCGTACGCGAAGCGAGCCGAGGGAGACGTGCCCCTTGAGGATCTCCCCCGTCCGCGGGTCGATGACCGATGCGCCATACGACCAGCCGCGCGTCGAACGGTGCACCCACTGAATGACGTTGTAGCGCACGTCCATGGGATGCACGCCCTCGGGCATCACCTCGACGCGGTACGCCCCGGGGAAGCCGGCGGCCTCGAATGCTTCCGCCCACCAGCGGGCACCGTCGACCAGAGCGCCGCGCACGGGCTCGGGAGCGCCGGCGTCGACGTGATAGAGCACGGTCCGCGGCGCGTCCGGACGGCCGAGGCGATGACGGGCAATGAACCCGGCGCGAACATCGTCGGCCAGCGGGGCGGCGTAGTCCTGGAAGCCCACGCCGAAACTGGGAATCCGCGGGTCGATCGGCCGCGGCTCGTAACCGGTGGCGGGCGGCCGGACGAACGAATGATGGACGACGAATGCCGGGGCGGTGGCGTCCGCCGCCGTCTGCCGCACGAGGCGTCCAGGCTCCTTCGATGTGAACGTCAGCAGCGATTCCAACTCGACGTTGTCGGGAAACGCCAGCGTCTCACCGGTCAACACGACGCTCCGATCGCCATCGAGCGAGAAGCTGCCTTGCCCGGTGGAGTCGAGGGTTCGTGCGATGCCGTGCAGGTCGAGTTTGAGGAAGCCGCCGAGATCAATCAGCACCCGACCATCGTCATCACGGGCGACCGGCGGCGTGGCCCAGAGCATTGCCGGGGCGAATGACTCGGCCACCGCCCGACGCTCGGCCGGGGCGGATGTGCGGGCGCGGTACGCGAGGTTGACCGCTTCGAGCAGCACGCGGCCGCCGAGGTCGCGGAAGCGGACGAGGGTGGTACCACCAAGCTGGCCGCGGTCCAGTCCGACGGGATTGCTTCCGAGTCCGGTGCGAATGCCGACGACGTGGATGGCTTCGAGTCGCGCGTCGGAGGGCATCGGCGGAATGCCGAGCCGTGCGTCCGTGCGGGCGTCGAAGCTGAACTTCGGCGTTCCCGGAGGCGGCAGTTCGGCGTAGATCGTGCCATCGCGATCGTCGACGTGAAGGCGGACGAAGCCGTCCCGGGCGGTGGTGTTCGCGCCGGGTCCGGCGAGGAACGCCGCGATGGTCGGCAGCTCTTCTGGCGGCTTTGGAGCGTCCGAATCGGACTCGCTCGTGGAGGGCGTGGTCGCCGCGGGCGATGTGCTCTGGGCGAGCAACGGACCGGCCAAGGCGATGGCCAAACTCGCCGCCGCAAGCACATGCGGACCGACGTGCGTGTTCCACGCCCGGGCCCGCGTCGTCGCGGATCCGGGTGTGCCCGACATACGTGTTTCACTCATCCCATCACGCTACCAGCGCACGCGCGCGGTGCGTCCCCCGAAACTGACCTCGACCTCGACCGCAACCCCGAAACCAAGCCCGCTCGTCGCCTCCACCAAGCGCAGACCGAGTACAGGCCAGATGCAGCCGCGTCCGCCAGAATGTTCCGGCGGACGCGCTGCGCTGACCAAAGCGCGAATCAGCTCTGTTCCGTGCAGTCCGGCGAAGGGGCGTAGAAGAACGAGCTGCTGTTGATCTTGCCGTCCTTGACCGTGTAGTGGCATGCTTCCTTGACCTGCATGCGCTGGCCTTCCATCGGACCCATGCGCGGTGTCATGTCCAGGCTCATGGTGCAGATGAAGGCGTCATCGTGCGGCCAGGGGCCTTCGACCTCGTGGCCGTGAATCTCGTTCATCTCGAAGAACTGATCGGTCATGGTCAGGAGCGCCTCCTTCCCCTCGAACCGGCGTCCCATCGGCCCCAGATCGGCCGCTTCCACGGCGACGTGATCGTCGCTGTACAGCTGCTCAATGGCTTCGCGGTTCTTGCCCGCCTTGCAGAGTTCGACAAGACGCAATCCGACTTCGTAGGCCGACATACGAGGCCTCCTTTCAAGAGAACGCAAGTCGGGCGGCACCCGACCCGCGGCGAGGGAATCCGTGTCGGCACGCCAGCGGCCGTCGCGGGTCGTTCAGTCTACACCCAAACAGAATACGTACAAGGGTCGTGGCCAAACTTTCGGCCGCCCCGCTCGGGAGTGGCCATGATCCGGCTCCGGCCTGGCCGGGAATCGGCGGCTCCCCGATTGAGGGTCGGTCCACCAGTGCTCGGCCACGGTGGTGCGGTCTGCCGCCCCGCCACCGCCACCGCCCCGCCCCGCCCCGCCACCGCCCCGTCCCGCACGTCGGCCGCCGCGCAGTTGGGTGACGATCGGCGGTGCATTCGAGAGAGGATTCTCCGGCGCCGACGTTTCGCCGGGGTTCGGCAATCTGGCTCGGGTGCTTCGCCGGGGACCGCTGAATTGGATCGACGCAATCGGCGACGCGCGCCCGACCCGTCGCCTCGGCAGCAAGTGTTCATCCCGGACTGTGACGGGGATCGCGCCGGCGACGAGTTGGAACGTGTCCCTGGTCGGGTCGACGATGTTGTCACCGAAGAGCTGATGGATCCGTGCGAGTCATCGGCGGACGCCAACGGCTCGCAGGTTCGGGACTTCGTCGACTTGACGTCGTCGAGTGCATCACTCGGTCCGTGCGATGCGCGCAGTCGGCCTCATCGCGGATGCGACTGCGTGGCCGATGGCGGCCCGGCATCCCGAGCGGGCCGTGTCCGATCGAGCTCGCGGGGCATGGCCTCGGCTCGTGGCCCCGGTGCACCGCGACGACCGTGGATGCTGGGACCGGACGGTGTGCTCGTCGCCGTCGCCGGAAAACGCGCAATATTGGCACCGGCTGCGGGGAGGACACGTCCGCACCCCCCGCGCGCGCAGTACAGTTTGGGCCGCGCCGTAAACGTTCGCGATGTTTTCGGACTTCAGCTCGGCTTTTGCAACGGCTCGCAGGGTGGCCACGGACCCTCTGCGGGCCGTTTTTCTGCGCCAGGCCCGGCCGCCGACCGTCGGCACGGGTCTGTTTCCCCGGTCGGCTTCCCGTTGTCCGTTGTCCGTTGCCGGTTGCCCGTTGCTGGTGGCCTGAGCCGCGACGCCCGACGCCCTCCGTCCGGCCCGGCGCTCATCCCGCCCCGGCGAACCGCTCGAGGTACGCCACCCGCGTCGCGTGCAAGCGGTCGGCCAGAAACGGGCACGCCGCTCCCAGCGTCCGGCCGATGAGCTCGCCCTCGGCCGCGTACGCCATGCATCGTTCGGTCGACCACGTGGGCGGCGGTGACTGCAGATTGACGATGCGGTCGGCGAGCTTCACCGCTTGGACGGACGCCGGTTGCTGGAGCAAGCGATCGAGTGAGTCTCGCATGGCCTCCGGCTTGGGCACGTCGCTCCGCTTGGTCAGGGCCTGGACGCCCGCGGCGATCGCCGGACTGAAGGTGGTGGCGATGTCGTCGGCGCTGCGATCGGTGTCTTCGACCACGTCGTGCAGCATCGCGCAGGCCATGGCCAGGGTGCCGTCGAGGGACGGATCGGCGGCGATGGCCCCAGCGGTTTCAAATGCCACGCTCGTCACGTGCAGCAGGTACGGGAAGTTGTGCCGCTTCATGGTCTGGCCGGCGTGGGCCGCGGCGGCGAACTCGGCCGCCGCGAGCACCAGGTCAGCATCCCAGCGGGCGGGGCCGCGGTCGCCTGGGGCCGGGTGGCCGGAGGCGTTGGCGTCGACAGGATCAGACATCGGTCAGTTGCTCCCGGCGGGATCGTCCGCCGCGTTGAGGGCTCGGGAAATCATGGCGGCCAGCTCGGCGGGCACGCCGTCGATCAAGGCGTCGTCGGCCATTGGCCAGCGTTCGTTGATGCCGTCGGGCGTCCACAGGCCCATCGGCGGGAGGACGTCGCGGGCGGCGGCCACGTCGGCGGCCTGGACCGGCCGGTCGTGGTTGCCCCAGCTTCGGCGGGCATACGTCAGGACGTCGGCGATCTGCTCATCGTTGAGCGTGGCGCCGAGCGGGGCCATCGCGGCATTGAAGACCCGTCCGCCCGGCATTTCCAGGCGCCCGCCCAGACCGTGGACGACGATGCCGGCGGCCCGGCGTGGATCGCCGAGCACCCACGGACTGTGCCGCAGCGCGGGGTAACCTTCGAGTCCCATGCCGTCGGCCGCGTGGCATCGGATGCAGCCGAGCTGTTCGTCGTGGTAGATCGCGCGACCTCGGGCGATCTGCCCATCGAGCGTGGCGTTGGCCTCGCCGTCGCGATCCAGGGCGCCGATGGCGGCCATCGAGACGAGGTGATCGTCGTTCCACGCGTCCAGCGGTTCGGTCGCAGCGTTGGCGGCGATCCGCGCGAGCCACTCGCGCATCTCGGGCGATTGATCATGCTTGGCCATCGCGGCGATGGCCCGGTCAGGGCGGACGGTTCCGCGTTCGACCGCGCGTTGGACGCGTTCGATGGCCGCGCGGATCGCGGGGTTGCTGGGGGAGCCGGTCGGGCCGGGCTGGTTGGTTGCGTTCGCCGTGCCGGCCGCAGAATCCGCGACTTCGCGGCCCGGGAGCCGCAACAATCCGCCGACGAGTCCACTGACGTGCATGGCGCGGGCCCGTGATCCGGGCGTCGCCGGTGCGACGCTGAGCCGCGATTGCAGATCGGCGCTGAGCTTCGCCGCGATCGCCAGTCGCCGGAGTTCGGGGCCGCCGCCGACGGTGGCCACGTCGAGGGCAGGCTCGGCGGCTTGGAGTTCAGCGTGGTCGAGTGAGAGCAACAGGTCGCCGATGGCTTTCGGGGCCCCGGGGCGGCGGGCCGCGGTGAAGGCGTTGAGCAGGACGCTGGCGCGGGTGGCCGGCTGGCCGGTTGGTGGGCCGGCGCCGGGAGTGGTGCTTCTGTTGGCGTTGCCATTGGCGTTGGCGGCGTCGGCCAGGTGATCCAGTCCCGCCAGCCGGGCCGTCCGGTCAACGTCGGCCCGGGCGATTCGAACGGTGGCCACGTCCAGGCTGAGCTCGGCGGCGGCCAGTTCGTCCGGGGACTGCCGGAACAGCTCGAGCTGCCGGACGATGCCGGCGCGAGCGGCCCCGGATCGGCCGGTGGCCAAGTGCGTGAGGGTCGCATCGATCACCGTGAACATCGGGCCGTCCATCGGCCGGAGCGCCGCCTCGGCCACGATGGACTCGCCGGCTGGCCGGTCGGCCCGGAGCATGAATCCGGCGGCCACCGCTGCTTCGAGCCGCACGCGCATGTCGGCATCGCGGGCCGCGGTGGTCAGCAGGTCGACGGCGTCCGCCGCGTCGATCGCGCCGTCTTGCAACTGGTGGCGAACGAGGCGGGTGGCGGCGGCTCGGGCCCGCGGTTCGGGCCGGCCGAGCACGGTGCGGATCGCGTGGGCATCGGCCAAGCCGGTGGCGTGCCGAATCCAGAGCATTTCGAGCAGCAGGCGTTCGCGGCCAGGATCCATGTCGGCGGCGGGCGACGCCAGGCGCCGAAACTCGGGGATGATTTCTCGCTGGACGAAGGCCGGGCCGCGGCGCTGGAGCGCGCGGCGAGCGTTCTCGCGGACCACGCGTTGTGGGCTGCGGAGGGCGCCGAGCAGCGCGGGCGTCGGGTCGTCGGGCGACGTTTGAAGAACGTCGGCCAGATCCCGCGATGCGTGGCGGACCCGCCAGATGCGGCCGTGCGTGGCATCGCGCCGCGGATCGCGCACGGAATACTGCATGTGGCCGATGATCGGATTGCACCAGTCGACGATGTACAGCGCTCCGTCGGGGCCTTGCCGCATCGCCACGGGGCGGAAGTTGACGTCCGATGATTGAATGAGGTTCGACGGCAGAAGTTCGCCGGCTCGTGCGGCGCGCCGGAACCCCGAACCGTTCTCGTCCATCACCACGCGTTCCCAGCGCGCGCCATGGAAGCCAATGGATTGATTCACCACGAACGTCCCGTGGACGTCGGCCGGGAAATGCGTGCCGTGGAGCAGTTCGCAGCCGGCGGTCGGGCGGCCGCGGTTCAGAAATTCGCCGGGGCGGCCGGGCTTGACCGGCCACTCGTAGGCGCTGATGACATGGTTGAAACTGTGGTTTGCGCCGCCCGATGCGTCGGCCAACACGCTTTGGCCGAAGTCGTCGAAGGCGTGCCCCCAGGGATTCGAGAATCCCGAGTGGCTCATCACGACGAGCCGTTCGTTGCGGGGGTCGTAGCGCCAGGTCGACGCATCACGAATGCGGTGTGTGCCCCAGGGCGTCTCGACCGCGCTGACGGTGAAAACGCCCTCGTGCATCAGCAGGCCGCCGGCCGGGTCCCAGGTGAACGCGCTGATTTGGTGGTGCGAATCGGGCATGCCGAAGCCGCTGGCCACGATTTCGCGCACGTCGGCCACGCCGTCGCCGTCCACGTCGGTGCACTTCAGCAGATCCGGGGCTTCGGCGATGTACACGGTGTCGCCGTCGAGGGCGAAGCCGGTTGGCGTCAGCAAGCGGTCGGCGAAGACCGTCCGCCGGTCGGCGCGGCCGTCGCCATCGACGTCCTCGAGAATCAGCAACTTCGATTCCGCCGGCGCGCCGGGGAGCAGGTGCGGATAGGTCGGGGCGCACAGCACCCAGAGCCGACCGCGCCCGTCGAACTGCAGGGCCAGCGGATTGGCCAGCTCGGGGAAGTCCTGTTCGCTCGCATAACAGTCGACGACGTAGCCAGGGGCGAGGCTGAAGCTGGCCGCGAATGCAGCGGGGTCCTTGATGTCGGTGGAACCGAGGCTGCTTTCGGTGCCGCGGGCGACGACGGCGGGCGGGTCCCAGCCGTCTTCTTCGAACGAGGACATGATCGGCGCGAGGCTGAAGCGCCAGGCGTCCAGGCGGCGCACGCCGGCCGGCACGCGGCGCGAACGCACAATCTCGGCGACGGCGGAGCTGACCAGCGTGCTGATCGCCTCCGCCGCATCCATGTTCTCGGCCACCGCCCGCGTCCGGCGCTCGCGCGTGGTGATCATCACGTCGAGGTGCGCCATCTCCGGCGGGAAGTTCACGACGCCGAAAGGCGTGGCGCGTCGGCCCCAGACGTACTCGGTATTGGTCGGGCGGTAGACGAGCCGCCAGTGGTGGTGGGTATCAACGGCCAGGTCGCGGAGGATGCCGATGACCTCGTCGGTCCCGTCGGCATGCTGCGGTCCGACGATGAATGGCGCGTCCGCTTGGGCGGCGGCGAACTCGATGGAGTCCGGTCGCTCGTCTGCCGCGCCCGGCTCGCCGGGCTCCGTGCGGGCGGCGGCGGTCACGGCTTCGAGGGCGTCATCACTCAGCCAGCCCAGCGCGTGGCCGATCCGAAAGGCGTGCACCGCGCAGCCCGCTTCCGTGGGGTGGATGCCATCTCGCGTGGCCCATCGGCCGAGGGGACGCGCAACGTCGTTCGTCCGGCAAAGATCGACGAAGGGAACGTCCAATTCGGCGGCCACCGCTTCCATCGCCGCCGTGTAAGCGTCGAGCAATCGCTGGCGTTCGGCCACGGCTGCCCCGGTCGGCCACGGCGCTCCGACATCGCCGGCGGCGACGGGCGACACCAAGACCGGTTGTGGTGGAAGCCCGTCCGCCCCGCTCGCGCGCCGCACGTCGCCGATGAGGCTGCGGAGATCACGCTTGAAATCGGCCAGGCCAGCGTCCCCGGCGAATGCTTCGGAACTGCCGTACGACATGAGCACGACGTCGGCGTCGAGTTGATCGATCCAGGTCAACGGCGAAGGCACCCCCCGCTCGCGCGGCCGACGTCCGACCTCGTCGCCCGACCACGGGACGTGACGGATGACCGGTTCCGCCGCGACTTGGCTGGTGTGGATCACCGTATCGAGCCATCCGGACTGGGCCAGACGTTCAGCAAATCCGCCGCCCATCACCACGATGCGGGCATTGGGGGGGAGCGGAAGTGCGTGGTCGGTATCGCCCGTGTCGCGTGTATCGCCCGAGTCGTCCGTGTCGGCCGAGTCGGCCGTGTCGCGGGTGTCGCCCGTATCGCGGGTATCACCCGTATTGCTCAGCGTGTCCGTGCCGCGCGCGTTGCCTGTGGTGTGCCCAGCGGCACCGCCGCGTGGTTCGGGCATGGGGGGCGCTGGCCAGACAAAATCAGCTGGCCGCATGCCCCGGGTGAAGGACCCGAAGCCGTACGCGGTCGGACGGTCGTCGCCGACGATCCGGACATCGGTGCCGGTCGGCGGAATCGCATCTTCCATACCGAGGGCCCAGAACACTCCATTGATCAGAAGGCGACGCGTTCCTTCGGCTTCGAAGTCTTGCGACGCGCCGATGGTCGACGTGAACACGCGGCGCATGACCGCCGACGCCGCATCCGCTCCGTTCATGGTTTCTCGCGTCCAGGCGATCGGCATCATGGGGTTGTTCTGTGGGCCGCCCATGGCGGGGTCCGAGGCCTTCATGCCGTTGACCACTTCGCCCAGCACGACCGGTGTGCAGCCTTCTGGCAGGGGCAGTCGTACGCGATAGACGTCGGTCGGGCCGAAAATGTCCGGGCCGGACAGCCCGCGGGTGATGGAAGCATCCCGAACCGCTGCGGGAATCACGCCGCGTGTCGCCTGGGAACCGTGCGTTCCGTGGTGGGCGATCCACGTCTCGCCGAGGATGTGCCGGCCGAAGCCTTGGGGCCACGACCGCTCGCCATTGCCGTCCTCGGCCGTCGCGTTCCAGGTGTATTCGCGGAACGCAGACTCGGCCGACAGGTTGAAGGCGTGCGTGGCGGTGCGAATGCCAACGATCGGCCGCCCAGAACGGACGTACCGGTCAATGTGGGCCATCTGTTCGTCGGGCAGGTCGCGGAAGCGGGTGGCGATGACCATGAGATCGGCATCCGCCAGGCGCTCGAGGCCGGGGATGTTCGTGCGGTTGTCCGGATTGATCAGGCCGGTGTCGGGATCGATGGCGAACAGCACGTGGCAGGTGAACCCATGTCGCACGGCCAGGATCCGCCCGAGCATGGGCAACGCTTCTTCGCTGCGGTATTCCTCGTCGCCGCTCACCAGCACGACGGTTCGGCCGCGGCCGGCCCCATCGGCGGGCCCCAGTTCCCCGCCGTAGGTCAGGACGTGCGGGTCGGCTTGCCCGCTCGCCGTCGCGCCGATCGTCAGCGCCGCCAGCATTCCCGCCACCCGTCGGGCCAGGCCCGATCCTCCGCGCATCGTTCGCACCACGCAAGCACTCCCGTGTCTGTCGCCGATGGTCCACGTGCCGCGGCGATCGTCAGGCCAGCGTACCGCGGGTCGATCGTGCCGCCCACGCTTGGATCTTGGATCGGCCGGATGCTTGGCAAGTTTGTCGTACGCGGCGCGTCGTTGCCCATCGGACACGCGAAACGAAACCCGTGGTGCCAGAGGTGCCCGTGGTGTCCGTAGTGCCCGTTGTGCCAGTGGTGCCCGTGGTGCCCGTGGTGTCAGTGCGTTCAGTGCGAATTGTGCGTCCCGTGCATCCTCTCCATTCGACGCTCAGTTCGACGAACGCATGGCCCGGCCCGTCAGCAGAAGTCCGGCCAGCATGATGAGTCCGACCGTGGCGCTGTACGACAGGATGGTTTGAAGCATCTCCCATGTTGCGTGGGCGTCGTCGGCCCCAGTGTTCGCCGTCATCTCACCGTCCGACGCGCCGTGTTCGGCCACGCGTGACAGCAGGAGCAAGAGTCCGCTGAACGACAAGCGACCGGCCAAACTCAGTCCCGAGAGATACGTCGCTCGCCGTGACGACGGAATCAACGGTGCGACCGCTGCGTTCATCGGGGCCGTCATCAACGCTCGCGACACGCCTCGAAACATCACGAGTCCCAAAATCAACGGATGCAACACAATCGCCATCGAGACAATGATGGTTGTCTGCACCATCACGCCGCTGAGCATGGTGAGTCGCAGGCCAAGTCGCTCGCGCACCCAGATGCTTCGCCCGGCGACGGCCGCGGCGATCAAACTGATCAAGGTGGCGTGCACGCCCAAGATGAGCGGCGATGGATCGGTGCGCGTTCCGTCGCTGGTCAGCAGTTGGGTGTACGGCTGGACGAACTCGTAGGGCACATGGTTCAGGACGACCATGCCGATACTGACCGCGCCCAGCCAGGCGAGCCGTGGGTGCCGCAGGTCGCCCACGCACGCTCGGAGTTGTCCGGCGAACGAGGGAGCATGTTCATTCACCCCGGCTTGTGCATCGGGCTGGGGTGTATGACGCGGTGGTTCGACGAACCCGATCACGACGAACAGTCCGGCGATCGCCGACAGCGCGCTCAGGGCGTACGGGGCGCGGAGATTCACCATGGCCGCCGTGCCGCCGACGATCGCCGCACCGGCCGTGGACAGGAAGCAAATCCGCGCGACGCTCGCCTCGCGATCGTCGAACGATGTCTCACGTCCCACTGCGGCCAGCGCGTCGTAGTGAAATGAGACGTCGGTCCCGGAGTTGAAGGCGATGCCTGCGGCCAGGAGCACCTGGGCGATGACGAATGCGGCGAAGCCCAGTTCGGGAGCGACGAAGAACAGTGCGTACGCGGCGGTCAACGACACGGCGCTGATGATGAGGGTGGGACGGCGTCCGACGCGGTCACTGAAGGATCCCGACGGAACTTCCAGGATGACGACGGCGATGTAGTAGATCGCCTCGAGCCGAAGGACTTCGGCCAAACTGAGATGCTCGGCGAAGTAGAGAAAGAACACCGGCATCCAGAACCAGGTGTTCAAAAGGCCCGCGTAAAGCGGATAGCGCCGAAGCGATCGGTCCAGGCGAAGGGCGTCGGGTGGGTCGTGCACCCCACCAGTGTGGCAGGTCATGGGCAAAACAACCACACGGCCGATGACCGACCTCGAAGGAAGTGGACATCGGCCGTGTGGCCTCAGACAAGCAGCGCTGTCGGTGGCAGCCGCCTCACATCATGGGCAAGGACCCCACGCGGAAAGCAGCACGAGCAGATCCGAGACGTCGACCGATCCGTTGCCATTGAGGTCGGCCGGACATGCCCCGCCGCTCGGGCACGCGCCCCAACCGGCCAGCACGGAGAGCAGGTCCGACGTGCCGACCACGCCGTTGCCGTCCACGTCACCGGCGCACGGGTCGCAGGTATCCGGGATGCCGTTCCCGTTCACGTCGGCCACGAGACCCATCAGGATCTCGCACGGATCCGGGATGTTGTTGTTGTTGCAATCAGGGGCATCGGCATCAATGGGCAAGCCGGTGCAATCCCCACTGTTGAATGCGCGGTGACTGGCGACGAAGCCGGCGCTCTGATTGATCGTGGCGGCGTTGTCTGCGCCGACGCCGCCGTTGCCGGGTTCGATCCCGCTCGATACGCCGTCGAAGTTCACATCCGGGTTCGAGAAGCGGGCGAGGCGCGAGCCGGGGCTGTACGCCATGACCGAGCGCCACTGCGTGCCCGAGTTTCCGAACCATCGGTGGCCGTTGGAGTAGTCGAAGAGCAAGCCTTCGCCACATCCGCCGCCATCGCCCAATGCGTGGCAGGCGCCCATGTTGTGACCAAGCTCGTGGGTGTAGGTCAGGAACGGAAGGTTGTTGATCCCGACCTGACAGAACGCGTTCTGATCTTCACCCCCGTCGAACGAATCCAATCCAAAGGCAACGCCGCCGCCGCCCTCGTCGATCTGCACCACGAAGTCCGCGGCGTATCCGTCGCGGATGGTGTGCACTTCGTCGTAGACGCCATCGTCCGTCGAACGAAGTTCGCCGAGCGAGGGCTCGGGTCCCGTGAAGCGATGGACGGCGCGAAGTCGAATCTCCGCGTTCACGTTCGAATCAACGAACGCGACGTTCGTTTCCTCGGTCACCACGTCCATCTGGGCTGCCGCCGATTCCGGTCCGCCAAGCTGCGACTCAACGACGGTCGTGTACACCACCAAGACATCGGACACGATGCCGTCGCCGCCACCAATGCCTTCGGTCGCGTCTCCGTGTCCGGGGCAACCGGCGCAATCTTCGCCGGGGGCGTGGACATGATCGCCGTGCGCTTCCAAACCGGCGACTGGCTTCGGGGGCGTCAGGATCTCGCAGTCCGGCTCCGTCGGCATCAACAGGTAGGTTGCGATCATGCGGCCGTTGGTGGCCGGCGAGGCGGTGATGCGCCACACGCCGGTCGCATCCGTCCGCAGGTGCCCCACCACGAAGTCGCCGCGGCGGGCAACCACGAATGAGCCGGGCACGCTCGCGTCATCAAGCGCGTCGATGGAACCACTGATGACGGTTCGGTCGGCCGACGCGTACGGCGCGCGGGCGACGGTCGCGGTGCGGCCGGCGAACGCGCTGATGTCCAGCGTACTGAGGTCAAACGTGTCACCGGGCCGGACGGCAGCCGAGAGCTCTGTGGTCGTCAAGGGTGCGGGCCGTGCGATGACCGACGCGCCATTGAAGTTGGGCGCGCTGACCAATTCGGTCGTGGCGGCCAGGGCAATACTGGCCACGGTCACCGCGGCACTGACGGTGGCCACCGCAAGTTGGGCGGTCGTGAATCGACGGGAAAGGTGCGTCATGAATGGGGCTCCGGGGATGCGGATTCGTTCGGGCGTTGGGGATTTTCGGCTGGTCGGTCCCCGTTCAGAGGCCGGCCAGATTCCAACCTAGGCTCGCCGAGGCCGAATGCACCCCTAAAAATCAGCGATCGCCGTCGAACAAGCCGGGCCTTGGACCCGCGACTACCATTTCTCCTTGGCCCTCGAACGCGTGGGGCTTCGCGTGCGAACCCCCAAGGAACAACGATGCGCCATCAATCGCCGGTCCAGTGCTTTCCCTCTGTACTTCTTGCGTCCGCCGTGCTCGGCCTCGGCTCGATCGGCGGCCTGGGTGGCTGCACCGGAGAGACGGAATCGAGCACGGTCGTTCCGGTCGATGCGGACGACGCGGCCATGAACGCGGCGATGGAGCGCGGGGCCGAGACCGTGCCCTGGTTTGTCGAGCACTGGGACGCGGATCCGGCTCGGACCGCGAGCATCAAGGTTGGCTTTCCCACGACCGACGACACGATGGAATACATCTGGTTTTCGCCACTGTCGTACGCCGACGGCGTGTTCGCCGCTCGCTGCGGGAACGATCCGGTGTCCGTCGAAGGACTGGCCCTGGGCGACCTTCGCCAGATTCCGACCGACGACATCGTTGATTGGATGATCATGGAAGGACAGACCTGGTACGGGGGCTACACGGTGCGCGTATTCCCCGAGATGAACGACGGCACCATTACATTCAAAGACCCCGACTGATGAACCGTGTGCGCGATGATTCGGAAGCGCCCGCGCCGTGCTTGCAGCTGCACCTGGACGATGCCGGTCGATTGACGGACGCCAGCGGCACGCGGTCATGGTCAACCGGCGCTGAACTGCCGAGCGATGGCCCGATGCGCAACGGCGTCTTTGCGCGCTGGTCGGCATCGGACGAACGTGCGCTGGTCGAAACCGACAGCCTCGGACTGCAGTCATTGTTCGTGGCGCGAACCACCAATCGAATCTTCGTCTCGCCGTCGATTCCAACGTTGCTCGCCTCTCTGCGCGCGATGCACGAGATGAATCCAACCGAAGCAGCGGACGCGGTGGCGTTCGACTTCGACGCGATCGCGGCATTCTGCATCGTCGGCTTCTTTGTGGGCGACCGGACGCCATTCGCCGGGATTCGCGCTGCCCCGCCCGGTTGGCGATTGGAGTCTGATGCGGCGGGAACCCGTATCACGCAGTTCGAGCCTAACCCCGAGATCACGCAGCTTGATGACGAAGCGCTGGTTGACGAACTCATTCGGCGTTTTCGAACGTCGGTCGAACGCCGGGTGGCCAACGCCACGCGCCCGGAGATCGTCACGCTGACCGGAGGCAAGGATTCCCGGCACATTGCCCATGAACTCGCCCGTCAGGTCGGGAAGGCGAACGTTCGGGCCGTGACCGTGGAGCGCCTCCGCCGCGCGGGTGATGATGACACATCGGTTGCCGTGCGGGTGGCGGCAGGACTCGGGATCGACCATCAGGCGGTGCCGGGAACGGCCTTCACCTTGGCCCATGAGTACTCCAAGAACGTGGCGACCAACTTCAACGCGATGGACCACGGTTGGGCCCATCCGTTGGGAGCCGTC
This sequence comes from Phycisphaerales bacterium, assembly GCA_045106735.1. Classification (GTDB taxonomy): domain Bacteria; phylum Planctomycetota; class Phycisphaerae; order Phycisphaerales; family SM1A02; genus JBGCEZ01. Next base: position 26,519 of record JBGCEZ010000082.1, on the reverse strand, counting down.
TTTCAACCTGGCGACCGCGTCTGGGACGGGCTGTCGGGGGACGTGGTGATCGATGGAACGTATTCCAGCCGGGCGCAGTTGGATGCCGCCCGTTCCGGCGATCGTGTTGCATGGAGTCAGCGGCTCACCACGATCCGCGGCGGCACGCAGCGATTGATCCATGCGTCCATGGGCGAGCTTGCTCCGTCTCTTGATGTGGCGGCCGGGTGCGAGCTTCTTCAAGCGGAGATGGCCCAGCATCTTGATCGGCCGAATCCGGTGTCATCGTTTTGGTTCTGGAACCGAACCCGTCGCGCGGTCTCCGTGGCGGCAACGGGTCTGTATGGATCGGGCGTTGACGTGGTGTTTCCGTTCGCCGATACCGATCTGTGGTCCTTGGGCATGTCCGTGCCTGGCGAACGGATGATTGGCCAGCACCTGCAGCGCCAGATGCTGGAACGCGATCATCCGGACGCGATGATTTTGCCGTTCGCGAATTCGGATTTCAGCCTGCGCGCCCGGATCGCTCGTTTGCCGAACCATGTTCGCCGCCTTGGCGGTGCGTTCGCCGCCGATGGCCGCGGGGTCGTTGAGCGAGCTCGCATTGCGGGTCAAGCAGCATCACTCCTGGCTCGGCCGGGTCGGCGATCCGAGTGCATCATGTATCCGCTCAATGTGAGTCGGTTGCGGGCATGGCGGCGGTCGATCGAGCGGGCGTCCCGTGGATCGATGGCCCGGACAGAGCGCTGATGCCACCGAACGAAGTCCATGCAAGTGTGTCCCGCGCGCGTCCACTTTCGCAATCGTCTCGAATCAATTGCCGCTTCCTCCCATGGTCTGGCGTATCCCAGGTCAGGAGGACCTTCTTATGTCGACCAACATTCGCGTGGCCACGCCGATTCACGCCGTGATCTTTTCACTGGCCTTCGGCGGCGCCGGCATCGCCGCGGCGGATACGTTCGAAGTGCCCGGAGATTTTCCGACGGTCCCGGCCGCATTGGCGGCGTCGAGTTCCGGCGACGAGATCGTGGTGGGCCCGGGCACGTGGTTGGGCCGCCTCGACTTTTCCGGCAAGGACGTGGTCGTCCGATCGCTGGCCGGTCCGGCGGTCACGATCTTGCGTCCCATGAGCCAGGGCGACGTGCAGGAAGTGGTCAGCTTCGATGCGGGCGAGACGCGCGCTGCAGTCCTGGAAGGCTTCACCGTGACCGGCGGGCTTGGCCGCGGCAACGAGAACGGACGACGCGGCGGCGGCATCTTCGTTCAAGACGCATCACCGACGATTCGCGACTGTTGGATCGTGGGCAACGGCCCCGTCGGTTCGCCGGCGACGTTCATCAATGGTGGCGGTGTGTTCGCGAGCAACAGCGAAGCGTTGATCATCGACTGCACGATTGGTGACAACTCGGCCATGGGCGACTGCGGCGGTTCGGGCGGCGGCCTTGAACTTCTTGGGGGCTCGGTGGACGTGATCAATTGCCGGATCACGGGCAACATTGCCGGCGGCGGCTCGTGTGCCGGTGGCGGATCGGCCCAAGGCGCTGGGATTTTGATCCAGACGGGCCGGATCATCAACTGCATCATCGCGAACAACCACGGGTCGGGATTCGGTTCCAAAGCAGGATTCGCCAGCGGTGGCATTGAGATTGTTGGCGGCGATCCGGTTCTGATCCTGGGTTCGACGATTGCGAACAATTCCGCATCGGCCTTCCCGCTCGGCGACCCGAAGCCGTCGGCGGGGGCGGGCATCTTCTCGTTCAATGGGACGAACGCCACCATTTCCGGCGTCATCGTGGTCGGACACGAGTTGCCCGGCGTGAGTGGGACGCTCGGTTCGGTGACCGACAGTGTGTTGGATGCGCCGTACGCCGGCGCGGGCAACATCGTTGCGACGCCCACGTTCATTGGTCCCGATGATTACCGCTTGGCCGCGGGTTCGCCGGGGCTCGACATGGGAAGCGCCGCGGCGTTCATGGATGCCGGCATCGGCACAGACATCGGTGGTCTGCCCCGGTTCGTCGACGCGGTCAGTGGAGGTCCGGGGCTGCCCGGCGCCGGCGCGCACGAGCGGCAGGGTTGCGGTGGCGATGTCGACGGCGATGGCCTCATCGGCATCGGCGACGTCCTGTCGGTCTTGGCCGCATGGGGGCCGTGCGACGGATGCCCGGCGGACCTCGACGGCGACGGCGACGGCGACGTTGGACTGTTGGACCTGCTCAGCGTGCTGGCCGGCTGGGGCGACGCCTGCTGAGTCGCACCGACTCGCGGCGGCCGGCGACGCGGCTCCCCGCCGTGTCCGCCGACGTGCCTTGTCGACCTGGCTGGGTCATGCAGCATTGGTCTGGCCGACGTGTCTTGGCGACCTGGATGGGTCATGCAGCATTGGTCTGGCCGACGTGTTGGGGCTGCTGGCCGCGTGGATGTAAGTTCGCCGTTTGGGCCATGGGCGACGCGGGCACGATTGTGCCGCACCGCCCGGTGGACACACTCAGATACGTGAGCCGAGCGATGCGCGGTGGCCGTTCGACGCGCCGACGCCGTCGGCCCTTACGCCCGCACCGCTGCGGCCCAGCGTTCGACGGTGCCAGTTGTTTCAGCGTCGACCGTGTCGGAGCCTTGGGCTTCGGGACCGAAGTAGCGCCGCTCAAGATCGCGGATCTCGCTGGCCAGTTCGCCGCGCCGCGTTTCGCCGATGCGTTCACCGTGTTCGCGGTCGATGCGCTGCAGTGCGGCGATGGCGGCCAGCGGCGTGGCCCGCGACGGAAGCAAGGTCCCGGCGGTGTCGGCTGACGCAGCGCGGCCGCCCCGACGGATGGCCATCAGCACCCCCGCCACGATGGCCAGGCCGCCGATCATCAGTCCGACGACGAGCAAGGGGGAGACGCCGACGCCGTCGAGGGCCACGTTGCGTCCAGACACGGTGACCACATCCAGGTCGTCGAACGTGCGCGACTCAAGCGTGCCGTCGATGCCCTCGGCCAACGCGGGCAGGCGGAACGTGTCGCCGGTTGAACCCTCGCCCGGCACAAAGCGGATCATCCACGAACGTTCGAGCGCGGTCCGGAAGACGCCGTCCTCGTCGGGGCCCATGATCGCATCTTCCTCCGGCTCGTCGCCGCCGCCCATGAACCCGAATGGGTCTTCGACGGCGTCGGCGGTCGACAGCAAGTTCACGGCGTACGTTTCAATGCCGTCGTCCGGAATCACGTAGCCGGGCATGGCGTCCTGCACGCCCACGAGCAGTTCGTCGAGCTCGGGCACAATGCCGCGACCCGTGGCCCGGATCTCGAGGGTGATCGCCCGACCACTGTCGGCGTCGTTCATCGCCCGGGTGTCCAGCGTCTGGCGAACCATGAGTTCGCGCACCGGTCGGTTGGCCGGCGCGTCGGCGGCATCGATGATCGGCGCGTTCGACTCCACGGCCAGGATCACCGGGCCGGTCGAGTCCAGAAAGTCCAGATCCATCTGCACCGGGGGAATGCGTTCGATGCTTGCATCGCGGGCCGAGAGAACGATGTACGCCATCGGCTTCTCCTGCCAGCCGGATTCGCCGCGCTCCCGAACTTCTCGCGACGGGAACAACGGGTCAAAGAACGCAACCGATTCAACGTCGAAGTTTTCTTCCAATGAACGCTGGATCGATTCTTCCAACCGATCGCGATAGTTCACCGTGCGCCCTTGGTTGCCGAAGTACGACCACACTTGGTTGCGCAGGTACTTGCTGAACCCGTCGGTCTCGCGGTCGACCGCGTTGGTGTATCGAATCGCGAGCACCGCACCGAACGGCCGGCCGTCGCCCACGCGGTCGGGGCCGTCGAGCGTCATCCGCAGCGCGATCTCATTGGAAATCAGGTCATCGTGCACCGCCTGGATTCGGCGGAGCGGGGCGCCGAGGGGATGGTTGCCGACGACCCGCATCGCGTGCCGCACGAGCCGAGGCTTCACTTCGGGGTTGACCTGGGCCAGGCCGTCGACCATGCGCTGCGTGAACAAACCAATGTGTTCTTCGGCCAAGGCCGGCGGCATCGTGATCAATGCGGCGCGAATCGAATCGATCTGCGTATCGCGCTCCGAACCTTCGTACAGAATGTTGTCGCGATTGAGTTGATTGAGTTGCGTCGCGCCCACCGCGGCGTTGAACCAGGCCAGATGCACATCGATCGACGGCGGCAGGCCGCCGTCGGCCACGGCCACGGTGTAGCGGTCGGCCGCATCGCGGAACGCATCGAATGACTGACGCCGCAGGGTTTCGTACTCGTCGAAGTCTTCGCCTTGCTGGGCGCGCCGATGTTCGAGTCGGTCGAACGCGAGGGCGGCGCGGGTCACCGAGTAGCCCCAGTCTTCCGGTGACTCTTCGATCGCTCGGTCGATGAGCTGCATGGCGACTTCGTACCCCTCGGCCACGATCTCGCCGATCTCGGTGGCATTGCGCCGCAGGCCGAACCGTTGCTGCGTCTGGCGATTGCGCCAGTCGCCGCCCAGACCGCCACGCATGGCGTCGGCCAGGCTCGCGGCGGTCGGCGCCGGGAGTGCATCGATCGGCCCGAGCACGCGCTCGATGTCCGGACCAGTGAACGCTTCGGCCCGGCTGTGGCACGCGCGGAAGGCGCCCACCACGTTGCTCAATCCGCGGGGATCCACGCCGATGCCGCGGACGATGTCCAGCACGCGATCCAGTCGTCCGAGGTTGCGGGCTTGCCGGCCGCGGGTCAGCGGCGCGTCGGGTACCGAGGTGTTGCCGCCGAACATGAAGAAGGCCGAGGCCATCGCCGCGTTGCGATCGCTGTCGGCGCCGGGGCGCAGGCGGCCGGTCCAGCGCACCAGGAACTCGTCGGCCAGGGCCGCGGCTTGATTGGGATGCCGGGCAACCGCAAGCTCGAGGCGTTCGAGGGCGAGGTCCGTCTCGTCGCTGACCGCGGCGAGTCCGATGAAGGCTCGCCAGGCCCGCACGGCCAAGCTTGATTCGACGGTGTCCAGCCACTCCACGCCGGGCGTGGCCCGCATGAGGATCGCTTTCTCGCGAACCATCATGTCGCCGCGGCGCGGATCGGGCCGGTAGGCGACGAGTTCCTCTGCTTCGGTGACCAACGCGGTCGTGAGCATGCGCAGCGGGATGCGCAGAGCGCGGCGGTCCACGTCGGGATTCGACAGCAGCGTGTCGACCGACGACTTCATGATGAGAATCGTCCGGGCGCGCTGTTGTTCGTCGAGCTTCCGGTCGGCGAGCGTCAGGGCGTCCAGGGCAATCGCTTCCAGGGCCGCGGGCGCGAGGGCCGGACGCTGGAAGACCGCATCGAGCCAGGGTGTGGCGATCGATTCGGGCATGTCCGGCAGCATCTTCATGGCCGACGTCAGTCCGGCGACGCGCTCGTCGTCTTCGGCCGCGTCCAACAGCGCGACTTCGCCAAAGAGATTGAACGCGCGGCGGGCATCCTGTTCGGCGTCCGCCCCGCGACCGGCACGCGACTGGCCGAGGTGGTACTCGGCGTGGCCCAGCAGCACCGACGCATCGCCCGCTTCCCGGGCCGGATCGAGCGGCGGCAGGTACGCGTACGCCTCGATCGGCAGGTCGGCGGTGATGAGCAGGTCGGCGGTGCGAGCGCGGCGCTCGTCGCCTTCCGGGCCGAAGTGCCGCGTGCCGGCCTGCAGCCGGGCGAGCATGGGGCCGTTGATGCTCGTCTTGCCGGCGGTCTTCAGAAGCTGGGCCAAGACGTCGAGCTGCCAGTCGGCCGGGCTGATCGGCGCGGCGTCGGACAGGGCCAGGACCTCCTCCGGCAGCAGCAGCGGATCGCCTTGGTTGGTCGACTGCAGGATGTGGGCATAGATCGCCTCCGCGTCGCCGCCGCCCCGGGCTTCCAGGAACCAGGCGAGCTCGCCCCATTCGCCGGCCATGACCTGGGTGTGCAGCCATTCGGCCAGGGCCGCGCTGTCGGCGTCCACCGCCGGTCGTTCGGGCCGGCCCAGGCCGAGGGCCGAACGGGCGGCGAGCACGGATGCGGGCGTCCGCTTGAAGTCGCGCTGTTGCACCAGCGGCAGAAGCGGCATCGCGCCGGCTTCTTCCGCTTCGTCGAGTTCCTTCAGGCCGAGGTCGGCGAGCAGGTCGATGCCGACGGCGTCGTACTCCGCCACCATCGCCGCTTGTTCATCCGGCTCGAGGGCGTTGTAGAGCGCGGTGAGCGGGGCAACCTCTTCGGGGGCCAGACCGCTGGCGCCGCCGGGCCCGGCCATGTCCGGGCCGCCGGCGCCGGGCATCGCCGCCTGTCCGGCGTCCATCGCCGCTTCGGCTTCGGACATCGCCTCGAGCATCTCCGCCGAGATCACGACGCTGCCGCCGATCGGCTGGGCCGGCGCGATGATGACCGCCGGTTGCTGGGCCGCGGCCGGACCGGCCAGGACCGCGGCAAGTACGGCGGGGGCGATGGCGCTGCACGCGCTGTGCCAGCCGAACCGGCCGGGCGTCGATCGGCCACGGGCGACGTCGGCGACGTCGGCGCCGCGGCGATGGGGGGTGCAGTTCGTGGGGCGAGGCGTCGCGTTCATCGTCGGGGTATCCGGGAGCGGGGACTGACGGTCGTGGGGATCGGTGCGTGGGCGGCGAGCGGGCATGGTGGTGGGTGTCGACGTGGAACTGGACTCGGAACTGGACCCGGAACTGGACTCGGAACGGGACTCAACGCCCCGCTCAGGACCGGGAACCAGCGGCGAAGGTTTCGGTCGGTGACGGTGCGGCATCGGCATCACCAGCCGCGGCCGATCTGTTCGACGCCGCTCGCGCCGCGGGCGTCCTGGTCGCCCGTACGTGGGCGGCGACTCTTGCCGGCTTGATCGCCGTTGCCCGGACGACTGCCGCGGGCGGCCCGCGGAGATTCGCGCGGCAGCGGCATGCCTTCGAGGACCGATTGATCCTGCTGTTCCAGGTCCAGCACGCGTTCGACGTTGTCTTCGAAGCCGCGGATCTCATCGCGGCCGACGCCGCGCTGCGCCGCGTCCCGGGCCAGGTGGCGGTAGTGCTGCCGGGCAAGTGAGGCTTCGGCCCGCCAGTCCTCGGCCGGTTCGCCGGCGAGCCGGAGGATGCGGGCGCCGAAGTAGTGCGCCGCCGCGAGTTCTTCTCGGGCCGCACGGGCCAGGGCGCGGTCGTCGTCGGTCGCTCCCTTGGTCTCCAGCCCGTCGACCAATTCTCGCAGTTCTGCCGCTCCGCCCCAGACGTCGCCCGAGCGCACCAACGCGCGCCCGCGGGCCAACGTGATCCGATGGCGATCTTCGTCCGGCAGCGCGGTGGCCGCTTCGAGCACCGCTTCGTGCTGCTCGGCCGCGGTTTCCCAGAGGTCGGCCGCCGCTTCGTACGCCGCGCTCTCGGCGGCAATCGCGGTCTCCAGGGCGGCATCGGCGGCCGGGCCGGGCGCGTCGAACGTCGCTCGCCTGGCGGCGATCGTCTCCAAGTGGCGGGTGTACGCGTCGCGGTGCGCGGTGATCGCCGCGTCTTCGGCCGTTTGCGCGACGCCCTGCAAACGGGCGGCGACGTCACGGGCCGCGGCGCGCTGGCCGGGGCCGATGTGAAAAGCCAGAAGGCCGACGGGCACAAGGGCCCACGCGGTCCACAGGGTGCGGCGCATGATCACGGGGCGGCTCCTTGCAGCGATGCGGCGGAAGTGGACGCGGAGGCAGCCGAGCTCATCGGGCGGGCCGCAGTGGCCGAAGATCTGGCGGTCGCTCGTCCACGCATGGGCCGCCCGAACAGCGACAGCGCCACCGGCAAGAACGCGAGTCCGGCGGCGCCCGCGCCCAGAGCGGCGAGGGCGGCGTCGCGCCAACTGATCTGATCGCTGAGGCGCGGCCGGATCATGGTGAGGCCGGACACCAGCTCGCTCGGCAGGTGCCGTTGGTTGCCGTCGTGGTAGATGCCGCCGAGTCGCGCGGCGAGCTGCTTGAGGGCGGATGTGTCTTGGCGCGAGCTGTGGCCGCTCACCATGGTCGAGCGGTGCGGGTCGCCGACGCCGACCACGATCGCGTCGGCGATGGATGGCGGCAGCGTGCGCGGCAGCGACGCCGGCAGCGCGTCGCCGTCGGACAGCACGATCAACGTGGCGGTGTCCGGCATCCAGCGGCGGGCGACTTCGAGTGCCCCTTCGACCCCCTGCTGCAACTTGGTCTCGCCGGCTTCGAACGCCGGGTACATCTGCAAACCGTCGAGGGCGTTGCGGACGACTTCCTTGTCTGGCGTTTCGATGAACACCGGCAAGGCTTCGGTATAGAACGCGACGAGCGACACGCGGGTCGTCGACATGTCGAGCCGGTCCAGCACGCCTTGGACGACTTCGCCGCCCCACACCGCGCGCTTGACCTTTTCGCGTTCGGGGCCCGCGTCCTCGATCAACATGCTGGGCGAGACGTCCAGGGCGATGAGTACGTGCTTGGACGCGGGGCCCGGCTCCAGATCGGACGCGACTTCCGGGTCCAGCGTGAGCAGGGTCAAGGCGCCCCAGGCGACGGCGGCGGCAGAAACGGTCCGCAGCGGTCCGGCGATCGCCGTCCAGCGCGCGGGGCGGGCCACGGGGCCGAAGGCCAGTCGGGCGACGCGGCGAACGCGGCGGGCGTGCAGGATCTCGGCGACACCCACGATCGCTCCGACGCCAATGGCGATGAACAAGATCAGCGACGGCGTCAGCGTGGAGAAAGGCGCGGCGCGAACGGCGGACAGCGGAAGGAGATTCACCATGGGGTCACCCGGATTCCCAAGAGGCCGATCAGGTGGACGCCCAGCCCGGCGAGGGCGGCGAGGCTGAAGGGCGCGAACCAATCCATCGGCACGGTGCCGCCGGGAGCGAATCGGGCCGGCTGCATCCGGTCGATGTGCGTGAAGATCTCGTCGAGACCGCGCCGATCGGTGGCCACGAAGGAATCGCCGCCGGTCTGGCGGGTGATGGCCCGCATTTCGTCGGGCACTTGGCCAGTGCCGACGTGCACGTGGTAGGTGACGATCCCCGCTTCGGCCAGTTCCGTTCCGACGTCGCCTTCGGCAAAACCGCTGCCAAGGTCGGCGGAAACGCCGTCGGAGACGAGGATGATGAGCTTGTCGCCCTCGGTGACTTCTTCCTGCATGTTCTTCATGCAGAAGCGCAGGGCCGAACCGATCATCGTGCCGCCCATGTGCCCGGGCTGCCGGCTGGGATCCGCGAACGGCAGCCCGCCCCGAATGGCCGAAAGGTCGCGGGTCAGCGGCGTCCAGCGAATCTGGTACGAGCCAAAGAGCGTGAGGCCGAACGCATCGCCGTCGCGTCGGTCGATGAACCGCTCGACGGACGATCGGGCCATGGTGTACCGATCTTCCACGTTCATGCTGCCCGAAACGTCGAAGCAGATCTGGATGTTCGACAGCACGCGCTCGCGTTTGGGCGTCTGCAGGGTTTGCGGTCCGGCGAGCACAATGATCGTCGCGGCGAGAAGAAACGCCGGCACCATCTCGAACCCACGCAGTCCCGCCCCCAGCAATGGCCGCGAGCGGTGCGACTGATGGTCAAAGGGCATGGCCACCGGTGTGCCGCGGCGTTGCCAGGCCCACACAAGCAGCACGACCGGCAGGCCGAGCAGCGTCAGCATCCACGGATGGGCGAAACTCACGCCGTTGAAGTCCAGCCCGCTCATGTGACGGCTCCGCTGGCGTTGGGCGATGACGAGGACGACGAAGCGGCCCCAGATGACCCGGACGACCCGGACGACCCAGATGACCCGGATGCATCAGCCGCGGAAGCCGATGCCCGGCGAAACGGGGCGAGCAGTTCCGCGACCTGCGAGCGGCGATCTTCCGTGGCCCCGGGGCGGTGGAGCCAGGACTCGACCGCGGTCAACAACGGGCCGGCGTCGGACGTGCGGCGCAGGGCGTCGATCGCGTCGGCCGGGGATCGGTGGGCCACGCCGGCGCGTTCGCCGAGGTGGGCCACGAGCAGCAGCTCCAGGCGGCCGCGTTCGTCCACGCTCATCCGGCCGTCGGCCGCGGCCAGGGCCAGCGGTTCGAGGCGCTCGGCCAAGGTCGGTTCGGGAACGACGGGCGCGGGTGGTTCGGTCTGCAGGCGGCGCCGCAGGCGCACGCCCAACACGACCAGCGGCACGAGGAGCCAGGCGATCAGGATCGCGATGATGACCGAGCGGTAGATGCTCGAGAACACCGGGCTCGGCCGCTGGGTGACGAAGACGTCGGTCCCGGCGGACGCATCGAGATGACGTTCGATGACCACGGGAATCTCGTTCAGTGACGCGGGGAAGGACCCGTCGGGGCGCTGCAAGGCTTGCCGCAAGTCGAAGCTTCCTTCGACGGTGCCCATGAACTCAATCGTGTACGAAGTCGCGCCGGATTCGCTGGTGCGTTGCTCGGCGATGCGCGCGACGAGTGGTGCTTCCAATCCCAAGTCGGCCCTCGAACTGAGTGTCGGGCCGTCGTCGACGATCGTGACCGAGCCGGTCATGCCGCGGGTGGCGATCGCCGGCTCGCCGGTGAATGGGGATGTGGATGGCGATGACGATGCGGACGCCGGCGGGGACGCGGACGAAGATGGAGGCGCGGACTGTGGTGCTGCCGTTGCCGCCCCCGCCGCTCCTGCCGCACACAGAGTGCAGAGCGCGACCGCGCCCAACGCGGTCCGCACAGCACACGCCGGCGAGAGAGATCGGTGCATCTGACGCCGCGTCATCCTCGGCCTCCGGCGGCACCGGACCGGGCCGAAAGAAAGTGGCGAAGCGGGCCGATGAACGGGCGATCGGTGTCGAGTGTGAGGTGACTCGCCCCCGCGCGGGCCACGACCCGGGCCACGGAGTCGTGCGATTCGTTGATTGGCGCGTCGCTCGTACCGCTCGCACCGCTGGCTCCGCTCACATCACCCGCACCGCCCGGACCGTCGGGATCCACCCGCCGGTGCCAGCGCTGCCGGCCGTGGCCGAGGAAGCCCGTTCCGGTTTCGGCTTCGCGCCCGCGAATGAAACCGGCCCGCAACGGTTCGCGTTCCGCTGGGTCGCGCATCTCAAAGACGATCACGTCGTGCCGCTGGGCCGCGCGGCGGATCGCGGGAATCGCTTCCGGGTCGTGCAGATCGCTGAGGATGACGATGACGCTCGCCCGCCGGGCCCGCACGGCCAATCCGTTGAGTCGCTCGCCCAGCTGCGTGCCTTCGGCCACCGCACCAACGCGCAGTGGTTCCAGCGCACGCCAGAGATCCGTGGCCAGCAGCGTCGGTTCGAAGCGCGTCTCGCGTTCGCCGCCGCCGAGCACCGCCACCGGACTGAGCCGGCGCTGGGCAACGAGTCCGATCGCCGCGGCGCACCAGATCGCCAGATCATGCTTGGCCAGGTCGGTCGATGCCACGCCCATGGACGCAGACGTGTCCACCACCAGGTGGACGTCGGTGCGCTTGAGCGCTTCGTATTCCTTGACGTACGGCCGGCCGGTGCGGGCGGTGATGCGCCAGTCCATCTGGCGAATCGCGTCACCCGGCTCGTACGGCCGCGACTGCGCGTACTCGATGCCCGCGCCGGTGAAGATCGACGTGTCGGTGCCAAAGGCCAGGTCATCGGCCAGTCGGCGCACGACCATCTCGAAGTCGCCGTGGGCGAGCTCGCCGGGGGGGCCGAGGCGTGGGTGGGAAATCAAGGTCATGAAGCGGCGTCCGGCTCGATCGCGATTCAGGCGAGGGTGCGCAGGATGTCGCTGAGCACGTCGGGACCGCGGCGGCCAGCGGCGAGTGCTTCGTACGACAGCCGCATGCGGTGCAGGATCACGTCTTCGGCCAGGGCGAAGAAGTCCTCGGGGACCGCGTAGTCGCGGCCGTGGATCCACGCCCGGGCGCGGGACGCTTGCACCAGCGAGATCGCGGCCCGCGGGCTGCACCCGAGTTCAATTTCCGGGTGGTTGCGGGTGAGGTTGACGAGCTCGACGCAGTCGCGGACGAACACGTCGGACACGTGCACCGCCAGCACGCCTTCCATCGCCGAAGTCAGGTCGCGAATCTGCAGACCGCCCTCTGGCTGGATGGCGTCGAAGGCGGACATCGGCACCGCGCCATCGCCGGAGCGCTTGAGCTTGAGGTCCAGCCCGCGGCGCACGACTTCGATCTCCTGGTCCTGTGTCGGGTACTCGAGGCGGTGCCGGAGCATGAAGCGGTCGAGCTGGGCCTCGGGCAATTCGAACGTGCCCGCCTGTTCGACCGGGTTCTGCGTGGCGATCACCAGGAACGGCGCGGGCAATTCGTACGTGGTGTCGCCGATCGACACCTTGCGTTCCTGCATCGCCTCCAGCAGGGCCGACTGAACCTTGGGCGAGGCGCGGTTGATTTCGTCGGCCAGCAGCAGGTTCGTGAACACTGGACCTTGGTGGACGCGGAACTTCCCGGTGTCCGCGTCGAGAATCTCCGAGCCAACGATGTCCGACGGCAGCAGGTCGATCGTGAACTGCACGCGCTTAAAGTCGAGGTGGATCGCGCGGCTGATCGTCTGCACGATGAGCGTCTTCGCCAGGCCCGGCACGCCTTCGAGCAGCAGGTGGCCGCCGGTGAGGAGGGCGATCAGGACGCGCTCGACCACCACGTCTTGCCCGACCACGGTCGAGGCGACGTGCGAGCGAACGGTGTTGGAGAAGGTCTGGCCCGGGCCGGCGGCGCCGGAGGATGCGTGGGACGTCGGCGAATCAATCGTGGACACGGGGGCGATTCCTGGGCGATGCCTGGCGTGGGGAGCGATGCGGGTGGCGTGGAGCGGGCGCGGGCCATGGAGTGCGACGCGGGGCAGACGCGATGTGTGGGTGGGGCGTGTGACGTGTGGCGTAGGTCGTGGGTCGCTGCGACCGTGCGACGTTTCGCGCCGAGGCAACCCCCCGCCGCGGCGGCCGCGGTCGGCCTACGGCGTGGGCGTCTCAAGCCGTTCGGCCATGAGGCGGCCGGCGACCGTCGGAACGTGTTCGGGCCGGAGGCCGACGGCGCGGACGCGGCCGGCGCGGTCAATGACCACGGTCAGCGGCCACATGCGGACGCCGTAGGCCGTGGCCGTCTCACCGATGGGCAGGCGAGCGCCTTCGGCCGGGGCGGTGTCGCGGGCGAGGGCGAAGGGAAGTTCGTCGCCCGCATCTTCCCCCGCCGCCTCGGTCAGCTTCGCCGCCATCGCGTCGAGTTCGGTGGCGTGATCGGTGATGCCGACCACGACGACGCCCTGCTTGCGGAGCAATTCCGCCTGGGCCATCAACTGCGGCAGTGCGGCCTGCGAGCGGCGGCTCCACGGCGCGAGGAAGTGCATGACCACGACGCGGCCAGGGGTCGCTCCGTCCGTGCCGGTCGCGGTGGCCGCCGCGCGGTCGGCATCGGTGCCGCCCTGCCACTCGGCCGCGGCGATCGCCGGCGCCGGCTTGCCTTCCATCGCCCGCAGGCGTTCGGGGCGGATCGCGCCGATGTACCAGTCAATGGGGAACTCGTCGGTCTTGGCCGCCCCGGCGTTGCCGCTGGCCCCGGCTGGGCCACCTTCGGCCAGCAGGGCCTTGACGACGTCCTCGATCTTGTCGGGGCGGAGGCCGGCGGCGCGGACGATGCCATTGCGGTCGATCGCGGCATACGTCGGCCAAAAAGACACGTTCCACGCCTGGGCGGACGTTCCACCGTCATCCAGGGCAACGGGATAGTTGATGCCGCGCTCGTTGACGACCTGATCGGCGGTGTCCCATCCGCGGTTGGCGTCGTGCACGCCGACAAAGCGCAGGCCCTCATCGCCGTAGGTCTCGACGAGGTTGATGTTCTTGGGGATGGCGGCCATGCACGGTCCGCACCAGGTGGCCCAGAAATCGACGATGACGACGTCGCCCTTCCAGTCATCCAGCGAGCCCGATTCGCCGATCCAGGGGCCCAACGTGAGTTCCGGGGCGGGCTTTCCTTCCATGGCGCGGAGGGCGACCGGCCGATCCGCACCGCTGTAGAACCACTCATCCGGGAAATCGCTGGCCGCGGCGCTGGATGCCGCACCCGTGGCCATGGCGAGGGCGACGGCGGCGAGCGTCAAGGCCGCGCCGAACGCCCGCTGGGGCCGGCGGCCCGGGCGGGAGGATGGACGGGCCACGGCGGCGGGGAGGAATCGCATCGGTCTCGTCTCCGGGCGGAATGGTCGCGGGCGGAATGGCTGCGGACGGAACGGCCGCGATGGCCGCGGGCGGCACGCGGGGCGTCGCCGGAGTCCGGACCGAGCCCTCACCTTGTGACCGCCCCGACAGTGTGTCAAGGCTCAGGGGCGGGATGCCGGCAAATAGGGCCGGGGCCCGGTCCGCGGGGCCGCGCGGTGGCCGGCGGAAAAACTCTGAAGTTGTGGGCGGATGGTGCAGGCGCGGTCTGGCGCGGCGTCGCATTCCCAACTGAGGCGGGTCAAGGGATCCGCCCCGTCCCCAATCTCGCGGCGGCCGCTTGACCGCCAGACTCAGGAACTCGGTTCATGCATGCACGCATCCGGCCCACGCGCCCCCTCACCCTCACCCTCGTCGCCCTGTCAGCCCTCGGACTCGGTTCCCCGGCCTTGGCCGGCGGCGACTCGATCACCCTGACCCCGGCCAACAGCATCCAGGCGGCCATCAACAGTGGGCTCTACGGGGAGATCATCCTCGCGGAAGGGACCTACGCCCAGACCGTGGATTTCAACGGTGGGGCGGTCACCCTCCGCAGCACCAACCCCGACGATCCGGCGGTCGTCGCGGCCACCGTCATCGACGGGTCCTTTCTTGGCACCTCCGTCCTCATCTGCGACGACGGGGAAGGGCCGGACACGCAGATCGTCGGGCTGACGATCACTGGCGGTGAAGCCAATGGAAGCGTGCCGAACGACCGCGGTGGCGGACTGCGCTGCTGGCCCGGTTCGCCGACCGTCGACCGATGCGTCTTCATCGGCAACGAGGCGGTGAACTTCGGCGGTGGAATGTACGTCAGCGCCGGATCACCCACGATCATCGGCACGACCTTCACCGGCAACGTCGCGGGTCAAGGCGGCGGCGCGTATCTCAACTTCAGCACGGAACAGGTCACCCTGAGCGACTGCGTGTTCGATGGCAACGACGCCCCCACCGCTGGCGGTGGCCTGCGGACCCAGGGCGGCACCGTGATGCTCGACCGCGTGACCTTCGTTGGAAACCAGACCGACGTCGCCGGTGGCGGTCTCTACGCGAACAACACGGTTCTGGCCGTGCAGCGCACCCGGTTCACGGGCAACGTGGCCGAGCGCGGTGGCGCGGTGTACACCCTCTCCGAGTCCTCCGCGAGCACGATCACCGATTCGGTGATCGATGACAATGAGGCGATCGTCACGGGCGGTGGGTTCTACTTCCGGACGCCGATGACCGTGCGCAATTGCACGTTCGTCGGCAACACCGTTCCGGGCACGACGTCGTCGGTGGACGCCGCGTCTTCCGTTACCCAAGTGGTCTCGTCGGTCTTCTGGGGCAACAACGGCGGATCGCCGGTGGGCGGAGCCGGCACCGTGAACGTCACGCGCTCGTTGGTCGAAGGCGGCGAGCCCGGAGCGGGCAACGTCGATACCGATCCGATCTTTCTTGCCGCGGGCGATGGCGACTATCGTCTGGCCTCGAACTCGCCGGCCATCGACGCGGGCGACTCGTCGGTCATCACCGATCCGTACCCGGTGGACTTCGACGGACTGCCGCGAGCCACGAACCGGACGGAGACGTCGGACACCGGCCTCGCCCGCCTCGGCCTGACCGTGGACATGGGAGCTTTCGAGTTTCAGCCTGAGGGCAGTGGCAATCCGAATTGCCCGGCGGATCTGGATCTGAGCGGCGATGTGGACTTCGCGGATCTGCTTCAGGTGCTGTCCGCCTTCGGATCGTGCCCGTAAGGAGAGCGCGTTCCGCGTGAGCTGTCTGGCTCATGTCCATGCACATGCTCGCGCCTGCGCCCGCGCCCACGCAACTTCGGCAACGCCCCCCCGGTCATTCGTGGCCCGGGGGCGTTGTTGTTCTCGGACGTCGCGGGAAGCGAATCGCCGTGAAACGTGGGCCGTCCCCGAAAGTCCTCGGGCGCGGGGCGCGGAATCGTCGCATCATCACTGAAGGCGTTGCTGCTGGGGCTCGCCTCGATCGCCTGCTCGCAATCGGAGTCTCCCGTGCACCATCTGAACATCCCCCATCGCCTCGCCGTGGCTTTGGCATTCATCCTCGTCGCCACCATCGCCGTTCCCGCCGTCGCGGGCGGTCCGGGTGGCAAGACGATCACCCTCACCCCGGCCGACGACATCCAGAACGCCATCAACAGCGGCATGTACTCGGAGATCGTGCTGAGTCCGGGGACGTACAACCAGGGCGTGGACTTTGGCGGCCAGCCGATCACGCTGCGCGGCACGAATCCGGACGACGCCACCGTGGTGAGCGCCACGATTCTCGACGGCACCGGTCTGGGCGGATCGATCATCGTCTGCGACAACGGCGAAGGACCGGACACCCGCATCGTGGGGCTCACGATCATGAACGGACTGGCCACGGGGACGAGTCCCAACGATCGTGGCGGTGCGATCCGGTGCTTTCCCGGTTCGCCGACGATCGATCGGTGCCGAGTATTCAACAACGCAGCGACGTTCGGTGGCGCGTTGTATGCCTCGGGCAGCACTCCGAGGATCATCGACTGTCTCTTTGTGTTCAACGATGCGGGCGAAGGCGGGTGCCTGTACTTCAACATGTCGGGGAACCAAGAGGTCGAAGTGACAGGGACCACGTTCGATACCTGCTCGGGCAGCCGCGGCGGGGTAATTCGATCGCAATCGGGGCGGCTTCGCTTGATCGATTGCTTGATCCTTGATGCCTTCGCGGGCATTGTCGGCGGAGCGATCTACTCCAACAACACCGTGTTGGAGATTGAACGGACCATGATCAACGGCTGTTCCGCGCCGAATGGCAGCGCGATCTACATCGAGAACGAGCCTCAGTTGTCGACCATGTCGAATTCCGTCCTGCGGTTCAACGGTGACTTCGATGGCTCGGTGGTCTACGCCGACGCGCCGTTCGATTTCCGGAATGTGACCATGCGTCAGAACTTCGGCGTGGCCGGGCCGGACAATGCGGTGATCTTCGCCACGGATCCGCAGGCGTTGACACTCAACTCGACGATCATCTGGGACAACGAGTTGCCCGCCTTCACGGGGGAAGGCTCGTTCATCGTGTCGTACTCGCTGATCGAGGGAGGCTGGCCCGGGGACGGCAATATCGACGTGGACCCGCAGTTCACGGGACAGGCGGGGTTGAGCCCCACGTCGCCGGCGATCGACGCGGGTGACTCGATCGGCTTCATCGACCCCAATCCCATCGACTTCGACGGCAATCCGCGGGCGGCGAACCGAGCGGAGACGCCGGACACGGGCCGCGCGTACTTCGGTCTGACCGTGGACATGGGCGCGACCGAGTTCCAGCCGGCACCGATCGGCAACCCCAACTGCCCAGCTGACGTGGACCTCAGCGGGGCGGTGGATTTCAACGACCTGCTGTCGGTGCTCTCGGCATTCGGAGCGTGTCCGTAAGAACGTCAGCGACCGATCGCAAGCATTCGACCTTTGCCCGACGCGCCCTCGACACCGGGCTCTACGGCGGCGTGATCCTGACGGTCTTGTTCATCCTGACGAAGGGGCGGCTGATCGCGTGCGCGGTGGCCCACGCCGGATGGAACACGCTTGGCGTCATCGGATTGTCACTCTGGTACTGACGGCGGCGGCGTCCAACGCAGGGCGGAGCATGATCGCCAATGCAACCGGCCGGTCGAGCACATTGCTCGCCGGCCGGTGCTTCATGGAGTCAGGCGTCGACGTGTTGCGTCCTGCGGTCGAAGGCGCGTCCCGCTCAGCTTGGGCACGGTCCCCAAACGGCGAGCAACGCGATCAGGTCGGTGGTGTCGGTCGTGCCGTCGCCATTGAGGTCGGCGCCGTCCGTGTTCCAGAACGCGAGCAGGAAGACGAGGTCGGGCACGTCCACGTCACCGGAGTCGTTGAAGTCGCCCGGGCAGATCGGGGCGGCGGGTTGCGGCTCGGCGTGGAACCCGCCGATGAGCGTGTAGCCCGGCGCGAAGTGCACCCCTGCATCGGGCTGGCCGACGGTGCCGACGAGTGTGTAAGTCGCATCGGCCGAGAAGCCGCCACCGGCGTCGATGGTGGAGGCGGTGAGGGTGAATCCTCCGCCGGCGAAGGCCGATCCGGTCAGGAGACTGGCGACGAACAGGACGCACGTTGCAAGGTAGCTGGGTCTGGCGGGCATGGGTGAGATCCGATGCGGATGAGCGGTGGGAGTGGTCGGCCACGGAGCCGGGCGGTGGGTGGTCATCGGACGCGTCCTGGCGAGGTCACTGCGGCAAGCGCCAGTTCGAGTTCGGCCGCGCGGGTGAACAGCCGCGCGAGGTCGCGCTTCTCGTCGGCCGCGGCCGCCCGCGCGACGTCCAGCTCGGCGGCGAGGGCGCGAAGCTGCGCGGCCTGCTCCCGAGCGCCGGCGATGGCCACCACGTTGAGCGTGGCGTGGTCCATCGTCAGGAGGCCGTCGCCCTCTTCCACCAGCGACGGGAACACAGAACGAATCTGTTGCGCGATGAAGCCGATGCGCAGCATGTCGGGGGTGGTGACCGAATCACCCTGGCGGTAGCGATAGGTCACCGGTTCGAGGGCGCGGACGCGTTTGAGCACGTTCGTCATCGGCATGACATCGGTCTTGCGCCGGACGTCGGAAACCGCGCTCCAAGTTCCGGTGGTGTTCAGTCGGGCGAACATCGCGCCGGGGTCGTTGGCGGAGTTGGTGACATCCAGGAACCCGTTGTCACCGAGTCGGAAGCCGCCAGCGAACGTCGGTTGACCCGAATTCTCCAACCGGACGCCCCAGTCCGTTCCGACCGCCCCGTGCTGAACGGTCAGGATCGATGAACTCCCAAGGCCAGTGCCGATCTGAACGCGGCCGGAGTTTCTGATCACCAGTGGTGCGGTTCCCATGCTCAGGGACAGCACGTCACCGGCGATTCCGCTGGGGCCCGAGACCCAGGTGCTGAAACCCGTCTCGAACCGGCCGTCCGCGTTGAAGGAGATGAGGCTCGAGAAGAAATCGTCGAGGGTGAGGAGAAAGGTGCTCAAGGGGACGGAGTCAAGGGTGTGCATGTCGAATTGCGCGGCCCCCCGTTTCAGTGACACGTTGGGAGTGTCGTCCATCGTCGCCACGACAAGGGAGACGTTATGGCCGACCAGCGGGGACACCGGTCCGATCTCGACGCGTCCATCGGCCGGTCGCAGGTGCAGTCCGTCCTCGCGGGCGCTGGCGAAGGCTGGCGACACGAACTCGCGGGGTCCCAGTGCGACGAACGGGTCAAGGCCTGTCCGGGCGGCGACTTCCAGCCAGCGCGGACCGTCGAACGCGCCGGTCGGCACATCCAGCGTGGCGGAGAAGACGCCATCGCGCACCGGGACGTCCGCGCGAATGCTGGGATCGCCGACCGATCGGCCGCCGACCGGGGCGTTGAACAGGGTGAAACGAAGATCCAGCAGGCCGGCGTACGGTTCGCCGGAGAACTCGATGCGCCCTTGGTAGGTGATGATCCCGGGGGTTGACTGGGCGACGGCTGGGGTGGACGTGACGGCGACGGTGGCGGCCGCGGCGCAGGCGATGACCGCGATGGTTCGGCCCACGCGGCACGCGCGGCCAAAGTTGGTGCTGCGGGCAAGCGTTCGTTGAATGAGTGACATGGAGGTGGTCCGAAGTTCAGATAGGGTTGGGCGGGCGGGTGACGAGAGCATCCGGCTGGCGATCAGTCGCGCGGGGCGAGCAGCGATTCCATTCGTTCCAATGCCGCTTCCAACTGGGCGATCTGGTCGGTGCGTTCGCGCGACGCGGAACGCAACGAATCAAGCGCCCGATCGGCACGTTCGATCTCGCCCTGTTGTTCCCGCAGCGCGGCGATGGCCACGGTGCTGAGCGTGGCGTAGTCCAACGTGAGCAGGTCATCGCCCTCGGTGACGAGCGACGGGTAGACCTCGCGTACCTGCTGGGCGATGAAACCCATTCGCTGCGGACCGGTGGGCGCGCCGTCCGCGTCCCGGTAGTGGTACGTCACCGGTTCAAGTTGCATCGCCCCGGCGAGCCCGCCAGTCAGCGGCGCGATGTCGGTCTTGCGGCGGGCATCGGAGATCGCCGTCCACACGCCGCCGGAGTTCAATCGGGCGAAGCTCGGATTGCCGGATGCAGCATCGTTGGTGACGTCGAGGAATCCGAGATTGGTCATGCGCATGGCGCCTTGGAAGGCGGCAACACTGCTGTTGGTGATCCGGACGCCCCAGCCGGTACCGAGCGGCGGATGCTCGATGTGCAATTGGTTCTGCGGCGTGTTGGTGCCGATGCCGACGTTGCCCTGGGCGTCGATGAAGATGTCCGGTCCGTTGGCCATCGAGGTTGGCGAACCGAACAGGCTGAGGGTCGGAAAGCCCGTCACGCGATTGACGCCGGCGATGACCGACCCGGTTTGGAACTCGATGTCGCCGTCGGTTGTGATGGTGATGGCGGGGTTGCTGACATCCTCGGTGATCACGAAGTCGCCACCGGCGTTCGGTCCCATGAACCAGTGCTGGCTGCCGTTCGAGAGCACCAGCGGAGGCGGGGAGTTCGGTTCATCGCGGCCGAAGACGGTCAGCGCGGTGTCGGTCGACGGGTCGGGGGCGCCGCCACCGATGGCGATGCGCTCGCCCGTGGCGTCGGTGGTGATGCCGCGGGTGCGGAGGGCTTCGGGGGCGGGCGTGATCGGCTGCCGTGGGAGCAAGGTGGAGAGTGAACCATCGGATTCAATGACGGAGATCTGCAGCCAGCGGGCGTCGGTGAAGAGCGAGGGCGCGAAATCGAGCAGCGTGGTGAACACGCCGCCGAAGACGGGAACGCTGGTGCGGTCGATGGCGTCGCCAACGGGATCGCCGGCCGCCGGGGCGTCAAAGAGTTCGAAGCGAAAGTCGATGGGGCCGGACGCCGGGGCGCCATCGATGTCGATGCGTCCCTGGTAGCTGATGTCCACCGTCGGAGACGGCAGCGGATCGCCGGCGAGGAGCACCGTTGCGTGGGCGGGTGGCGGATTGAACGTCGTCGCGGCCAGCGCGGCGGCGAGGACGGTCGCCCCGGCGAACAGAGCGGTCGAGCGGCGGCCGAGGGTCACGTCGAGGCTGGCGGACGTGAGGGTCGAAGCGGACGTGAATCGTCGAAGTTGACTCATGATGGGGTTCCTTTGAGGTGGTGGGGGTGCGGCGAGCGCGGAGATCGCGCGGGCGCGGGTGGCGCCGGTGCTGCCGGTGACGTCGGGTCTCGAGAGGTTGCCTGTCTCGACGGGTTGCCGGTGTGCGCGAGACGGTCTGGGCCGTGCGATCGTTGAATCGTGCCGCCGACCGACGAGGCCGGCGGCGGGTTCGTGCACTCAACGATCCATCCATGATGCCACTTGATTCGAGTGTGACAGTTGACTTCAGGTCAACGTTGACTCGAGGTGCACCCGTGACATGACGGCGCATCGTCCGCACCTCTCGCCCCTCGCGTGCCGACGTCACAGGAGGCGTCAGCCGCCATCACCTCCGCGGTTTCATGGATTTCGCCTTCTCGCCCACGGGGCCGCGGGCCATACTGAATCGCCCTCTTCCCTCAGTTCGTCGTCGCCCGCACCAATCGCGGGCAGGATTGGAACGTCCCGGCATGTCGACCATGATCCGCGCTCGATTCGCTCTCGGCATTCTGGTGGGCGTGTGCAGTACTGGCGCCCTGGTGACCCGTTCCATCGGTCCAGCTGCATCGCCCGGATGGCATGTCGTGCAGACGCAGGCGAACGTGTTCACGATGGGCCGGCAACAGCAAGCGAGTCTTGCTCGGTGGGCCGATGGAACAACCTTCACGGTGTGGACGAGCCGCCGGCAGGAAGGCGGTACGTCTGGGATCTTCGGACGCCTCATCGATCCACAGGGCGTGGCGATCGGGGAGGAGGTGCATGTGAACCAGACCCTGTCGGGCCAGCAGGACGCTCCCTCCGTCGCGATCGACGGAGATGGCGACGCATGGGTGGTGTGGGCGTCGGCGGATCATGGTGGCGGGGGGCACGCGATCCGGGGTCGTCGGTTCGGCCGAACGGAAGACGAGTTCGTGGCGCGCGGCGATGAGTTCGTGGTGAACACGAATGAACTGGACCATCACGCCCGGCCGGCGATTGCGGTGTCGGAGGACGGCGCGCTGGTCGTGTGGACGGCTCGTGACCGTGGTCAACGGGTGGTGACCGGTCGTTGGTTCAACGCCGACGGGATCGCCGAGACCGACGAGTTTGAGATTGCCTCCGATGACGCGTTCGATCAGGGCCTTCCCGCGGTCGCCGCGCAGACGCAGGGGCGATTCGTCGTGAGCTGGGCCGCCACGACCGCCGACGGAACGAGCCGCGGGATCCGGGCCCAGCGCGTTGGTCGTTGTGGCGAACGCGTCGGTCACATCATCATCGTGACGGGCGGTTCGGGGGACGGCGACGGCGATGGTGACATCGAGCCGTCGATTGACTGTGACGACGACGGGCGCTTTGCCATCGCGTGGATGAGCGCCGGCGTCGAAAACGGCTACGGCGTCCGGGCCCAGCGGTTTGACGCAATTGGGCGTCCGCTTGGAGATCGCATCGTGGTCGCGCCGCCGGGCGGGGAAACCTGGCGGAGCGGCGTGGCCGTGGCGATGTCCGGCGACGGGCGCTTCACGATTGCGCACAACGCCGAGGCGCGCCAGGCCTTCACGTCCGATGGCTCTCCCCCCGCGTCCGCCGGCATCACTGCCCGGTCCTTCGACGTGGCGGGTCGTCCGATGGGTCCGGCGTTTCGGGTGGGTGCGCCGGACGCTGGTCCACGCCGGCTGGATCCCGGGTCGAATGCGCGCCGACTTGTGCGCGGCGCCGATGGCGTCATCGCCGCCGCCTGGTGTGGTGGCGTGGGAACGGATGCTTCCGGAGTCGGCGTGGGCGTGCAAGTCAGGTCGGTGCCTTCGCCGTCCCCCGGCCGATCCGATGTGCGCGTTCACACGTCGATCTGCGCTCGCCCGATGCCGCTCGGTCAGCTGCGCCAGGGCCGCGTGGCGCCCGTGCGCAATCAGACATGGACGCCTCCCGGTCCCGGGTCGGAACGTCTGGCCATGGGCGACGCGGACGAGGTTGGCTTCATCGGCTTTCAGTCGCGTGGTTGGGATCCGGCCGATGCGGACATCGCGGTGGGTCCGAACCAGTTGGTCGTCGTCGTCAACCAAGCGATCCGTTTCTACGACAAGGACGGGACGCTGACGCTCGATCAAGACATCTCTGGTCCCGGTGGTTTCTGGGAAGAGGTGGGAGCCGGAGGATTCGTCTTTGATCCGGTCGCGCTGTACGACCGGTCCACGAACCGTTTCATCGTCGCGGCCACCGAACGACTCGGAAGCAACTTGAGTCTTCTCTGTGTTGCGGTCTCCGACGATGCGGACCCGAACGGGGCATGGAACAAGTACCGCTACGACCTCAGCGGCGTCGGCGGGAACATCGACTTTCCCAACCTCGGGGTCGGGCCGGATGCAATCTTCATCACGACCGACTTCTTCGATCCACCCGAAGGAAACTGGGTCCACACGTTTCCGAAGCAGGCGATGATCGATGGTGCCGCGGCGCCGGTTCGATCGGTGCGTAATCACACCGGCGTCCGTGGACACGGATCCGTCAAGACGTATGACGCAGATGTAGCGGCCCAGTACTTCGTGACGCCGTACACGTCGAGCTCGTCGATCCAACTCGTCGCCGTACGCGATCCTTTGGGGGAACCCACGCGAGACGTGTTCAATCTCGCCGTGCCGACGTTCTCCGATCCTCCGGACGCCGTCCAGCGCGGTTCGACGAATCGTGTGGAGACGGTCGATCGACGATTCAAGCATGGGGTGTACCGCGATCGTTCGTTGTGGCTCGCGCACACGATCGGTGAGAGCGGCACGGCCCGCGTCCGGTGGTACGAGGTCCGCATGAACGGTTGGCCGGAGGGTGGCGTTCCGGAACTTCGGCAGGTTGGAACACTGGATCTCGGGCCAGGTGACCACACGTACTTCCCGGCCATCGACGTCGACGTCGACGGCAACATGGCGCTCGCGTTCAATCGGTCCTCATCGGCACAGTTCGTGTCGGTGGAGCGTGCCTTCCGACTGGCGGGCGATGCGCTCGGCACGCTGCGGGCGCCGGTGCGCATGCAGGTGAGCCTGTCGCCAGAGCTTGGGAGCCGCTGGGGGGATTACAACGGCCTCGAAGAGGATCCGGTGGAGCCATCGGTCTTCTGGAGTCACACCATGTTCCGGACCGACGATTGGAGGACCTGGGTTGGAAGGTTCAACATCCTCGATGGCCAGTGTCCAGCGGATGTCGATGCCAGCGGCGTCGTCGATTTCGCTGATCTTCTGGCGGTCCTTGCGGCGTGGGGCCCGTGCGAGGGGTGCGGGGAAGATGTCGACCAGAGCGGCGCCGTCGACTTTGCCGACCTGCTGCAGCTGCTGTCGAATTGGGGTGTGTGCGGGGGGCGGTGAGGTCGGGGCAGATCGTTCGTCGCCCCCCCGCCGCGGTCGCGGGCTTGCAGTGCAGTCGCATCGTCATTCGATCACGTGTTCCAGGGGCAGCCGGAAAACTCGCTATGGTCCGTGCGCTGTCGACGCATGTCGGTTCACCCAGCCTCCCGCCGGCGCATGTACCAATCTCGAACGATCACTTCCGCGCCACTTTCTGGTGGCCGAAGCGGGAAACGCCATGCTCTCTTGTGAATCGGAGGAGTGCGATGTACGACCAGCCAGTCAGTCCGGAGCAGCGCGAAGCCACCCTCATCGTCTACGACGCGATGGAGGCGATCTCAGGGGGGCATGTCGAGTTGGCGCTGTCGCTGTGCCGCCGCGCCCTCGCCTTGCATGCTGACCTGCCCGATGCCCTCATGATGCTCGCCGACGCGGAGTGCGACGACGCCGACGAGTTCGTGGAGCGGGCGCGGGAGGCGGTGGCCGCCGGACGCCGCGATCTCGGTTCGGAGTGGTTCGAACAGGCGCGCGGCCACTTCTGGGGCGTCCACGAGACTCGGCCGTTCATGCGGGCGATGGCGACGCTGGCCGACGCATTGATGCAGCTCGGGTCGGTCAGGCGGATCGATGAAGCGATCGAGATCTACGAGGAGATGCTGGACCTGAATCCCGGTGACAATCAGGGGGTGCGGGACGTCCTGGCGCTCGCATACCTCCAGCGGGTGCGTTACGGGGAGGCCAGGGCGCTGTTGGACCGCTATCCCGACGATTGGCTCGCCACGCCGGCCTGGTCACGCGTGCTGCTTGAGTACGCTACCGGCGACGAAGCGGCGGCGGCCGAGAGCCTGGCTCTGGCCCGGGAGCGCAACCCGTCGGTGGAAGCGTACGTGTCGGGCCGCAAACGTTTGCCTCGTTCACGGCCAGGCTATTACTCACCGGGTGACGAGACCGAGGCGATCGTGTGCGCCGGAGTCCAGCGAGCGGCGTGGAAGCGGCATCCGAAGGCTCGGGCGTGGTTGAAAGCGCAGGGCGTGGACGGCTGAGGCGATCGTCCTCCTCCAAGCGGTCGGAGATGATCATATGCGATACGTGATCCATATCGCCGGCGCCGTGCGGCATCCGATCCAAGGGGGCGGGCTGCTCACCGCGCAGCCCGGGGACCTGACGGCGGATGTGCACTTTCACCGCTTGGGGCGCGCGGGGGGGGCCATTGAGCCGGATGACGAGTACCTCTCGCTCGAGATGCGCGTGCGATTCCGAGATGCAACCGACCATTTGTACGATCACGTGATGATCATCGCCCCGCAGTACTTGATCTCCTTGCCGGCCGGGGCTCCACGCGTTCTCGTGGCCGACGGCCCGTCGCCGCATCGCCGGATCGAAGCGGGCCGTCACCACGCGGACGGTGTTGCTGCGCCGGGGATCGCGGCGTCCGGAGCCGTCGAGCGGGTCTTTGTCGAGACGACGGTGCGGATGTCGCCGGGCGGGATCACATCGATCGGCGGACGCGATTTCATTGCTCGGCAGACGGAAGCCGCCGGGCGCTTCTGGCTGACCCTCCGGGCGGCGGTGTCCGAGCTGCACATGGTGGCGGAAGTGAGCGGGATCGGCGACTTCACCCGCCACGCCAACGCCGAGGTCACGTTCGAACGTCGGATCCCGTTGGCCGATTTCCTCTGGCACGCGGCGCCGACCTACGCCGGAGCGAGCGAGGGCGATGTCGATGCCGCTTGCCTGGCGTCGCCGCTGGGGCCGATCGGCGTCACGGCGGTGGATGAGTCGGCCGAAGACGTTGGCGGGATGGTGGAGATGCCGGCATCCGCGTGCGTCCGCGTCCAGTTCGGAGCGTGACCGCACGGATGGTGGATTCCACCGCAGGCCGCTTCGCTCGCCGATCATTCCGTCCGGACCGCCGACGTGCCGGAATCTCGAATCGCCACAAGGGTTGCGAGGCGCGAGGAGATCCTCACCGTGGGGTTCCGGCCCTCCTCCACCCTCCCCCACC
>JBGCEZ010000081.1:0-18457 GCA_045106735.1 Phycisphaerales bacterium | reverse complement strand
GGTTGGACGACTCGGTCAGCACGCCCATGCGGTTGAGGTACACCTTGGAGTTGTTCGAACCGCGATTGCCGGTGCGCACGTCCAGGTCAAAGTCGCCGTCGAGGTCGCCGAGGATGACGTCCATCGGTTCGCAGACTTTGCCGATGGGGTGCCGGCTGTTCGTCTGATCCGAGAACACGCCGTTGCCATCGTTGATCCAAATGCGGTTCTGACCACAGCCGAAGCGGCTGGTGCCGCCGGCGTTGATGTAAATGTCCAGATCGCCGTCTTCGTCCAGGTCGCCGAACTGCGCCCGGGTCGACGAAATCTCGCCGGTGGGAATGCGGGTGGCCGTTTCGTCGGTGAAGACGCCGGTGCCATCATTGATCAGCAGACGAGGCTGCTCGAGGAAGTCCTCACTCAGCAGCATGTCGAGGTCGCCATCGCGCTCGATGTCGGCGATCGCCACGCCGCGGATGCGGCCGGTGACGCCGCCGGTGCGGGCGACCGACTCATCGACGAAGACGCCGGAGTTCAGGCCAGAGTTGATCAGGATGCGGAGGACCTGGGGCGTGCCGGGCGAGCCGAAGTTGCCACCGTTGGCAAAGACGAGGTCCAAGTCGCCGTCGCCGTCGATGTCCGCCGCGTCCACCGCGTTGGAGTATTCCGACAGGGTGATCGACGGGAAAGCGGTCGACGTTGTTTGGGTGAACTGCTGGGCCATGGCCGGGGTGGCCAAGAGAACAGCAGCGAGCAGGCCGGCGGGCGCGGCGACAGCGCGGACGCCCGGGGCGCTCGAATCGATCGGTCGGGGCATGGGCTTCGTACTCCTGGACGCCGCAAGAAGGGATCGGTCATGGGGGCGCGGCGCGAGGATCCACTAGAACCGCAGCCCCCCTGCCCGTGCAAGGGCC
This sequence comes from Phycisphaerales bacterium, assembly GCA_045106735.1. Lineage (GTDB taxonomy): Bacteria > Planctomycetota > Phycisphaerae > Phycisphaerales > SM1A02 > JBGCEZ01. The sequence goes on along the minus strand of JBGCEZ010000081.1, from coordinate 17,564 downwards.
AGAAGGCGGATCGGGGAGATTGAGTCGCGGAGGCGCCGGAATCGCCGAACCGGATGGCGGCTGGGATGGCCGTCGACCGGGCCACGTAAGGATGGGCAAGCGTGAACGGATTGCACGTTTTGCCCCGACGGGAGGGGGCGTGGGCCGCGGGTGCGGGCCCGGCGGCCGGCGGCGGCCAAGCGGCGGGGGCGGGCCGCGGCCGCGGGCCCGACAGCGGGCCGAGGTCGTGCGACCCGGCGGAAACGAGCCGGCAGCCTCCGCCCGTCGACGCCCTCACGACCGCTTGCGCATCCACTTCATGTCCGGGAGCTCGCCGGTGAGAGCTTCGAGAAACGCAACGAGGTCGGTGATCTCGTCCTCCGACAGATTCCGCGGCTCGAGCACCGTCTGGCCGTGGTGGTCGAAACGGATCGCCCCGTCGAGCGTCGAATAGAACTCGACGACCTCGCGCAACGTGGCGAACTGGCCGGCGTGCATGTACGGCGCGGTCAGGCCGACGTTCCGCAAGGTCGGCGTGCGGAACGATCGGTAGTCATCGCTCGACCGCCGCGTCGCCTGCACGATGCGGGCGAGCGATCCGTCGGGCGCATCACTGAAGGCCCCCGCGGCGTTGAACGGGTTCGCCTGCACGAGCGGCAGCCCGTCCCATCGGCCGGGGTCCACCGCCGGCGGGCCGCCGGGCGTGCCCACTTCGACCGGGGCCGGCACGCCGGTGGCGTGGAACCCGCGATCGGTGAGCTGCGGCCCGGTATGGCAGGCAATGCAGTCGGCCCGGCCGATGAACAGCCGCAGCCCCCGCTGCGCGGCCGGCGTGAGATGACGCCCCCCGTTGCCACCGGCGGCGATGCTGGCCGCGTACCGGTCAAAGGGCGACGGACCGGTGACGATGCGACGCTCGAACGCTTCCAGGGACTTGCCGATGTTGGCGAACGTGCGGTTGACGACTTCCTGGTCGGCGAGATCCATCGCCGCCCACGCCTCGCGCTGCGGATGCCCGTTCGCCCGATCGGGCGTGGCGTCGGCCGGCCAGCGGGCGATCACGTCGTCGGGCGGCAACGGCCCGAACGCCGCCTCGTAGGCGGGCGCAAGGTCATCGAGCGAGGCGAGCCGGCGGACGACGTCCACCCGGGTCGAGGCGTACTCCTTGAGATCCTCGAACGGGTCAAGAGCCTGCGACCAGAGCGAGTCGGTCCGCCCGTCCCAGAAGTACCAGCGTTGGTGGGCAACATCGAGAATCGTCGGCGAGTGCCGTTGGCCGGGCAAGGTTCCCTCGGGCAAGCGTCGACGCTCGGCGAACCCCTCGGCCGGGATGTGGCAGGTCATGCAGCCCATGGACACGCCGCGGGCGAAACGGCGGTCGTAAAAGAGCCGGTGACCGAGGTCGACTGCCGCGGGATCGTCGGCGAAACGGTTGGTGGGCGACGGCGGCGGCGGGCCACCTCCACCGGCCAGCCGAGCGATGGCCGCCCGCTCGTCGGGTGTCCAGTCGAGCACGGCGGCACTGGCGCTCGACGCACCAGGCACCGACGAACCGGCGGGGGCCGCGGATCGGCTCACCGCGGCGAAACCGAGTCCGGAAAGGCCGATGACAATGGCCGCGCCACCGGCAACGGCCTGGCGGCGGCGGCGGCGACTTCGACGCAGGGCGGAAATTGGCGACGGTTCGGCACTGGTGTTCATGGGCATCACTCGAGTTCGATCGAATCTTGGGCGCGTTCAATGACGCCGCCCGCTCCGACATCAAAGTAGTACTCCCAGTAGCCGGACATGTGCAACATCATGCCGTCCACGCGGAATCGGCCAGGACCGAGGCGCGTGACTTCCGGGGCGACCAACATGCCGTGACGATGGTGCGGCATGCGAGCGTCGACCGCGAGGGAGAGATCACTTGGCAGCGGCGCCTCCGCGTCGCGAGCCGAGACCACCCGCACCTCGACCTGGTGCAGTTCGTGCATCGGAATGGTGGCGGGCTCGGTCCACCAGGTGATGGTCCACGCGCCGTCGTTGCTGAGCACGCGACTGGCGTGGGGCGGCGGAGTATTGGAATCGGGATTCGGTTCGGTTTCGGTTTCGGTTCCGGTTCCGGTTTCGGTTTCGGTTTGGGGGCTGGCGGAGTCGGAATCACGTTGCACCGGATCAGACGCGTCTGAAGGCTTGCAACCGGCGAGAACTCCGGCGAAGGTCGCCAACACGCCGATGACGAGGGCACCGCGTGCGGCAGCGCCGATCAAGCGTGCGGCGCGCGCCGGCCGCGGCAGAAGCACAGGCGAAGAAGATCGGGCTCCCATCACGGACGCTCCTCCCCCGCTCGCCGCGGACGTTCGCGCTCGCGCTCGCGCCCGGCATCGCGGCGTTCTCGGGTCACCGCGCGCCCGGTCCCGAACGTCAGCTGCCACTGCCCGTCGGCGTCAAAGACCTTGGCCCGGTGGTTGCCCTCGTCGACGACGAAGATTCGCCCGTCTGCGTGGACCGCGATGCCGCCGGGACGCCACAGATCTTCTTGCTCGGCGCCGCGTTGGCCAAAGCGCGTCAGGAAACCGCCACTGGCGTCGAAGACCTGCACGTCGTGCCGGCCCCGATCCGTCACGTACACCCGGCCATCCGGGCCGACGGCCACGCCAAAGGGATCCAGAAACGCACCGTCGCCGGTTCCGCGCGTCCCAAAGGCCGATCGCGGACGCCCGTCGGCGGCCGACAGAATCTGGACGCGGTGGTTGTCGGCGTCAACGACGTAGACGGCCTCGTCGTCCGCCGACCGAGCGGTGTCGGTCGGACGTCGGAACTGACCGAGTTCCGTGCCGCGACCTCCCCAGACCATCGGCCGCCCGTCCGTGTTCAGCACGGGTTGGAGCTGGTCGTCAAGGACGATGATGCGGTCGCCGAGCGGATCGACCAACAGTCGCCGCCCATCTGGTCCCGGACGCAGCGCCACCGGGCCGCCAAAGCCCAGTCCCGGAACGGCAACCCCGCCGGCTCCCTCGCGCCCGTGGGCAATGGCCGCGAAGGGCACAAAGCGAGCAAAGCGAAAACGCTCGGGCTTGAAACCGGTGGGCTCGCCCGGCTCCCAGCGGAGCCGCAGCCGCTGAAGCCGCGCCTTGGCCGCGTCGACGAGATCAATGATCCCTTCCGTTTCGTTGAGCAGCAGTCCGGTCGTGCGCAAGAGCAGGCCGTTGCCGCGGCCCCGCTCCCCGAAGCTGCCGACCACAATCGGCACCGAACGGCGGACGTCAAAGAGATGCACGCGGTGGGCATCGGGCTCGGCCAGCACGAGAAGATCGCGGCCAAGGCCGATCCGCGGGCCGAAGTGGGCGTCGCGCGGAATTGCCGGGGGCACGACGCGCAGGTTGGGGTCGAAGGGCTGCGGGTTGCGGGCGAAGATCTGGACGCGCATCTCGCGCGGCTCGGCCAGCACGAGGCAACGCCCGGCGGGGTCGAGGGCGACGTCCGCCGGATAGTGAATCACGCCGCCCGCTTCGTGGGGCCGGCGCGCGTGGATGCCCCAGGCTTCGATGAACGTGCCATCGTCGCCGTGCCACTGCAAGCGATGGGTGCGGACGTCGGTGACCAAGACGCCGCCGTCCACCGCGTCGACGTCCGCCGGCTCTTCGTAGAAGCCAGGAAACGGACCGTAGTCACCAAAGCCCGGGCCCTCGGTCCAGGCGCCGTCGGCCGCGCGAATGAAGCGGCGAATGCGCGGGGCGTCGGCGTCGGCCACGAGCAACGCGCCATCGCCGGTAAACGAAAGGCCGACGGGACGGCGGAGCGGCGGCGATGGATCGATGGCCGCCGCCTGATCAATGTCGGCGTCGCCCACCCGCATGACCAAGACGCGGCCGGTGACGGACTCGGTCACGGCCAATTGCGACCCGTTCGTGGCCAGCCCGTGCGGGCCTTGAATCTCGCCGCCGGAACCGGGAAACGCGGCGATGAACCCGGGTCGATCGGTGAGCCGCTCGTGGCCGCCGGCGTCGTCGATCAACCAAACAGTTCGCGCGGCGGAATCGCCGACGGCCAGGCGGCCGGCGCCGAAGCGCGCAAGCGAGACCGGGCGTTCGAGGGCGATGTCAAAGCGTTCGGCTGTGCGTTCGCGCTCGTTCCCGCGATCCAGTGGCCGGCCGACGACGCGGTTCAGCCGCAGGGATGGCGGCGGCACCACGGTCCGGCCAGGATCAAGTATCTCGTTCGCCGTCGGCGCGGGTGGCAGCGGGTCAGGGACCGACGGCGGGTCGTACACCCGGAGCCGGCCGCCGGCCGCTTCGGCCACGACCACTTCGCCGCCCGGCAGCATCAAGACGGCCACCGGCTCGTCCAAGTCGCCCATCGCCGCAATCAACTGACCGGGGCGCAGTCGCGGTTCTTCGTCGGTGGCGAAGGCTGCGGCAGCGGGAACGGTGTCGGCGGCGGGCGTCGCGGCAGCGGTGGTTGTGGCCCGGGTCGTCGCGGCGGGCGTCGCGGCGGCGGTGGTTGCGGGCCGGGTCGTCGCGGCCCCTGCCCCTTCGGCCCGCGGCGACGCCACGCCTGCGGCGGCGACAAGAATCGCACCGGCGGCGGTGATGACCGCGGAGGGCACAGGAGGCAACATGCGTCGGCGAGCGTGCGTCACGGGCAATTCGTCCTCTCACTGACCCCGAGGGCCTTGAACCGACGACGCGACGAAACGAATCGCGCGGCGGCCCAAGAGATGCTATCGCCGCTGGCCCCCGCGCCGCCCGCCGGCGAGCGGACTATCGTCCTCCGGCGATCCCCCTGTGGTGCTCGACCCGCGAATCGCCCGTGATCGGTCGGCTGGCGGCCCGCCCGAACATCTCGAGCCTGAGGGGTCCGCTGCCCGGCCACTTCCCGGCGGTCGCCGAAACACCTCCATCCGCCTCGGATCCGTCTCGTACACGTCTCGCATCCGTCTCGCCCACGTCTTCCAGAAGCCCCCCCAACACTGGATGTCCGCGCCAATGCTCGTTCTGCTCTCGCCGGCCAAGACGCTCGACTTCGAATCGCCGACGCCCCGCGTCCGAACCACGCGCCCCCGCGACCTGGACGACGCGGCCGAGCTCGTCGAAGGCCTGCGGAAGCGTTCCGTCGCCCAACTCTCGACCCTCATGTCGATCAGCGATCCGCTGGCCGAGATGAACCGGCAACGATTCCAAGACTGGACGGCCACGCCGGCCCGCGGCACCGCCCGGGCCGCCATCCTCGCGTTTCGCGGCGACGTGTACCGCGGCTTTGATGTGGACACGCTTGCCCTCGAGGACTTCCCGGCGGTGCAACACCATGTCCGCATCCTCTCGGGTCTGTATGGCCTGCTTCGTCCGCTGGATGCCATGCTTCCGTACCGCCTGGAAATGGGCACGACGCTGAAGACCGCTCGCGGGCGTTCGCTCTACGAATTCTGGGGTGATCGCATCACCGACCGGCTGATCGCCGACATCCGCGCGACCGGCGCCCGTGCGGTCGTGATGGCCGCCAGCCAGGAGTACGCCCGGGCGGTCGATGTGCAGCGGCTGCCGGTTCCGGTGATCACGCCGGTCTTCCGAGACGTGAAGGACGGCAAGTCGCGAACGCTTGCGTTGTTCGCCAAGGAAGCTCGCGGGATGATCGCCCGCTGGGTGGCCGAGGAACGCGCCACCGAACCCGGCGACCTCCGGGACTGCCGCATCGCGGGATATCGATATCGCGCCAGCGACTCGACCGAATCGCAGATGGTGTTCAGCCGTCCGCAGCCGCCGCCGCGAAACGCCAAGGCCGCGGCCCGGGCGACCGCCGGCCGGAAGGGTTGATACGACGTCGAGGAGGCCCGAGGCCGACTGACCGAGTGGCGGGCTGGCTGATTGACTGGCTGACTGACTGATTGGCCGACTGGCCGACTGACTGACTGACTGACTGACTGGCTGACGGGCTGGCGGGCTGGCGGGCGGACGGGCGGGCGGGCGGGCGGGCGGGTCGGCGACGAAATCCGGCCCCCACGGACCCGGGCCGGCGACCGACCGAGTGGGGCCTCGTGCGTCCGATAATGCTTTCCGCCGCGAGCTTTTGGCGAAGGCGATCCGTGCGCTTGTACTCCGGCCCCTGTCCGGTCGATGCCACTCGGACGGCGGGCGCCAATTCGAAGCGCCGAAGGCCCCCGCCCCTCCCTCTGGCCGGAGCCCCGCCGATGAAGTTCCTGATCGCCACGTCCGTCGCCGCCATGTTCCTTGGCACCGCGATCATCGACCCCGCCGCCGGCCCACGATCGGGCGCCGCGATGATCGTCGACGCCGACGGACGTCCCGCGTCAACCGTCCTTGCCGGTGACGAACGCGCATTCGATCCCGGCCGCTCGCTCCGTCTTGGCGCCGCCGCCCCGGCGATCGGGATCACCCGCCCGACGCGTCAAGCTGAACTCGCGGTGCCTTTCGACGGCGTTCTGGCCGACGTGGCGGTCCGCGAAGGCGCCGCCGTGACCCGCGGCACGCTGCTCGCCCGGATGGACGACCGGGTCGCGGCCGCGTCCGTCGCCGCCGCCGAGCTCTCCGCCGCCCGCCGCGGGGCAATCGCGTACGCCGAACAGGATCTGGCCCTCCAAGAGCGCCGCCAACGAGGCTTGGAAGAGAGCGGCGCGGCCACCGAGTTCGAGCTCGAAGAATCCGTCTTCCGCGTGGCGCAGGCGGAGGCGAACTTGCTCAGCGCCCAAGAAGACCAACGCCAGGCCGGCCGGAACCTTGACTACGAGTCCGCCCGCCTCGACCAACATCGCGTCATTGCCCCGTTCGACGGGCGCATCGTTCGGGTCTTCGGCCGACCCGGCGAATCGATCGAACGACGCGAACCGCTGATGCTGCTCGTCGACCTCACCAGCCTCGACATCGAATTCAATCTGCCCATTGACACGTGGACGACGCTCGAAGTCGGCGCGTGGTACGCCCTGCAGGCGACGGTTCCCGGCGCCGCAACGCCCGAGACCGTCTCCGCCCGGCTGCGCACCGCCGAGGCGTACGTCGACGCGGCGACCCAAACGGTTCGCTGCGTGTTCGAGATTCCGAATGCGGATCGCCGGTTCCCAGCGGGAGCCACGATGTCAATCGATCCGCAGCAGCCGCGCATCGCAGCGGTGCCGGATGACCATGGTCGGCCGTAAGCCAGCACGGCGACGCGAATGGCCGGACGGTATCGCCCCCGCACGAAAGAACATGTGAAGAAGCGTGCCGCCCGCCGCACGGGTTGGGGGACGAACGCGATCAGCCGCGCGCCGCTGCATCCGCCGGGTCTGCCGGGTCTGCCGCATCATCGTCGCCCGATGCACGGACCTTGTCCGCCAGATCCGTCGCCACGTCAGCCCCCGCAGAACGGATCCGGCGCAGCCGCACGCGAAGGTCCGGACACGCATCACGCATGGCCGCCTGCAGTTCGGAATAGCGTGTGAGCGCCCGGAACCCACCGCCGCGCACCAAGCCGGCCCACGCCGCCAAACCGGCGGCCACCACGATCAACCCGTGGACGAGTCGGCCAATGCCGCCGATCCGCGCGGCGAGGCCGCCGTCGACCAGCCACATGACGAGCCCCGCGGCCACGGCCAAGCCGACGATCACCAGCAGCGGAACGCCGCGGTACACCGTGCCGGCGATCACCGCGTCGCCGCGGCGGGCCCATTGCTCGCGAACCGCTTCCGACAGTCGACGTCGTACATCGGCCGGCCAGTCAAGGCGTTCCACTTCCACCGCGTAGTCGCCAGGGCGGAGTTCGATGACGTCGCCGAACGCACCGGGGTGCAGTTCGGCATTGCGGGCGGCAAACGCTTCGTCGATGCCGGCGATGCACGCACGGCCGGTGGCCAGATGCACCCGCCCCTGCATGACCGGCACCACGTTCGGAGGCTCGCCGGCGGCCGCGCCGGAAGCACTCGCCTCGCCGGATCCGATGAGCACCTCGACCCGGACGCCGGGCGTCGGGCGAAAGCGGCGACGACGGGCCGCCGGCTTGGACCGGCCACCGGCCACAGCGGCCGCGCCCGCTGGCATGCTCCAGCCCATCGCACTCTTCGTTGCCTCGCTGGCTTCAAGCCACGCGTCGAACGGCGCTTGGTCCGGCGGCGGGTCGGGCGTGTCGGCATCAAAGACGACGAACCGTCCGCACTCGCTGACCGCGGTCAGCATGCCGGCGCGCAGGGCGTTCGGAGCCTCGCCAGACTCAGGCGATTGGCCTGCATCGATTCCGATCGCCATCGTGCGATTCCTTCCCGTGCCCCGACCTCGGCGTGACCGGGCCCGCCGATCTCGCCATCGTGGCCGACTGGCCCGGACCGCCCGGCCCCTGCTCACGGGCCCGCAGGACGCGACCCCAGCCAGCGATATCCGACACATCGACCCGCCCCGACCAACGCATCGAACGCGCGGGGCGGCCCGCGGGCGAAGCAGCGTAGGCCGCCCTCCGCCCCGACGGATCAAGCTTTGCCGGCGTCGCTCAGGAAATCAGGCCCAACAGCACGACGGTCCACTCGCTGGCCAACGCCAGACCCTGGATCGCCGCCGATCCGAGCATGGCGACCGCCTCGGCGTCCTCCGCCCGGACGCCTCGTGGATCGATCAGCCAGAGCCAGTCGTCGAACAAGAACTCCAGCCGGATGGCCAGGAGCGCGATGCGGCCCATCACCGTGTAGCCGAAGCCCACGCCGAAGGTGATCATCAGGAACCAGATCCCGACCCGGGCGACCTTGCCCACACCGCCGCGATGCTCGATCGAGAAGAAGAAGTACACCAGGCAGCAGAGCACGCCGACCACGATCACGATGTGCTTGAGCGTGTCGCCGAGGTCGAACCCGCCATCGCCCATCACGATGAGCGGCACGATCGTCGCGCGGATCTGGCTCAGGAAGTCCGCCTGCAGGAATCCGACGAAGCGGATGCCGCAGAAGACGCCGATGATCAGGGCCATCGGCCAACGGCTGATCCAGCCCCCGGACGGCGCCAATCGCCACAGCAGCATGACGCCGAGGACCAGCGGGACCAGCAGCAGGATGTCCACGTCGCCGCCGCCAACGTTCACCGGGATCATCGGATCGCCGCGTTCGAAGTCCGGCAGCACCCAGCCCGTCACCAAGCGCGGGTCCAGATTGCCGATCAGGTTCGGGACGATCGTGCCCCAGAATCCCACGACCATCCAGTACGCGGCCGACACGCCGATCACGATCGCCTCGGCGATCTTGTACAGCGGGTTGTCCCGAATCAGGAAGCTCAGCACCGCGAGGGTGAAGAGCGCGGCCAGCCACGTACCGAAGGTGCGTGATGCACTCCAACGCACGCTCGTCTGGGGCGTTCCGGACGCGGACGCGGCGGCTTCCGCCGCGCGGTAATCGTTCGGCGTGGCGCTCGAATACGTTGTCCAACGTTCGATTCGATCGTCGGACAAGTTCGCGATGTCGTGGTCGAGCGAAGCCGCGCTGTCAAGCTCGACCCACTCGGGTGACGCGCCGTCCGGCGCGACATTGGCGAACGCATGGTCGGTCGCCCGCACGTACGTGCTGCCGGCGCCCGGATTGATGATCAGGGCGTTGACGGCCAGCAAGATGATGCCGACGGCAATCACGCCGAGCCACGTAAGGTTGTCCTTGCTCATGAGGCTATCCCCCGGCGACGGGCCATGAAGTACAGAACGTTGCCCGCGACGATGAGCATCACCATCAAGACGTGGGCCACAAGCTGCGGCCCCATGCGGCGACTTCCTTGGGTGTATTTTCCGGGTTCGTCGAGGGTGCCATCTTCATTGCGGTTGCCGTAGGCCTCGAGCACGAGTGCCTCGTACTCGGCCGCTCCCTTGATCGCTCCGAGCAGGCCCGGCAACTGTTGGGGGATGTACGGATACAGCAGCGGTGCCTGCACTCCGGTGCACCCCGCGACGATTTCGACGTCCTCGGCGAACGGCGTGACCGCGTAGAGCACCCACTCCTTCGTGCCCGGGAATCCGGCCGAGACGTTGATGATGAGGTCAAAATCGCGGATCGAACCCACGCCCTTCATCATTTCGATCTCGGAGAGCGGGACTCCGTTCGTATCGGAGAGGTACATCTGCCGGAGGTCCGTGGCCACCACCTTGATGACGCCGTCCTCGCCGGCCTTGAAGCCAAGGTTGACCCAGTCCTCGTGCTCCTGGAGCTCGGGGAAGTCGGCCTTGATGACTTCGTCGATCGTCTTCTGGATGAGCGGCGTCCCGGCCGGCCAGAGCGTGGCGAAGTACATGCGGATCGGCGGCTCACCGGCCTGCTTCCGCTGGCGAGCCAGCTCGCAGACGTGCCGGGTGAACGAAGTGGCCATGGGGCCAAGTTCACCCTCACTGGCCGGGTCAAAGTCAAAGGCCATGTACACGCGGTCGCCAGCGTCCAAGGCTTCGATCTTGTCGAAGGTCGTCTTGGCCAGGCCGGTCGGCACTTCGGGGAACGTCGCCTGCGTGAGGATCGGAATCGCCACGGCCAGCAACATGAGCAGAAAGATCCAACGTCGATCGATGTCGAGCAGTTTGGCAATCATGTCAATCGTCCCCCCCGCCGATGTACGACCGGTCCACACCGAGCAGGATCTTCAGCGCGACCGATGCCGTCCCGAGGGCGATGCCGATCATGATCGCGCGGCTGCCGGCGGTGTTGAACGCCTGCATGATGAACACGGTGATGTTCTCGAACTTCAGGAAGGCCAGCGAGTCGGGCAGCCATCCGGTCAAGGCCGCACCGGCAAACGTCCGGCCGAGCAGGATGATGAACGCGGTTCCCAGAAGCAGGATCGCTTCGGTGTTCTTGGCCCGGAACGCCCGGAAGGCGGCCGACGCCACGTAGAACGCGAGCATCGCGAACATCGTCGCGGTCAGCGGCTTGAACGCAAACTCGTAGAGCCACCAGAACAGGCCGCCTTCGCTGGAGACTTCACCGCTCCAGGCCGAAGCCGGCGAGTTGGCGGCCGGCGGCACCTCGATCTTCAGCAAGCCCGCGGCGAGCGTGATGAAGAACGCGATCAGGGCGATGGCGGCGTAGGCCCAGCCCGCCGACCGGTCGCTGATCTTCTGGAGGTTGTTCATCACCAGGTTGCCGCCGCCAAGAATGAAGGCGACCGCGGCGAGGATGTTGAACCAGTCGGTGACCAGTTCTCCCCAGCTCTGCGTGGCGGGGATGAAGAACGCGATGATCATGATGTAGCCGCTGAGCATGGCGATCAGCAGCGGAACGGTGCGTTTCATGCCTGGCTCCCTTCACCCGGGGCTGGACGGTGCGTGCGGACATCGGTCATTTGAGAATCTCCCGCAGGCCTTCGGCCAATCCGGTGAACACCGATTCCGGGCCGCCGGTGACGGCCCCGAGGGTCATGAGCAACACGCCGCTGACGATCAAGATGCCGACGATGACCTTGCCGGCGTCCTGTCCCTTGAGGGACCCCAGCTCGGCCGGCGACCCCGACAAGTAGGCCGAGGCGGCGTAAAACTCTTCGCCGATCAGCGTGTAGTCGCAGGCGGCCACGAAGAACGGCAACTGGGCTGGCTGGGCCGTGCCCGCGACCTGGATCGCACCGATCGAGTTGCCGGTCTCGGCCAGGATCAAGCTCTCGGCGTAGAACGCACCCATGTAGATGCACGCCGCCGGCTTCTCGCGGACCATCATGCCCGAGAGGTACGCGACGTAGCCGAACTGCTCGTTGGTGACGTAGTAGATGAGGTCTTCGTCGTACGCGTCCGGCCGGCCGGCGGTGAGGTAGGCCGCCTGCACCGTCTCGCGGGCGCTGGTCATCACCAGTGAACGGGCGGTCGGCACCTCGACGCGGGCGTCGTACTCGGCCGCCGTCTTGGCCACCCGGGCCAGCACGGTGATGCCGGCGATGGTCTGGATCTCGTTCATGTCCTGGATGCCGGGCACGAAGAGCACGCTGCGGCCCATCTCGGTTGCCCGGCCGACGGCCTCGTCGACCGCTTCCAGGCCGGCGATCTTGCGCACCTTCATCTCGCGGCCCGATCGGGCGAGCTGGATGAAGACGACGACGGCCCCGCCGAAGAGGATCAGGAAGAACAGCAGCCAGCCGCGGCTCCCATCGAAGTATTGCTCGCGGGGGCCGACCGGCTCGGCCGTGGCCACGGCCACACTCCGGTTGGCGTCGGCGTCGACGGCGGCGACTCGCACGCGGTAGGTCGCGGGGAGCGGTGCGGCCGCGACGGCGGACTCGGCGGCGGCGGACTCGGCGTCAGAGCTCGCGTTCGCGTCGGCGTCGGCTTCGACCGGCTCGAGCAAACGGGCGAGCGAGTCGATGACGAGTTCGTAGGGTTCGCCGTCCGCGGCACGTTCGTCGGCCAAGACCACCCCAACGAACGTCCATCGCTCGGGGGTCCGTTCGGCGTCGATCGCTGCCTGGGTCGCGGCCCGTGCTGCCTCGGCCGCGTCGGCCCGGGCCGTTCGCAGGGCGGCGCGAGCTTCGTCCGACAGGGAGGCGATCCCCGGGGCGGCGTCGCCTTCCACCACGCTGGCGATGACCGCGGTGCGGGCCGCATCCATCGCGTCGCGGATGCGTCGCGCGTCGGCTGCAGCGATCTCATCGGGATTGAGCGTGCGTTCGACGCGGTAGGACAGCACATCGGTGCCGTCGCCGGCCGCCGCACTCCACCGGACGATGATGGCGTTTCCGCCGTCGAGCGGTCGGTCGATGGCCGTCACGTTCGATGGCGGGTTCACCACTGGTGTGGCTGCGGCGGCGGCGTCCGCGGCGTCCTGGCCGGTTGCCGGCGCGGCGAGGCCGAGCGCGATGGCGGTCATGCCGAGGGCGGCAGCGACCCACTTCCACGCGGCCGGCCACCGGGCCGATCGGCCGCGTTCAGCGGCGGCTCCGGGGCGTCCGTCGGGCGGCGAATCGGATACCGCACATGTCGGCCCCGGCTCATGCTCAGTCTGCATCGTCCAGCCTCCGTGGGCGACGGGCCATCCCGCCACCGCATCCATCGAAACGCCAAGGGGCGTCATTCTTCGATCAGTTCGACGTTCGCCCGCGGAACGGTCACCCGTTCACCCGATGCCAGCGCCACCTCAAGCACGCGTGCCTTCGAGCCCGAACCGAGCACGAAGGGATCCGTCGGCAGTCCGGCGACCTCGCCGAGCAAGCCAAAGTACGGATCGCGAATGATGCGGACCGGCCGGCCCATCACCAATTCGCCCGCGGCATACTTCTTGTCCCCGCCCGCGTCGATCTCCTGGCCGGTGCGGGGAACGATCAGTTCCGGCCGCATGACGCCGGCCCGGATCTGCGTCGCCCCGTTGACCGACGCGATCGAGCCCTCCCGGGCCGCGAGCATGCGCCAGGTCCGGTCGGCCATCGAGATGTCCCCGAAGCCTTCGGTGATGATGAGCGTGGTGCCGATCTTCTCCGAGCCAGTGATCGCCACGCCAAGGTCATAGCCCAGGATCTCGCGGAGATCCTGGTCATCAATGCCGCCGGCGACCACGGCCGCGCAGCCAACTTCGATTGCCTTGCGGACGGCCTCGTGCCAGACGCGCCCCCCCCCGACCACGATGCACCCGGCGTGCTCGGACGTAATCATGTCGGCCTTGAGTTCCTGCCCGGGATCGGCCGCGACCATGGCCAAACGGCCGTGTCCTTCGCCGCCGACGCCGAAAATCCCCTGGATGAACGCCACGTCGTTCTCGACCACGACGCCCTCGCCCGGGATGACTTCGACCACCCGGCCGTCCATGTAGGCCCGGACTTCCACCGGCATGGGTTCGCCGCGAATGATCAACTGCCCAGTGACGTCGCTGAGGGTTTCGATCGTCCCCTCGTGCTTGCTCGTCACCGTCGTCTTCATCAGGCCGAACATGCCCTTGGTGCGGGCCAGCGGATCACCGACGGCAACCGCCTCGCCCTCGCCCTTGAGCATGAGCTCTTTCACGTCGCCGGGCGGCACCGAGAGCTGGTTCGCCATGTTGACCGGTGTGATCGAGCCGGGCATGAAGGTGCGGGCCACGACCTGATCGGCGACCACGCGGTCGCCTTCGGCCACGAGCACGTCGCCACTGATGGGCAGCACGCGGCGGACGCGATGCGTCACGGCGGGGCTGACCTTGAGTCCGGGGGTATATGCCTGGGCCATCTCGCTCTCCTCAGCCGGCCGCCGCGGGTGCGGCGTCCTCGAACTGCCCCATCGACTTGGCCCATTGGGCCACGCACGCCCGACCGTCGGCCCGATCCTCCGGCACCATCAGCGGACGGCCGCGGGCGTCAAAGATCACGCCGACGTGGCCGCCGCGTACTTCACGTTCGAGCCGCTTCCCGGGGCCAGCCCCGAGGTCGAATCCGCGGGCCGGTTCGATCACCACGGTGGCCTTCGCGCCGGCGGGCAGCGCCGCTCGTTGCAGGTCGCCGACGGCCATGGACCCACTGGCCGACACGCCGTCGCCGCGGAGCTCCCACGTGAAGCACGGCTTGCCGAGCTTGCCTTCGCCGCGAGCCGCAACGCAGGTACCCAAGTAGACCAGGCAGTCGCGCTCAAAGACTTCAAGCGAGGCCTGCGGGTGGACCTGGGCCAGCACGCCAAGGTGCGGCATCATGAAGATCGAGTCCTTGGCCAGAGCCGTGACGCCTTCCGGCTGGAACGCGTCGACGAGCATCATCGCCGTCTGTTCCATCCGCGGGGCGTGGCTCAGCACGCCGCCGGAGGCGACGAGCAAGTCGAGCTTCATGTTGTCGACAATCGTCTGCCCGCCCGTTTGCTGGCTGAACGTGTCGCCGACGGTGCGTTGCTGCTGCACGCCCTTGAGCGTGGTCGCGAACGCCTTGTGCTGTTCGTAGGCCAGACGCAGCGCTTCCCGCGCGACGGCCTGCTCGAAGACCAGCGCTTCGATCGACTGCGGGATCGTCGTCGGCCGGATCATCTTGTTCTTCACGCGATTGCGAAGCTCGCGCTCGTCCATGTCAAAGTGCACCCAGCGGAGCACACTGGCCATGGTCGCTTCCGCGCACACGTTCGAGATGGAATAGCTCATCCCGAGGTTCGCCGACACGGTCCGGTTGAACGTGCCATCAAAGACGCTGAAGACGTCGGTGGTCGCCCCGCCGATGTCCACGCCCACGGCGTTCAGGCCCTGGCGCTCGGCGATCGTTTGAAGAATGTTGCCGACGGCGCCCGGCGTGGGCATGATCGGCGCGTCCGTCCAGTCCATGAGCTTCTGGTACCCGGGAGCGTGGGCCATGACGTGTTCCAAGAACATGTCGTGGATCGCGTCGCGGGCCGGGGCGAGGTTCTCTTGTTCCAGGACCGGCCGCAGGTTCTCGACGACTTGCAAGTCGATCGGTTCACCCTTGAAGGTCTCCTGGATCATCGGCGCGGCTTCGGTGTTGCCGGCGAAGATGACCGGCATCCGGTATGCCCCGCCGAACCGCGGCTGGGGACGAGCGGGCCCGATGCGCTCGGCGATCTCGGTGACCTTGCGGGTGTCGCCGCCGTCGGTGCCACCGGAAAGCAAGATCATGTCGGGACGCAGCTCTCGGATCCGCTGAATCTGCTCGTGCGGGCGACGCCGGTCGTTGGCCGCGATGGTGTCCATCACGATCGCCCCGGCGCCGAGTGCGGCCCGCTTGGCGCTCGCCGCAGTCATTTCCCGCACCACCCCGGCGACCATCATCTGCAGGCCACCGCCGGCGCTGGACGTCGAGATGTAGATGTCGCAGCCACGCGGCCCGTCCGGGCCATCGGTGGCCGGCGTGATGATCCGGCCGTCATCGTCGACCAGCTTTCGCCCGGACAGTTCCCCGACTTCGGTCACCGCATTGCTGACGCCGATGGTGACGTCGGCGAACGGCTCTTCCACGGTGGTGGGAGCTTCCCCGCGATGCGTCTGGCGGTACACGCCATCCACGCGCTGAATGAGAATCGCCTTGGTGGTGGTCGATCCGCAATCGGTGGCGAGGATCACGTTGATCCGGCTCGGGTCAATGTCGGTCATGGGGCGTTTCCGCGGGGCGGATCCGAAAGGTCTTCATTGGAGTCGGCCGACGCAGCGGGCCGCGTGGGATCGGAGGGCGGGCCAGGTTCGCTGGTTTGGTGGGATTCGGCGGGTTGTGTGGCGGAGTCGGCGGCGTTGGCGGCGTTCGCAGCGTCATCCGGCCCGCCACGTTCACCGCGCGCCTCAGCCTTGGCGAGGACGTCGACCATGGTGTCGATGCTGCCGCGGTGTTCCAAGAATTGCGACATGCCGCGAGCGCGATCAGAGAGGTGCCGCGGCAACGCGGCGTCGAGGGTCGGCTGAAGCACTTGCATCGCGGCACTCGCCACCCCGTTGAGCGGGCGGGCCATTTCCAGGGCGATCAAGCCCGGCGTGGTCAACCCGCGGCGTTCGAGCAAGCGGCCGAGGCGATCGAGCGTGTCTGCCTGCTCTGGCGTGGGTTCCGCCGGGCCGGTGTCCTTGATCGCAAAGGCGTGCCGCACCGCGTTCCGCCATCCTCGCGGGGGTCCGGGATCGGCCGCGGCCGACGCGGCTGCGGCTTGCGCTTCGCGAGATGACGCGTCGGGCCCGCTCATGCTGCGGTCGCCGGGCTCAAGGATTCGATAACGCGGGCGGCCGTGGCCCGCTCGCCATGGCCTGCCGGCATCGGGACGACGATCGCCCGCGGATCAAATCGGCCGGCCATCCCGCGGGTCGACACGCGCCAGGATCCCGGCCGGGTTTCCAGATGACGGACGGACGTCCGGGCCAGGCGACGGGTTCCCAGGACGGTGCGTCGTTCGACGCAATCTTGGTCGATCCGAATGTGCACCGGAAGAAAGAAGTCGCGGCACGCCAGCAGCAGAACGACGATGGCCACCACACCCCAGCCGGGATGCTCCATGAAACCGCCGGCCGCCGCACCAAAAGCGCCAATCACAATCGCCCCGGCAATCGCCACCCGTGGCCGTTCCCTCGCCCCGTGCACCGCCCAGCCGCCGGACGCAAGCGCACCCACATCCGCGGTCGAATCCGCAGCCGGAAGCGCGGGGTCATCCGCGGATAGAGGGGCCGAAGCCGGAACGGCGATGCGCTGCATGAGCGGCGTACTCCCGACGCAACTGGAACGGGTCACCGCGACACTGTAGCGGATCGCGCGCCCGATCCGACCGGCGAAGGCACAATGGTGATTCGCCTCCCCGATCCGCGTCTCCACGGAACCCGCCCACGTGTCCATTCGCCAATGCGATTCCTGCCACAGCCTCACGATTGAGGACGCCGACGACCACGCTCATGCCGATGCCGATGGCCGCGACACGTGCCTGAACTGTGGCGATCGGCTCGGCCCGGCCAGCCCGCGGCGGCACGCCGAAGAACCGGCGGCCGGCGCGTTCGCGGCCAATGACGATCGATCGGCCACCGTGTTCGCGACCGCCGCCGGCAGCGAAATCCGCATTCCCGCCCCCGGTTTCACCCGGGCGACCGTCCCCGGCTTGATCTTCCTGACCGTCTGGGTGGGCGTGATCACGCTGATGGGCTTCACCCTTTCGGGAAACGGTCGACTGTGGCCCGAAGGATTGATGTTGCTTCCGTTCGTCCT
The DNA here is from genome assembly GCA_045106735.1 of Phycisphaerales bacterium. Classification (GTDB taxonomy): domain Bacteria; phylum Planctomycetota; class Phycisphaerae; order Phycisphaerales; family SM1A02; genus JBGCEZ01. The sequence goes on along the minus strand of JBGCEZ010000081.1, from coordinate 54 downwards.
CGCCGCCGCCCTGATCGCCCGAACGTCCATCGGCGATGCCGTCGCCGACCGCGT